>CAUDXH010000013.1 GCA_958453305.1 uncultured Bacteroides sp. | reverse complement strand
ACGGAAGAAGACAGAAAAACACAGGCGGAGAAGGCGAAAAACAGGAATCAAAGGCTATTTAAAAACAGCCTGAAACTCTACTTTCCCCTCCACAGCATAAGGAAAAGTGCAGGGCGTGTGCAGGGAAACCCTGAGCCCTACACCGTCCTACACGCCACCCTGCACTGGGTAACAATATCATAAACAATAAATTAAATTCAAAAAAATGCAGGATGCAGGCAATTTTTGCAAAAACTGTTTTCGGGGATGATGAAATAAATACACTTCAGTTACCAAAGAAAGAGAAAATAAACACCTAACCGTTTTCACCCAAACGACAAAACAGATTCACAGCAACGACAAGGCAAATATCCACGAACGATAAGAGATAGAAAAATCCCGCAAGGCTCCCCATACCCAACCAGTAAAAATGCAAGATACTCCACTATTCCACAATGACATAAAAGAGCCTATTCAAAAATAAATACCCAGTTCATATTCTCACAAACATCCTCAGCCCAAAGAAACTTAAACGACCCTTTGTTTTTCAGCCAAAAAAGAATAACTTTGTTTTTCTTAAAAACGCAACAACCATGAAAGATTTTTTCCGAACGATATTAGCTACCCTTACAGGCATTCTCATTGCAGGATTCGTTTGCTCCATCATTTGCTTTGGAATCATAACCAGCCTCATCACCTCTTCAAGCGCAGAAACAGCAGTGAAAGAGAACTCCATATTTGTTTTAAACATAGAAGGTAATCTCGTGGAACGCTATACTCCAAACCCAATAGATCAGCTATTAGGTGAAAACATTACCACCTATGGGCTTGACGACATACTCAGCTCCATAAAAAAGGCGAAAGAAGACAACCGAATCAAAGGAATCTATCTTAACTTCAAATCATTCAGTTATCCACCAGCCTCACTTAAAGCCATACACAACGCTTTACAAGACTTCAAACAAACTGAAAAATTCATCATAGCCTACAGCGGGACCTACACTCAAGGAGGCTACTATCTGGCAAGTACAGCCGATAAAATCATCATCAATCCTTCAGGGCATATCATGTGGCACGGATTATCAGCACAAACCCTGTTTTTTACAGAACTACTTCAGAAAGCCGGCATAAACATGCAGATTTTCCGCGTAGGCAACTACAAATCAGCAGTAGAGCCTTTCACACAAACCCAAATGAGCGAAGCAAACCGCCATCAGACAAAAGAATATATCCAGTCGATATGGAAGGATTTACTATCCGATATTTCCAGTTCACGCAACCTGACAGTTGAAAAACTGAACTCACTTGCAAACAAGAACATGGATTTCCAGGCAACTTCCAGCTATATAGAAGAAGGATTAGCAGATACCCTCATGTATCAAGATGAAGTATTAAGTTATCTGAAATCACTTGTAGGATGTAAGGAAACAGATAAGCTTTCCACTTTAAGCCTCAACGAAATGATTCATGTCAAATCCTTACCAATATCCCCAAAAAAGAACAACGAAATAGCCATTTACTATGCGTATGGGGAAATTGACAATGGCACAGGATATTACGGTGAAGGAATCAATTCCGAAAAAATGGCAAAAGACCTGCGTCGACTCCGCGAAGACGAACAAATAAAGGCGGTAGTACTCCGCATCAACTCACCGGGAGGAAGTGCATACGGTTCAGAACAGATATGGCGAGAGGTTTCTTTACTCAAAGCCCAAAAAACAGTCGTAGTTTCAATGGGAGATTATGCAGCCTCAGGCGGATACTATATCTCATGTCCGGCCCATATGATTATAGCCTCTCCTACCACCCTTACCGGTTCTATCGGAATCTTCGGCATGTTTCCAGACGCATCTGAACTGCTGACCAATAAACTAGGATTACACTGGGACGGAGTAAAAACCAATCGACTTTCCGATTTAGGAACTCTTCACAGACCTCTTAATGAAGAAGAAAAAGCATTGATTCAGCAAACGGTAAACGATGGATATGATTTATTCACCCGCCGGTGTGCAGAAGGACGCAATATCCCTTTGAGTCAACTAAAAGAAATCGCCGGAGGAAGAGTGTGGACCGGAGAAATGGCCAAAGAATTAAACCTGGTAGATGAGTTGGGAGGATTAGACACAGCCATTTCTCATGCAGCCCGCTTGGCCGGACTGGAAGATTATCACACCACTTCCTATCCCGCTAAAGCAGATGCCCTCTCTATGCTTTTAGAAGAGCCTGCCCATTCCTATATTCACAGTAAAATAGCCCAAACAATCGGAAGCAGTTATTATGATTGGTTTGCTACAATAAAAAACATCCAAAATGGCGATCGTCTCCAGACACGATTACCATTCAATCTCTATATCCATTAATTCTATGAGTTCAGTTCTAAAGTCTCTATTATCCATATGCCTATTTCCCTTTGCCCTGCTATACGGAACGGGAGTCGTCATAAGGAATCTCCTTTTTGACTTGCATTTACTGAAGTCAACCCGCTTCCCTATACCCGTAATCAGTGTAGGAAACATCACCGTAGGCGGAACGGGAAAAACGCCGCACACCGAATACTTGATACAATTACTACAAAAAGAGTTTAACACAGCCGTACTGAGCCGAGGATACAAGCGAAAATCAAAAGGATTCGTATTGGCTTCACCTCTCACCACAATGGAACAAATAGGAGACGAACCCTATCAAATGAAACATAAGTTCCCAAGCATTCACATGGCAGTTGACCGCGACCGGTGCCACGGTATCACCAAACTCACCGATCCGGAAAGCGAATTAGGAATTGAAGTCATTGTCTTAGACGATGCCTTCCAGCACAGATACGTCAAACCCGGTCTGTCCATACTGCTCATTGACTATAACCGTCCCATCTATTCCGACTGTCTTCTCCCCGCCGGAAGACTCCGGGAGCCTGCAAACGGAAAAAAACGAGCCGACCTTCTGCTTGTAACGAAATGTCCGGAAACGATGAGCCCCGATGAGCAAAAGCACATACGTGAAAAGCTTAACCCACTGCCCGGGCAGTCTCTCTACTTCACCCGATTCGTATACGATGACTTATATCTACTAACCTCACCCACCTCCAGAAGAAATCTTCAGTCGCTCACAAACGACAGTGAAATCTTATTGGTCACAGGTATTGCATCTCCACATAGCCTCATCAAGAAGTTGTCGGCATATACCCCTCATGTATATCCGCTGACATTTCCAGACCACCATGATTTCACAGAAGATGACATAAAATTAATACAACAGAAATTTGAACAACTTTCCTCTGGAAAGCGTCTCATTATAACCACGGAAAAAGATGCAGCACGGCTCACCAGCTACCCCTCGATTCCTAACGACATCAAAGGAAACGCATATGTGCTCCCCATCAAAGTGGCATTTTTAAACCAAAGCGACCAATCATTTAACCAAAAAATTATTGAGTATGTCAGACAAAATTCAAGAAACAGTGGCCTTCTTAAAAAGCAGAATGCACACTAACCCCGAAACTGCCATCATTTTAGGAACCGGATTAGGCAGCTTAGTACATGAAATTACCGAAGCATACGAAATCAGCTATTCCGAAATCCCCAACTTCCCCGTATCAACAGTTGAAGGTCACAGCGGGAAGCTGATCTTTGGCAAATTAGGAGAAAAACCTATCATGGCCATGCAGGGGCGATTCCACTTCTATGAAGGTTATTCCATGAAAGAAGTAACCTTCCCCATCCGAGTCATGCGTGAATTAGGCATCAAAACCTTGTTTGTTTCAAATGCATCCGGCGGAACAAATCCCGACTTTGAAATCGGAGACTTGATGATTATCACTGACCATATCAATTTCTTCCCTGAACACCCGCTCCGCGGAAAAAACATACCTTACGGACCGCGTTTCCCGGATATGAGCGAAGCTTATTCAAAAGAACTGATAGCCAAAGCTCTTGAAATTGCTAAGGAAAAACAAATTAAAGTGCAGCAAGGAGTATATATCGGCACCCAAGGTCCTACTTTTGAGACTCCGGCAGAATACAAGATGTTCCGCATCCTGGGAGCAGATGCAGTTGGTATGTCTACCGTACCTGAAGTCATCGTTGCCAACCACTGCGGCATCAAAGTTTTCGGTATCTCAGTAATCACCGACCTGGGAGTGGAAGGCAAGATTGTGGAAGTATCACACGAAGAAGTACAGAAAGCTGCCGACCAAGCTCAGCCTTATATGACAACCATCATGCGCGAACTAATCAACAGAGCATAATATTAATATAATAATATGTACGAAGGAAAGAGAACAGAAATTGCAACCTTGGGCGAATTCGGACTAATCAAGCATCTCACCCAAGATATAAAATTACAGAATCCGGAAAGCAAATATGGCATAGGCGATGACGCTGCTGTTTTAGAATTTCCAGAAAAGCAGGTTTTGATTACAACCGACCTACTGATGGAAGGAGTACACTTTGATTTGGTATATACTCCGCTGAAACACCTGGGCTATAAATCGGCTATGGTAAACTTCTCGGATATCTATGCCATGAACGGAACTCCTAAACAAATCACCGTTTCCCTAGCTATATCTAAACGCTTCTGCATTGAAGACCTCGAAGATTTCTATGACGGTCTGAAATTGGCTTGTCAATTACATCATGTAGACATTGTAGGAGGAGATACCACTTCTTCTGTAACCGGACTTGCCATCTCCATTACTTGCATCGGAGAAACAGATAAAAATAAAACCGTGTACCGCAACGGAGCAAAAGATACCG
Source organism: uncultured Bacteroides sp. (assembly GCA_958453305.1). Classification (GTDB taxonomy): domain Bacteria; phylum Bacteroidota; class Bacteroidia; order Bacteroidales; family Bacteroidaceae; genus Phocaeicola. The sequence continues at coordinate 53,143 of CAUDXH010000013.1, read as the reverse complement.
ATCTGATTTGCGTCAGCGGAGACTTGGGAGCTGCATACATGGGACTCCAGCTAATGGAACGGGAAAAAGCCGTTTTTCAAGGCGAAAAAGAGGTGCAGCCTGATTTCTCCGGAAAAGAGTATCTCTTAGAGCGCTTCTTGAAACCGGAAGCCAGAAAAGATATCATCGAAAAATTGAATAAAGCAGGAATAAAACCGACCGCCATGATGGATATCTCGGATGGACTTTCTTCTGAACTTCTTCACATCTGTTCACAGAGCAATACCGGTTGCCGGATTTATGAAGAACGAATCCCTATTGACTATCAAACTGCAGTAATGGCGGAAGAATTCAACATGAATCTTACCACCTGTGCCTTAAACGGAGGAGAGGATTATGAATTACTTTTCACTGTACCTTTGACTGAACATGAAAAAGTATCTCAAATAGAAGGAATCAAAGTAATTGGTCATATAACCAAACCGGAATTAGGGCGCGCTTTAATCACCCGCGATGGAAATGAATTTGAACTGAAAGCCCAAGGATGGAATCCTTTGAAGCAATAAAACTTCCCTTAATTAGTGCCAAATAGAAATTTTGGCACTAATTATTTACTTTTTTCATCAAATAATTTGCAAAGTTAAAAAAAACACCTACCTTTGCAACGCAAAACAAAAATGGTGCCATAGCTCAGTTGGTAGAGCAAAGGACTGAAAATCCTTGTGTCCCCGGTTCGATTCCTGGTGGCACCACCTGCAAAACTCCGAAATGCTTCATTATAAAGCGTTTCGGAGTTTTTCGTTTTAGCAGATTGCGCTGAGTTACCTATAAAGGTTCCTATAAGACAAGACAGAATTCAAAGCACAACCTTTCTACTGTATCATATTCACTCATACAAAAGCCCCTATCATTCCCTATAAATTAAATTTACCCCAACCGCATCAGATTCAAGTGCAGTATATTAATATGATTAAAAACGAGTGACATACAGCTATTTCATCGCTATCCTGCTTTAATCAAGTTCATCATGATTTTACTTTAACAATACTGGTTACACCATAGAAAAACCTGTTTATTCTACAATACTTACATACCGCAGTAACCCAAAATTCCGCTATGAGCCAGTTTCAAGCAACTGATTCATAGCGGAATTTTCTTTTAGTATATTACCACCAAACAATAGGCATCCGGTTACTTCCTTATTCTCTTTTCATACTCACACTTACGTTTCGGATTCATTGGGAACCATCCTTTCAACACGCGCTCGCGCTGCTCAAACAATTCCTTAATTGTCCAGAATGAAGAAAAAGAAAATACGCCCAACAGCGAAGAGAGCAAAAGGTTTTCCATAAAAAGAGAACCTAAAACACCAGCCATGCCTAAAAACAGGAAAATCCACCAGCACCTCGTTCCCCAGTAGTACTCTGCTTTTACGACTACCGGATGAAAGAAACCGATAATCAGAAACGTACAGATGCCGATAACCAATCCATCCAGATGACAAGCTGTGAGAAACTCCATCTTAGATTTCTTTACGGATAGGAATCTCTTTCTTTATGCTCTGCTCCAAAGAAATCAAGGTTTCGGTTGCAACTACTCCCGGAATTTCCTGAATACGAGAATTCAACAGTTCCATCAAATGTTCATTGTCTGTAGAATACAGCTTGGTAAGCATGGTGTAAGGACCGGTTGTGAAATGACATTCTACAATTTCCGAAATCTTCTGCAACTCCGCAACTACGCTCTTATACATAGACCCCTTTTCAAGTTTGATTCCCACATACGTACAAGTGCTATATCCTAAGCTCTTCGGATTCACATGATATCCGGAGCCAACAATTACACCTAAGTCTATCAAGCGTTGCACACGCTGATGAATTGCTGCACGAGATACGCCACACTCAGCCGCTACATCCTTAAACGGAATACGGGCATTCTGAGAAATAATTTCCAGAATCTGTTTGTCAAGTTTATCAATCTTCTCCATAAATTAATCAGTATTTATCATATTGTAAGCAAATGTAGAAAAACTTTTTTATTCTTGTTCTATTTAAACAAAAAAAACATATTTTTTTATGGAAAAAGAATAAATCCGAGGCTATTGTTTTAATAAATCTTTGATTTTTGCTATTTTTTCTCTCCTTTCAAAAGAAAAAGTATCACTATGGCTATCTATATATTCAAAGAAAGACAACGATTTACTCCACATCTTTCGCCTGTCAACAACTGATGTTTTAATACTTGCATCGTAATAATACAATTCGGCCAACATCTCCATACGGCACAAGAGTCCATTCGATGCATAGCTTGACTTTAACAGAGAAAGAATCTCATCCACATCCGCCTGACAGAAATAAGTTGCAGAGTGTCCGAAATAAGTCAGATACAGTTGTTGTATTTCTTTTTTCACCGCAAAGGCATCGGCTTCTTTCTTTTCTTTCAGCTTCTCCAGCGTTTCCAAAAATTGCCTGACCAAACGCATTACATAATCCCGTTCCAACATAGGCTTCGTATTTTACAAACAAAGATACATTTTCTAACAAAGAAAAAGACTCTAAACCGATTATTTTTCATTTTTTACCTGCCATCTGAACCATTTGTATTTTAATTCAGTTAACTTTGTAATAGATAAGAATATAAAGGAAATATGCATCCATTAGAACAGTTTAAGCATTGTCCGAAGTGTGGTTCTCCCCACTTCGAAATTCATAATGAGAAATCAAAACATTGTAAAGGCTGCGGGTTTACTTACTATTTTAACTCCAGCGCAGCTACCGTAGCATTCATTCTGAATCAAAAGGAAGAGCTGCTGGTATGCCGGCGGGGAAAAGAACCGGCAAAAGGAACGCTTGACCTCCCTGGAGGATTCATTGACATGAATGAAACGGGAGAAGAAGGGGTATCGCGTGAGGTAAAGGAGGAAACCGGACTGACTGTTACGAAAGCAAACTATCTGTTTTCACTTCCGAACACTTACCTGTATTCTGGTTTTCTAGTACATACACTTGATTTGTTTTTCCTATGCCAGATAGAAAATGATACCCGTTTAAAAGCCATGGACGATGTGGCTGAATCATTTTGGGTTCCATTAAGCCAAATCAATCCCGAAGAGTTCGGACTTGACTCGGTACGCAAGGGGGTTCAGAACTTCCTAAAAGAATATCAACTCTAAGCACTGAAACGAATGAAAAATAAAAAATACTTATGGCTCGCCGGATGGCTCTGTGCTATCCCTTTTTCGCTTGCTGCACAGCAAACCGAACCGCTCACAGGAAAAGAGCGACTTTTTAATGAAGGAAAAAACTTGTTTTTACGACAAGACTATGCTTCTGCAAGGCAAGCTTTGACACATTATGTCAAATTGGAAAAGCAATCAGATTTGCTGGACGAGGCAAACTATATGCTTGCCTGTACTGCCTATGAGCTTCAGATGCCTAACCGCATCCAGACCCTCAACGATTACCTGGAAGCTCATCCCGAATCACGGTATGCCAACCGCATCCAGTCATTTATCGCTTCTGCCTATTTCTTCGAAGGGAAGTATATGGAAGCCATTGCCAACTTTAAAGGATGCGACCTTGAACAGCTTGCCGACCAAGAACGAGACGACTGCACCTTGCGACTTGCTACCTCTTATCTGAAAATAAACAACTTGAGCGAAGCGGCTTTCTGGTTTGCCATCTTGAAAGAAGTCAGCACTTCCTATCAAACCGATGCTACTTACCACTTGGCCTATATTGCTTATGTACAGAAAAAATACGACGAAGCCCTGCAAGGATTCCGTACCGTACAAGAGTACCGCGCCTATCAACAGTTAGCTCCTTTTTATATTGCTGACATTTATCTGATTAAGCAAAAATATGCTGAGGCACTCCATATAGCCAACTTATATTTAGAAGCTTACCCACAAGGGGAGCATAAAGAACAGATGTGGAGAATAGCCGGTGAGGCTGCCTATGGCATGAACGACTATGCAACTGCCATCCGTTCACTCAGCCAGTATCAGCAGACAACTGAACATCCGGAAAGAAATGCCATGTATAAATTAGGTATGAGCTATTTTCATACAAGGGTCTATTCGAAGGCTGCTTCCTGCCTCGGAATGGCAACCGGACCGAAAGATGCCTTAACCCAAAACGCTTACTTACACATGGGACTGGCTTACCTCCAGCTCAAAGAACGGAATCAGGCACGCATGGCTTTTGAGCAAGCCTCAACCAGCAATTTTGACTATGCCATACGTGAACAGGCTTTATATAACTATGCACTCTGCATCCATGAGACATCCTATTCTCCTTTTGCCGAGTCTGTAACTGTCTTTGAACGTTTCTTAAATGAATACCCCCAATCGGTTTATACCAACAAGGTTAACGATTATCTGATTGAGGTCTATATGAATACCCGAAGTTATTTAGCAGCCTTACGCTCTATCGAAAAAATCAGCCACCCCGGAACGCGCATCCTTGAAGCTAAGCAAAAACTATTATTCCGCCTCGGAACGCAGGCTTTTGCGCAGGCTTCATTTGAACATGCCATGGAGTATTTCACTCAGTCATTACAACTGGGACAGTATAACCGCCAGACTAAAGCTGATGCCTATTACTGGCGTGGAGAATCGGCTTACCGCTTAGAGCAATATGCTGCTGCCGGAAACGACCTGCGCCTGTATCTGGAATTCTCTACCGATAAGAACAGCCAAGAATATGGTCTTGCATTATATAACTTAGGCTATACGGAATTCAAACAAAAACAATACAGCAAAGCGTTAACCTGGTTCTCACGCTGTATTGAGTCAAATAAAGCACAAGATCCTTCGGTAGTTGCTGATGCACATAACCGCATGGGAGACTGCTATTTTTATAACCGCCGTTTTGATGAAGCACGCGCACAATATGCACAAGCTTCCATCATCAATCCGGCTTTAGGCGATTACTCCCTGTTCCAAGAGGCATTTGTGAAGGGTTTACAGCGTGACTATGCCGGAAAGATTGAAACATTGAACCGTCTGCTTTCAACTTATCCCTCGTCACAATACATCGATGATGCCTTATACGAGCAAGGACGTGCGTTCGTTCTCCTTGAGGATAATGTACATGCCATTGCACGCTATACACTCTTAACTGAACGCTACCCCGACAGTCCGCTTTCACGCAAGGCTGCCAACGAAATCGGTCTGTTGTATTATCAGAACGACCGCTATGCTGAAGCAATTGCTGCCTACAAAAAGGTTATCCAGACTTATCCGGGAAGCGAAGAAGCCCGTCTGGCACAAAGAGACTTGAAGTCTATCTACATTGACTTAAATAAAGTAGATGAGTATATGGCCTTTGCCTCGTCATTACCCGGTGGTGCTAACTTCGATATAAGTGAACGCGACTCGCTTACCTATGTGGCGGCTGAGCGCGTGTATATGCGCGGTAATATGGAAGAAGCCAAAAACAGCTTTACACATTATTTGCAGTCGTTCCCGCAAGGAGCCTTCAGTGTTAATGCGTCCTACTATCTGGGGCTGATAGCCTATAACCAGAAAGATTATGCCAACGCAAGCGTTTATTTGGATAAAGTCATAGAATATCCTGACAGTAAATTTTCTACCGAAGCCATGAGCATGTGTGCCTCCATGGCTTACCAAGACAAAGCATACGAGAAAGCACTCAGTCTCTACAAACGGATGGCCGACCGATCAACCTCACAGGAAGAACGCCTACAGGCTGAAACCGGAGCATTACGCAGTGCAGCCATGCTCAATCAGCCGGAAGAAATCATTGCATCGGCATCTGTACTGCTGGCTCACAGCAAACTGTCACCGGAACTTGAAAGTGAAGCGCGTTATTACCGTGCTAAAGCCTTATTAAACCAGAATCCGAACGAAGCTATTCAAGACCTGACGATATTGGCTAAAGACACACGCAATGTCTATGGAGCCGAAGCAAAATATCTGGTCGCACAAATTTACTTCAACGAAGGGCAAACCGAAAAAGCAGAAAAAGAAGTGCTCGACTATATTGAAGTAAGTACTCCGCATGCTTACTGGCTGGCAAGAAGTTTTGTCCTGCTCTCTGATGTATATGTCAAACTGGGACGTAGCCTCGATGCAAAACAATACCTCTTGTCTTTGCAGCAAAACTATCAGGAAGCTGACGATATTAAACAAATGATTGAAACCCGATTGAAAAAACTGGAACAATGATAAAAAACGCTATGATACTGTGTGCCGGACTCCTCACCACCTTTGAGGCAGCCGCACAAGAACAACAAAAGAAAGATTCTACCTTAAACCGCACGGTGGTAGTAGAAAATCAATATAATCCGGAGGTGATGGATGCGTTTAAAGTAAACGTACTCCCCAAAATAGAGGAACCTCAAGTGGCTAAAAAAGACATTGACTATGCCATGAAAACGATGCCCATGCTCCAATGGGAAGCTGAACCGATGGCTGCCTTCACCGACAGCCAAAAGCAAAGCAAAGCCTACCGGGGCTATGTACGCGCTGCCTACGGGAACCGCAACAATACAGATGTAAAGGGAAGTTATTTATGGAATATATCTTCTAAAGACCTTCTCGGAGTCAGTGCTTCTTTATATGGGATGTATGGCAATATTCCTCTGCCGGAAAGCACCAGCGACTGGAAATCACGCTTTTACCGGACCGATGCAGCTCTCCATTACAAACATCAGTTCCGTAACATTACTTTCCACATAGGAGGAGACTTCGCTTCGCAAACCTTCAACTATATGCCTTCGGGGGCAGAAAGCCTCAGCGAACCAATGCCTGACAGCCACCAGCGATACACGATAGGAGAAGGTCATATCGGCATAGTTACTCATAACAAGGAACAGGCTATTCAGTTTGGATTACAGACGGGATACCGGAGCTTTAACCGGAAATATCATGCGTATGGTCTGGAAAGCGGTGCAGAGAATATCGTCCACACCGCTGGATTCATCGGCACCAACATAGATGAACATCAGTCAGTAACCATCGGCATGACCATGGACAATGTATTCTATGACAATACATTGAAAGACTATACTCTGGTACAGCTGAACCCGTATTATAAATTACAAAACGAGAATTTGAATCTGCGTGCCGGTGTGCATGTGGATATACAGACAGCAAATGGAAGCGGATTTAAAATTGCTCCCGATGTAAAACTCAACTATTCCTTTGCTGATACCTATGTTATCTATTTGCATGCTTTAGGTGGAAGCAACTTAAATGATTTCCGCCGGCTGAATGAGCTGACTCCCTACTGGGCACAAGCAAATCAGCTTGTCGCCTCGCATACGCAGCTTGATGCCAAAATCGGATTAAAAGGTTCACCCGTCAATGGTTTGGGATTCCATTTATATGGCGGTTACCGCATTACGAAGAATGACTTATTCGCTCTGCCTGGAACACCGGAAACGGGAGGTAATCTGATTTATACTTTCCTGTTGCAAGACAAAGCTAAGGTGGGATATGGAGGTGCTTCACTCAGCTATGCTTATCGTGACTGGATTGACTTCACTTTAGAAGGTACTTATTATAACTGGGATACTGAAAGTAAAAACGAATATCTGTTAAGTCTCAAACCGCAGTTTGCCATCGGCTTCACCGCACGTGGTAAAGTGTTCAATGACTTACACCTCACGTTAGATTACAACTACGAAGGCCGGAAAGACATTACCGAGTTTGGAAAGGCTGAAGCAATAAACAAGTTATCAGTAGGAGCAGAATACAGTCTGTTTAACCGGATGACCGTATTTGCCCGCTTGAACAACCTGCTAAACAAGGAATATTTTGCTACAAACGGCTATCCGGAACAAGGCTTCTATGCCTTAGGCGGAATCAGCTTCCGATTCTAACTTTACATAAACGAAAGAGGAGGTCTCAGATTTATTCTGAAACCTCCTCTTTCATTTATTAATCCTTACCGCCTCTTCTAAAGCGGTACAATATCCATAATCTTTTCCAAAGCTCCGGAATTATCACGCACATAATTTCCGGCACGCTTCCCCGATTTGTCCAAATAAGCATAATCGGAAAGGAATTTATCCATCAGTCCGTTGAAATCTTCCTTCCCACGGATTTCAAAACCACCCTGACATGCTTTCAGTCCTTGTGCTTCACGAAATTTCTTATTATTCGGTCCGAACACAACCGGTATACCATAAACGGCTGCCTCAAGGGTATTATGAATACTTACCCCGAATCCACCACCGATATAAGCAATCTCACCATAACGGTAAATAGAAGAAAGTAGTCCGAAACAATCTATAATCAAGCAATCAGCCTGACGGACCGATTCTTCAGTTGCCTGTGTATAACGCACCACCGTACGGTTCAGTTTTCCAATAATCTCAGTCAAGTGTCCTTCATCGATTACATGAGGAGCAATAATCAGCTTCATTTCCGGATGAGCATTAAAATAAGGAATAAAAAGATCCTCATCGGGTGCCCATGAACTTCCTGCCACCAGTGTCTTTTCATTTCCTCCCTTAAAGTGCTCTACTAAAGGAAGCTCTTTAGCCTGCCGGCAGATTTCCAGCACACGGTCAAAGCGGGTATCCCCCACGATGGTAGTAGCGGTCACTCCTATTTCTTTTAACAGACGGACTGACTCCTCATTCTGAACAAACAGATGGGTGAAAGTGCGCAGCACTTTACGGTAGCCTCCCCCATACCAACGGAAGAATATCTGTCCGGGACGAAAGATAGATGAGACGCTGTACACCGGAATATTCCGCGCATGAAGTTCATTCAGATAGTTCTGCCAAAATTCATACTTGATAAAGAAAGCCATGTGCGGACGAGCTAAATCAAGAAAACGCTTCACATTACCCGGAGTGTCTAACGGCAGATAGCAGACCACATCTGCTCCTTTATAATCTTTACGCACCTCATAACCTGATGGTGAAAAAAAGGTCTGCAAAATGCGATAATGAGGATAGCGTTTCCTTATTTCTTCGATAACAGGTCTTCCCTGCTCAAATTCTCCTAACGAGGCGGCATGGAACCACAGATACTTTTCCCCCGGAACAATGCTGCGCTTCAAGATAGAAAAAGCTTCCTGCTCGCCTTTCACCATAAGCGACACTTTCTTATTGAAAAGTGCTGCCACACGGACAGCACTTACATAAAGATATATTATCAAGTTATAAATCATTTACTCAAATTTTAAGTAAAAACTTACTTCAACACCTCTACCGCACGACGCATTCGGCTTACTGTTTCCTCTTTACCCAATACAGCCGAAATATCGAACATGTGAGGACCTTTACCTTCACCTACTAAAGTAAGACGGAAGGCATTCATAATGTTACCCAAATGATAGCCTTTATCTTCAATCCATTTCATCACCACTTCTTCCTGATGAGTCAGTGAAAAATCGTCGAGCGATTCAAGCAAGTCAGCCAATTCAGTCATACGCTCAGCTGAATCTTCTTTCCAGCGTTTCTTTACGGTCTTTTCATCATACGTTTCAGGAGCAACGAAGAAGAACTTACAAGTTTCCCACAGTTCTTTCACAAAACTTACACGCCCTTTCATCAGTCCTACTACGGTTACCACCTTCTCCATCGGAGCTTCAATACCGTGTTCCTTCAAGACGGGCATGAACAAGCCGGCAATTTCTTCATCGCTCTTCAGCAGAATGTATTCATGGTTAAACCATTTTCCCTTTTCGTAGTCGAACTTCGCTCCGGCTTTGCTGCAACGATGCAAATCAAAGAGCTTAACCAACTCATCCATCGACATGATTTCCTGATCATTACCCGGATTCCATCCCAATAGTGCAAGGAAGTTAATAACCGCTTCCGGCAAATAACCTGATTCACGATAGCCTGAAGAAACTTCACCGGTCTTGGGGTCATGCCATTCCAAGGGGAATACCGGGAAACCGAGACGGTCACCGTCACGCTTGCTCAATTTTCCGTTACCGTCAGGTTTCAGCAGCAAAGGCAAGTGGGCGAATTCCGGCATCGTGTCTTCCCATCCGAAAGCACGGTAAAGCAACACATGAAGCGGAGCCGAAGGCAACCATTCTTCACCACGAATAACGTGAGAAACCTCCATCAAATGGTCATCTACAATATTTGCCAAGTGATAAGTGGGAAGTTCATCAGCCGACTTATACAGCACCTTATCGTCCAAGATAGAAGAGTTGATAACCACTTCACCGCGAATCAGGTCGTGTACATGTACGTCTTCATTCGGTTCAATCTTGAAACGGACTACATACTGCTTTCCTTCTGCAATCAAGCCATCCACTTCCTCCTTACTCAAAGTCAAAGAGTTTCTCATTGACAAACGAGTAGAAGCATCGTATTGGAAATTTGGTATTTCTTTGCGTTTAGCATCCAGTTCTTCCGGAGTATCAAAGGCAATATAGGCTTTTCCGTTTTCCAGCAATACCTTCACATACTTCTTATAAATATCACGACGCTCCGACTGGCGGTACGGGCCATACTGTCCGCCGAAACTTACGCCTTCATCAAACGTGATGCCTAACCATTTGAAAGATTCAATGATATATTCCTCTGCGCCCGGAACAAAGCGGTTTGAGTCAGTGTCTTCGATACGGAAAATCAACTCTCCCCCGTGCTGACGGGCAAACAGATAGTTATACAAGGCGGTACGTACACCACCAATATGCAATGCCCCAGTCGGACTCGGAGCAAAACGAACTCTTACTTTTCTTTCTGACATAATGGTTTTTATCTAAAAATAATGTTGCAAAGATAGAGATTCTTTTCCGAATTTGAGATTTATCCCGAAGGAAATCACTTTCCATAAGACAAAGTTCCACTCTTTCCTGCTTTATTTCTGCTGTTTCCAAGGATAAATTCTACAGCCCACAGTTATGAGTCGTACGACCCACTATTATGGGTTATATAACCCACTATTATGAGTTGTATAACCCATAATAGTGGGCAGTAGAATTTATGGGCAAAAAACAACATTCCTAACCAGCCTTCTGCCCAAACCCGATTGCTTTCTTCTTGATTTTCTTTTAGAAAAAGCAAGAGATTCATCGGTTTTCTCCTATTTTTTTCTTACTTTGCAGCATTAAACATGCTACCTATATGAAAAATTTTCAGACAGAAGGAAAGTTCTCACTCAAAGAACTCTGCTATAAATGTATGATTTTCGTCTTAACTACGATTGTCATTGTCTATTTCCTTCCTCATGAAGGAAAGTTCAACTATCAGTTTGACATCAATAAGCCGTGGAAATATGGACTGCTTCAGGCTTCCTTTGACTTCCCAATCTATAAAGATGATGCTGCCATGAAGAAAGAGCAAGACAGTATCATGCAGTTATATACCCCTTATTACAAACTGGACAAGGATGTATCAAGGCAGATGATAGATAAATTCAAAAAAGACTATGCACAGAGCCTAAGTCATATCATTCCTGCACCTGCCTATAAACATCATATCGAACGCCTGTTAAACTTAATTTATTCCACAGGAGTTATTGCACCGAATGACTTCTCACAGCTGGAGCGAGACAGCATGCATCATATTCAAGCTGTAGATGGAAATCTATCAAACTTAATTGAAATAAACGAATTGTATTCTTTCAAAAAGGCATACGAGACACTGATTAATGCAGATACAGTTCATTATAACAAGAGTCTGCTTCAACGCTGTAACCTAAACAATTATATCACTCCAAACCTCAGCTATGATGCAAACAAATCGGAAACTGCCAAGCGGGATTTGCTGAGTGAATTGTCGTGGGCAGACGGATTTGTCATGAACGGACAAAAAATCATTGACCGGGGAGAAATTATTAATCCGCAGACCTATAATATCTTGAAATCGCTGGAAAAGGAATGGAACAAACGCAGTGAAACCGTTACCGAAAAACGACTGACCCTTTTGGGACAGTCCCTCTTTGTGGCGATTCTGATAGCCTGCTTCATGATTTATCTGGAATTGTTCCGGCGTGATTATTACGATAAGCGGGGAAGCTTAGCTTTACTGTTTATTATCATCATCTTCTTCCCTGTGTTATCATCAGTCATGGTCGAAAATGCCTTGTTCAGTGTATACATTGTTCCCTTTGCCATGATTCCCATGACCATACGCATTTTCCTTGACTCGCGCACTGCATTTATGGCTCATATCACTACCATTCTGTTATGCTCCATAGCCTTACGCGCCCCACATGAATTCATTCTCCTGCAAAGCATTGCCGGAATGGCAGGCATTTACAGCTTACGCGAATTATCACAGCGCTCACAGTTGCTGCAAAGCGCACTGGTGGTTACCATAGCTTACTCGGTACTTTATTTTGCCCTTGACCTTATCCATGTACATGAATTGGCTCAACTAAGCACTCACATGTATGTAAACTTTATCTTAAACGGAATCTTCCTATTGTTTACTTATCCGCTTCTCTTCATTCTTGAGAAGATATTCGGCTTTACTTCCAACGTAACTTTAGTAGAGCTTTCCAATATCAACAACAAGCTGATGAGGGAAATGTCGGAAGTAGCGCCGGGTACCTTCCAGCACTCTTTACAGCTGGCCAACTTAACCGCCGCTGCTGCCAACCGCATCGGAGCCAACAGCCAGTTGGTTCGTACAGGAGCCATGTATCATGACATCGGGAAGATGCTGAACCCTGCTTTCTTCACAGAAAATCAGTCGGGTGTAAATCCGCACGACCAACTTGATTATAAGCAGAGTGCCCAAATCGTAATCAGCCATATTACCGACGGTATGAAACTGGCCGATAAGTATAATTTACCACAGGTAATCAAAGATTTTATCTGCACGCACCATGGTTACGGACTGACCAAATATTTCTATATATCTTATCAGAACAAACATCCCAATGAGGAAGTAGACAAAGAAGCATTCCGCTATCCCGGTCCGAACCCCTTCACGAAAGAGCAAGCCATCTTGATGATGGCAGACTCTGTGGAAGCTGCTTCCCGAAGCCTGCCGGAATATACAGAAGAAAGTATCTCTGCCTTGGTAGAAAAGATTATAGACAGTCAGGTGCAAGACGGGTATTTCAAAGAATGCCCCATTACTTTCAAAGACATCTCTACGGTAAAATCGGTGTTCAAGGAAAAGCTGAAGACCATGCACCACACGCGTATCAGCTATCCTGAACTGAAAAAATAACTTAAAGCTCTCCCCGGCGGATAGCTTCCATGATATTCGCCGGCGCACGCTCAGCAAGTAGTTCCTTTTTCATGTAATCCATATAGGGAGCTACATGCTTAAAGAAGCGATGGTATCCTTTACAGAGATAATTCAGCCCCGGTTCACCGGAAGCGGTAGTTGCAAACCGGTTTTTCGGACACTCTCCATTACAAGCGAAAAGGAACTCACACGCACGACACTGCGCAGGAAGCGACTTCTGTTTCATCTGTCCGAACTCCATTTGCCGCTCACTGTACATCATTTCTACCAAAGTCTGCTGATAAATATTACCCAACTTGAACTCAGGGAACACATAATGGTCGCAGGCATAGACATCGCCGTTAAACTCCATCACACCGGCGTGTCCGCATGTCTTTGCCATAGAGCAAACGCCCGGCTGCTCACCTACCCAGTTGGCTAAAGTAGAATCAAAAAGCTGAATGAAAATCTGCCCCACATCGTTGCGCACCCACTCATCAAAAAGCGTACAAAGGAAGCTTCCCCACTGTTCGGGAGAAACCGAAAATTCGGCAAGCTGTTCTCCGGGCTGCAACGGGGTAGCCAGATAGCGTCCGTCATCATGCTTGCTCAACCGCTCCACGATAGGGGCAAACTGGATGTAACGGCAACCTATTTCTTTAAAGAAATGATAAAACTCAAGCGGATAGTCAGCATTATAGTCATTCACCACCGCCATGGCATTCCATTCCACTCCATGCTTGTTCAACAAGCGTATTCCTTGCATCACCTTCGCAAACGAAGGACGACCCGACCGGTTTCTCCGATACTCGTCATGAAACTCCTGAGGTCCGTCTATTGAAATGCCTACCAGCCAATTATTTTCCTTGAAAAACTCGCACCATTCATCGGTCAGCAACGTACCGTTCGTTTGAATGCAGTTATCAATCGTATGTCCGCCTGCATACTGGCGTTGCAGCTCAACCACCTTCCGGTAAAAGCTTAACGGACGCATCAGGGTTTCACCCCCGTGCCAGGTGAACAATACTTCGTGCATGGTCTGCGAACCGATATACTCACGGATGAACTTCTCCAGCAGTTCATCACTCATTACATGTTTCGAGGTATCTTTATAAAGATTGGCTTTTTCCAAGTAATAGCAATAAGCACACGCTAAATTACATACAGCTCCCACCGGCTTTGTCATCACATAGAGAGGGCGGGCAAAAGGATATAAGGTCTGATTCATTCTTTTATACGTTTAAATTATTATTATCTGATGAAAGAGACTCCAGCAAACCACTACAAGCGTCCTCCAGTATATCAAGCACATTCTCAAAGCCTTGAGTTCCTCCGTAATACGGATCGGGCACATAATCTGCCACCTTCACCCGGCAATAATCTGTCATCCGGTGAATCTTCTGCTCGGCTTCTATACTTGGAGCCCGCTCCTTCAAGGCATCGATGTTGCGGTCGTCCATTCCCAAAATCAGATCAAACGCATAAAAATCATCGGTACATACGGGACGTGAACGATGCGTAATGTGGTATCCTCTCCTGCTTGCATGCGCACGCATACGTTCATCCGCCAGCTCTCCCTGATGATAGTTGCTGATTCCTGCCGAATCGACCTCTATTTCTTTTTCCAAACCTGCCTTACGGAGATAAGTACGCATAATCTCTTCAGCAGATGAAGAGCGGCAAATGTTTCCGAGGCACACGAAAAGTATTTTCTTCATAAGATTGTAAGTTTTTGAGGTTATGAGTTTTAGGTTCTTGCGTATATGAACTCCTAAGTTACTTCATCTGTAAATACGCTTTAAATCGTTCCACACTGGTATTCATCACCAAGCCTTCCGGAAAGTCCGTTTCTGCCAATAAAGGCAAGACATACTCATACGTAGCTATATCGAAAGAAATATGCGCATCGCTTCCCAAAATCACCGGCACCTCGTATTGCTTACAGAGACGTAGAATTTCTAAGTTATTATCTTTCGCTTCCACTTTCTTGCGACAGGGTTTTAATGAACTGTTATTTATCTCCAGCAACGTATGATGCGCTTTAGCAGCAAGTACAATCGGCTCGAAATCCAACCGGGCAGTCCCATCGCCCGGATGACTGATGATATGCGTATACGGATTAGAAATGGCTTGCACCATTCCATAGGTATTCTCTTCCACCGTTCCCGGCTGATAGCACAGTGAATGGATTCCAGCAATACGCAAATCGAGCATTCCCATCATGTGTTCATCCATATCCAGTGTTCCCTTGGTATCCAGAATATTAATTTCTGCACCTAAAAGCAAGTCAATGCCATACATGCGACGCGGAACCACATGGAGGTTACGGAAGTAAATCAAATCGCATGTTCCCGGAATCCCCGGCGAATGTTCGGTAATGCCCAGCAGCTTCAGTCCTCTTGAAGCCGCTTCCTGTGCCATTTCCTGTAAAGTACTAAACGCATGACCGCTCATAATGGTATGCGTATGCACGTCAAGTTCTATTTTCATTTTTATTTAATTTACATCGGATCTACATCATAGTAAACAAGCAACGAGCGAAAGCGTTCATCTTCAATAACCGACCGCTGTACCTGCATCAAATACGTTCTGACCTTTGCCATCGAGGCCGAGAGTTCCACCTTAATTACAATCTTCTTAATATAAAGTGTCTGGATTCGCGAAACCGGAGGGCGGTCGGGTCCCAAAACGCGTTCGCCCAAACCACTGCGTAGGTATGCAGCCATCACTGACGAAGCTTGCTCAAGTACCTCTTCCTTGCGATGTTTCAAATAAACATATACCAAGCGGTAAAAGGGAGGATACTTGAAAAGATTCCGCTCTTCCAACTGTTCTTGATACAGTTGAAGATAAGCGTTATTCATAACCTGATGAATCAGAGGAAGCTCAGGCGATTTCGTCTGTAGTACCACCAGTCCTTGCTTATTTTTCCGTCCTGCACGCCCTGCCACTTGCGCCATAAGCTGAAATGCCCGTTCATACGACCGGAAGTCCGGATAATTGAGCATTGAATCGGCATTCAATATACCCACTACACTCACATGGTCAAAGTCCAATCCTTTTGACACCATCTGCGTACCAATCAGAATGTCAGTCTTTCCATCCTCAAAATCAGCAATAATCCGTTCGTAAGCCGTACGCGTACGCGTGGTATCCAAATCCATCCTCGCCACCTTCGCCTCCGGAAAAATCAAACGGATATCATCTTCTATCTTTTCTGTACCGAATCCCCGGTTCAACAGTTCTACTCCTCCACAAGCCGGACATGCTTTCGGAACCGGATAGGTATAGCCGCAATAATGGCAAGTCAGTTGGTTCAGCCCTTTATGATAAGTAAGGCTTACATCACAGTTTTTACACCGGGGTACCCAGCCACATGTACGGCATTCAATCATCGGAGCAAACCCGCGCCGGTTCTGAAATAAGATAATCTGCTCTTTCTTATCCAAAGCCTCACGGATTTTCTGCAACAGCAACGGAGAAAACTGAGCCGTCATGCGCTTCTTTCTCGCCAGATCTTTAATATCCACCAGTTCAATATGGGGTAGTTGGATTTGCTGATGCCGTTCTTTCAATTCTACCAGTCCGTATTTTCCGTGAGTAGCATTATAATAAGTTTCCATACTCGGAGTCGCTGTTCCCAAGAGTGTTTTCGCCCCAAACATCGAAGCGAGCATAATGGCTGCACTCCGGGCATGATAACGCGGAGCCGGGTCCTGCTGCTTATAAGTTGTTTCATGCTCTTCATCTATAATTACAAGTCCCAGCCGGCGAAAAGGCAAAAACACAGACGAGCGCACCCCCAATATCACATCGTACTCGTTGGCTGAAAGTTGCTTGCGCCATATTTCCACCCGCTCCGCATCGGGAAACTTTGAATGATAAATCCCCAAACGACTCCCGAATACCCGGCGCAAACGCTCGGTTATCTGAGTGGTCAAGGCGATTTCAGGCAATAAGTACAGCACTTGTTTACCAGCCTTAAGGACTTCTGATATGAGATGAATATAGATTTCTGTCTTCCCACTTGCCGTAACGCCGTGGAGCAGACAGACATTTTTTTGATGAAAGCAGGTCATAACCGACCTGAATGCCTGCTGCTGGGCCTCGCTTAATGGGTTGAATGCCTGAGACTCCACTTCCTTCTCTGAAAGGCGTCCTACCTCATAGGTATACAGTCCGAATATCTTTTTCTCGACCAGCCCGTTTAACACTGCCGATGAGCCTCCGGAAGCTTCAAGAAGTTGTTTTTTCGAAACCTCCTTCAATTCACCGCCTTCTGCTTTCCATCCGGAAAGTTCTATGTACTTCATCAGCAGAGACAGCTGCTTGGGCGCACGCCCCAGCCGATCGAACAAAATATGCAAGCTTCGCTCATCACGCATTCCCTCAGACAAAATCACACGCACTTCAGTACGGGGTTTATAATGACGCTTGAGTTCTTCTTTCACGCTAACGGCTCCTTTATCAAGCAATGACTTGACCAGCGAAAGCATATTTTTAAATCCGGTGGTCCGCTCCAGTTGAGTAATACATTGCTCCTGATCGGAAGCCAACAAATCAAGTATCCGCTGCTCCCGCTCCGGAAGAGATTCAAGTGCCTCAAAGTCCGGATTATAAACTACTATTGTTTCGCTCTCCAGCTTCATGCCCGAAGGCATAGCTGCCTTATAAACATCGCCCAGCGTACAGAGATAATAATCAGCCATCCATTTCCAAAACTCATATTGCCGGGGTAAAATAACCGGTTCCGAATCAAGAATTTCAGCTATTTCTTTTATTTCATAATCCTCCGGAGGAGCAGTATGAATACGGGTTACAATAGCCGTATAAAACTTCTTTTTGCCGAATGGTACCACCACCCGACATCCCTCCTGCAAGCAATCTTCCGCACCGGCAGGAACGGCATAAGTATATTGTCCGACAATGGGCAGAGGCACTATGACATCTACATATCTCTTCATGGAAAAAACTTACTGACAGTCAGGTAAGAAACGGCAGATACAGATTAGAACATATAAGCTACCGAAACCTGCCAGGTGTTGTTATCAAAATTCACATGGGTCTTATTGGTTCCTTCTTCTTTCCACATCATTCCGGTATCTTTCAGACCAATGTTATAATTTGCTCCTACATGTACATGACCTAATATCTTTAAGCCGGCACCCACATTTAAGCTGGTTGACTTCTTATTAAACTCACACACATCGTGGAAAAAACGGCTGCCTACATTAAATCCGAACTGAGGTCCTACTGCAAGGTAAGCTCCCACTACACTGCTGAATCCGATTGTCCATTTCAGATTAATGGGAATTTCAATGCTCTTCTTGGTGGTTGAACCTTCATCCGTATCTATTCCGTACTGGTTGTAAAGTGCCGACACATCTACTCCCATTCCAAGCAAGGGCAAAGTAAATTCGGCTGTAGGACCGAAAAAGAATCCACTTTTATTATCCGGACGAAAGACTTCTTTTGATACTGAAATCTTTGACACGTTTAAACCTCCTTTGATACCAAACTGAAGTTGGGCATGAGCCGGTACGGCCATGAACAGGCAGCAAATAACTGCCATCACCGATAAAATTTTCTTC
This sequence comes from uncultured Bacteroides sp., assembly GCA_958453305.1. Taxonomy (GTDB): domain Bacteria; phylum Bacteroidota; class Bacteroidia; order Bacteroidales; family Bacteroidaceae; genus Phocaeicola. The sequence goes on along the minus strand of CAUDXH010000013.1, from coordinate 34,448 downwards.
ATAATTAGCTTTCTATTAAATTTATCAAAGACAAATATAGTATAATTTCCATGATTCCAAAGAAGACCATTTCAACTTTTCCACCAGAGCTTCTACTTTGCAGCTGCCTGTCGTCCCCCGAAAATGCCTTTAAGAAAGATAAAGTGATCTCCCCCCCGACAGCAACCCGCAACCGAAAGTACACACGAAAAAAGAGGTTGCAACCTATTCAGTTACAACCTCTTTCAAGTGGGCCAGCTTGGGCTTGAACCAAGGACCTCCAGATTATGAGTCTGTTGCTCTAACCAACTGAGCTACAAGCCCGGTGTTTCTTCCCTTTTTAGAAACTTGTGCAAAAGTAATAGTTTATAAGGAGACTTGCAACATTTAGGCAGAAAATTTTATTAAAAAAAACGAATCGGATGGCTTCTTCCAATATATATTGTATTTTTGCGTCACTTAATATTTTAATAATTAGACTTATGTCACAGAAAGCAAACGAATCTTATCAGACCGGACTTACTGACCAGGAAGTTCTCATGAGCCGTCAAAAACATGGAGCAAACTTGCTGACTCCTCCTAAACGTCCCTCTATGTGGAAACTTTATCTGGAAAAATTCCAAGACCCGGTTATCCGTGTATTGCTCATCGCAGCAGTCTTTTCATTGATTATCTCAATAATTGAAAATGAATATGCTGAGACCATCGGTATATTCTTTGCCATATTTCTTGCAACAGGTATCGGTTTTTATTTTGAATACGACGCCAATAAAAAATTCGACTTGCTGAATGCGGTAGGTGAAGAAACTCCGGTTACGGTTTTACGTAACGGTAAAATCCGTGAAATCCCGAGAAAGGATGTAGTGGTAGGCGATGTAGTCATACTTAATACCGGTGAAGAGATTCCTGCCGACGGAACCTTAACTGAGGCTGTTTCTCTGCAAGTGAATGAATCGAGCCTTACCGGAGAATTAATGGTAAACAAAACAACCGATGAAGCCCACTTTGATGAAGAAGCTACTTATCCTTCGAATACCGTGATGCGCGGTACAACTGTTACCGACGGACATGGGGTGATGGTTGTAGAACGGGTGGGAGACGCTACCGAAATCGGGAAAGTGGCTCGGCAAGCTACGGAACAAAGCATGGAACAGACTCCGCTGAACCTACAGCTTACCAAACTGGCTAATCTCATTGGAAAAGCAGGATTCACGATTGCCGGACTTACATTTATCATCTTCACCAGCAAAGATTTATACGCTTACCTCAGTGTAACTCAAATAACCGACTGGCATCAGTGGCTCGACATTGCCCGTATCGTATTAAAATACTTCATGATGGCAGTTACACTGATTGTAGTTGCCGTACCCGAAGGATTGCCGATGAGTGTTACGCTCAGCCTTGCACTCAACATGCGCCGTATGCTGAAGACCAACAATCTGGTACGCAAAATGCATGCCTGCGAAACCATGGGTGCAATTACGGTTATCTGTACAGATAAAACAGGAACACTAACCCAAAACCTGATGCAAGTATATGAGGCACAAGTGGATGAAAATCAGCCAGAACTGATAGCTGAGAGCATTGCAGCAAACTCAACTGCTTTCCTTGAGGAAAAAGCTGAAGGGGAAAAACCCTCCGGAGTGGGTAATCCTACCGAAATCGCTCTGCTGCTCTGGCTGAACGGAAAAGGAACAGACTATATGAAGTTGCGCGAGCAGGCTTCTGTAATCAACCAGCTTACTTTCTCTACCGAACGTAAGTATATGGCAACTTTAGTCAACTCACCGATTCAGAAAAAACGCGTGCTGTATATTAAAGGAGCTCCCGAAATCGTTATGCAGAAGTGTAATCTTGCCGAAGAGCAAATCAAGCAGTACAACGAACAGCTGCTTACTTATCAGAACAAAGCAATGCGTACCCTCGGACTGGCTTACCGCTATATTCCGGAAGGAGCTTCAGAAGATTGTGCCGAACTGGTCAATGAAGGAGGTATGACATTCCTGGGTATCTTTGCCATCAGTGATCCTATCCGTACGGATGTTCCCGATGCGGTTAAGAAATGCCAGTCGGCTGGTATCGGTGTGAAGATTGTTACAGGTGATACTCCGGGGACGGCTACTGAAATCGCACGGCAGATTGGCTTGTGGAAACCGGAAGATACGGAACGCAACCGCATCACCGGAGTAGACTTTGCTGCATTAAGCGACGAAGAAGCACTCGACCGTGTACTCGACCTGAAAGTAATGAGCCGCGCACGTCCGATGGACAAACAACGTCTGGTGCAGCTGCTCCAGCAGAAAGGAGCCGTAGTAGCTGTTACGGGTGACGGTACCAACGATGCCCCGGCACTCAACCATGCACAAGTTGGCTTGTCAATGGGAACAGGTACCTCTGTTGCTAAAGAAGCCAGCGACATTACCTTGCTTGACGACTCCTTCCATAGCATCGCTACCGCAGTGATGTGGGGACGTTCACTCTATAAGAATATTCAGCGATTCATCGTCTTCCAGCTTACCATCAACGTCGTTGCTCTGCTGAGCGTTTTGTTAGGGGCATTCTTTGGAACAGACCTTCCACTTACGGTTACCCAAATGCTTTGGGTAAACTTGATTATGGACACCTTTGCTGCCATGGCACTGGCTTCCATTTCACCCAGCATGGATGTAATGAATGAAAAGCCGCGTAGGCAGAGTGATTTTATTATTACTCCCGCCATGCGGAATAATATATTCGGAGTGGGTATCGGATTCCTTGCCATTTTGATGGGCATATTGTCTTATTTCAATTCACTCCCGGAAGGCATGACCACCCACCATCTGACCATTTTCTTTACAATATTCGTCATGCTTCAATTCTGGAACCTGTTTAATGCCAGTGTCTTCGGTACGAGCCACTCTATCTTCAAAGATGCCCGACATGCAATGGGTATGCTCAGTGTGGCTGTCATCATTCTGGCAGGACAGTTTATTATTGTCACCTTCGGAGGAAAGGTATTCCGCACCGAACCTCTTCCGCTGACCGAATGGCTCTACATCATCGGAGGCACATCCTTCGTGTTGTGGATTGGAGAAATAGGAAGAGGTATCAAACGACTAAAAAGATAAAACCATGAATCATTCTATCCGAAATATTATTTTTGACTGGGGAGGAGTACTGATTGACCTTGACATGAAGGGGTGCCTGCAGGCTTTCGAACAGGCAGGAATCAATGACATCCGGCAGTTACTTACCGGAACAAACGAAGCAGGCTTCTTCCATACCTATGAATGCGGTGAAATGACAACAGCGGAGTTCCGGGAGGAAATCCGCCGCCGTAGCGGACAGGCATTAACTGATGAAGTTATCGACCATGCATGGAACAGAGAGCTTGTGCGCATCCCCGAAGAAAAGCTTCGCCTACTCAACGAATTAAGCAAACAGTATAACCTGTACCTGCTGAGCAATACCAATGAACTGCATTGGAATTATGGTTCTGCCTATGCTTTCCGCTACGAAGGTCAAGATTTAAAAAATTGCTTCAAACAAATCTTCCTTTCTTATCGTATGCATCTGGCAAAACCGAATCCGGAGATTTTCCGCACGGCATTACGTGAAGCAGCATTGCTTCCCGAAGAAACTTTGTTTATTGACGATAATGAAGCTAACTGTCAGGCAGCTGCCTCAACAGGCATGCATGCAGCCTATTACATTCCCGGAACTGACTTGTCACAGCTGTTTAAATAAATCAGAAACTGAATGCAATTTATTACCGATGACATAAAAAACACGCTTCCCCCCTGTGTAGCTACTATCGGATGTTTCGATGGAGTACACCGGGGACATCGCTATCTTATCCGCCAAGTAACCCAAATAGGACAGGAAAAAGGTCTGCATACGACGTTGATTACATTTCCGGTTCATCCACGTCAAGTAATGCAAAGCGACTATCAGCCTCAGCTTCTTTCCTGCCTTCCGCAAAAAGAAGCGCTGATACAAACACTTCAAGTAGATTACTGCCTCATGATGTCGTTTACCCGTGAGCTGTCTAAGCTCTCGGCTTATGAATTCATGAAACTACTGCACGAGCGTTATAATGTCTGTGCATTAGTCATCGGTTATGACCACCGGTTCGGACATAACCGCACAGAAACGTTCAAAGATTACTGCCGCTACGGAGCAGAGTTAGGTATTGAAGTGACTCAAGCACGTGCTTTAGTGGAAGACGGAGTATCGGTCAGCTCCTCCGTCATACGTAATTTATTAAATAACGGAGAGATTGCAGAAGCCAACCATTATTTAAGCTACCGCTATTTCTTAGACGGAACCGTCATCGACGGATATAAGATGGGACGCAAGATGGGCTTTCCTACCGCGAACCTGCAACCTTCCTGCTCGAACAAACTGATTCCGGCAGAAGGAGTCTATGCCGTTTATGTCTATATCGACGAAGTCCGCTATATGGGAATGCTCAACATCGGCTACCGTCCCACGGTTCATAACGGAGACAACCGAAGCATTGAAGTATATATCATCGATTTCTCCGGAGACATTTATCACAAACAGATACGCATCGAGTTTATGGAACGAATCCGCAGAGAGCAGAAGTTTGAGTCTGTCAATGCACTGATTTCTCAGCTGAATCAAGATAAAGATACCGTTATCCGAATCCTCGGCAACCGAGTTTGAAGCAATTTAAAGCCAAGCTAAGGAATAAAAACAAAGGCACAAAAGAACAGTGTACGAAGCTAACTGCTTTACTGTCTTTTGTGCCTTACTTATTTCATGACGCTGATTAACGCTCCTGATAGTCACCGTTTGCCTTGATCAGTTCAATCAGTTTTTCCACAGCCTGGTCTTCAGGAATATTCTTTTCGATACACTCCTTCTGCTTGTAAAGGCTGATTTTTCCTCTTCCGGCTCCTACGTAGCCATAATCGGCATCAGCCATTTCTCCCGGACCGTTTACGATACAGCCCATAATACCAATTTTCAAGCCTTTCAAATGAGAAGTAGCTTTCTTTATACGAGCAATCGTCGATTCCAAATTATACAGCGTACGGCCACATCCCGGACAAGAAATGTACTCTGTCTTTGAAATGCGCACACGTCCTGCCTGTAGGATACCGAATGCCGTTTCATCCACTTTTACATCCGCAATCGCGCCTCCATGATTATAAAGCAAGATTCCATCGCAGAAACCATCGAACAGCAAAGCCCCCATATCAGCAGCCGATTTGATTTGTAAGTCCTCCAACACCGTTTCTTGATACAACTGGAAGAAAACAACCGGATTGCCAAGTTCCTGCACCATCAGCTGATGCACAATACCCCGGAATTCCCCTAAACGGTTCGGATGATTACTTTGAGCTACAATGACTACTTCCGGATGAAAATGCAAGCAAGCCATCGCTTCCTCATTGAGCCCCATATAAGGTGTAAAAAGGAATTTCAGCGAAGCCTGACAATGATGCAGCTCAACCAGTTGCTGATAATTAAACGCCGGATACGTATTGGCAGTTCCATCCCATACGTTCGCATCCACAATATAAGCCACATCCTCTCTGCGCACTTCGGGTAAGCTCTGACCGCAGTAAATATAATCGGGCTTAAACTGTTCATTCACCTCCATGTTCTTATCCAGACGAGCCGAAATTACTACAGGCTGGTGCGAACCTCCTATATTATGCACGGCTACAGTGGTCCGTCGAACCGGATTCGTATAACAAAACTCTGCAGCTTCTGCCCCCGGAATGTAGGGATGATTCTGCCGTTCCAGCACATAATCCACCAGTTTACGGGCAACGGGAATTTCCGCCTCCGGCGCCTCACTGAGAGAAACCCGGATGGTATCTCCCAAGCCATCCGATAACAAAGCCCCGATACCCAATGCCGATTTGATACGTCCGTCTTCCCCGTCACCGGCTTCTGTTACACCCAGATGCAGAGGAAAAGCCATTCCCTCCTTCTCCATCTGTTCAGCCAGCAGACGTACGGTTTTCACCATCACCACGGTATTTGAAGCCTTGATAGAAATCACCACATTGGTAAAATGCTCTTCCACACAGATACGTAAGAACTCCATACACGATTCTACCATTCCTTCCGGAGTATCGCCATAACGAGACATGATGCGGTCGGAAAGCGAACCATGATTTACCCCGATACGGATAGCTGTATGATTCTGCTTACAAATATTCAGAAAAGGAACAAAGCGTTCCCTTATTTTCTGGATTTCCTGGGCATACTCCTCATCGGTATATTCCAGTTTCTTGAACGTACGGGCAGCATCCACATAATTACCCGGATTAATCCGCACTTTCTCAGCATACAGCGCAGCCACCTCTGCCACTTTCGGATTAAAATGCACATCTGCCACCAACGGCGTATTGTAACCTTGCGAGCGGAGACCTATATTAATATTTTTCATATTTTCAGCCTCACGCACACCCTGTGTAGTCAGGCGCACATATTCACCCCCTGCATCAATAATACGTTTAGCCTGCTCAATGCAAGCCTCCGTATCCATTGTGACCGTATTGGTCATACTTTGTATACGTATAGGATTAGCGCCACCCATAGGAGTGGCGCCAACATATACTTCGTCCGCTTGTCGGCGGGAATAATTGAAGTAATCCATTAATTTGTCTTGTAAGTGTATTTAACTTCTTTCAGCTCTTCATTCGCTTTTACGATTTTATTCTTCAAACCTTCCTTATAGGCTGCAAATTTCTGTGCAAGGTCTGCATCAGCAAGCGCCAACATCTGTACAGCCAGAATTGCTGCATTCATTGCTCCATTAATCGCTACAGTAGCAACCGGTATTCCGGGAGGCATCTGTATAATAGAATAAAGCGCATCCACACCGTCGAGTACAGAACCTTTTACCGGAACTCCAATCACTGGCAATGTGGTGTTCGCCGCAATCACTCCCGGCAATGCAGCCGCCATTCCGGCAGCAGCAATAATAACCTTTATACCTCGGTCAGCAGCTCCTTTTGCAAAAGATTCCACTTCAGCAGGAGTACGATGAGCTGAAAGTGCATTCATCTCAAAAGGGACTTGCATTTCGTCAAGCAGTTTAGCCGCCTTTTCCATTACAGGAAGGTCGGAAGTACTGCCCATGATGATACTTACAATAGGTTTCATGTTCAAGTTTTTAAGTTTGTCAGTTTTTGAGTTTTCAAGTTCTTGCGTTTTTAAGCCTGTCAGTTATCCTATCCTAAAAACCAACTAACCCCAAAACTCAAATTCACTCGTTAATAATTTGTTTATATGCTTCGGCATCCATCAGTCCGTCCAGTTGACTCAAATCAGTAGGGCGGATACGGATCAACCATCCTTCGCCATACGGGTCTTTGTTTACCAGTTCCGGATTTTCCTCTAATGCCGGATTAATCTCCAACACTTCTCCACCCACAGGCAAGAAAAGATCGGATACAGTTTTCACTACTTCAATCGTTCCGAAGACTTCACCTTGTTCCAAGGTTTCGCCCTCAGCAGTTACATCAACAAATACGATATCGCCTAATTGGTCTTGAGCATAATCAGTAATACCTACATAAGCCTCTTCGCCTTCCATACGAATCCATTCGTGTTCGCTGGTGTACTTTACATTGGTTGGGAAATTCATAAGTTTTTAATTTATAAGGTTAATGTTTTAATTAAAAAAGTCTGATCTGGTACCAACCTATTTCAAGACAGAACCATTATTGACCATCACTTCATAATAAAATTCAAATAAACAAAATTCCAATGATACCACAAAACAAACCCACAAAAAAACCTCCGCCAACTTCATTTAACGTGTGCTGACGTACGATAATCCGGGCTGAGCCTAACATTCCTGAAAGCAAGATGAAACCACAGAGCCAAACAATCGGATTAAACTGAAAAATAAAGCTGTAAGAGAGAAGTCCTCCTACCATCATTCCACTGCTTGCCATGTGCGTGCTGATTTTCCACTTTGTATTAATCAGCGTACAAAGCAACATACAAATCAATGCCGCCACAATGATACCGCTCATATACCGCGGCAAGTGAATGCGATACATCGTCAACAGGCAAGCCATATAGCTCAGTATGGTCATCCCGTAAGGAATAAAACGCTTTTCACGATGCCCTAATTCACGGATTCCCCATCCGTTCACCTTCTGGAATAAATAAATACCAAGCATCGGCATTAAGATGGTAAAACAATAAACCAGTGCCAATACGGTCATTTTATAGGCAAAAGGCATGATACGCAGATAAGTAAAGAAAAACAATAAACAAAAAGCCACGAAAGGCACCATAAACGGGGTAAATACAGCCGAAACAATCCGGGAAGCCATAAACAGCTTACCTTCAGAGCTGTCATTACCCGAACTTCGTTCAGGCTCATGATAAGTCAACTGGTCGGGAATATTCGTTTCTTCCATCATCTTCTTAAACGTGCTACAGGGATATTCAGCTGCTGACGATATTTTGCGACCGTACGCCGGGCTATCGGATAGCCCTTTGTTTTCAGCATTTCAGCCAACTCATCATCCGTATAAGGTTTATCTTTATTTTCATTGTCGACACACTCTTTGAGGATACGCTTGATTTCACGTACAGAAAGTTCCTCCCCGCTCTCCGTGGTATAACCGTCACTGAAGAAGAATTTCAGTGAATAAATGCCGTAATTAGTCTGTACGTATTTGCTGTTGCTCACGCGCGAAACCGTAGAGATATCCAATGCAGCACGCTCAGCCACATCTTTCAAAATCATCGGGCGCAACAGCGATTCATCGCCCTCCAGAAAAAACGGACGCTGCAAGTCAATAATAGCCTGCATGGTGCTGAGCAAGGTGTGCTGACGTTGCTTGACCGCATTAATAAATCCTTGCGCGGCATCTACTTTCTGCTTCAAAAACATCAAGGCATCTTTCGACTCTTTACTCTGATTGCTCCGGTTACGCGTATGCTCATCGAGCATTTCGGTAAACTCACGGCTCAGGCGCAGTTCCGGGACATTCCGGTTATTCAGATTTAAGCTGATGCTGCCATCGTCTTCCGTTTCTACAATAAAGTCGGGAATAATCTGCTGCAAATTCTTTCCCATCGCCTCGCCCAACGAACTTCCCGGACGAGGGTTCAGTTTGGTCAGTTCCGACGTAGCCTCATTATACTGCTCTTCTGAGATACCCAGTTTCTGGATTATCTTCTCCTTATTCTTTTTGGTAAACTCATCACAGCACCGGCTGATAATATCATATTCTATCTGCTTCAGCGGTGAATTTTCTTTTCGCTGAATCTGTAGCAACAGGCATTCCTGCAAGCTGCGTGCACCGATTCCCGCCGGGTCAAAATCCTGAATCACCGACAAGACATGCTCCACTTCCTCAGGAGAAGAATAAACTCCCTGATAAATAGCCAGTTCATCAATCAGCGTATCGATTGATTTACGAAGCAGCCCGTCATCATCCAGCGAGCCAATCAGGTATTCTCCCAGTTGCTTTTCTTCTGGAGTCAAGTCCTGCATATCCAGCTGTTCTTTCAGCGTTTCATAAAAAGAAACACTGTCCGAAAAAGGAATCTCCTCCGGCTTTTCATTCATCGAACGGTTGTTTTCCTGCAGCTTATAGTCTGGTATATCGTCTTCCGTCCGGTAATCACCTAACGACAAGTCTTCTTCATAATCAGCCCCCGATGTTTCCTCATCCGCTGAGCCAAAAGAATCATCTGCCTCATCCACGTTTTCACCGGTTTCTTTTCCTTCCTCTAAAGCCGGATTATCCAACAACTCGGCATGAATACGTTCTTCCAACTCAAGAGTAGGAAGTTCCAGCAACTTGACAACCAGTATTTGTTGAGGAGACAAGGTCTGAACCTGCTGCTGTGCCTGTGTTTGCACCTGGCGTGAACTCTGTGACATAAACGTTGATTATTCTTGTTAATGGGACAAAAATACGAATTTGTATTGAAAGCACGCACTTGAACCCGAAAATTCTATTATTTTCACATCTATATCCGCAAGTAAATACGCAGCCGATACATACGCAAAAGGATGAAATAAATAATCAGACTGCACGAAACTGCCATCAGCACCTGATACCAAGAAGGTCCTACATATTGTTCCAAGCCGCGGAACAGAGAATGAGGAAGGCAGCGGAAGTTGACACACTGAGCCAGCATATAAGCCACAATAGAATTCATACCATAGACGCGCAGCCAGTCCATACCTCTGGTAAACTTACACACATCCACAACATAGTAGAAGAAAGCCATCAGCAGAAAACAGTATCCGCTGCTGACCAAAACCATGGAGCTCGTCCAAAGTTTCTTGATTACCGGATGCTCTATATTCCACAGCCATCCCAAAGCCACCATTGCTGCACCGATACCAGCCAGCAGTATCACCCTGCGCCGGGCAGAAAATGAAGCGTTCTTAAGCAACTGTCCGGCAAAAGCCCCACTCATAACCGTCACGATAAAGTTCAGACTGCTGGGTATCCATGTATAACGATACCAAGGAGCAAACCGGACAACTCCCTCATCCACGGAAGCCGCATCCCGGAAACGACCCAATACCATACGGTCTATCCATTCCGCCAAGTTCCCGTCGGGAGTATAGTTGCCTCCTCCGAATCCATCTACCACAATCCATTTCATCGAAGCCCAGAATACCAGCAGCAAGCTGACGGCAATACCCATCTGAGTTTTCCAAGAAGTAAAGACAAAAAAGAGTGCCGTAAAAAGATAACCTACGGCTATAGATTGCAGTGTATTCGAATAAAGATAAACCCGCGAAGGGTCAAGTCCCAAAAGATTTCCCTGACACATCATCCCGAAAATCCACAGCAAGACAAACCGTTTAAGCAGCCGGCGGAACAGCCCACTGTAATTGGCCTCATTCTTAAAACGAGCCATAGAGAAAGGGATAGAAACACCCGACATAAAAAGAAACAACGGCATAACCAAATCCCACGGTGAAAATCCCTGCCAGTCCACATGAGTAAAGTTCCACATAAAAGTCTGGAAGCCTTCCGTGTCAACCGCTTTTGCCAAGGGATGTAAAACACCTTCCAAACCGACCAAGAAAAACAAGTCCAATCCTCGAAGAATATCCAGTGAAGCCAGTCGTTCACTCTTTTTTATTGTTGTTTCCATATTATTAGATTTAGTTTCATCGGCGCAAAGATAGTGAAAGGAGAGAGCAGTACCAAGTCCAAAGCTTGCTTTTGAGCGAAGGTATTGCCGAACCGCATCCTACTCCTTTATACCTACTCTTTTACTTGGGCAAAAAAAATCATGAAACTCTTAGTAACGACAAGACTCGGTCGTTACTAAGAACGAGGCGTTGCCGTTACTACGACTTGCCGTTATCATTACTAAGGCCGAAAAACAGCTTAAATGAGCCTTCTTCTCTCCCCACAAAAAGAGTTTTCACGAAATTTGCCTGCACCCTACACGTTTTTGGGGTTAACCCACTTATAAGCAATAAGTTAAAGCGTGCAGGACGCAGTGTAGGACGGTGTAGGACGCACCCATTGCCTACACGCACCCTACACTGCCACCAGCATCAGTCCGACACTCCTTATCGTCTTTATCTCCACATCCGGATTTCCGGCGAAGAGTTTACGGAGCTTGGTGAGAAATACATCCAAGCTACGGGAAGCAAAGAAATCATCTTCTGTATTCCAGAAACGGCTTAGGATGGCTTCGCGGCGAATGACCTCATTTTTGTTCTCGGCAAGAAGCTGCAGTATTTTAGATTCTGTTACAGTCAGAATACGAGTCTCCCCTGTGTTCTCATTGTGAAGAGTAGAATGTACCGTATCAAGCATATAATAGCTGAACTTACAGCACCCTTCTTCCGAGCGGCTTCTTATGCCTTCCTTCATTTTCAGGAGAGCATGGATATGAGCATCTATTTCGTCAGGAACAAAAGGTTTCTTCACATAATTATTTACACCGAGTTCATACCCCTGCCTTACATCTTTGGGCGATGTCAGAGCAGAAGCAAACAATATCGGAGTCTCACCGTCAGTCTCTCTTATTCTTTTTACCATCTCAAACCCATTCATCACCGACATATCAACATCTGAAATGATGATATCAGGTTTCCAGTTTTTCCATATCTCAAGCCCCTCTTTCCCATTTCCGGCAACAGCAACTTCATAGCCTCCTATAATTTCCTGAAGTCCAGCTTGTACGATGTAACGCAGATTCACATCATCTTCAACTAACAATAATTTTATCATAATTCTTTTAATATTAGAGGTAAGTAAATAATAAACTCAGTAAATTCTCCTTCTACACTATTGACTATAATTTTCCCTTTGTGCGCTTCAATCACCTGTTGAACAAAGTTTAAGCCTAACCCAAATCCTGAAGCATAAGTTTTTTTCTTACGACCGGCATAAGCTCGTTCATACTTATTGAATATCTTAAGTTGATCTTCATCATTCATTCCAAGTCCATTATCGTAAATTTTGATAATACTATATTTACTATTCTCTGAAGAAGATATTTTAATATCAACACGATCCTTGGAATATTTTATGGAATTATCAATCATATTGCAAAATACTTCTTCTATATATTCAGCATCAGCATAAATACACTCAGCAACCAGGTCAAATTTAAAAGTAACTGGTTTGGGAGATTTAGCCATAAATTTATCGGATATTTTTAAGAGTAGAGGCTTCAGCATTACCATTTCACAGTTCATCTCCAATTTATTATTCTCCAACTTCGATATAGTAAGAATCTTGTTAGTCAATGTTAATAAATGATCAGCTTCATCTTTGGCAATATTGAAGAATTTCTCTTTCATCTCTGGTCTAGTATCAAGTCTTCCACCCTGTAGAAAATTCAAGGCTGACAATATAGAGCTCAAAGGTGTTTTCATGTCATGTACCATTGCATATGAGAAGTCTTCACGGATTTGCGAAATCTTATTTATATGAATAATAATTCTTATTTGATAGATAATACTATATAAAACAAAAACAATAAGAATTGTAGTTGATAATAATAAAATTCCCATTTTTTGAAAGAATAGCACATGAGGATTAATAATTGTAGCTTCTAACGTATATGAATAATCTTCTTTAATAGGTATTTGTTTTGTATTTATATTGAAGATTGAATGTTTTGTTCTTCCTATTTTTTTTATGATTCTATTTTTATTAAAAACAGACAATGAAAAATCATTATTTATTTTTTTTCTTTCAGTATTTGTTTGAACATTTTTGCGACAGAATCTAAAGACATGGGATAGCCAAGCTCGTTCAAAGATTCTTGCATATATGCAAATTCAGGAATATCTTTACCACTATCACTTTGGGGCCTACTTTTAACCATTGTTCCTTGTGGTAAAGAACTTAATCTAGAGAAAGTCTCTTCGTCGATAGCAGTTTCCAGTAAATTGCTTGTTTGCATAATAATATCGTTTTTTGCAAATAGATATGAATTATACAGCCATATAAATTGTATTGATATTAAAATCAATATACTTAGAAATGTTATTATTCTTCTTATATAATTATCCATGGTAATTTTTTGTGCAAAAGTACGAATTATAATTAACATAATGATAAGATATAGATAACATATGTTGTGTTTTTGATACAATATATTTGCAGTGTAAATAATTAAAATTTGGAAATATGATGAATGTAATGAATTTATTAAGCGAGAATGAAATGTTAAATACATTTGCTGGAGGTTGGGTTACATATAATATTGATGGAGTGAAATATCGAGTATATGTTGCAGAATAACAAAAAGTTCAGTATGCTAAATATTTCTACAAAGAATAAGTGTTAACCTAATGATAACATAAAGGTAACATAGCCCCAGATAATGTTGACTTATCTTTGCATCAGTAAAACTAAGCAAGATTGAGAATCTTGAAAATGAAGCGTTATCAAACATTCCAATATTCAAATAGAATGGTAAACATCAAAATGTTAAACTAAAAAATTAGAACGTATGAAAGAACTAACCAAAAATGAAGTCCTGTCAATTACAGGCGGGTATTATCCTCCGACTGAAAAACAGCTGGAGAATTTGAATCCTTTTGAGCAAATTATTATTTGCTGGTAAAACTTAAATTGAGAATTTATGGAATACAAAGAAATGATGCGTACCATGAGTATGCAAGAACAATTGGAAACTAATGGAGGAGTCGTTATCTGTACTATATTAGGAGTTGCTATAACTGGCAAAGCCTTGGCATGGGCAGCAGCGACAGGTATATTCGCAGCAGGAGTTTATGTAGGTTATAATCAAAAATAGCTGTATGAGAGAGTATTTATTTACAGATATGACGCTTGACGAACAAGAAAGTGTCAATGGAGGTTTTATAGAAACCTTTTTGCTGATAGGCGGAATAGCTGCCGCAGGTGTTGCTATTTATGAGGCTGGTAAAGCAACCGGTGAATTTATTGCAGAATGTATTAAATAATAGACATATGTGCAATTTCTTTTCAAAAATTAAAAATCATATAACCGGAAATGAATTTGCAAATACTTTTATAAGTATTGGAATTCTTGCTGTTATATTTTGTATTCTTTTTTATCTTGGGAAAGAAGTAGGAGCATTCATCGCTCTTATGACAAAGTAAAAATCCGAAAAAATGTTTTCATGGAGAAACCATTTTTATCCAAGGACAAAATACATTTAGCAGCGCAAACTATATGCTGACACTTATTAAAGACAATGCCCTTTTTCCCATTGTTGGGACTCCAACTTCTCAAAGCCCAACTTGCTATGGTGATGTACTTCCTGTCCAACTCCCATTTACAAAGAACTGCCTCTGTATCAGTCATTCATATTTTCTTCGACCGAATGAAACAAACGTAGAAAAAAGTTTATTTCCGGACATTGCCGTTTGCTGTTCATTAGAAGACAGATTATCAGGAGTGGATGCTTGTTGGGAACAAGCACTTGAGCTTTGACACATTAACCTAACGATAACATAAAGATAACATAGTCTCCCACAACATCAGCTTACCTTTACAAACGTAAAACCCAATAAATTGAAAATGAAGTTTTATCAGACATTTCAAGATTTAAATAGAGTGGTAAATATCAAAATGTAAAACCAGAAAATCAGAACGTATGAAAGAAAAAGTTATAGATATAAATAAGGTATATTTATTTTCTTTGCCATGCATAATAATAGGAACGCCACTGCTTATTATAACATACCGATATTTTCATGATACAGAATATAGAGAAACTTTGATTGAAAATCCCTATTCTTTGATCTCACTGATACTTGTGACCTTTAGTTTTATTCTTTTACATGAACTAATACATGGAATATGCTTTGCGGTATTTTCAAAAAAAGATTTAAGAGGATAAGGTTTGGTATTATGTGGAGCCATTTAGCCCCCTACTGCCACTGTGAGGATGCCATAACTGCTAAACAATATAGAATCGTATTGCTAATGCCAACCTTATTATTAGGTCTCTTACCTATGTTAACAGGTCTCATTGTCGGAAACTTTCTTGTTTTTTTCGCTGGAGTAATGTTAGTATGGGAAGGAATCGGTGATATAATAGCTTATAGCTTAACGAGAAAGGTTCCCGACAGCGCATTGTTAATAGACCATCCTAAAGAAGTCGGTTTTTATTACAATGATAAAATATAAGATTTTCAAAAATACTTAAATATAAACAAGATGAAAACATCAAATAAACACATTAATAAAGAATCAGTTCGGCGGAAGGCATTGATTTCATACGGAAGAGGGCCAGAAGGTGAGGAAGTATTTATTGAAAAGAATGAGTTCAATAGAATAGCTCCTATATTATGGGGCTTTATTTTCCCTGTAATAGCATTTATCCTGTTCTATGTCGTATATGATATGGATACCATAAAAACGTCTCTGAAAGCGAGGGAGTGTTTTATGAATCCTTTTTCAATTATTTTCATAATGGGATTGGGAAGTATTCTGGCTATATTCGTCAACTTATTTGTTCAATTTATGATGTTTCTTTTACTTAATTCATGGAATTATAAATCATTATGTATCAGATATAACAAGAAAAATACATCAATGAGACTGGACTATAAGGAGCCTATGAAATTATGGAAATTCAGAACTGTATATTTTACGGCACATATTCTATCGGCATATT
The DNA here is from genome assembly GCA_958453305.1 of uncultured Bacteroides sp. Taxonomy (GTDB): domain Bacteria; phylum Bacteroidota; class Bacteroidia; order Bacteroidales; family Bacteroidaceae; genus Phocaeicola. The sequence continues at coordinate 18,370 of CAUDXH010000013.1, read as the reverse complement.
TGCCTTTGGTTATAGGTTTTATTATGAAGGATATGGCTATTTCTCTTGCTTCTGCTTTTGCAGCAGCTTTTTTCTTTGATGAAACTTATATATTATGGAGGTTACGTCTTTACAGCGGAAAGGCTTTGTGCAGTTATAAATCAGATGAAGAATAACTGATGGGGATTATGATGGAGAGTTTATTACTCTATATGAATCTACGCTCAAAACAGATTGTGCGTGTACTTGCAGGCATCGGACCGTTCCGGTGTCTGTTTCTTATCGGTATCGCTGCCATCATGTTTTATGCTTTTGCGAAAGTAACGAGCGTATGGGTATTGCCGGTGTGTTATCTGCTTATGCTCTGGCTGTATCATAACAGTAGAAAAGACAAGGAGTTTCTGTCCTTGCAGGTGCATGGAATCAAAAGATTGTTTACGGCAGAATATTTATTGCTCGGTTTACCGTTTATTATTTCGGGGATAATTGCTGCAAATTACATTTCTTTACCGGTTATCATACTGATTGCGGTAGTTATGCCGTGGATTCACCCTGTCAGGTTTCATTCTATAGCTATGCCTATGCCTTTATTATACAGTGGGGATTTGTTGTATAGAAGGATGTTCCGGAAACAAGTACTACCGTATGCGGTATTGCTCTTTCTGTCTTTCATGGGAGTACTGCATGACAATATCAATCTCTGTAAAGTATGCCTGATACTGTGGGGAGCTATTCAGGGAACTACTTATATGGTGACGCCACCGAAGCATGAACTTTCTGTCTATAACAGTTTCGGAATGTATCAGCTGATACTGGTCAAATCAGGGCTGAGGAATATCTTTATAACCATGTTCCCGTTCATTGTACTTATTCTTGTGCTGAGACACGATACAGAAGCTATACTTTTCTGTCTTGTATTGTTTTCTTCGACATTATTATACCAGTGGAATATGGGCATGGCAAGATTCTCCTTTGAGAAACAAACAGTAATGGGAATATATTGGCTGCTATTCCCGTTGCCGTTATTTTTAGTTTCGATTATAACCCCAGTCGTACTGATATTTTATTTGGCATTGAATATCGGTCTTACACTTTCTGTAATCGATAATCTATATTTCAGTAATTTATCTTATTATGAGCTGAAGGTGGCTGGAGCATTGAAATAAATTTTTATGGTATATTCAAATCAGTTATAATTTGGGAAAGAAATATTTATTGTTTCATTTAATTGATTAATTTTGTGTTCATACGATAGATTTGAATTTGGTTTAATTTATAGCTATTATATCTAAAATGAAGAAATTCTTGATTTCGTTATTTCTACTTTTTTTTGCTATTGCTTCTATGGCAGATGAGATGCCTATGTTGTTATCAGAGCTTGATAAAGCAATTAAAGAACGTCCTTTGTACATAAAGAAGCGTTTGGAATACTTGGAGCGTTTGAACAAAATGTTAGATAATTCAGAAACGAATGAACAACGTTATCATATCTTAGGAGAGTTATATTCTGGATATTCTTCTTTTAACGCTGACTCTTCATTGCATGTTGCTCGTGCTATTTATGAAGTTGCCCAACGTATCCAGAATGAGGATTATCAGATAAATGCTTTAATGAATATGGCGGAGATTTCTGGAGTTGCTGGTATGTTTAAAGAATCTCTGGATTTGATGAAAAAAGTTAATCGGGAACGGTTGCCTGATTATTTGCGACCTTATTATTATCATGTTTATCGTACGGTCTATGGGAATATGGCTGATTATACGGTTTCTGTTGCCCAAAAAGGTCAATATAATAGATTAACGGATTCTTATAGAGATTCTATTCTAATGGTAAATAATCAGGAGTCTGTTACTTATCAAATTGTTAAGGCTGATCGTTATAATGTTCATGGTCAATGTAAGGAAGCTATTGCAATGCTTGAAGACTATACTAATAGACATAAAATGGAAGTTCATGATGAGGCTATACTTTATTATACATTATCAAACTCCTATTCTTTAATTGGAGATAAAGAGAACCAGAAACGCTGTTTGTTGCTTTCTGCTATAGCTGATATGAAATCGGGGGTTAGAGAATACGCTTCCTTGAGAGAACTGGCTGTGTTACTTTATCAAGAGGGAGACCTCGATCGTGCTTATTCTTATTTGAAACTTTGTATGGAAGATGCAGCTATGTGTAATGCCCGTTTACGGATTATAGAAACCTTGAAAATATTTCCGGTGATAAATGAGGCTTATCATTTAGAAAAAGCAAGGCGACAGCATAAGTTACAAATAATGTTTATTTGTATTTGTATCTTGTCATTTATTTTATTGGGAGGAGTTTATTATATGTATTACCAGATGAAACGTCTGGCGGTAGCACGACGTCAAGTAATAGATGCGAACCGGAAATTACAGGATTTAAACAATGACTTGTGCCTATCAAATGCTAAGTTGAAGGAGTTGAATCACGCATTGAGTGAGAATACTTATTTAAAGGAGATTTACATAGGACGTTATCTTGATCAATGCTCAACGTATATTGAGAAGTTGGATGAATACCGTAAAAGTTTAGCTAAGTTAGCTGCGGTTGGAAAGGTTGAGGAATTGTATCATCAGTTGAAGTCTTCTCGACTGGTTGATAAAGAATTAAAAGATTTTTATGCGAGTTTTGATGATACCTTTTTGTTGCTGTTTCCGACTTTTGTTGATGATTTTAATAAACTATTAATTGAAAGTGAAAAAGTTCATTTAAAGCCTAATGAACGGCTTAATACAGAGTTGCGTATTTTTGCATTGATTCGGTTAGGTATTACAGATAGTGTAAAAATAGCTCAGTTCCTTCGTTATTCGGTTACTACCATTTATAATTATCGAACTAAGGCACGGAATAAGGCGGCTTGCAATCGGGATGAATTTGAAAAATATGTCATGCAAATTGGTAGTTTAGAGCAGTAGCGTCTTGCTTTTCATTTATTGGATTACTACTTTTTTGACATTGGAATCATTCTCTAATATTATAATAATTAGAATGTTATGATTATTTGAATGTCTTAAGTTACTACTTTTATACTTAGTTGCCTTGAAGCTTTTATATTAGCATAATACTTTTGCATTGTTAGAAAAGGATGTAGTAATATTACATCTAATTTATTAATTAAAAGTCTAATTTATGCAAAACAACACTTCAAGGTTTCTACAAAAGAAGCGAGCGCTTTCTCTTTTAGGAGGGCTATTTATTACAGCGAGTGTATTTGGTCAGAATCTTACGGTAACAGGTACTGTAAAGGATGTTACAGGAGAACCTGTTATTGGGGCAAATGTTATCCAGGAAGGAACGTCGAATGGTTCTATAACGGATATTGATGGAAAATTCTCTTTAAGTATTCCTAAAGGATCGGTTTTGGTGATTTCTTATATAGGATACGCAAGTCAGAATGTAACAGTGACAGGTAACCAGCCGCTTGTTATTACTTTGAAAGATGACACGGAACTATTGGACGAGGTAGTTGTTGTGGGATATGGTACGATGAAAAAGAGTGACCTGACAGGAGCAGTAGGTTCTGTCGGAGCGAAGGATATGAAGAACTCTCCAATATCTAACGTAGGTCAGGCACTGCAAGGTAAAGTTGCAGGATTGCAGATTATAGATAGTGGTAAGCCCGGAGATAATGTTACTATTCGAGTACGTGGTATTGGTTCTATCAATGATAGTAATCCGTTGATAGTAATTGATGGAGTACCTACAGATTTAGGACTTAATTCTATCAATATGGCAGATGTCGAGCGTGTTGATGTTCTAAAAGATGCTTCTGCTACAGCTATTTATGGTTCTCGCGGTGCTAATGGTGTAGTAATGGTTACTACGAGAAAGGGAGAAAGTGGGAAAGGTAAGCTTTCTTTCAGTGCTAATTGGGCTGTACAGAATGTTACGAATCAACCAGATATGTTGAATGCGAGTCAGTATGCAGCTTATAGCAATGATATGCTTTCTGCAGCTGGGCAAACAACAAATCCTTTGTGGGCGGATCCTTCTTCATTGACTTCAAGTACTGATTGGCTTGATGAAATGTTCCGTACAGGACTATCACAAAATTATACAGTTAGTTACTCTGGAGGGAATGAAAAGTCTCATTATTATGTCTCGGGTGGATTGTTAGAGCAAAAAGGTGTGGTAGAGAGCGTTAAATATCGCCGTTTTACGTTTCAAGCCAACACGGACTCTCAGGTTTTGAATTGGTTGAAGTTCTCAAATAACCTGACATTTTCTACTGATACTAAAACTTCAGGAAGCTATGATGTGGCCGGTGCAATGAAGGCACTTCCTACACAGCCGGTTAAAACAGATGAGGGTGACTGGAGCTATCCTGGTTATCCGGACTACGACAATCGTTCACAGGCTAACTGGTACGGAACGATGCGTAATCCTATTGGGCCTATATACAATGATAGCAAGCGGACGGATGGATATAATTTCTTGGCTAATATTTCAGCAGAAATAAAGTTTTGTGACTGGTTGCAGTTTAAGTCAACATTTGGCTATGATGCTAAATTTTGGTTTAATGAGGACCTTTATCCAAAGTATGACTGGACTGCTTCTGGAGAAGCTGGTGAAACAAGTAAGTACCAAAGTAGTGATAAATCTTTTACTTACTTGTGGGATAACTATTTTACTTTTAATAAAGATTTTGGAAAGCACCATTTAGATGCTATGGTAGGTAGTTCTGCACAGTGGAATAAATATAATTACATGAATGGTAATGTATCCGGCTTTTTATTTAATGAATTTAGTCAGTTGACCAATGCGAAGGAAATAACAAGCTTGACGGGTTCCATGAGCGAATGGGCTTTACTTTCGTATATGGCTCGTGTCAACTATTCATTTGATGATAAATACTTAGTTACGGCAACTGTACGACGTGATGGTTCTTCACGTTTTGGAGAAAATAATTGTTGGGGTACATTCCCTTCTGTGTCATTAGCATGGCGTATATCCAAAGAATCTTGGTTTCCACAAAGTGAGGTCGTGTCCGATTTAAAATTACGTGCAGGATATGGAGTAACTGGTAACCAGGCTTCAATTGGTAATTATGATTTTGCAGCATTGTTTGATATCCGTAAATATGCTTTTGGAGGGGAGGTTGTCGATGCGTTGACTACAACAAGTTTGTATAATCCTGATATCCGTTGGGAGGCTATTCATCAGGCCAATATCGGAGTTGACTTAAGTTTATTTAACTCGCGTGTAAATCTATCCTTAGATGCCTATGTAAAGAATACAAAGGATATGTTAGTTTCAGCTTCAGTTCCTATTACTGCAGGCTTTGATGAGACCGTTTCAAGTTGTCAGACTAATGCTGGAAAGGTCCGTAATAAAGGTGTTGAGTTGGCTTTACATACTTATAACTTTGTCGGAGGGGATTTTAATTGGGATACTAGTTTGAATTTGACTTATAATACCAATGAGATTGTAGATTTAAATAGCAACATACCGATGTTCCGTAATGAGATTGCCGGTGAAAATGTAATTCGTTTGGCTAATGGATTTCCGATAAATACGTTTTATGGGTATGTGACTGATGGTATTTTCCAAAATTGGGAGGAAGTTAATTCACATGCATTCCAAAGTACGGAAACTAGTCCGGGTGATATTTGTTTTAAAGATTTGAATAATGATGGAAAAATTAATGAAGATGACCGTACTGTCATTGGTAATCCATCTCCTAAGTGGATATTTTCAATGAATAATAACCTGAGTTATAAAGGATTTGATTTGTCTATTTATTTGCAGGGAGTGAGTGGAAATGATATTTTTAATGCAAATAATATAACGAATGAGGGAATGGCTGGGGCTGCGAACCAAACTACGGCAGCTTTGAACCGTTGGACAGGGGAAGGAACAAGTTATGTTATGCCTCGTGCGGTACTGAATGACCCAGCTAAGAATAATCGTGTTTCTGACCGTTGGGTTGAGGACGGCTCTTATTTGCGTATAAAGAATATTACGTTAGGATATAATTTCCCCAAAAAATGGATAAAGAAGTTAACCTTGGAGAATGCACGTCTGTTTGTTTCTTGCGATAATGTGGCTACTATTACTGGATATTCTGGTTTTGACCCAGAAGTAGCTATTAATGGGATAGATAATAATCGTTATCCTATTTCACGAACTCTTAGTTTAGGAGTCAACTTTAATTTCTAATCTGAAAAAACAATTATTATGAAACATATTACTTATATAATATTGGCATCTGCCTTGCTGACTTGTTCTTCTTGCAGCGATTTTTTGGAAAAGTATCCTAAGGATTCTCCTAGTACTACTATTCCTGTGAGCGATGATTTGGCTGTAGCTATGACTAACGGATGTTATCAGTCTTTACAGTCTATGAATCTTTATAATCAGCGTATCTGGAGTATGGATATTTGTGCCGGTGATAGCGAAGCGGGGGGAGACCCTTCTACAGGTACTGATGGAGTTGAAACAAAAGAAGTTGCTAATTTCTATGCAACTCCAAGTAATAATCTTGCAGTTGGATTATGGAGAGGAGGATATACTGGTATCGGTAATTGCAATACAGCCATTCAGTCTTTATCAGCTAATGCGGATAATATTTCTCCGGAAATATTGACCCGTTCTTTGGGTGAGGCTTATTTTTTACGTGCGCATTATTATTTTATCTTGGTTCGTTGTTTTGGAGGAGTTCCTATTCGTACAGAACCGGCTAAAGTTAGTGACCCTAAAGACATTGCCCGTAATACAGTAACAGAAGTCTATGACCTGATTATAAAAGATTGTAAGGAGGCTATAGAACGCTTACCTCAAAAAAATGAGTTAGCTCCAGCTGACTTAGGACGTGCTACTAAGGATGCCGCTTGCACTCAGTTAGCAAAAGTTTATTTGACTCTTGCTTCATACGGTAATACCTATGCATCTTTAGCACCCGAAGAAGGATTTTATCAGGCAGTTGTTGATTTATGTGATGAGATCGCTACGATGGGATATGATTTGGCAGCTTGTGATTATGCTTCTTTATGGAATGAGAATTTAATTAAAAATAAGAATAGTGCAGAATCTATTTTTGAAATACAATATTCTGGAGAGAATGCAGGAACGGGCGGTTTTTGGGCAAATGATGGACAGTCATCCTGGTGTTCAACATTTATGGGGCCTCGTAGCTCTGGATTTACTTATGGTTCTTATGGGTGGAATCAACCTACTGATGAATTCTTTGAATCGTATGAAGAAGGTGATAAACGTAAAGATATTACCGTATTTTATGAAGGATGTCCGGATTTTGATGGAAAGTCCTATAAGGCAAGTTATGCTTTTATGACTGGACGTAATGTGCGTAAATTTATTGTTCCTATTTCTTTAAATTTATATCAGGATGCAGAGACAAGTCCTCAGAACTTTATAGCTTACCGTTATGCGGATGTATTATTGATGAAGGCGGAGGCTTTGAATGAATTGGGTGAAACGGTTCAGGCACAAACTCCATTGAATATAGTACGACGTCGCGCCGGATTAGGAGACTTTCTGTCAACTAATAAGGAGGAAATGAAGGAGAAAATCATTCATGAGCGCCGGATGGAACTTGCATTCGAAGGTCATCGCTGGTTTGATTTAATCCGTATTGATGGGGGTGATTATGCTTTAAAGTTCTTTAATTCTACTGGCAAGGTAAATGCAACTAAAGATCGTATGTTACTTCCTATTCCACAAGTAGAAATGGATGCGAATGCATTGATGGTACAGAACCCTGGTTATTAACAACTTAAACTTATAGATTATGAGAACTCAAAATATATTTTTTTATTTATCTATATTGCTTTGTTGTGTTTTTACGTTAAATTCTTGTTCAGAGGATTTGACTGAAATAAATAAAGGCTATGATGTGCTGACATTGACTGCTGATAAGGAGGTGATTAATCTTAATGAAAATGATGCAGCTTTGACAGCTCTAACATTAAAGTGGACTAGTGGTACAAATTATGGGACAGGAGCACGGTTGAATTATAAGTTGGAGCTGCGGGAGACAGGAAGTACTGGACCTACAGAACCATTGTTAAATAAGCGATTTAATGATCAGGAACTTTTTTATGCTTTTACAGTTAGAGAATTAAATGATTATTTGCATGCTGCTGGAATTAGTTTGACAAACGGTGAAACAGTGGAAGTTGAAGCAACTGTGATTGCAGAGGTCGTTGGTTATGAAGACTATGAGCAGAATTCTTCTGTTTCTTTTAAAGTGACTACTTATGAACCGGTTTCTGAGACATTATATATTTGTGGTGATGCGACGGAAGGTGGATGGTATGTAGAACAAATGGGAGTGTGCAGTCTGGTTGATAACCAGCAACCTGGTATTTTTAATATTACTGCAACATTGACCGAGGGTAAGGATTTTAAGTTCTTTACTCAAATGGACTTTTCTTCTATTGCTTATGTTTGTGCTCCTGATGGAGAACAAATATTAAGTGATGGTATGACCACAAATATTATTCAAAAAATTGATGATACGGTAGAGGACTTGAAATTTCAGGTAACAGAAACCGGAACCTATAAGCTTACGATTGATTTATTGAACAATACTCTGAATATAGTCAAGAGTACTCCAGTGGCTCCAGCTTTTAATACTTTGTATTTTGTCGGTAGCTTTACTAATTGGACTTTTAAACCGATGAAGCAAGACCCTGTGAATCCGTTCGTATTTTTATATGGTGATGTATTTACATGGACTCCTGATGGTGAGTTTAAGTTTGGAACCATGGATGGAAGTTGGGATAATATGTATATGGCAACTCAAGATAAAGCTCCGTATACGGATACTAATGTAAAATTGGGTGGTACAGATCAGAAATGGGTTTTGAAAGAAGAAGAATGCGGAAAGACCTATAAGATTCGTCTAGACATAACAACAGGCCAGGAAAAAATGGTGATGGCTCCTTTTGAACCTTATACGGAAATTTCTTTGATAGGTGCTGCTACTCCTGCAGGTTGGACTTTGCCTTCTTCTGCTCCAATGACAAAGATTGACGAATATACTTATCAGTGGACTGGAAATCTGACAACAGGTGAAATTAAGTTTACCTGTGATAACCAGTCTGATTGGATGGGAGCTTGGTTTATGGCTGTAGAAAATGGTCTTACGTTTGAAGCAGGTGAATATGATATGTATTGGATTGATAAAACAAATCCAGATTATGGTTATGGAAGCTTAGATAATAAATGGGTTGTGACCGATCCGGGAAACTATACGATTACCCTGAATCAAGCTACAGAAAAACTCTTAGTTCAGAAGAATTGATTAATTTAGAATTATTTATCATGAAAAAAATAATTTACTTGGCAGGAATTTTTTCCCTTTTTACTGCATGTAATAACGATGACGGAGTAGGAATGGCAAATGTGGAATATGAAGGAGGGGAAGTTTCTATTAAAATAGAGGAAGGAACTGGTATTTCTTTATTTACGGATAAAGCTTGTTATGCACCAGGAGAAACAGTAAGTTTTGCAATTTTAGGTGATATTCCGTCGAACGCAAGAATTCGTTATCGTCATTTGGATGAAGTAATTGAAGAACAACCTTTGGCTGGCTCGTCATGGACTTGGACTCTTCCAACTATAGATTTTACAGGCTATATGGTTGATATTTATGCATCGTCGGATGATTCAGATGATAAGGAAGTTATTTACGGCACGATTGCGGTTGATGCTTCTAGCGATTGGAAACGATTTCCTCGGTATGGATTTGTGGCAGAGTTTGGTCAGAAATCGGATGAAGATATAAAGGATGAGATGTCTTATTTGAGCCGTTGCCACATTAATGGTGTACAATTTCAAGACTGGCATAATAAGCATCATTGGCCTTTAGGAAGTACCCGTGATGGACAGATTATGCCTGTGTATAAGGATGTTGCCAATCGTGATGTATATACAGAAATTGTGGAAAAGTATATTGAGGTGCAGCATGCTTTGGGGATGAAGTCCATTTTTTATAATCTTTGTTTTGGTGCTTTAGATGATGCGAATTTGGATGGTGTGAAAGATAGCTGGGGGCTTTTCAAAGATTATAAGGCAAAAACCCGTGATTGCCATGAATTGCCTGATAGTTGGAAAAGTAATATTTATTTGACAGATCCGGGGAATAAGGCATGGCAGGACTATTTGATACAACGTAATACAGACGTATATAATCATTTTGCTTTTGATGGTTATCAGATAGATCAGTTGGGAAACAGAGGAACCGTATTTAATGTCTATGGTAAGGAAGTTGATTTGACACAAGGTTATGCGTCATTTATAAAGGCAATGAAGCAAGCACATCCAGATAAGAGGTTGATTATGAATGCTGTCAGTCGCTATGGAGCAGAACAGATAGCCAAAACAGGAAAGGTTGATTTTTTGTATAATGAGGTATGGGGTAAAGATAATGACCGTACTGAGGCGAAATTTAGTCATCTGAAAACAATTATAGATGAAAATAATGAATACTCTGGCAATCAGTTGAACACTGTATTTGCAGCCTATATGAACTATTGGTTGGCTGAAAATGTAGGTGAATTTAATGCTCCTGGGGTCTTGTTGACCGATGCGGTGATGTTTGCGTTGGGAGGTTCGCATTTGGAACTTGGCCCTCACATGTTGTGCAAGGAGTATTTCCCTAATGACAACTTGAAAATGACGGAGGCTTTAAAAAAGGATATAATTCATTATTATGATTTTATGACTGCTTATCAGAATGTGCTGCGTGATGGTGGTTCATTGACAACTAATGTCGATATTGCATCTGTTGACGGTAAATTTGAGGTGCAATCCTGGCCACCGGTTAAAGGAAAGTTATGTACGATAGGGCGTAGTCTGGAAAATCAGGATGTTATTCATTTGTTGAACTTATCACAAGCTGATAGTGATGAATGGCGTGATGATTATGGAACTATGCCGGAACCAAATACAATTGAAAGCCCTTCCTTTAGTATTTGTCCTTCACGTTCTGTGAAAGGTCTTTGGATGGCATCACCTGATTATGCCGGAGGAGCCGTAATCCCAATTGCATTTAAGGTAAATGGGAACCGTTTAGAGTTTACTTTGCCTTCATTAAAATATTGGAACATGTTGGTTGTTGAATATAAATAAGAATAAAAAACAGTATGAAGCTAAAATTAATTGTATCTGCATTATTATTTTCAGCATTAAATGTTGATGCTGATGTGGTAACATCACCTAATGGAATCGTTTCAATTGATTTCCAGTTAAAGAATGGGATACCTACTTATAAAGTAGATTACAAAGGTAAACCTGTAATTAAAGAAAGTAGATTAGGTCTGGAATTACGTGATGGAAAGAATTTGATGGATGGCTTTGAACAACTTAATGCTACTACATTTACTTTTGATGAAACTTGGCAGCCTGTATGGGGTGAGGTCAAAGAAATACGTAATCATTATAATGAACTTCTTGCAGAGTTGAAGCAGCCATCAACAGATCGTTATATGAATATTCGTTTTCGGGTATATGACGATGGGGTTGGATTCCGTTATGAATTTCCCCAGCAAAAAAATTTAGTTTATTTTGTAATAAAAGAGGAGCATAGTCAGTTTGCTATGACTGGTGATCATACGGCTTGGTGGATTCCTGGGGATTATGATACACAAGAATATGATTATACAGAATCTAAATTGTCAGAAATACGTTCATTATTGTCTAATGCGGTAACTTCTAATGCTTCTCAAACTGTATTTTCCCCAACAGGAGTGCAAACATCATTGCAGATGAAAACAGATGAGGGGTTGTATATTAATTTGCATGAAGCAGCTTTGGTGAATTATTCTTGTATGCATTTGAATTTGGATGACAAAAACATGGTATTTGAGTCATGGCTTACTCCTGATGCAGACGGATTCAAAGGACGTTTACAAACTCCATGTCATTCTCCATGGCGTACAGTTATGGTCTCTGATGATGCATGTGATATTTTATCATCTCATTTGATTTTGAATTTGAATGAGCCATGTAAAATTGAGGATACTTCTTGGATTAAACCTGTAAAATATATGGGTGTATGGTGGGAGATGATTGCTGGAGGGAAGCCATGGAGCTATACTAATGATATTCCGTCCGTGAAGCTTGGAGAAACGGATTATCGGAAAGTAAAATCTAATGGTAATCATCCTGCTAATACAAGAAATGTGAAGAAGTATATTGATTTCGCTGCGAAACATGGATTCGATCAGTTGTTGGTAGAAGGATGGAATGTTGGTTGGGAAGATTGGTTTGGAAATCAAAAAGATTATGTTTTTGATTTTGTGACTCCTTATCCTGATTTTGATATTGAACAGTTGAATAGATACGCACATGATAAAGGAATAAGGTTGATGATGCATCATGAAACATCTGGTTCATCTCGTAATTATGAGAGACATCTTGAACAGGCTTATCAGTTAATGAATAAATATGGCTATACAGCTGTAAAAAGTGGGTATGTGGGAAATATCTTGCCTTATGGTGAACACCATTATGGGCAGTGGATGAATAATCATTATTTGTATTGTGTTGTAGAGGCTGCTAAACATAAAATAATGGTGAATGCTCACGAAGCAGTTCGTCCTACAGGACTTTGTCGTACATATCCTAATCTGATTGGAAATGAATCTGCACGTGGTACCGAGTATCAGGCTTTTGGTGGCAGTAAAACATTTCATACGACAGTCTTGCCTTTTACGAGACTTCAAGGAGGGCCGATGGATTATACACCAGGTATTTTTGAAATGAATATTTCCAAATTAAATCCGAGTAATAGTTCACACGTAAATGCTACATTGGCAAATCAATTAGCATTGTATGTAACGATGTATAGCCCTCTTCAGATGGCTGCAGATCTTCCAGAAAATTATGAGCGTTTTATGGATGCTTTTCAATTTATAAAAGATGTACCGGTTGATTGGGATAATAGTATTTATCTTGAAGCAGAACCAGGGAAATATGTAACTGTGGCTCGAAAAGAAAAGGGAACGAATAATTGGTTTATTGGTAGTGCTACAGGTAATGCTAATCATCAATCAGTTATTTCACTTGATTTTTTGGAAAAAGGGAAGAATTATATAGCTACCATATATGCTGATACTAAAGATACTGATTATAAGTTAAATCCTCAATCATATCAGATTGTAAAAGGACTTGTTAACTCTAAGAACAAACTAAAAATAAATACGGTAGAAGCAGGTGGATATGCTGTAAGTCTATTTGAGGTTACAAATTCAGACGAAATGAAGGGGTTGAAAAAGCTATCTGTATCGCCTATAAAATAATATTTATTATAAAGGTTGATATAACTAATTAGAACTTTGATGTTAGCACCTCTGTGAGGTTAGATTTACAGAGGTGCTTATTCTTTTTTTAGGATGAAGTAAATTAATTGAGTCTTGGATAGATTGTAAAGTTAGAGAATTATAATTATAAATCATAAGCCTATGTTTAGATATATTGTTGGATGGTTGTTCCTAGCTGTGTCAGTCGTAGTGCAAGCTGCAGTACCTATTTGTAAGTCATTTTCGCAACAAGGGCGTGAAGTAACATTTCATTTGGATAATGGTGCAGCTTTTCAATTGAAATTGTGTGGGCAATCCGTAGTTCGGATATGGTACTCTCCAGACGGGAAATTACAACGGTTAAATTCTTCGTTTGCTGTTATTAATGAAGAACTGGAAGATGTGGGAGTAGTCAATGTGAATGAGGAAGCGTCTTGTTATGAGATTTTTACACCTGTATTGAGAATACGCGTTAATAAATCCCCCTTGAAACTTCAGATTTTTGATAAATATCAAAAGCTTATTTTTAGTGATTATGGTGATGGCCGGACTTGTGAAGGTGAAAAGAAGGTAGAATATAAAATGCTGAGGCGTGATGAGCATTTTTTTGGATTGGGAGAAAAAACCGGTAAATTAGATCGACGAGGGGAAACATATAAAATGTGGAATAGTGATCGGCCTTGCTATGGTGTAGCTGATGATCCTTTATATAAGAGTATTCCGTTTTTTATGAGTAATTATCGCTATGGTATATTTTTAGATAATACTTATAAAACAGAGTTTAAGTTTGGAACAGAGAGTCGAGATTATTATAGTTTTGAAGCTCCAGGTGGTGAAATGATATATTATTTCATGTTTGGCAAGGACTATAAGGAAATTATGGGACATTATATAGGACTGACAGGAAAGCCAATTATGCCGCCCAAATGGGCTTTGGGATTTGCTCAATGTCGTGGAATGCTCACTCGTGAGGATTTAACACGGGAGATTGCGACTGGATATAGAAAGCGTGGTATTCCTTGCGATATTATTTATCAAGATATTGGTTGGACTCAGAACTTGCAAGATTTTGAATGGCGTAAAGGCAATTATGAGAATCCTAAACAGATGCTGGCAGATTTGAAATCACAAGGTTTTAAGGTTGTAGTTTCACAAGATCCTGTTATTTCTCAATCTAATAAAAAACAGTGGCAGGAGGCTGATAGTCTTGGTTATTTTGTAACTGATTCAACAACAGGCAAAACTTATGATATGCCTTGGCCATGGGGTGGAAACTGTGGTGTGGTAGATTTTACAAAGCCTGAGGTTGCAGATTGGTGGGGAGCATATCAGCAAAAGCCTATAAATGACGGTATCAGTGGATTTTGGACGGATATGGGTGAGCCTGCTTGGAGTAATGAAGAGGATGTGGATCGTTTGGTGATGAAACATCATTTGGGAATGCATCGTGAGATTCACAATGTGTATGGGTTAACTTGGGACAAAGTTGTGAAAGAGCAGTTTGAAAAACGTAATCCCAATCGTCGTGTATTTCAAATGACTCGTGCTGCTTATGCAGGATTGCAGCGTTATACTTTTGGTTGGACTGGTGATAGTGGGAACTGTGACGATGTAACGCAGGGATGGGCGCAGATGGCTAATCAGATTCCTGTATTACTTTCTGCAGGATTAGGCTTGATACCTTTTACTACAACTGATATATCAGGATATTGTGGAGATATTAAAGATTATTCAGCAATGGCTGAACTTTATACACGTTGGGTACAGATGGGAGCTTTTAATCCGTTAAGTCGTATTCATCATGAAGGTAACAATGCAGTTGAACCATGGATTTTTGGGGAAGAAGCAGAACAGAATGTGAAAAAAGCTATAGAATTGAAATATTCATTGATTCCTTATATCTATACGTATGCTCGCGAAGCTCATGATGCAGGATTGCCAATTATGCGTCCAATGTTTCTTGAATATCCTTATGATGTGGAAACATTTGATACGGATGCACAGTTTATGTTTGGTAAAGAATTGCTTATAGCTCCAGTCGTAAAGAAAAATGCGAAAACTAAGAACTTGTATTTACCAGAGGGTAACTGGTTGAACTATAATGATAAAAGGACGCTTTACTCGGGAGAACAATGGTTGACAGTGGATGCACCATTGTCATGTATCCCAATGTTTGTAAAGCAAGGATCAATCATTCCTACTATGCCAGTGATGAATTATATTGGTGAACATCCCGAATATCCTGTTATATTTGAAGTCTTTCCAGCAGTAGAAGGTCAGAGTGCTTCTTTCCTTTTGTATGAAGATGAAGGGACCGATTTGGGATATTTAAAAGACGAGTTCTTGAAGACTCCGATTAATGTGAAAACTACAGTTGAAGGGTTTGAAATTGCTATTTCCCCACGTGAGGGTAGTAACTACCAGCTACCGTCTAAGCGGAATATGATTTTCCGATTTTATATAGAAGAATCGCCTAAGAAAGTTGTAATAGCTGGAAAAAAACAAAAGAAGGTAAAGCCTGACAAACTACAAGAACAGGAAAATATATTTGCTGATGCTGTAATATGGAGTTATGACAAGGAAATGCAAATTTTAAATGTGCTTGTTCCTGATAGTGGGGAAGCGTTGGAGATGAGTATTATACAATAATATGTTGGCCAATAAAATCTTATTGCTGTCCGTGAGTCAGTCACTTTTTTAGACACTGTCCAGAATTTTGTGTAAATGGAAACAGGATTCAGTTGTAAGTTTGTTCTTATATCTGGATTCTGTTTTCAAAAATAAGCATAAATTGATTCATAATCGGCACTATAAAATATTTTGTGTAAATGGAAAATTCATCCAATAAATCTACAGATATAAGATCTATGAAGATATTTGTGTTAAGTAGATGTTCATAATTGGTTTATATCATAAGGTTTTTGATACCTTTGCCTCATAAAATTCAAATATGCACTTATGGGCAAAATCAAATCAATCCTATTAAAGGATTCCGAACGCTTGGCGTTGGAAACGGTTTTCCGACAGGGAGACAGCCATTGCTTTCGGATGCGCTGTCGTGCCGTACTGCTCAAATCTACTGGACTTTCCAGCAAGGCCATAGGTTTGCAGACGGAGATGTCACATGTATCTGTCAACTCTTGGGTAAAACGTTTCTTGTCGGAAGGCATCGACGGCTTGCAGACCCGTCCCGGCTGTGGGCGAAAACCTATCATGGACTGTACGGACGAGGAAGTTGTTCGCAAGGCCATAGAACAGGACAGGCAGAGCGTCAGCAAAGCTCGGGAAGCCTGGCAGAAGGCCACTGGCAAGGAAGCGAGCGACCTGACATTCAAGCATTTTTTATCAGCCTTGGCGCAAGATATAAGCGAATAAGAAAACGCCCCAGGGGAGTCCCCTCGCCGCAACTCTATGCGTATAAGACCGAGAAGTTGCAAGAACTTGAACATCTGAACATAAACGGCAAGATAGACCTCTATTACGCCGATGAAAGCCATGTGTGCACCGAAGGCTATGTGCCTTACGGCTGGCAATTCCGTAACGAAGACGTGTATATCCCATCCCCAAAGGCACAAAGGGTCAACATCTTCGGCATGATAGACAGGAACAACCGCTATCATGGGTTCAACACGACTGAAAGTATTGACGCGGACAAGGTCATTGAATACCTTGACACCTTTTCCTTGAACATAAAGAAAGATACGTTAATCGTGCATTGACAATGCGAGCGTACATTGAAACAAGAAAATAAGGGAATTGAGAGAACTGTGGGAGAAACGCGGACTTTTTCTCTTTTACCTTCCACCGTATTCCCCTCACCTGAACCTTGCGGAAACCTTGTGGAGAATAATGAAAACTAAATGGATCAGACCGCAGGATTATGCAAGTAGCGACAACCTCTTTTACACCGTCAATAGGGCATTGGCGGCTGTCGGGGATACCTTGGGTATTAAACTTAAACATAATGCTACTTAATTTTGATTAGTTACTTATATGATATTATTGCCATAATAACAAGCAGCCTTGTGTTTTACCGATTATGTCTGTTTTTTGGAGTTTCAAGCGGCAGATAGATGGTAAATTCCGTAAATTCTCCTTCTGTGCTGTTTACGAATATTCTTCCTTCATGGGCTTTTATCACCTGGTCAACAAAGTTCAGACCGAGTCCGAAGCCTGAAGCTCCGTTTCTTCGGCTGCGCTTTGCTGCCGCTGCACGTTCATACTTTTGGAATATGATTTTCTGATCGGCTTCTGATATGCCCAGCCCATTGTCTCGTACTTTCAGTATGGTGTAGCGCTCACTTTCTTCAGTGGTGATGTTTATTTCCACACTCTCCTTAGAGTATTTGATGGCATTGTCAATCAGATTGCTTATTACTTCACCCAGATAGTCATTGTCGGCATAGGCTGTTTTGGCCTGCAAGCTGATGATAAAGTTTACAGGCTTCTGTGCTTTAGCCTTGAATTTTTCGGTCAGTTTCTCTATTATCGGTGTAAGCTCGACTTCTGTTTTGTTCATCTCCAGTTTATGGTTTTCCAGCTTAGAGATGGTAAGTATCTTGTTGGTGAGAGCAAACAGATGATCTGTCTCGCTTTTTGCTATACTCATATATTTGTTCTTAATCTCCGGTCTAGTATCAAGCCTTCCGCTTTCCAGCATATCTTGTACCATCATAATTGTGCTGAGAGGTGTTTTCATGTCATGCACCATAGCGTATGAGAAGTCTTCACGGATTTGGGATATCTTATTGATTTTTGATATTATTCTTACTTGATAGATTATGCAGAATACAACAAAAATGAGAAGTATAGTTGTAGATACAAGGAGTAACCCCATCTTTCCGAAAAAAAGGTTATTGGGGTTTACGAATTGCGCCTGTATAACTATGGAATAATCTTTTCTTAGAGGTACTTTATCTGTTTGTAAAGAAAATAATGAGGAAGGTTTATTCCCGATATATTGTATGATAGTATCATTTTTTGAAATAGATATCATACATTCGCTTGGATAGTTATTCTTCAATAATAACTGTTTGTATATATGATTAACAATACTTCGGTAAATTTTTACCGAAAAATTAAAAGTTAAACAATAAAACCG
>CAUDXH010000012.1 GCA_958453305.1 uncultured Bacteroides sp. | reverse complement strand
TTTTATTTACTGCCAGAGCCGCTTAGGCTTGGCGAATTTTTAACGAACTATTGCTATAATAGAAGAAGTATTTATATTTACCGTCAATCAATTTTTCCTCGATAGCCGGAGCCCATGCATTTCCGTTTGCCCAAGGTACTTGAGGAGAACGCAAATCAAGCATCACTCCTTCATAGTTCCAGTCTGCTAAATCGTTCGAAGAGAATACAGTAAAATACCATCCTCCCCAACCCGGCTGACCGTCGGTAGTTGAATAAATGTAGTACTTATTAGTCTGATGTGAATAAAGCACTTCCGGATCAGCATGAAAACCGGGAAGAACCGGGTTTTTAGGAAGTTCCCCCAACTCTGCGGGTTTCCCCCATTTATCGGTAATCCGTTTCAACTCTGCACGTGTAATCGGAATGATGGTTCCATGACGAGGATGAAAGTTCATCTTCACTTCGTTGTCAATCACTTTAAAGTGTTTCAAATCGGTTGTTTCAGTAAACTGATAAGCCCCTTTTATATACACATCATACATCAGAACATATTTATCCTGTCCGATAAGCTTAAAGGTTCCTGCACCTTCAACCGCTTCCTTAGTCTGCTGCTTATAATCGGGTTCTTCTACCCATTTTCCAGAAGTGAGCGAACGGGTTGTAGCTACCTTAATGCCATTGCCGTGTCCTTCGGTTTTATAGAACAAGTGATAAACTCCGTCTTTATAAACAATATCACCATCAATGCATGATTTCTTGTTTTCCGGAATAAACAAAGGCTTAGGTTCGCCTTCTAAATCAGTAAACTCAGGATTGGCATACGCATAATAAATCACATCAGCCCCCCCTTCATACTGCATGGACCAATACACCATATATTTACCGGCTTCTTTATCAAAGGTGGTCTGTGGAGCCCATACACGCTTCAGTCTTTCCTGACCCTCATAGCGCTTTTGCATATTAATAATAGAGTGTGACCAGTTTACCAAATCGTTTGATTTCAATAAGACCATTGCCCGGTTTGAATCCCAGCCATTGCCACACACCATATCGGTTACTACCATATAAAATGTATTTCCATCTTCGCTCCGCAGAATATGAGGGTCACGCACACCTCCCGTCGAACTGATTACCTTGGAGTCAAGAACAGGCTTGTTGTCATTTAATGCCCAATAAGAATATCCATCCATGCTTACAGCGTAATGCACAGATTCATCACTGATATGATTACCCGTAAAATAAGTAAACAGATAAGCTACATAATCTTTTTCTTCTACTGCACGAACAGTATTCCATGAAAAAAAAGACAAGAAAAAAAGAAACGAAAATACTTTGTTCTTCATACGCTCAATTCATTATGTGTTAACATTATTACATTGCAAAGATAAATGATTAGTGTATAATAAACAATCATAAATCATTCAAAAAAGGTAGAGAAATCAATCAATAAAAAGAAAAACAGGCTATAACACTGAAGTAGAAGCAATCTCAATGCCCGGATGACGGATTTTTCATCTTTTGCCAAACTCGACGTTTTGGGGACACTGCTCCAGACTACTTTCTGAAACGTTCTTACATCCATATTGTTTCACGCAAATACCCCATCGCACACACATTTAAATAAAGAGCGATAATAAAAAAGCTTCCTTCCTGCTCCACAAAGAAACAGGAAGGAAGCTTTTTATTTATCTCAAGTCTCACAAATCCGCTTTCGGAATAACAAGAGAGCAAGATAAAGAGAGCTGTCTTCAGACAACGAGGCAACCCATTATTTTTCCGGTTCTGTATAAACCCCTTCACGAGGAAGTTGCTTATCCAAGTTGGCTACGCCCAATGCCATAATTGCCGTAACGGTAGCGGCATGCTTCTGATAGTCTGGAATATTCTTAGTATAAAGGTCACGCTCTGTATGCCAGATTTCATCGTAATCAAAATCATATCCTTCTATATCCTCCTCTATAAAACCATAAGTAGGGACTCCCTCTACGGCAAAAGTTTCAGAGTCTACATTTCCCGGTTCAGTAGGACGAGGACGCGGGGAAGCAACAGAAACCTCAAACGGATAATCCGGACGAATCCGCTGAATATCCTTGGCTATTTTTACAAAGTCATCGTACATGGCCTTTGACACACGGATTCCTACCGGAGGCTCCGGCCCCCCATCGCGGTTAAACATATTCGAAATCTTAGGCAACTGATCGGCATGCGCCTTCACATAGGCTTTTGAACCAACCCATCCAAATTCCTCACCGGAAAATGCGATAAAAAGGATGGTCCGCTTCGGCTTGGCACCTGAAAGTGCCAGCATACGGGCAGCTTCCATCATCGGGCCAATGCCTGTACCACAGTCTATTCCGCCCGTTGCCACATCGTAGGCATCTAAATGTCCGCTTACAATCACGTATTCATCAGGGTATTTCGAACCCTTGATTTCTGCAACGATATTATGATGTTTTACCGGACCTAATTTGAAATGATTACGAATATCAAACTCCAGCAAGAAATCTTCACGGCGTTCTTTTACCATCTGGGCTATAATCTCATACTGATGCTCATCCAATTTGATATCCGGCAGTTCCGGAGCATTATCAAAAGTCATCGTATCGAGCATTTTGCGGTCATAAAGCGCACGGATGGGCACACGAGAGGACTGGATAAATCCCAATACACCCGCCTCTTTCATTTCATGATAGAACAAAGCCGGAAATTCACGCAAAGGTATCATCTCATTTTTTTCTCCGTTTTCCCAGTTACGGCGACGTAGCTCGGCGTTCTTTTTCACAATTTCCTGATTTTCCTTCTTCACAGCCTCACGGATAGAATCCCCTTTGGCAGAACGGTCTACAGGCCATCCCTTATTGGCTCCTGAAATCAATACCCAAGCTCCTTTCAGACGATGCTTCATGCGATTAAATTCAGCCTCCGTACGAGGTTCCATCACTACATGTCCACACTGTACACCCTTTGTTCCGGATGTATATGAAGGAGTGGCAAAATGTAAAACCATCCTTTTGTCATGGCTGATCAACTTTCCAAACCAAGGACCGCGGTTAAAGCCTACCTGCAGTTCACCGGCTTCTTCAGCGCGAGCCTCCAAGCCCCACTTTCTATATTCTCTCAGCATCCACTCACCAGCATTGTTATAGGCATCCGAACCGATAGGACGTCCGCCAAAACGATTAGTCAAGATATCCAGATGATGCATTACCTGGTTATCGTTCTGCCCCATTTCAATGATTTTATTCACAACTGATTCTTGTGCAAATAAAGACGATGTTGCCATACAAGCCAACATCATACCCGCTAAACAAATGTTTTTCATTTTATCAGTAGTTCTGTTTTTAATTGTATTTCATGCAAAGTAGGGGTTAATATTTGGAAAACCCAAATAAAACAGTAACATTTTTCGGCTATCTTATTTTTAAAGGGATATACCTCCATCACGTGCCTCTCTCTCCAGCATCATTCTTTTTCACATAACCCTATTTCCACTGACTGATTTCCGCTGAAAGTTAGCTATTCCAACAGATAATCTTCTTTAGAACAAAAACTTATCCACAATCATCACCGGTCAGGAAAAATCAAGTCATCCTCACGCTTCCCAAACAAAAAGAGTAAACAACCTGTTGATAACTTCTTGGAAATTTCTTTCAGAAAGAGGGTGAAGGAATGTAAGAAAATGTCTAATTTTACACCTTTAATAATATATTAAGGTAAAACTTTACTATTTTAAACGCTCATGAACGAAACAGAACCTATTTACCATATCCCTGTTCTTTTACAGGAAAGCATTCAAGGCATGAATCTTCGTCCGGGAGGAATTTACACAGACATGACTTTCGGAGGCGGAGGCCATTCAAAAGAAATCCTACGACAAATGGACGCAGAGAGCCGTCTGTTCAGTTTCGATCAAGATGAAGATGCCGAACGAAACATCGTGGATGATTCCCGGTTTACTTTTGTCCGGAGCAACTTCCGGTATCTGCATAACTTCCTGCGCTACTATGGAGTTGACAAAGTAGATGCCATTCTTGCCGACCTGGGCGTTTCTTCTCACCACTTTGACGACAGTGAGCGCGGATTCTCCTTCCGCTTTGACGGAAACTTGGATATGCGCATGAATAAGCGCGCCGGTATGACCGCCTCTGAAATCATCAACACCTACGATGAAGAACAGCTGGCCAATCTCTTTTATCTGTACGGAGAATTGAAAAACAGCCGCAAGTTGGCTAACATACTGGTGAAAGCCCGAAGCATCAAGCCCATCGTTACCATCGGCGACTTTCTGGAAATAGTCAAACCGCTTTACGGGAAGGAACGGGAAAAGAAAGAGCTGGCAAAGGTCTTTCAAGCACTCCGCATTGAGGTCAACCAGGAAATGGAGGCTTTAAAAGAAATGCTATACGCTGCAACCGAAGCTTTAAAGCCGGGAGGACGATTGGTGGTTATCACCTATCACTCTCTGGAAGACCGGATGGTGAAGAATATCATGAAAACGGGAAACATAGAAGGTAAAGCCGAGAAAGATTTTTTCGGCAATATACAGACTCCTTTTAAACTCGTCAACAATAAAGTCATCGTACCTACTGATGAAGAGATACAACGCAACCCACGCTCACGAAGCGCTAAATTGAGAATTGCAGAAAAAAAATAACACACATGGAAAATAAAGAAGACAAATCACAAGAAGAAGCCACCCAGGTGACCCTGAAAAGCATTTTAGGAGGAGATATCCTTGCACATAACTTTTTGAAGAGACAGACCAATCTTCTCATTCTGATTGTTGTGCTGACCATTTTTTACATCAACAACCGATATGAAAGTCAGCGTGAAATCATCGAGATAGACCATCTGAAGAAAGAGTTGACTGACACCAAATACGACGCATTGACTATTTCTTCGGAACTGACTGAACGTAGCCGCCAGTCACGAATCGAAGAGTATATATCTGCCGAGGGAACTCCCTTAAAAACTGCGGCTACTCCACCTTATCTCATTAAAGAAGATTAAAAATATGATACCCGGACAAAAAAACAGTATGCACCGCTATACGTTCATCGTATTCCTTATGACATTGGTTGCCATCGCTGTCATTGTCAAAGCCGGTATCATTATGTTTGGCGAACGACAATACTGGACAGATGTGGCCGACCGCTATATCAAGGAAAACGTAGTGGTACACCCTACACGCGGAAATATTATATCGGCCGACAATAAACTGATGGCAAGCAGTTTGCCGGAATATAAAATTTTCATGGACTTTGTGGCGGTAAAAGAATCGGGCAGAGACTCTGTGCTGATGGACTCTCTAACCAAAATATGCGAAGGTCTCCATCAGATTTTCCCAGATAAAAGTGCTCAGGAGTTCCGCCGTCACATTTTAAAGGGACGCCGTATAAAAAGCAGAAACTACCTGCTTTACCCTAAGCGCATCTCATATATTGAATATAAGGAAGTCAAAAAACTGCCTGTATTCAATTTGAATAAATACAAAGGAGGGTTCCATGAACTGGCTTATAACCAGCGGAAAAAACCATTCGGCTCTTTAGCTGCACGCACCTTGGGGGACATGTTTCCAGATATGACTCTGGGAGCAAAAAACGGACTTGAGCTGACCTATGACTCCATTTTAAGGGGAAAAGACGGAATTACGCACCGGCAAAAAGTGATGAACAAATACTTGAACATCGTGGATATGCCGCCCATTGACGGTTGTGATATCGTAACAACTATCGATGTTGATATTCAAGACATTGCAGAGAAAGCACTGGTAGACCAGCTAACCAACTTAGAAGCAGCCTCAGGGGTAGCTGTCGTAATGGAAGTAGCGACCGGAGAGGTAAAGGCAAACGTCAATATGACACGGGGAAATGACGGACACTATTACGAGATGAGAAATTTATCGGTAAGTAACCTGATGGAACCCGGCTCAACCTTTAAAACAGCCTCCATCATGGTAGCACTCGAAGATAAATACATTACGCCACATACGCTTGTTGACACCCAAAAAGGAATTGTCAACATGCATGGAAGCAACATGAAAGACTGGAACTGGTATAAAGGCGGATTTGGGGAAATTGATGTTACACGAATCATGGAGGTTTCTTCCAATATCGGAGTTTCATCCATCATCGACAAATATTACGGGAATAACCCTCAAAGGTTTATTGACGGATTACGCCGCATGAGCATCGATACCCCGCTGAATTTAGGCTTTGTGGGTGAAGCGGTACCGCGCATCAAAGGTCCTAAGGAACGCTATTTTGCCAAAACCACTTTACCATGGATGAGTATCGGATATGAAACCATGATTCCGCCGATTTATGTTCTAAACTTTTATAATGCCATAGCGAACAATGGAGTTATGGTCAAACCTAAATTTGTGAGGGAGATAGCCAAAGACGGAGAAGTAATAAAAGAGTTCCCCACTGAGATTATCAACCCTAAAATCTGTTCAGACACAACCTTGGCCCAGATACGAACCATCCTCCAGAGAGTCGTGTCGCACGGACTTGCCAAGTCTGCTGGCAGCAAGCAATTCAGCGTATCAGGAAAAACTGGTACGGCACAAATTTCTCAGGGGAAAGCCGGATATAAAGCTGGAGGGACCAGCTATCTGGTCAGTTTCTGCGGATATTTCCCGTCGGAAGCTCCTAAATACAGTTGCCTTGTATCTATACAAGGTCCCAAGGGATCGCCTTCCGGAGGAATACAGGCAGGAAGTGTTTTCAGCCGGATAGCCGAGCGGGTCTATGCCAAACATCTTAATCTGGATTTGGCACAAGCCAAAGACTCAACCTCGGTTTTGATTCCCGACATCAAAAACGGAGACATCATTGAAGCTGCATACCTCTTAAGAGAACTTAATGTAAACAGCAATAGTGACAACATTCCGGAACAGCAAAAGCCCGTTTGGGGAAAAGCTACGGCTACAGAAGCCTATGCAGAGCTAAAAGAAACCCAGATAAGTGCCAAACATATACCTAATGTAAAAGGTATGGGAGCCAAAGATGCGGTTTACATATTAGAAAATCAAGGGTTAAGAGTAAGGCTCTTAGGAGTTGGAAAAGTCATCTCCCAAAGTATACCTGCAGGTTCGTATGTACATAGAGGGCAAACTATTACATTAACGCTAAAATAAATTGAGAAAAATGATACTGGAAGAAATTTTAAAAACGGTCCATATCTGCCAGTCGGCAGGTGATATGCAAAAAGAAATCAAAGGACTTGAAATGGATTCAAGACAGATCAAGCCGGGATATCTTTTTGTTGCAGTAAAAGGAACACAAACCGACGGACACACATACATTGATAAGGCGATTACATCGGGAGCAACTGCAATCGTATGCGAAAACCTTCCGGAGAACCGGCTTGAACAGGTGACTTATATACAAGTACCCGATTCTGAAGAGGCAGTAGGGAAACTGGCTACAACATTTTATGGTGACCCGACTTCCAAACTCGACTTGGTAGGCGTTACTGGAACCAATGGTAAAACCACCATTGCTACCTTATTATATAATATGTTCCGTTACTTTGGATATAAAGTGGGACTTATCTCTACGGTATGTAACTATATCGACGGAGTAGCTATTCCTACCGACCACACCACCCCCGACCCCATTACTCTCAACCGCTTATTGGGACAAATGGCAGACGAGGGATGTAAATATGCCTTCATGGAGGTGAGCTCACATGCTGTTGCCCAAAAACGGATTGGAGGACTAAAGTTTGCCGGAGGTATCTTTACCAACCTTACCCGTGACCATCTGGATTATCACAAAACGGTAGAAAACTACCTGAAAGCAAAGAAAACCTTTTTCGACAACCTGCCGAAAAATGCATTTGCTTTAACCAATGCTGATGATAAAAACGGCTTTGTCATGGTTCAAAATACGAAGGCAAAGGTTGCTGCCTATTCACTCCGCACACTATGTGAATTTAAAGGTAAAGTACTTGAAGACGGGTTTGAAGGCATGCTGATGGATATCAACAACCGGGAAGTCAATGTACAGTTTATCGGACGCTTTAATGCCTCCAACCTATTGGCTGTTTACGGCGCAGCCTGCCTGCTGGGCAAATCGGCCGAAGAGGTACTGATTGCTCTGAGCTTGCTTCGCCCTGTTTCCGGACGGTTCGATGCGCTACGCTCACCCAAGGGATATACAGCTATCGTAGATTATGCACATACTCCTGACGCACTGGTCAATGTTTTGAATGCCATCCATGATGTGCTAAAGGGACAAGGAAAAGTTATAACGGTGGTAGGAGCCGGAGGAAACCGGGATAAAGGGAAGCGGCCGCTCATGGCACAAGAATCGGCCAAACAGAGCGACCGGATCATCATCACCTCCGACAATCCCCGATTTGAAGAGCCGCAAGACATTATCAATGATATGCTTGCCGGACTCACCAAAGAACAACTGCTAAAAGTAGTTTCCATAGCCGACCGCAAAGAAGCAATCCGCACAGCTTGTATGCTGGCCTCGGCAGGCGACGTTATTCTGGTAGCCGGAAAGGGACATGAAAACTATCAGGAAATCAAAGGAGTTAAACATCACTTCGACGACAAAGAAGTGCTAAAAGAAATTTTCAATAACGAACAATAAGGAGGAACAATGTTATATTACCTGTTTAATTATTTAGAGCAATTTGACTTTCCCGGAGCAGGCATGTTCAGTTACGTGTCATTCCGCTCGCTGATGGCTGTCATTCTTGCTCTACTTATTTCAGCAATCTTCGGTGAATATTTTATCAACCACCTTAAAAAGAAACAAATTACAGAAACCCAGCGCGATGCATCGATTGATCCGTTCAACGTAAACAAAGTAGGTGTCCCCACCATGGGTGGAATCATCATCATTGTGGCTATCCTGATACCTTGCCTGCTTTTAGGCAAGCTACATAATATCTATATGATATTGATGCTGATTACCACAATATGGCTGGGAACATTAGGATTCTTGGATGATTATATCAAAGTATTCCGCAAAGATAAAGAAGGGCTTCACGGCAAATTCAAAATCATCGGACAGGTGGGTCTGGGCTTGATTGTCGGATTAACGCTTTACCTCAGTCCCAATGTGGTTATCCGTGAGAATGTTGAAATCCAGCGAAACGGTGAGATTGTGGAAGTGGTTCACAAAACCCAAGATGAGAAATCAACCAAGACCACCATTCCTTTTTTCAAGAACAATAACCTGGATTATGCCGACTTTGTCGGCTTCTTGGGCGAACACGCACAGAGTGCCGGATGGATTGTGTTTGTGCTGATAACCATTTTTGTAGTCACTGCTGTTTCAAACGGAGCCAATCTGAACGATGGGATGGATGGAATGGCTGCCGGAAACTCAGCCATCATCGGAGTAACCCTCGGTATTCTGGCTTATGTATCGAGTCATATCGAGTATGCCGGCTACTTGAATATCATGTACATACCGGGCAGCGAAGAACTGGTTATCTTTATCTGCGCCTTTATCGGTGCCCTGATTGGTTTCTTATGGTATAATGCCTTTCCGGCACAGGTCTTCATGGGCGATACCGGAAGTTTAACCATTGGAGGTATCATTGCCGTCTTCGCCATCATCATTCATAAAGAACTGCTGATACCTATCCTCTGCGGAGTATTCCTCGTAGAAAACTTGTCTGTCATTCTACAGGTAAAATACTTCCAGCGGGGAAAGAAGAAGGGAGTCAGACAACGCATCTTCAAGCGGACCCCGATTCATGACCATTTCCGTACCACACTGGCTCAGCTTGACCCCAACTGCAGCTATATGTTCACTCATCCGGTCAATGTATTCCATGAATCAAAAATTACCGTCCGCTTCTGGATTGTAACCATCGTATTAGCAGCTATAACGATTATAACTTTAAAGATAAGATAAGAGTCATGACAAAAAGAATTGTCATATTAGGAGCCGGAGAAAGCGGTGCGGGAGCAGCCGTTCTGGCTAAGAAAAAAGGATTCGATACGTTTGTATCAGACATGTCACTGATTAAAGACAAATATAAGGACATGTTAAATGAAAGAAACATTCCGTGGGAAGAAGGAAAACACACGGAAGAGTTGATTCTGAACGCTGACGAGGTTATCAAAAGCCCTGGCATTCCCAATGATGCGCCCATCATCGGGAAACTGAAGGAACAAGGCACCCCTGTCATCTCTGAAATTGAATTTGCCGGACGATATACGCAGGCAAAGATGATTTGTATTACGGGAAGTAATGGAAAAACAACCACTACCTCCTTGATTTATCACATCTTTAAAAAAGCCGGACTGAATGTAGGACTGGCAGGAAACATCGGACAGAGCCTGGCTTTCCAAGTGGCTGAATACGATTACGACTATTACATCATTGAGCTCAGCAGCTTCCAACTTGACAATATGTATAAGTTCCATGCCAACATCGCTGTACTGATGAATATCACTCCTGACCATCTGGACCGCTATGACTACAAGATGCAAAACTACGTTGATGCCAAATTCCGCATCATCCAGAACCAGACCGACGATGATGCATTCATCTTCTGGAACGATGATCCGGTTATTCAGAAGGAACTGCATAAATACGGCATTCACGGTCACTATTATCCCTTTGCCGAGAAAAAAGACGAAGGACTTGCCGCATTTGTGGAACAAAACAAAGTTTATTTCACTCAGCCCATTGCCTTTAACATGGAACAGGAAGAGTTGGCACTGACCGGTAAGCATAATTTATTCAACTCTATGGCAGCGGGAATCTCTGCCAATATCGCCGGCATCCGCAAGGAGTGCATCCGGGAGGCCTTGAACGACTTCAAAGGAGTGGAACACCGGTTAGAAAAGGTGGCACGCGTACGCGGAGTAGACTATATCAACGACTCTAAGGCAACGAATGTCAACTCATGCTGGTATGCCCTGCAGAGTATGAAGACCAAGACGGTACTGATTTTGGGAGGCAAAGACAAGGGTAATGACTATAACGAAATAGCCAATCTGGTAAAAGAAAAATGTACCGGGCTCATCTTCATGGGACTCCACAATGAAAAGCTACATGAATTTTTCGATGGCTTCGGTCTCCCTATTGCCGATGTACAAAGCATGAACGATGCAGTTGACGCTGCATACAAGATGGCTAAAAAAGGCGAAACCGTATTGTTGAGCCCATGTTGTGCAAGTTTCGATTTGTTTAAAAGCTACGAAGACCGGGGAGAACAATTCAAACAGTGCGTAAGAAACCTGTAATTCCTCCAACCTAAAAATTTATACGAATGGATTTATTAAAGAACTTACTCAAAGGCGACAAGGCTGTGTGGATTATCTTCCTCCTCCTTTGTCTGGTTTCCATTGTTGAGGTATTCAGTGCTGCCAGCACGCTCTCTTACAAGAGCGGTGACCATCTGGCTCCCATCACCCAGCACTGTGTCATTCTGATGGTAGGCGCCCTCATCGTATATCTGGTTCATAATATTCCATGCCGGCTCTTTCAGTCTTTGCCCTACTTTCTTATTCCCCTGTCATTTGTCTTGCTGTTTATTGTCATGATTATGGGATTGGTAACAGGCGACCGTGTGAATGGAGCGGCACGATGGATGACATTTTTCGGGATTCAGTTCCAACCCTCCGAACTGGCAAAGATGGCAGTAATCATTGTAACGGCCCGTCTGTTGTCGAAGTTTCAAGATGAAAACGGAGCTACCCCCAAAGCCTTCCGATGGATTATGTACTTCACCATTGGGGCTTTTTTCCTCATTGCACCTGAAAACGGGTCCACGGCACTCCTTTTGTTTGGAGTGGTCTTTCTCATGATGATTATCGGAAGGATTCCTTGGAAACTGATTGGCAAGCTCACGGGGGTAGTCACCCTCTTTTTGACGGTGTTTATAAGCATTGTCATCATCATTCCTACCGACAAGCTGGACGATGTACCGCTTATGCACCGTGTAGAAACTTGGCAGAACCGTATCAAAGGCTTTTTTGAAGACAAAGAGGCTGTACCAGCAGCTAAATTCGACATCGACAAAAATGCACAGGTGGCTCATGCCAACATTGCCATTGCCTCCAGCAACGTAATCGGAAAAATGCCCGGAAACAGTATACAGCGCGACTTCCTTTCACAAGCCTTTTCCGACTTTATCTTTGCCATCATTATCGAAGAGCTCGGACTGGTAGGGGGACTGTTTGTTGCTATTCTTTATATTTGGCTGTTAATGCGAGCCGGAAAGATAGCCCGCAGGTGCGACAAGAGTTTCCCTGCCTATCTTGTCATGGGGATTGCCTTGCTGATTGTTTCACAGGCCCTGCTCAACATGATGGTAGCCGTAGGCTTGTTCCCCGTAACCGGTCAGCCGCTTCCCTTAATCAGTAAGGGAGGTACAGCCACTTTGATTAACTGCGCCTACATCGGCATGATTTTGAGCGTAAGCCGCTATGTGAAGGAACAGGAAGAACAACGTCAGAAAGAGGAAGAGGAGAAACAGCGCCTCATCCAGGAAAATGCAGTGGCTGCCTTGCAAAATGCTGCCATGAATCTGATGCAGGAACAGAATACAGTAGCTGCACAGAAAACGGAAGTGTTTTAGCTTAAAAATTCACTCATAACTATTAAAAAACAAATGAAAAAGCTTATTTACTATTTATTTTTAACCCTCTCCCTGATTACACTGTGGGGGTGCGGAGAGGATGAATTCATCGAACCGGAAAAGCCGGAAATCTTTGAGCCGGAAGAACCGGAAAAGGATGATGAAATCAGAATAGAGCTTCAGGAATATACCCCCGAAAAAGATATAATCGTGACGCGGGGACAGACCTTAAAAATAGGCTATGCCGTATATAATGCAGCCACCGATGCCGAAATAAAGGTATCAGCCACCGAAGGCATGGAGGCTGTAATCATTCCCGACGGGTATAATCCGTCTATCATGTACCACTATGGAAAAATCAGCCTGACAGCCTCAGAGCTGAACGCCGACAGTCGCATCACCCTGAGCGTGACCGACGGCGAACGCACCGCATCGCTCACCGTGGGCGTGGAGGAAAAGACGCTGACCGTGACGCAACGCTTCTACGAAACAGGTAATGAGGGCGACATCATCACCATTCCCGTGGAAACAAACACCGGCTACGGCATCAAGGCTTCGCAATGGATAACACCCGTCATCCCACGGGCTACGCACACAGAGGAATTACAGTTCAGGATAGCCGCGAATACCGACACGCCGTTCCGCAGCGGAACTGTCACGATTAAAAGTCATGAAAGCTCCAACCCCGCCGCTCCGCCCATAGAGCATAAAATAATCATCGTACAGGGCGAGGGCAGCATCACCGGCTTTACCACCGTAGCGGATGACGAGGTGACCGTAGACCTCGACGCCGCACCCAACACCTTTGCCGCCGAAGCCGCCCTGACGGTGGGAAGCGTGTTCCGCAGGCTGAACATCAAAGGTGAATCGGGAAAACTGGCGCTGGTCAGACTCGACTTCGACAGTCCGACCCTCAAGGTTATCGACCTGAGCGGAATTACGGGGTGGACTTCGGTGTTTATGAACACTTATTTCAACCCCGAATATGTGGAACAGATTATCCTGCCCGAGACAATAACCGGACTCGAAGGATTCGCCTTTGCCGACTACAAAGCCTTGACACAGATAAACCTGCCCGGCGCGCTAAACATTGGCGACAATGCTTTTATGGGATGTACGTCGTTGCCCGTGATAGACCTGCCGAAAGCGGAGAGTCTGGGTACTTCGGCATTTTACGAATGCACGGCACTCACTTCGGTCAACGCCACTCAGGTAAAGCGCATCGGCTTGCATACTTTCGACGGCTGCAAGGCACTGACCTCGGCAGATTTCCCCCAGGCAGTATCGATAGGTCAGTACGCATTCTCGGGTTGCGGAAAACTCACCTCAATAGAGTTTCCCGAAGCAACGGAAATATACGGCTCTGCCTTTGAAGACTGCTTCGCCCTGACCTCGGTCAAGTTGCCCAAAGTAACGCGGATTAACGAGTTCACCTTTAAGAACTGCTCCGCCCTGCGTGAGTTAGTGCTGACATCGAAACAGGAGATTACTCTCTCGCCCAGCATCGCCGGCATGGGATTCAACCCCGCAAACTGCGAGCTGACCCTCGACATCAGCAAAGAGGGCGAGGTAAGCGCCGGAAATGTATGGCAGGGATATACGTGGAAATCTATCAACTTCGTGCTTTAATCCAACTATTGCAATTGTATATGCTTAGAAGGCCCTGAGAAAACTTGATTTTTGCACTTCCACTGAAATATCCTTCAAAAACATTTCGTAATGCAGCACTTGCCAGTTGACTCTGCGGTAGAAGAATAAAGCCATCTCCCCTATAACAATGTCAGCTGAATCATCTTAACCGGCTGGCATTGTTAAAGCCTCAATCCTACCACCATACGTTTTCCGGATTCATCGCTTTGATTCCATCAGAAAACGCTTCAGCAAAAATGTCAGAAAATAAGGAAAAGTATAAAACTTTCCTGTAAATCCTATGTTTTTATAGCCTAATTTAATTCCGTACTTCACATCAGGAAATCCTCCTTCCTTCAGCAACTTGTTTAACGAAGCCGTAGCTCCATCATTGGCTTTTACCTCTACCGGAATCAAGGAATCGGCATCTCTGATAAAGAAATCCATCTCCAAAGAAGACCGGTCATTCCGATAATAAAAAAGACGATACCCTTGTTTCACCAGCATATCCCCCACTATATTCTCATAAATAGCTCCTTTGTAAGTTCCTAAATTCTTATTAGTCCGTAAATCTTCTTGTGCTTCCTCATCAAGAGAAGCAATTAAAAGACCTGTATCCTTGAAATAAACCTTATAAAGCGATGCATCGTAATTGCCCCTTAGAGGAAGCTCCGGATAATTCAAGCAATAACAAAGATTGATTACGCCTGCATCGGAAAGCCATTCCATACAACCCATATAATCTCTGTTACGAGCGTTCTTAGCTATTTTAGTTATCTGAAAACGTTTGTTTTCTTTGGCCAAAAATGTAGAAATATGATGATATACGGCTTTGACCTTTGCTTTATCCAGCCCCTCCACATATTTGGTTATATCTTCTTCGTAATCTTTCAGCAGTTGTTGCTGAATAGGCAATGTTCCACTAAAGTTGTTGTTTTCTATATAAGTACGTACCACATCAGGCATTCCTCCAAGCGTCACATAGTCACGGAACAGGCTGAAAAGAACTTCCAGCTGCAAAGAGGGAAGCGGACGAACTTCTAACATATGCTGATAAAGTTCCTCTATAAACTCTTCTTTATACCCCTTCGCCCAAAGAAATTCTTCAAAATCCATTGAGTGCATTTCATAATCGTCTTTAAAACCGACACTATTCGACTCTATTTCCTTATAATGGATACCCATGAGTGAGCCGGAACAAATCACATCAAAACGCCCGTCAAGTTTAAAGAACTT
This sequence comes from uncultured Bacteroides sp., assembly GCA_958453305.1. GTDB lineage: Bacteria > Bacteroidota > Bacteroidia > Bacteroidales > Bacteroidaceae > Phocaeicola. Next base: position 43,183 of record CAUDXH010000012.1, on the reverse strand, counting down.
TAAAGATGTAGCACAATCCGGACAAGCCTGCAATTCATCAAAAAAGAAAATCGTCTCACCCGGTACAAACTGAAGATAGGGATTTAACAAAGAAAGGTTTCTAAGAATCGTATCAACCTCATACCCTTCAGAAAAGATTTCTCTATACTTCTTTTGTTCCACAAAGTTAATCTCAATTACATGAGTATAATGCTGACTGGCAAACCATTCTATTGAGCTCGTCTTCCCTATCTGGCGGGCTCCTTTAATTATAAGCGGCTTTCTGTTCGGATTCTGCTTCCAAGACAGCAAAAAGTCGTCTATTTTTCTCTTCATTAATCTTTCCATACCGCAAGTCATTTATAATCAATCGTAAAGATACTATTTTTCACATAATACACCCTATAAATGGGAGATATTTTCACATAATCCGATATAAAAAGGTGCTATTTTTTCACATAATCCACCAATATTCCACTCACTTTTTCACATTATCCACTCATACAGGCTTCAAAACAAGGCTACATCCCCACAATGATTTCTTTGCTTTTTTCCTCCAGATACCTGCTTTCCCGTAAACATTCATTCAAGTTGCTCAAGGTTAAACTTGAGCCGTTGGCAAATAAAAGCGACTTTTCAAGCTTGTAAAAGATGAAAGTCGAGGGAAAAATCTATAAACAGAAGCACTGTTTGTAAAAACAAAGCCTTTGAATGTACAAACAAAAGCTCTGTTTTTACAGCCAAAGACTCTGTTTTGAATTTGCAAAAAGATAAATTACATTTTATTCCGGCAAAAACAGAGTTTTCATGCCAAGTTAATGTAATTTTATTCTAACCGAAAACCAGTTTCCAGATGGACGACTGACCAATGCTTTCCCAGCCAGCGAATCAACCTGTCACCTCGAAAACCAAAAGCCAAAGAACCCAGATACGAGAACAAAAAGCTTTTCTCCACGACTATTCGGGAAAAAACGAAGGACAAAAAGCCGCTGTCCACTCATGCAAAATCGAGAAAAATGTAGTATATTTACATCGCATACAATACACAAAAAACAACTTGTTACCAAGTTCTTTAAATAATTTGACTGCAAGAGAAAGAAGTTACTGACAAAGTAACTAACTTTGCAAAAAAGATAATATGGAATCTAATTTACGAATCATCATAAGTGGAGGGGGAACCGGAGGACATATCTTTCCGGCGGTTTCTATAGCCAACGCGCTCAGGGAACAGCACCCTGATATTGAAATTTTATTTGTCGGAGCGGAAGGGCGCATGGAAATGCAGCGCGTTCCCGCTGCCGGATATAAAATCATCGGTCTGCCCGTTGCCGGATTCGACCGCAAGCACCTGCTGAAAAATATCGGAGTACTGATTAAACTGATGCGCAGCCAGCTGAAGGCCCGGAAAATCATACGCGACTTCAAGCCGCATGCCGCCGTAGGTGTGGGTGGATATGCCAGCGGACCGACGCTGAAAGTGGCGGGAGGAATGGGAATCCCTACCCTGCTTCAAGAACAGAATTCATACGCAGGAGTAACCAATAAGTTGCTTGCCAAGCAAGCCAAGAAAATCTGTGTGGCATACGAGGGAATGGAACGCTTCTTCGACAAGGAGAAAATCATCCTGACCGGGAACCCAGTACGTCAGAACCTTCTGAATACCACGCTTAGCCGTGAGGAAGCCCTCCGCTCGTTCGGTCTCTCACCGGAAAAGAAAACCGTGCTGATTGTCGGTGGAAGCCTGGGGGCACGAACCATTAACCACTGCGTGATGCACGGACTGGATAAAATAAAAGAATCGGGGGTACAGTTTATCTGGCAAACCGGAAAGTTTTATATTGACGAAGCACGCGCTGCCGTAAAACAGGCAGGTGAAATGCCGATGCTTCACGTCACCGACTTCATTGCCGACATGGCTGCCGCTTACCGCGCTGCCGATCTGGTTATCAGTCGTGCCGGAGCCGGCTCCATCTCAGAACTCTGCCTGTTAGAAAAACCGGTCATCTTGGTTCCCTCACCGAATGTGGCTGAAGACCATCAAACCAAGAACGCACTGGCTCTGGTCAATAAGGAGGCTGCTCTTTATGTAAAAGACAGCGAGGCAGAAGAAAAGCTGCTCAATCTTGCCATCCAGACCGTAAATGAAGCGGAAACATTAAATCACCTAAGTACGAACATCGCCAAGCTGGCTTTCAAGGATTCGGCAAACATCATTGCCAACGAAGTCTATAAGCTGGCTTTAAACTATAAGAAAGAACATGAACATTAACACGATAAAAGCTGTTTATTTCATCGGAGCCGGAGGTATCGGCATGAGCGCACTGGTGCGCTACTTCCTTTCAAAAGGGAAAAAAGTGGGTGGATACGACCGCACCCCCAGTGAACTGACCGAAAAACTGAAAGAAGAAGGAGCCGACATTCATTATGAAGAAAACACGGACCTGATTCCTGCTGATTTCCGGGAGGCAACAACCACGCTCGTGGTCTATACGCCTGCCATCCCGGCTGAACATAAAGAATTGATTTATTTCAGAAACAACGGATTTGAAATACAAAAGCGTGCTCAGGTATTGGGCATGCTTACCCGCACGGAAAAGGGTATGTGTGTAGCCGGAACGCATGGCAAAACCACGACATCAACGATGGCTGCCCACCTGCTCCACCAGTCGCACGTGAAGTGCAATGCCTTTCTTGGAGGCATTTCAAAAAACTATGGCACGAACCTGCTGCTTGCTGAAGAGAGCCCGTATGTGGTGATTGAAGCCGATGAGTTCGACCGTTCCTTTCACTGGCTCACGCCCTATGCCACGGTCATTACGGCGGTTGACTCCGACCATCTGGATATCTATGGAACCCGTGAAGCTTATCTGGAAAGCTTCCGTAAATATACCTCACTGATCCGTCCGGACGGCTACTTGATTATCAAGAAAGGACTGGAGCTTGTGCCCGACGTACAGCCGGGAGTAACCATTTATACTTACTCCACAGAGGAAGGTGACTTCCATGCCGAAAACATCCGCATAGCCAACGGAGAAATCTGCTTTGACTATGTCTCTCCGCTGGGAAATATTCAAGACATACAACTGGGCGTTCCTGTGTATGTGAATATTGAGAACGGAGTGGCAGCCATGGCACTGGCTCAAATCGGAGGAGCTGATGCCGAAGAAATACGCAAGGCTATGGCAAGCTTTAACGGTGTAGACCGGCGTTTCGACTTCAAGCTGAAAACCGACCGCATGGTGTTCTTAAGTGATTATGCCCACCACCCGGCTGAAATCAAGCAAAGCGTATCATCCATCCGGACACTTTATCCGGATAAGAAAATTACAGCTGTGTTTCAGCCGCACCTTTACACCCGCACCCGCGACTTCTACAAGGAGTTTGCCGACAGCCTGTCTCTGCTTGACGAAGTGATTTTGCTTGATATCTATCCGGCACGCGAACTTCCCATACCGGGAGTAAGCAGTCAGCTTATTTATGACCACCTTCGTCCGGGTATCCAGAAAAGCCTCTGCAAGAAAGAAGACCTGATGAACGTGCTTGCCGGAAAATCACTGGAAGTGCTCATCACGCTGGGAGCAGGAGATATAGAAAACTATGTTCCACAGATTTACGAAATGCTTAAAGACAAATGATTAAACGGATTTTCATACTCAGTATTTTGATTGTGTTCGCAGCCTATCTGGTTGTGGCAGTCACTGCGCTTAACGGCAAGCCGAAAGATGTGGCTTGCACGGGTATGGAATTATCGATTGAAGACGATATCAATTACGGATTTATCGACTCGGTTGAAATCGGGAAGATTTTAAAAAAGAAGGGACTCAATCCTAAAGGAAAACGTCTGGGCGAAATCAATGTGCGTGAACTTGAAACCGCTCTTTCCCAAAACCCGTTTATCCGTGAGGCTGAGTGTTATATCACCTCGGGAGGAAAAATCGGGATTGACATCTACCAGCGCATTCCGCTCATGCGCATCATGAGCAGTAACGGAGACGACTATTACATCGATCATGAAGGAAAAGTTATGTCCGTACTCGGAAAATCTGTACATGTGGCTATCGCCACCGGATTCATTGACCGTAAATTCGCACAAAACAAATTATATGAACTGGGAAAATTTATCCAGAGTGACCCTTTCTGGAAAGCACAGGTAGAACAAATCAATGTAACGACCAAACAGGAGTTCGAAATTGTTCCTCGTGTAGGCGACCATATTCTTTTTTTAGGGAAAGGTGGTGATTATCAAGAAAAATTCCGTAAATTGCGAATCTTTTATAACGAGGCACTGAATCAAGTAGGCTGGAACAAGTACGAACGCATCAGTATAGAGTTTAACAATCAGATAATTTGTACAAAAAAGGAAAAGTAAGATATGGCAGTAACAGATTTTATAGCAGCAATAGAACTGGGATCGACTGAGATTTCAGGCATTGCAGGAAAAAAGAATTCAGACGGAAGCATCCAAATCCTCGCTTATGCCAGCGAGCGTTCATCGGACTGTATCAAAAAGGGAACCATCTATAATCTGGACAAAACCGGACAATGCCTTACTTCAATCATTCAGAAAATGGAAAGCCAGCTACAGGCTTCCATCAAAAAAATATATGTCGGCATCGGCGGACAGTCACTCCGCTCCATCCGGCACAATGAGGAAAAAACATTAGGAGAAGATACGAAAATCTCACAGGCACTGATTGACTCGCTGATGCAAGCCAATAAAGAACTTCCGCTGGTTAATCAGGAAATTCTGGCTGTAGAACCGCAGGAGTACAAGGTGGGGAACAATCTGCAGACTGAACCGGTAGGGATTTCTGCCGACTTCATCGAAGGACGTTACTTGAATATCATTGCCCGCCCTACACTAAGAGGCAATTTGCGCCAATGTTTCCGCCAAACTGGCTATGAAGTAGCCGACTATCTCCTTTCTCCTTTAGTTACTGCCGATGTGATACTTACCGAAGGCGAAAAACGTTCGGGGTGCGCACTCATTGATATGGGAGCAGACACTACTACGGTTTCAGTATATAAGAACAACATCCTCCGCCATCTGGCTGTAATTCCGTTGGGAGGCAAAAATATTACCAAAGACATCTGCGACCTGCAAATAGAAGAAGAGGAAGCTGAACTGCTGAAGCTGACCTACGGTTCGGCATACACTGAGCCCGAGGAAAACGAAGAAAACAAGGAACAGAAATACAGCCTCAACGGAAAAGTCAACGTACCGGCATCTAAGCTGGCTGATATTATCGAAGCACGTGTCTACGAAATAATTGCCAATGTAAGCAACCAGATTGTGGAATCGAAATACAATGACAAACTGCTTGCCGGACTGATTCTTACCGGGGGTGCAGCCAATATGCCTAATATAGAGAAGGCTTTCAGCCGAATCACTAAAATAGACAAGATACGTATTGCACGGAACGAAGAAATCACACTGAACGGAAGCATTGAAATTCCTCAAGACGGCACTCACAATACCTTGATTGGCTTGCTGGCTGCCGGCAAAGAAAACTGCTGTAAAGTAGATACGCTGAAACCGCGCGATATGTTTGCCGAACAGCAAGAAAAAGAAGAGCAGGAGAAATTAGCCAAACAACAGCAGGAAGAGCAAAAACAAAAAGAAGCAGAACTGAAAAACAAGCAACGGGTGGAAGCAATCTTGCGCGACAAGGAGCGTCAAGAGGAAGAACGGAAACAAAAACGCCTCAACGACTGTGACACTTATCTTGCCGAAGCAAGAGATTTTCTGAAAAATCAATCGTTCGGTCCGGCAAAAGCAAAATTGGATGCAGCACGCAACATGCGCATAGCAGAAAAAACAGAGGAAATCAACCAGCTGGAAGAACTGATTAAATCAGAACAACAAAAGCATAGTTGGACTGGAAAGCTCAAGGCTATATTCGGAAAGCTTTCCGATGAAGCCATGTCTTGAGAATAAATAAACAAAGTATTTACCGCATAATAGATAAAATAATGATGTCTGACGAAATAACAATGCCTTTCACTTTTCCGAAAGACGCACCTCATATCATCAAAGTAATCGGTGTAGGCGGTGGCGGCGGAAACGCTGTCAACCATATGTACCAAGAAGGAATACACGACGTAACATTTGTAGTTTGTAATACGGATAATCAGGCACTCGACCAGTCGCCCGTTCCCATTAAACTGCAGTTAGGAAGCGAAGGACTGGGAGCCGGCAACCGTCCGGAAAGAGCCAAACGAGCAGCTGAAGATACGATTGAGGGTATTAAAAGCATGCTGAACGACGGATGTAAGATGGTATTCATCACCGCCGGGATGGGTGGAGGAACCGGAACCGGTGCAGCACCTATCATTGCAAAAACAGCCAAGGATATGGGCATACTGACTGTAGGTATTGTCACCATTCCTTTCCTGTTTGAAGGACCGAAAAAAATCGACCAAGCTCTGGACGGTGTGGAAGAAATAAGCAAGCATGTAGATGCACTGTTGGTTATCAATAACGAACGCCTGCGTGATGTGTATTCCGACTTCAGTGTACTCGATGCCTTTGCCAAGGCAGATGATACCCTTTCGATTGCAGCGAAAAGTATCGCAGAAATCATTACCATCCGAGGAAGAATCAACCTCGACTTCCAAGACGTGAAAACGGTACTGAAAGACGGAGGGGTGGCTATCATGAGTACAGGATTTGGTGAAGGAGAAGGCCGTGTAACGCAAGCCATCAACGATGCCCTCCACTCACCGCTGCTGAATAACAACGACATCTTCAACTCCAAACGAATCTTATTCAACATTTCGTACAGTGCCAACAACGATTTGATGATGGAAGAAATGAACGAACTGCATGAATTCATGAGCCGATTCGGAGAAGATGTGGAAACCAAGTGGGGACTTTATATTGATGAAGCCTTAGAAAAGAAGGTGAAATTCACCATCCTTGCTACCGGATTCGGAGTAAGAGACGTACCCGGAATGGATGTCCGCATCTCTGCCGAAGAACAAAGACGCTTGGAAGAAGAACAAGAAAAAAAAATAAAGAACGAAATACGCCGTAGCGATATCTATGGTCCCAAAAGCGTAAGACATCAAAACAAAAATTACCAGAGAAGAAGCTACACTTTCAGCCAGGAAGACTTAGATAATGATGATATCATCAGCATGGTTGATACCACTCCTACCTATAAGCGAAGCAGAACGGAACTGGAGGAAATCCAGTCGAAAGCTGCGCACAGAGACTCCTTGGAGACCAAAACAGAGAATGGTGATGCAAGCATGACCATTACTTTCTAACAGAGAATATTCTTTCGTTGGCAAAGTTTCAGAGAATGAAGCCCCACTAAAGATAGGGCGATAAAGAAAGCTTAGCCAGCGAAAGAACAGACAAACTCAAAAGTTCAAAAACTTAAAAACTTAAAAACTCAAACGATATGGACTTATTTGAACAAATCAGCAATGATATTAAAGAAGCCATGAAGGCGAAAGATAAAGTAAGACTTGAAACTTTACGTAATATCAAAAAATGTTTTCTTGAAGCAAAAACCGCTCCGGGAGCCAACGATACACTGACCGATGATGCCGCACTGAAAATCATGCAGAAACTTGTAAAACAAGGAAAAGACTCTGCTGCTGTATACGAAGGTCAAGGACGCGCAGACCTTGCCGGAGAAGAAATGGCACAAGTTCATGTTATCGAAGCTTACCTGCCCAAACAGCTGTCAGCTGAAGAACTGGAAGTGAAACTGAAAGAAATCATTGCACGCACCGGTGCTACCAGTGGAAAGGATATGGGTAAAGTAATGGGAGTGGCTTCAAAAGAACTGGCAGGACTGGCTGAAGGTCGTGCCATCTCTGCCAAAGTGAAAGAATTGTTAGGATAATCCGATTTCTGAACCGGTCACATCCGAACGACATAAAAGCGTCAAGACTTTATGAAAAGTCTTGACGCTTTTTATTTACCTAAGCTACGCAAAAGCCACTTTCTTTGATTGGCAAGGCTTCACACTATACCTTGCTGTTCCGGAAGGTAAGCTTACGAGTCTTAAATGGCTTCACTCCCTACCTCGACAATTATTCTTGCCGAAGGTTCTCCGTGGGATTCCTTCTTGCAGCCTGTAAAACGAGGCAAGAGGCAAGCAGCAACACCACTATCAGCACAAGCATCGCACAGCCAAGGAAAAACATACCGGTCAATTCTATCTTTACAGCAAAGAGCTCCAAAAACGAAAGACTAATCTTCCATGCCACCAGCATTCCTGCTACAACAGCCGGAAGGGCTACTTTCAGCAAGTCAAACAAAAAGATACGCTGTACGTCTACCACACGGGCTCCATGAATCATACGCACCGCAATCTCGGAACATCGTCGTGATACTTCATCGCGTACATATGCCATCAAGCCAATCAAGGCAATGAGCAAGATACAGACTCCGGCAAAAAAGACACTGTTGCGTACATGCAGCACCGGATTGTAAATAGTTCCTATCTCCATAGCCAGACTATACACCGGAAGGTTTTGTGAAGGCATGGTTTGAGAAACAATCTCCTGCATCTCTTTCAGTTTACCGGCATCCAGTTTATTCAAACGGATATAAAGAATATATGAAGGAGAAGGAGAATAAAACATGACGGTGGGACGCTCGTCATAATCTTCTGCAAACTGAGAACCCAAAGAGATATTCTCATATACGCCACAAATGGTAAGCGTTCCCTTATGCTCCGTTACATGAATCTGTTTACCGATAGCAGAGCCTTCCCATCCCGCCAGCGTACGCATCCGCTCCACAAAACTGCGGCTCACCATGACCTGCTGACTCAAGGTATCTTGCAAAGCAGGATTAAACACCTCTCCTTCTAAAACGGGAATGCTGAACGTGCGATGATAATCCGGACCTACCTGATACATATCGGCAATGTTCATATACTCTTCATCCGTAGCCGGATTATACACATTGTTGCCGCTACACCGTGAATACATTTCCTGATAACCCCACGTCACATCAACTACATCCGGATGTTTCTTCAATTCCTGCACACAGCGCTCACGCTCTTCAGCTGTTGTACCTCGAAGCGAAGTATAGACCATATCCTGATATTCAAATCCTGAATCAAAGTGGGTCAGCTTCTGATATTGCAGGCTCACCACGGTCAGCAGCGAAACAAACAAAGAAGTCAGGAGAAACTGAACGAAGAGCAGACCTAACTTCCACTGACGCTTGCTTTCCGAGTACCGCCGATAGGCATACGTCACCGGAATACGCGTATACAAATAGCCCGGAACCAATCCGCAGATCCCCATGACCAGACAGGTTACAGCCAAACAAATACCCAGCGTGCGCAGTGGAAAAAGAGAAGCCAAACTGTGACCGATCTGCTCTTGCAGGAAATCTTGCAGTCCGAAAATAATCAGAACAGCCAGTGCAAGAGCCAGCAAGCCATGAAGCACCGACTCCGAAAGAATCATCCGATAGATATGCGCATCGGTTGCTCCATAACAGCGATAGGTTGCTATTCCCTTAGCTCGGTTAACCATCGACGAGATGGTCAGCAGCACATAGTTGAGTATGGCTACCACCATCACGATAATGGCAAAAATCAGAAACACAATATTCATAGTCCGGTTATAATCGGAAGCAGCAAAGATTGCAGCTACCGGCTGAAGCTGCAACTGAAACTCGGTTCCGGTTCCTTTAATTTTCTCGTTTACATGCATATCCAACATACGCTGGATGCCTGCCTGCAAACGCTCCGGCTTGGCTCCGGCATGCAAACGAACGTATCCACTGTAGCGGTCATTGCCCAACCAGTTATCACGTCCGTCATAGGCTATCTGTCCGATAGTGGGCATAGCCACCAGTACATCCATTTGGGGAAGATGCGTATTCTCGGGAAAATCTTCGAACACCCCTACCACAGTTACTTGAAACGATGGATACTCCTTCCACTTCAGTTTCTTTCCCAAGACATCTTCTCCCAATACCTGCATAAGCTTTTGAGAAATATAGGCATTACCGGTCTTTTCCAGTCCGGTATGCGTATCTTCACCCAACAAAAGTTTTCTCGGGAAGACATCGAAAAACGAACTGTCGCACAGATAAGCATTGCCCGTTATCTCACGCTGGTCTTCCGTTACCAACTTCATCGCTCTGCTCAGGATCGTGTAACGGGTAGCAACTTCCACTTCCGGACAATAGCTTTTCATTCCCGGAGCAATTGCCCCCGGCACAGAAGCATGCATCCGCCAGTCAGACTCTTTTTGCTTATACATTTCTTGTATGCGGTATGTATCTTCCAAACGGGGGATAAAATTATCATACGAACGTTCAAAGATTACTTCGGCAAGCATAATCAACCCAAGGGCAAGTCCCGCTCCCAAGCAAAGTATTTTTACCAAATTGGCATCTCCCTTGCGGAAAAGGGAATACAACGCTCTTTTCATATTCATCCATCTTTTAATCTAAAATCAAACGAATCAAGTCACAATACTTCAAGCAACAAGTTGACAAAGTATCCCCCCTCATCAACCTGTCGCCTTGCCAGTTCAAAAACCAGTTTCCTCAAAAGCCGTTACATTTCAGCGATCGAAGAAACAATCTGTCCGTCGAACAAGTTAATCACACGACTTGCAAACCCGGCGTCACGCTGACTGTGAGTTACCATCACAATGGTAGTTCCCTCTCGGTTCAGTTCGGTAAGCAGTTCCATCACTTCCTGTCCGTTTTTTGAATCGAGGTTACCGGTAGGCTCATCCGCCAGAATGATTTTCGGGTCGGAAACCACAGCACGGGCTATGGCAACACGTTGCTGCTGACCTCCTGAGAGTTGTTGCGGATAATGTTTTGCCCGATGACTGATGTTCATTCGCTTCATGATTTCTGTCACTTTCCGTTTGCGTTCTTCAGCCGGGATACCTAAATAAGTCAGCGGAAGTTCGATGTTTTCGAACACATTCAGTTCATCTATCAGGTTAAAGCTCTGGAATACAAAACCGATGGTTCCCTTACGCACATTAGTGCGCTCTTTTTCTTTCAGATGCCCCACTTCCTGGTCGCCCAGATAATAGTTGCCTTCGGTAGGATTATCCAGCAAACCGAGGATATTCAGCAAGGTAGATTTACCACAGCCAGAAGGCCCCATGATAGCTACAAATTCTTTATCGCACACTTCCAGATTTACTTTGTTGAGTGCAATGGTTTCGACTTCAGTGGTACGAAAAGTTTTCGAAAGGTTTTCAATCTTAATCATATGGTTGAGTTTTTAAGTTTGTTAGTTTTTAAGTTTGTTAGTTTTTAAGTTTGCTAGTTTTTAAGTTTGCTAGTTTTTAAGTTTGCTAGTTTTTAAGTTTGTTAGTTTTTAAGTTTATGAGTTCTTATGTTCTTCTGTCTAAAAAATAAGAAGTTTATTCTGACTTGATACTGTCTATCGGGTTACGGGTTGCTGTACGGTAACTCTGCAAAGTAATGACAACCGATGTCATCAAGATAATTATCAGGAATGCCCCCAAGAAAGCCCAGGGCGTGATAGCAATTCGGTGAGGGAAGCTTTCCAACCACTCATGAACCACATACCATGCAAAAGGAGCTGCTACTGCCGAACAAATAACGACCAATCTCAGATAAGAGCGGTTAAACATCCAGAGTATCTGACTGATGGTAGCCCCATACACCTTGCGCAAAGCAATTTCCTTACTGCGATGTTCAGCCTCAAAAATAACCAAGCCGAAAACACCCACTAAAGAAATAAGGATGGCAAGGAGGCTGAGCAAAGTCACCATGTATTGCTGTCCGGTTTCTTTCTGATAAAGCGAAGCATAAACTTGGTCGAAGAAACGGATATCCACCGGATAACCGGTAAAGTTTTCTTTAATAGATTCCCGGATATGTGCCAAAGCCACATCCATATCACTACCGGCCTTCACCCGAATATAGGCATAAGGAAGCTGACGCCCGTCGTAAACCGGATTCGCCACAAATACAAACGAGGGCTGACCTTCATTGCGCAACGAAGTAAGCCGGAGATTATTCACATAGCCTACGATAACTGCCTTCGTATTCCAACTCTCGAAATTGAAGACCTCCCCAACCGGAATATTCAGTTTTTCTTTGGCATCGCAGGTGGCAATAAAGTTCAAGCAGTCTGACTGAATGGAGTCATTAGGCAGAAAATCTCTTCCGTCGCGCACCTCCATCCCCATAGTCCGGCAGAAATTCGGAGTTACCGGAATCAGGAACATATCAATTTCTTGATTATGATAATCTAATTGATACGTACTATATACATTTCTTCCTCCCAAATCAATACCGGCATAAGCTACCTCCTCAATATCGGGATAACTTTTCAGCTGTTGCTCAAAGCTCCGGTACATTGAATCGTCTATCGGCACATTAGGCAGATAAGCCATCACCAGGCAGTCGCGCTCCACGCCCAATTCATACTGACGCATGTAGCGGTTCTGCAAATAGATAAAGCAGGATGTCACAATCAATATAAAAGACACAACGTATTGCAGGCTGATCAGCAACGTACGAAGTTGCTTGCCCTTTCCGGAAAGAGCATAGTTTCCTTTCAGCATCAAGGCAGGTGGAAAAGAAGTCATGTAGTATGCCGGATAGAGTCCGGCAAGCACCCCCACAAGCAAGGCAAGCAGTCCGCTAACCAGTACCGGTTTCCAATACATCGTCAATGAAGGCGTAAAGTCAAGAAAGTTCAGATACCCTGTCCGGTTCAATCCCCACACCAGCAACAAGCCCAAAAGCCAGGAAAGGAAAACAATGCAGACCGCCTCTCCCACCAAACCGATGCGTAAAGCGTTGACCGAACTGCCCAAAACCTTCTGCGTATTGATGCTGCGAATGCGCATCGGTGTAAGTGCTGTACTAAAGTTAATCAGATTGACACTCGCTATCAAGATAATCAGGAAAGCAAGAGTGATCAACAGGTAAAGATGTTGCCGGTTACCCGTCTTGATAAAATCGTTCTCGGGTAAGTTGTAATAAAGTTCTGCAACGGGAATCACGTAAGTGGTAAGCTCAAGATCCGATAAATTTTTCATACGCTCATTCACCCCCGACTGGGCGATTTGCCTGTTTACCTCCTCAGGGGTTACCCCCGGTTTCAGGCGCAGAAAAGCAAAGTAGTTCCACGAAGTCCAATGTCCTTTCTGGTAATCGTTCATACGAACCAGCAATGGATTCGCAGCAAACTGGGAGTTCTCCGGAAAATCCTTATAGACACCACATATACGGAAACGAACTTGATCTTCATCGATCAGCACACTCTTTCCTTTACGATACAGATAAGAACCAACGGCATTCCCGTCAGGAAACAGTTTCTTGGCCTTGCTTTCCGGTATCAGCATCCCGTCGGGCGCATCCATCCCGTCGGCACTGCCTGCCACGAACTCCATTCCTACAGTCTGAGCAAAGCTCTTATAAACGCCATAAGGTTCTTCCTTGAAATAGACCGGATTTTCAGGATCTAAGTAAAAAGAAACATCAAACCAGCTCCGGGCATAAATGCTTCCACACTCCACACCGGGAATCTGTTCGATTACATGATCCACCAACCCACGCGGCAATACCATAAAAGCTTTATATTCCTCATCAAGGTCAAAAGCTAACATAGTTACCCGGTCGGCTTCGGGATAACAGGTATCAAAGCTGCGTTCGTAACCCACCTTCATCATAATGAGAATGAAAGCTGTAAAAGCAACCGAAAGCCCCAATAAATTCAGATTCGAGGCCATGCGGAAGCGCCGGAGGGTATAAAAAAGATTGCGTAAAATGGTATTCATATTGCTATTTTCAGTATTTGTTTCTACCGAAAGAAAGCAAATGCCGTGCCAAACAAATAAACCTCTGATTTACAAACCAATTACAAAACAGAAGATACGGTATAGTGTCAAGAAATTAGACACTGAGTGTATGATTTTTAGACAAACATCAAGCTTTTCGCCCTTTAATCAGCACTTTCTCTCCGTCTGCCAACGTGGTAGCAAAGAGATACAGTTCTCCTCCTTCTTTCAACTTCAGCTTTTTCCGGAGCTCAGCCACGGAAGCAGGGAAATTACGCACCGTAAGATTCGCTTTCTCAACTCCCTTCAGAAAATCCCGAAGTTCCTTTTTCCCGAAACTGGAAACACCCTCTACCCGGAACCGCCGTCCCGGAAAGTCAATCGCCTCCGCTGAAGTATAAAGATGGCTGTTTGTATGCAGCTTCTTTACACCATAGTATTGGGTAAGCAGACGGTATGCTCCGGCTTTCAGCAAAGCCGCACCCGGCTCGTAAAGATAAGCCTCAACCGACTCAGCCAATGGGCAAGCAGCCTCCCGCTCCTCTTTATAGGTGAAGTCGAAATGCTGGGACGGCAAGTTATTAACAACCTGTTCACAACTTATAATTACCTCACCGGCAGCCCGTTCCGCCTCATCCGGCTCTTTTCGGAGTATCAAAACCAACTCCTTACACTCGTTATGAACAGCCACCACATGAATGCGGCGCACATATTTCAAATCGCGCAAGGCGGAGGCAATATCCAGCATCGGAGAAAGCTTAATCATCACCATGCGTCCCTTTTCCACCAAAAGCGATTCAAGCGCACACACATCCGGTTCGCAATCGGCAATGGCTACGGTCTTCCCTCCGTGACTGTCGCGCCGGGCAGGGTCAAGAAACAGACAATCCACCGGTTCCATGCCCCGCAGATACTCTACTCCGTCGGCATGACGGATGCGGATATGGTTCAATCCCAGCAAAGGGAAGTTATGCTCCGCCAAACGACAAAGCACTTCCTGACGCTCCACATACTCCGCACTACGGAAATTTCGGGCAATAAACGAACAGTCCACCCCCAGGCCGGCAGTCAGATCAGCAAAAGTTTCTCCCTCAGCAAGCGAAGCCTTATAACGTGCCGTCACCTCCGAAGAGCACTGCTCCATCGAGAGATGCTTCGGATAAAGAATCCCTTCGGTCTGTGCCCAAAGCGGAACTTTCTTCTCTGCCACCTGCCATCCGGCTATCTGCACCACGGCTTCTGCCATATCTACTTCCGGATGTTTCCCGGCTTGCAGAGCCAGCGTACGCACATCGTCTTTACGATGAAGTTGAATAAAATAAGAAGTTTCGTTTGATAAGCTATCCATAACGTCATTGGGGTTTGACTGCAAATGTAGCGATAAATGGCGATTTCTCAAAAGAAGGCAAGGAAAACCCAAAGACATATAGGCACATACTCCGAAATAACAGTAAGAATTCTACAACCCATAACGGTGGGCAGTAGAATCCGAACATATCAAAACATAAAACCATAGGAAAAAGAAAGCGTCCCCAACAGCCTGCCGCAGGAAATAGAATAAAATAAAACAGCTTCTTTCCGGGAAGCAAGCAAAGAATGCCCAAAATATTGTATCTTTGTCCAAACTATCAAACCGTACAGAATATGGTAACATTTAAAGAGTTTTTTTCATTCAAAAAGAATGGCTTTTTCTGGCTGAACCTTGCCGGAATGATTATAGTATCGGTGTCTGCCGTGTTCGGCACGCTGGCATGGCTTGACAGCTATACCCACCATGGGGAGTCGCACGTGGTTCCCGATGTAAAAAACAAAACCGTTACAGCATCCCATGCTGCTTTACGCTCGCAGTTATTGAAAGGAACGGTTACCGATTCTGTCTACATTAAAGGAATGCCCAACGGAATTGTACTGGAACAGAAGCCGGCAAGCGGAGCAAGAGTAAAAGAAGGACGCATGGTTTACCTTACGGTAACTACAACCGATGTACCTGTGGTCAAACTGCCCGACTTGATTGACAACAGTTCCTTCCGTCAGGCTGAAGCCAAACTGAAAGCTATGGGTTTCCGCCTTACCGAACCGGAATTTGTGGTGGGCGAACAAGACTGGATTTACGGTATCAAATACCGGGGTCGGCTGTTGAAGACCAACGACCCGATACCTCACGAGGCACTGCTTACCTTATGCGTAGGCAATACCGCTCTCCGTGATTCCCTGTCGAACGACTCCACCCAGATAGGTATTGAATCGACCAGGCTTGAAGACCAGCCTCAAGTTGACGAATCGTGGTTCTAACTCTTTTTTGACCTAAAAGCATCCATGACAGAAGATTTATTTGACGAATTAGACGAAACGACCGATGATATCGAACCGATAACTGGAGAAGCTGAATTATATGAGCATTTCCGCGTAGTGGTAGATAAAGGACAAAGTCCGGTACGCATTGACAAATACTTGTTTGAGCGTATCGTAAACGCTTCACGCAACCGCATTCAGACAGCTGCCGACCATGGCTTCGTCATGGCTAACGGAAAGCCTGTAAAAAACAGCTACAAAGTAAAGCCGCAAGATGTGCTGACCGTCATGATGGACCGTCCCCGTTATGAAAACGATATTATCCCCGAAGATATTCCTTTACATATTGTTTATGAAGACGATGACCTGATGGTTATCAACAAACCAGCCGGACTTGTGGTACATCCGGGATGCGGCAATTATCACGGTACGCTGGTCAACGCCATAGCCTGGCATCTGCGTGACATTCCTACTTATAATCCGAATGACCCGCAGGTGGGACTGGTGCACCGTATCGACAAAGACACGTCCGGACTATTGGTTGTGGCGAAAACACCCGATGCAAAGACCAGCTTAGGCATGCAGTTCTATAACAAAACCACCAAGCGCGAATACAATGCACTGGTGTGGGGAATCGTGGAAAACGATGAAGGAACCATCACTGGAAATATCGGACGCAATCCGCGCGACCGCATGCAAATGGCAGTCATGGCGGACCCGGAACAAGGGAAACATGCCGTAACCCATTATCAGGTGCTTGAGCGTCTGGGGTATGTAACCTTGGTTAAATGCGTCCTTGAAACCGGACGAACGCATCAAATCCGTGTCCACATGAAACATATCGGACATACGCTTTTTAACGATGAACGATACGGCGGACATGAAATATTGAAAGGAACTCACTTTAGTAAATACAAACAATTTGTAAACAACTGTTTCGACATCTGTCCACGTCAGGCACTCCATGCCAAGACCTTGGGATTTGTACACCCCCGTACCGGAGAAGAAATGTTTTTCACCTCCGAACTGCCCGAAGACATGACGCACCTGCTGGAACGATGGAGAACATATATCAGCAACCGAGAAGAATTATGAAACGTACCATTGCAATTATAGCCGGAGGAGACTCTTCTGAATACGAGGTTTCCATGAGCAGCGCAAAAGGAATCTACTCCTTTATCGACAAGGAAAAATATAACCTTTACCTCGTTGAGTTGACCCGACACAAGTGGGAAGCCATCTTAAACGACGGTTCACGCACCTCTATTGACAAAAACGACTTCAGCTTTATCGAAAATGGAATCAAGGTAAAGCCTGATTTTGCTTATATCACCATCCATGGAACTCCGGGAGAAAACGGAATCCTGCAGGGCTATTTTGAGCTGCTGGGAATCCCTTATTCCACTTGCGATGTATTGGTTTCCGCCCTTACTTTCAGCAAGTTTACCCTGAACCAATATTTAAAGAGCTTTGGAGTACGGGTAGCCGAATCCATGCTGGTAAACAAATATCACGAGGTAAGCGAAGACCTCATCATTGAAAAAATCGGTCTTCCCTGCTTTATCAAGCCGAACGCCAGCGGCTCCAGCTTCGGAGTAACCAAGGTCAAGACCCGTGAACAAATCCGTCCGGCACTGGAAGCAGCATTCAAAGAATCAGACGACGTGATGATTGAAGCGTTTATGGACGGTATCGAACTGGCTAACGGCTGCTACAAGACGAAAGATAAATCGGTCATCCTGCCCATTACCGAAGTGGTGAGCCAAAACGAGTTTTTTGACTACAATGCCAAATATAAAGGAGAAGTGACTGAAATCACTCCAGCCCGCCTCAGCCCGGAACTGACCGACCGCGTACAGAAGCTCTCATCGGCCATCTACGACATCTTGAAATGCAAAGGCATTGTCCGCATTGACTATATCATTACTGAAGGTGAGAAAATCAATATGCTTGAAGTCAACACTACGCCGGGTATGACTGCCACCAGCTTCATTCCGCAACAGGTGCGTGCAGCCGGACTCGACATCAAAGAGGTAATGACCGACATCATTGAGAATGCATTCTGACCGGATGCCTGAATCCGACTTATTATATATGGTATATATGGTATTAATTAAACCAATCAAACTATGAACATACCTGCCGAATTCGACGAAATCCGTCCTTATAATCCGGAAGAGCTTCCTCAAGTATTCAAGGAACTGCTTGAAGACCCTATGTTTTGTGCTGTAACAGCCAGTGTTATGCCGGATGTTTCAACAGAAACCATTACTGCCCTGCTGAAACAATGCAAGACCAATCTGGATGTGCAGAAAGCCTTCTTCCACAAGTTACTTCACGGCATCATGGACAAGCATAGTGACGGATTCGACTTAGATACTTCCCGGATGACCGACAAGGAAAAAAGCCACACATTTATTTCCAACCATCGGGACATCGTTCTTGACCCGGGCTTCTTGTCTGTGGGACTGATAGACCAGAACTTCCCCACTACCGTGGAAATTGCCATAGGCGATAACCTCTTGATTTATCCTTGGATAAAGAAACTGGTACGCATCAACAAGTCATTCATTGTGCAACGCGGCTTAAGCATGCGTCAGAAGTTGGAATCGTCAGCCCGGATGGCTCGTTACATCCACTTTGCCGTTACCCAAAAGCAGGAAAACGTATGGATTGCCCAGCGCGAAGGACGTGCCAAAGATTCAAACGACCGCACCCAAGACAGTGTGCTGAAAATGCTTGCCATGGGAGGTGAAGGCGACATCATCGACCGACTGAAGGAACTGAACATCGTTCCTCTTGCCTTATCATACGAATACGATCCGTGTGACTATCTGAAGGCAATGGAGATGCAGCAGAAACGCGACATTGCTGATTTCAAGAAAAGCCAGCAAGACGATTTGGTTAATATGCAGACGGGAATCTTCGGTTACAAAGGACGCGTACATTTCCAGACTTCCACTTGCATCAACGAAGAATTGGAAACCTTGCGCGGACTGCCCAAAACGGAACTGTTCACCAAGGTATCCGAATTGATTGACCGCCATATCCACCGCAACTACCGTCTTTATCCGGGGAATTACGTGGCATGCGACTTACTGGAAAACGGAGCCCGCTTCAGTCACCACTACAATGAGGATGATAAAACGAAGTTTGAAGCTTATATACAAAACAAACTGAATCTGATTCAACTTCCCAATAAGGATGAAGCATTCTTGCGCGAACGTCTGCTTACGATGTATGCCAATCCGGTAATAAACCAACAGAAAGCACTTGCAGAATGAAACGTCTAAAGTATCTTTCTTTCCTGCTTCCTTGCATCCTCGCCCTTGGAGGATGCAAGGAAGACGAATATGTCTATCCCAGTGTACTGACTGAATTTATCAATATCCGGACCGACCAGTCCGGAACGTTGAAAGAGTTGATTACCGATCAGGGAGAAACTCTATCGGTACAGCACCGGGAAGGCTTAAGCGGGCTCACTCCCGACTCCATCTATCGCACGGTATCGGTATATGAAAGACTTGAAGCTTCCGAAGAAGACGATGCTTATCTCTATTCTTCACAATTGATTTTAGCTGCCCTTCCACTGCCTGCCGACCAATTTGAAGCGGTCAAGACCGACCCCTTAAGCATTCAAAGCATCTGGAAATCGGGAGAATATATTAATCTTGTTTTGCTCCCAATGGTAAAAGACAAGCCGCATACGTTTCACTTTATCGACCAAGGTATAACGGAAACCAACGGCAAGCGAACGCTGAACCTTACGGTCTATCATGACCGCAACAACGACATGGAGGCTTTTACACGGAAAGTCTATCTTTCTATCCCGCTATGGGGGTATAAAGAGGTACTTGAAAAAGGAGACCAAATTGTTGTACAGATTAATACCTATGAAGAGGGAATGATTACAAGAAGTTTTACATACTAGGTTATAGGTATCAGGAACTAGGCCAGCATCAGAAAGAAAAGCCTAGTCAACTAAAAACTAATCAACTTAAAAACTTAAAAACTTAAAAACTTAAATGATAAAGACAATATATTTCATGCTCTTCATCTGCGCCTTTGCCTTTGTCCTGTTTGCGTGTAAAGGCAAGACACAAGATGAATTCAAAAACCTGTCGTCCGACGACTTTGAACGTCTTATCGAAGATGAAACCATCCAGCGCGTTGATGTACGAACCGTTGCCGAATACAGCGAAGGTCATATTGCCGGAAGCCTCAACATCAATGTATTGGATGAAAGTTTCCCTGCCAATGCCGATGAACTGTTAGACAAGGCCTGTCCGGTAGCTGTTTACTGCAAAAGTGGACGGAGAAGCCGGAAAGCCGCCCAACTGTTAGTCAAAAAAGGATTTAAAGTTTACAATCTCGACAAAGGATTTGAGAACTGGAAAGAATTAGGAAAACCCGTTGAACGTTAAACAGTTCAAACACTAATTTTTGTATCAAAAAAGCAATCACCCCCGTTACAAAAGTATTGTGACGGGGGTGATATATTATTATAAACGGATATTCTTTTTAAGGAACCATTCGCTTTAAAGTAAAGCAGTCAATGTCCGGAGTCCAAGTATAGGCACTGCCTATCTTCACCGAATTATATCCTTTGCGTAAATCAACCTGAAACACCACTTGCGACATTCCCTTTTCAACATCCGTTTCCAAGTCATCCAAGCGCACTTTCTGCCCGTTAACTTCAACCTCCAGACAGCGGTCGTTTACCTCCCGTTCATGACCTTTCGCAGGAAGATAAGATATACACATCTGGTATTTTCCGCCCTTCTCACTATACACCTCATTCCATTCAGCTCGGTTCAAGGCTTCTCCACCCAGATTTCCAACCATCATCCTGCCAGATGCCTGATCATGCGATTTATATACCACACCGCGAGCCCGCTTAGCCAAATCATTAAAACACGGCAAGTAAGCCCATTCAGCCTCATAAAGTTCAGATTCCAAGCGTTTTTCAGCAGTCAAGCGAAGCAGCTTCACCCCATGCGGAGGAACCTCATAAACCAGTTTATTTTGGCATACCCCCTCATTACACTGCTTAATCAAGTCGCGGACAGCCACCTTGCCTCCCAGTTCCAAACAAGACAGAGGAACCGCAAAACGGCAAACCGTTTCCGACGGATTATATAAGGCAACCGCACGGACCTTTCCCCGTTTCTGCTCCACATCCTTTACCAAAACATAGCCTTCTCCCTCATGCTGCACCACATAGGCCTGCAAGCCCAAAGGGTCTTGATTCAAGGCAATCAGTTCTTTGTTTTTCAGTAAACGCAACGAAGCCTCAGGTATCGTAGTCAGGTCACAGCCAATCAGCAGCGGTGAACTCATCATACACCACATACCCAAATGAACTTCCTCCTCTTCCGGTTTCAGTCCCCGTCCGATTTCCAGCATATCCATATCATTGAAATGACCTCCTCCTGCATAGGCAGAAAGATAAAGGTTTTTCTCGATTATGGCCTTCACCGAACCCCAGTGAGGCGTAATATCCGGACTGATACGCCATGAGCGAGCCAATGCCTTAGCCCATGTACCCGGAAAAGCCCAGCGGCAGATATTCACAGAAACCTCCTTCCGCGATGTAGCACGGATTGCTTCTACAATCTCCGTATAACGCTTCTGCTCATCCAGTTCCAGCTGCTGTCCGGCTCCACAGTAATCAATCTTGATAAAATCGAATCCCCATCGGTTAAAAAACAAATCCGCATCCCGGCTTTCATGTCCATAAAGACCCACTCCGATACCGTTCACATCCCGGTCCCACATGGAGCCACACGTATTCCTGCCCGCATCCGAGTAAATACCTGCCTTCAGTCCCTTTGAGTGAATATAATCGGCAATACCCTTCATCCCATCCGGGAACCGTTGCGGATGCGTACACAAATTACCTTCCTCATCCCGGTAACCGAAAAAGCCGTCATCAATATTGATATACGTATACCCTACCTCTTTCAGCCCCAGAGTCACCATCGCATCCGCCTGTTTCCGAATCAGGCTGTCGCTGATATGCACCCGGTAGGTATTCCATGAACTCCACCCCATGATAGGAGTTGCTTGTTGCGCCATCAATCCCGGCGCAACCAACACCCCAACTCCGACAAGAAGTTTTTTCAATAAATCCTTCATCATCATTCATCGTATTACAGAGCCTCCAGCATACGCTTCAGTACCACCGTTGCCGAGATTTCCCGGTTAGCCGCTTCCGGAATCACCAGAGAAGTAGGAGCCTCAATCACATCATCCGTCACAATCATGTTACGGCGAACCGGCAGACAGTGCATGAAAAACGCATCATTGGTAACTGCCATATGAGCTGCATCCACCGTCCAGCTCATATCCTTGCTCAAAATCTTGCCATAGTCTTCAGGCGAAGTTACCCCCGGACAAGCCCAGTTCTTTGCATAAATAAAGTCAGCTCCTTCGAAAGCCTTCATCTGATCATATTCCACCTTCGCCCCACGCACAAATTTCGGGTCCAGCTCATATCCATGCGGGTGCGTAATCACAAAGTCCACATCGGCCTCATTCATAAAATCAGCAAAAGAATTGGGCACAGCCTGCGGCAACGCACGCGGATGAGGAGCCCAGGTAAGCACCACCTTCGGACGTTCTTTCTTCTTATACTCTTCGATGGTAATCAAGTCAGCAAAAGCCTGCAACGGATGTCCGGTTGCCGCCTCCATAGAGAAAACCGGTTTACCGGAATACCGGATAAACTGATTCAGTATCTTTTCATTATAATCATCTTCCCGACTCTCAAAACGGGCAAATGAACGCACGCCAATCAAGTCACAATAAGAAGCCATCACCGGAATCGCCTCCAGCAAATGTTCACTTTTGTCCCCGTCCATGATAACTCCACGTTCGGTTTCCAGCTTCCATGCACCCTGATTCACATCCAGCACAATCACGTCCATCCCCAAGTTACGGGCAGCCTTCTGCGTACTGAGACGCGTACGCAGACTGTTGTTAAAGAAAATCAGCAAACAGGTTTTATGCTTGCCCAATGATTCATATTGATAACGATTCTTTTTAATCTCAAACGCCTCGGCAAGAGCTACCTTCAAATCACCCAAGTCGAATACATTGGTATAAGTTTTCATAAGAAATATGTATATAAATAAGTTTAATACGACAAATATAAAATAAAAATACAACCCAACCGAAAGAAAGTGAAAAAAAATTCAGTACGAGCGATTCAACTTCTGATTTGCCCGTTGCCTTCAATCAGCCATTTATAAGTTGTAATCTCAGCCAGTCCCATCGGCCCACGCGCATGAAGCTTCTGCGTGCTGATTCCTATCTCAGCCCCCAAGCCAAACTGAGCCCCATCGGTAAACGAAGTCGGTGCATTGACATACACACAGGCAGCATCAACCGCCCTCATAAAATAATCGGCAGCCTGCTTATCCTCAGTCACAATACACTCACTATGCTTCGAACTGTAAGTATAAATATGCGAAATAGCCTCCTCTATATTCTCTACTGTTTTCACAGCCATCTTGTAATCCAGAAACTCCGTGCCGTAGCTATGTGCATCGGCATGAACCAGCCACTGCTCCGGATAATGGGCTTCCAGTGCCTCATAAGCCCGCTCATCGGCATAAATCACCACCTTGCTTTCCTTGAGCGGATCACACAAGGCAGGCAAGTCTGCCAGACGGGAAACATGCACCAGCAAGCAGTCGAGGGCATTACACACACTTACCCTGCGCGTCTTGGCATTATGGATAATGGCAGCCCCCTTCTTCACGTCGCCCTTTGCATCAAAATACGTGTGGCAAATTCCGGCACCGGTTTCAATAACCGGAACCACCGACTCTTTCCGCACAAACTCAATCAGGGCACTGCTTCCACGAGGAATAATCAAGTCCACCCATTCCTCAGCATGAAGCAACTCAGCGGTAGCCTCACGGTCGGAAGGCAATAACGCCACCACATGCGTATCCACGCTCATACGTTCCAACACCCGGTGAATCAAGTTCACAATCGCCCGGTTGGAACACTCGGCATCACTACCTCCCTTCAAGATGCAGGCATTACCGCTTTTCAGGCAAAGAGCAAAAACATCAAAACTCACATTGGGACGCGCTTCATAAATCACGCCAATCACGCCAAACGGTACACTTACCTTTTTCAGTTTCAGTCCGTTGGGACGTACCCTTTCTTCTATCACCCGATGCAAGGGAGAAGGCAGCGAAGCCACATTGCGCATATCGGCAGCAATATCTGCCAGCCGCTGTTCCGTCAACTTCAGTCGGTCATATTTCGGATTCGCCTTATCCATACGTGCCAAATCTTCAGCATTCGCACGCAATATCGCCTCCGTCTCCGCATCTATTTCATCTGCCACGCCACGCAATACCGCATTAATCTGCTCTTCTTCCATTAGGGCAAGCTTCCGTGAAGCCCGTCTGACCGCCCGGAAAGTTTCATTCAGTTCCATATTATCCTGTCTTTCGTTATAGTTTGTCACAAAAATAGTTTTTTCCCGCATAACATTCGCATAATTAGCAAAACTTTCTTATCTTTGAATAACCAAGAGATAATTCTTCATTGTATTAACCTTTAAAACCACCCTGTCATGAAAACAAATGCATACGATTCATTGGTAGAAGTTTTCCGGGGGAACCTCTGGGAAGCCGAGTTAGTAAAAGGGCTGTTGGAATCAGCCGGAGTACAAGCCATGATTAAAGACGAAACCTTATCTGCCGTCACCTCGCCTTATGCCAATGCCGGAGGAAGGGTTTTGGTCATGGTAAACAAAGAAGAAGAAGTTTACGCTAAAAAAGTTGTAGCCGAAAGAAAAATATGAGAACTAAGATTTCCGCAGCCGTGGCAGCCTTGCTCCTTACCTGTGTCCCGGTTTTGGCAGATGAACTGAAAACCACCACGTGGTCATCGTACGGGATTTCGTTTGAAGCTCCTTCCGACATCGTGGTAGAAGATGATTCCGAAGACGGATACATTGTGAGTAACCCTACGTATTACATCACCGTACAGCTTTTAGACAGTGAAGGGATGAAGGCATCTGAGCTTTCCCAAGAACTGAAAAACATTGCTGCCGACGATGAAGTTTCCAATCAAAGCGATGTTTCCACATTCGATTTGGCTCAGTTTCACGGAGCGAAGCTGAAAGGTGACTGCGAGACCGACAAATGTATGTACAGTTACCTCCTTGCCAAAGACGGAAGTTGCGGATTTTATATTTCCATCATTTACCGGCAGACGGAAGACTCCGAACCGGAGCAAATCTTAAACAGTTTCAAGCTGGAAGAGTAAGTCGCTGCAAACCAAAGTGCAGTGGCTTCGGAGGTTTCAAACAGACCTAAAAAATGTGACCCTATCATACAAGATGCGTGCAGGCAAACAAAAACCTACTGCTGTAAAGCGGAAAGGTTTTGTTTGCCAAGCCCACATGTGGTAATGGGAACCAAGATAGAAGTGGTAAGCCGGATTTAGGAGTATTTCTCAATATAAATATTAACTTCCAGTCGTAAATAGTTCTTTTCAAAGAATATAATTCTATGAGTTATAGCTACTTTTGTATTTGGGACTCAATTTATCAAATATAAATGGCTAAGATTTCAGTAAAGGTATATAATCCCGATTTTAATTATGGCGAATTCGCCACAATTAGAAACCAATCGGGGCTTAACAGTTTTAAGATTAGCGTGAAAGAGTTTGTATCTCGCACCAATGCCATAAGTTTGCAAGCAAAAGCCGGAAGATATGGCGGAACGTATGCGCATAAGGATATTGCTTTTGAATTTGCAATGTGGATAAGTCCTGAATTTAAGATTTATATAGCTAAAGAGTTTCAACGGTTAAAGACCGAGGAACAACGGCTGCTCGGTTGGTCTGCAAAACGGGAACTATCGAAAATCAACTATCGCATACACACCGACGCCATAAAGCAGAACCTTATTCCCGACGAAGTGACAACCCAACAAGCCAGTATTATCTATGCCGATGAAGCTGATATGCTGAATGTCGCCATGTTCGGCATGACGGCAAAGATGTGGCGTGAACAACATCCAGAACTGAAAGGAAATATTCGTGACTACGCTTCCTTTTTTATACATTTGTATTTTTAACCACAATGTATGAAACAAACCTTATAATTTAATTTTCAATATCCATAATTGTATCTAATCTAAAACATATATACACCTAATATAAACGAAAACTTACAAGAAACAACAATCATTAACCCATTATGCACAAATCCATCTTCATTTGCTTATTCGCCTTATCTCCTTTCCTCTTCAGTTTCGGTCCCTGCCAGTCGATGGCACAAGAGCAGGAGGAACCTCAACACATGTCTTACAGCTGTATCACCGTCCCTAAATCGGTGGAGTTTTGCGGAACCACTATCGACCTGACCCGCTTTGACCGCCATGAACGGATGGACCGCGAACTGATGGCATTTACGTATATGCACAGCACTTCCCTGCAAATCATCAAACGGGCTAACCGGTATTTCCCCGTCGTAGAGCCTATCTTGAAAGAAAACGGAATTCCCGACGACTTCAAATATCTCATGGCAATAGAAAGCAATGTTAACCCGCTTGCCCGTTCCGGAGCCGGTGCCGCCGGGCTGTGGCAGTTCATGCAGGGAACGGCACGCGAGTTCGGACTGGAAGTGAATCATCATGTAGACGAACGGTATCATGTGGAAAAGTCTACCCAGGCTGCCTGCCGTTATCTCAAGCAGGCGTATGCCCGCTTCGGCAACTGGGAAACCGTAGCGGCATCGTATAATGCCGGACAGGGACGCATCACGCGCGAGCAAGACAAGCAGTTTACCGAAAATGCCCTCGACCTCCATCTGGTGGAAGAAACAGCCCGCTATGTCTATCGCATCCTTGCCGTAAAAATCATGCTTGCCAATCCCTCACAGTTCGGCTTCCATCTCCGGGCAAGCGATCTGTATCCGCCCGTTCCTTACCGGAACATTAAGGTTACATCGACCATCAACGACCTCGCACGCTTTGCCAAAAGTCACGGCATTACTTATGCGCTGCTTCGGAACATGAACCCGTGGCTGCGCAGCACTTCCCTGCCCGACCACAGCGGAAAAGAATATCTGATCCGCATCCCCGACAAGGAAGGTATGCATTATAATCCGCTGTTAATTATCCCTCATGACCGGAAATGGGTGGTAAATTGACCGATTTTTATACCCTGCCGAAAAGAAAAACAACTACATTTGTAACCAAATACAAATTAATCTACAACTTAATTTTACCATGAAAAAACAAATCTTATTTGGCATCTTAGGTGCCTGTACCCTTTCAGGAAATGCCCAGACCTTCAAGGAATGGCTTGACCCGGAAGTGAATGCAGTAAACCGCGCCCCGATGCATGCCAACTTTTTTGCTTATGAAAGCACAGAGGCAGCTGCACAGGCAGTAAAAGAGAAATCAAACAACTTCATGTCGCTGAACGGTACCTGGAAATTCTTCTGGGTGAAAAATGCAGATGCACGCCCCACCGATTTCTGGAAAACCGACTTTAATGACAAGGGATGGGACAATATGCAGGTACCTGCCGTATGGGAACTCAACGGATACGGTGATCCGATTTATGTCAATGTGGGTTACGCATGGAGAAACCAGTTTGAAAGCAAACCGCCTTATGTGCCTACTGAAAACAACAATGTAGGTTCTTACCGCCGTGAAATTACCGTTCCTGCCGACTGGAAAGGAAAAGACATCATCGCTCACTTTGGGGCAGTCAGCTCAAACATGTATCTATGGGTGAACGGAAAGTATGTGGGCTACAGCGAAGACAGCAAGCTGGAAGCTGAGTTCGACCTTACTCCGTACCTGAAGCCGGGACAGAAAAACGTGATTGCGTTTCAGGTATTCCGCTGGTGCGACGGTACGTATCTGGAAGACCAGGACTTCTTCCGCTATACCGGTGTGGCTCGCGACTGCTATCTCTATACCCGAAACAAAAAGCGTATCGATGACCTGCGCGTAACGCCCGACCTCGACAGTGAATATAAGAACGGCTCGCTGGCTGTCAACCTCAAACTGAAAGGAAGTGCAAACGTGACACTGGAACTGCTCGATGCGCAGAATAACGTGGTGGCAAGCGATGAAGTAAAAGGTTCGGGCAACGTATCGGCTACACTCCAGCTGAACAATCCGAACAAATGGACTGCCGAAACGCCTTACCTCTACACCCTGCGTGCTACACTGAAAAACGGAAATACCATCAGCGAAGTGGTTCCCGTAAAGGTAGGTTTCCGCAAGATTGAACTGAAAAACGCCCAGATTCTGGTCAACGGTCAGCCCGTGCTCTTCAAGGGAGCCGACCGCCACGAAATGGACCCCGATGGAGGATATTATGTATCGCGCGAACGCATGATTCAGGATATTCAAATCATGAAGCAGTTTAACCTGAATGCCGTGCGCACCTGTCACTATCCCGACGATAACTTCTGGTATGAACTGTGCGACCAATATGGTATCTATGTGGTAGCAGAAGCCAACATCGAATCACACGGAATGGGATATGGTGAAAAGACACTGGCAAAGAATCCGTCTTACAAGAAAGCGCACCTGGAACGCAACCAGCGCAACGTACAGCGCAGTTTCAACCACCCGAGTATCATTTTCTGGTCACTGGGTAATGAAGCCGGATACGGACCGAACTTTGAAGCTGCCTACGATTGGGTTAAAGCCGAAGACCCGAGCCGTGCCGTACAATATGAGCAGGCAGGTCAGAACGGAAAGACCGACATCTTCTGCCCGATGTATTACGACTATAACGGCTGCATCAAGTACAGTGAAGATGACAGCAAGCAGAAACCGCTTATCCAGTGTGAATATGCTCACGCCATGGGTAACTCACAGGGCGGATTCAAGGAATACTGGGACATCATCCGTAAATATCCGAAATATCAGGGTGGATTTATCTGGGACTTCGTTGACCAGTCTTGCCGCTGGACCGGCAAGAACGGCAAGATGATTTATGCCTACGGAGGCGACTTCAACGCATTCGATGCCAGCGACAACAACTTCTGCGACAACGGACTGATCAGCCCCGACCGCAAGCCGAACCCGCACATGTATGAAGTGGGTTACTACTATCAGAACATCTGGACTACGGCAAAAGACCTTTCCAAAGGTGAAATCAGCGTGTATAATGAAAACTTCTTCCGCGACCTTTCTGCCTATGCCCTTGAATGGGAACTGCTGAAAAACGGAAAAGCCGTACGTAGCGGACGCATCGAGAATCTGAACGTGGCTCCGCAGCAAACGGCAACCGTACGCATTGAAACGGGTGATGTATGCAAGTGCGGTGAAGCACTGCTTAACGTGAAGTATGTACAGAAGAACCGCGAAGGATTGATTCCTGCCGGTCATGTAGTGGCTAAAGCTCAGTTGGAAGTTAGTCCGTATAAAGCTCCTTCCATGGAACTGAAGAACGTGAAACAGAGCAACCTCGCTGTGGTAAGTCCGGTGGTGAACAACGAAAACTACAACCGTATGGTGGTAGAAGGCGAACACTTCAACATCCGCTTCAACAAGTTCAACGGATATATGGACAAGTATGAAGTTGACGGACTGGATCTAATTAAAGAAGGAGCAGCCTTGTCGCCGAACTTCTGGCGTGCACCGACCGACAACGACTTCGGAGCCGGCTTGCAACAGAAATATGCTGCATGGAAAAATCCGGGTATCAAGCTCTTGTCACTGAAAGGTGAAACCGTTGACGGACTGGCTGTGGTAACTGCCGAATATGAAATGAAAGCCGTATCTGCCAAGCTGACCTTGACTTATACCATCAACAACGAAGGAGCTGTGAAGGTGACACAAAAGATGACTGCCGACAAGGGTGCCAAAGTATCCAACCTCTTCCGCTTCGGTATGCAGCTGGTTATGCCGAAATCGTTTGAAAACATTTCTTACTACGGACGTGGTCCGGTGGAAAACTACGCCGACCGCAAGAGCTGTACCGACCTCGGCATTTATAACCAGACCGTAAGCGAACAGTTCTATGCCTACATCCGTCCGCAGGAAAACGGAACTAAGTCAGACATCCGCTGGTGGAAGCAGCTGAACGATGCCGGATGCGGCTTGCAGTTTGTTGCCGAAGCTCCTTTCTCGGCTTCTGCCCTTCACTACACCATCGAATCACTCGATTCAGGTTGGGAAAAACGTCAGGAGCACTCCAACGAAGTGGAACAAGCCGACCTGACCAACGTATTGATTGACAAAGCCCAGATGGGACTTGCCTGCGTAAACAGCTGGGGAGCGATTCCATTGCCGCAATACATGCTGCCTTACGGTGACTATGAATTTACCTTCATCATGACACCGGTTAAAAGCAACATCGTGATTGAATAAGCTGACAAGCAAATTTCCATCCGGCAACAGCCGGACGGAAACGCCTTGACAGGTATAACAAAACGCCCTGACATCTCTTTTGAAATGTCAGGGCGTTTCTTTTTATTCACCGAAGCGTTTTTACCACCGGCTTATTTATCCTTTAAATTTATCTTCGGGCAAGACAGGACGAGAAACCACCTGATTCGTAACAGCATCTACAAACACTTGATAATCATGGTCAGTCAACACCTCTTCCAGCTCTACGCAATAAAAATCGCCATCGGCTGTCTGAATCCGGTCTACCTCCTCTATCACCGCTTTCGGGTATTCAGCTTTAGCAGCCTGCATCACGACCTCCGGAACGTTGCTTAACTGCCGTCCCTCAAACTCCGTCTTCGTCTGAAGCCATTCCATATTTGCCGAGAACAATACTTCAACCTTCAGCCCATCGGCAACCACATCCACTTCAAGATGATTCCGTTCTTTATCATATTCCACAATCTTGGCATCAGCACCTAAATGTTCCTTTACCCAAGCTGTTACATCCGTATCTGGAGTCTGCGGGAAATACGATTCATAATCATTTTCTTCTACATCAAAAATTTCATGCATCAGCACCCCTGCCTCGGTATAATACAAGTCGACTTCCTTTTCACCCTGCTCCGCCTCAATCACATAAAGCGTTTCACTGTCTTTGCGGACCAGTTTATCCACATCGTCCACCTTCCATGTCTTATAACCGCTTGCTTCAAAAGCTGTCTTTACCGCAACCGGAAGTTGAGCGAAAGGCACATCCACCTCTTTCAGTCCACACAAGGCAGTAGAAACTTCAAACCATGCCGTTTCACCGGTACGTGTCAGATTTGCCACCGCATAATCTCCTTTCAGTTCCCAAGTAACCGGAGCATCCCCATACTCCTTTTCAAAGGCAGCCAATACCTTTTGAGGAACATTTTCACTTCCGTTTCCTTTCGGAGAATCATCATTGTCGCATGCGCCCAAGAAGAGCATTCCACTCATCAAAAGAGCTCCTAATAAAAGTTTTTTCTTCATATCTTTAGCCTGTTTTTATGTTATTGTTTTACGAAGGTAACATCCAATTCTGAAAAGATTCTGAAAACTAAAGGGCTAAAAGACTCAGCAACCCAAAAACTTAAAAACTCAAGAACTCAAAAACAAAACACATACCCCTCTCCCGACTTCTCCAGCCTCAACGACGGGTCAGCCGCCAGCAGTTCACGCAGACGCCTGATATAATTATACAGACTATGCTCATTCATGACACTCCCTTCCCACACCGTTGCCAGTTCCTCGCGCGAAACCACCTGTCCCCTCCGGGACACAAAAAGTTCAAGAAGCGTCCATTCCAGCTTGGTCAGCCGCTTCAGCTCCTGACCACATTGAGACAATATACGCGTACGGCGGTCTACCGTCAGTTCACCGAACTTCACCCACCTAGCCGGCTCCAGTGACACATCGGCATAACGACGCACATACGCACACAGTTCTTCCGGCTCGAAAGGCTTCTTCAGATAGCCCACGGCTCCTCCATCCATTGCCCGCACCACCTCACTGGCCTGCGTATGCGAAGACACAATTATGACCGGCACTCCAGGCAATATCCGATGCACCTGCGGAATGGCTTCGATGCCATCTGCCTCGCCAATCTCCACATCCAAGACCACCATATCAGGCTTCACCTCCTCTGCCACTGCAACCATGGCAGCCAGCGAGTTCTGGTAACACACTTCATATCCCTCTTCAGCAAGTGCTGTCGTAATAATCTGACCCAACAGCGGGTCGTCGTCAATAAAAAGTATCTTCATCATGTTTCTTTTCGTCACTTCATTACCTATTGTTTAGGAAAGCGGCACACAAAGCGGCTGCCCTTATCGGGCGTACTCTCCAGACGGATGCTTCCTCCGTGTGCCTCCATAATATACTTCACATAAGCAAGCCCCACCCCATAGCCACGCCGGGCAGCTTCTTCCCGATGAGGAACTTGGAAAAACTGGGTAAACACTTTCTTCTGATAACGCCGGTCAATTCCCCAGCCTGTATCTTCCACCACCAGCTCCGTAAAATCCTTCCCGCTGACGGCACGTATCCGTACCTCCACCCCGTCGTCTGAATACTTCAGCGCATTCTCTATCAGATTGCGGATTACGTTCGTCACATACAGTCCGTCGGCATACAGAGGAACGGATTCAGTTTCCGCTTCTATACAGATACGGTGCGGTTTTGCTTCATATTGTGCCTCCACGCTCGCGCAAGCCGCATGAATCAAAGCCGGCAAATCGACTTCCTTTTTCCGGATATAAAGACGCTGCCTATCGCGGCGGGCAGTAATCAGCAGTTCCTCAATCTCACCCACCAGACTACGGGCTTGAGCCGAAGTCTTTTCAATCAAGGCGCGATCGGTCTCTGCCGTGACATGCCGTTTAAGCAGTCCCATCAAGGCGACAATGCTGTTCAGGGGAGCTTTCAAATCGTGTACCGTACCGTTCACACTCGCCTCACGCTGACGGAACAGCCGGTTCTTCTTGCGGATGGTAACAAGCAGATAAACCACACAGCCCATCACCACCACGGCAAGCACGCCGGAAAGCAGCAGCAGGTAAAGCATCTGCTTCATAAACAAGGAAAGATGGATATCCACTTCCGCATCTACAAACTGCAAGCCTCGTGTGCCGATGGGAAACAGCCGGGTTTTACTCGTTTCATGAGAATGAGAAGCGGAAAGGGTTCCTGCGGTCTGAATAGCTGTCGTATCATGGTCGTACCATGAAAGCCGGTAATCGACATTAACTCCTTCTGTTTCAAGCTCTGCTCGAAAAATGCTGTCTAAGTTAGAGAACAAAAGATACTCCCCTTTATCTATATAAATATCCTGAGACACTTGTTGAAGTATTTCTGAAAACATTTTTCCAATATGTTTCTTTGTCAATTCATCCATATTTAAGGTATCACCTTTCATCCGTGCTTCCTCCGGCAAGGTATCTTGTACCATATAAATTTCTTTAGGACACTTTGGATTTTCAGGATATCCATATTCCCGTAATGAGAGTTCTTTGCCTATACATACAGACAAAATCTGGTTTATCTCCACTAGTTTCTTTTCCCCATATTCTAAGCAAAGCCGATTAAACCATATTCCTTCTAAAAGGAGTATAGAAACAATCACCGTAATAGGAACCCATAGTAGCTTTCTCATGAATCATGATTATAAAATTCACACAAAGTTATATAAATAACTACTTCCATTATCACATGAGATAAAGTAAAAAAGTATCTTTCTCTTTTTTAAACATAACGCAACCTAAAACAACATTCTTTTTTTAAAGAAAAGAGATTTTATCTAATACCGCTAAAAAACAACAGTACCCGTCAATCAAGTCACCAAAAATAGCAAAATGATTACCTTTTTACAAACAAAAGATTACACTACAAAGACAATCTATCTCATAAAGACAATCTACCTTTGCTGCATAGGAAAATTGCTAGCAATCATGCTTTCAAATTAAAGTATTTATATAAACACATTCAAATTATGAAGAAAACATTACTCGTTTGCGCACTGGCAGCAAGTGCCTGCGCACTGCATGCACAGCATGTAACGTTAGCTCCCGAGGCCGGCGTATCAGCCGTAATGAGAGGGGGATGGGGACAAAGTTGGAGACCGTCGGCGAAAATCGGTGTATCTGCCGACTTCAACCTGACCAAGCATTTTGCCATTGAGTCCGGATTGTTTTATACCTTCCGGGGGTATACCATCGACCATGGAGGAATCTACAGCAACGGTGATGCCACATGGATGGAAAACGTTTCACAAACCAGACACTTCCTGCAGGTACCGGTACTTGCCAAATTTAAATGGAATGTGGGAAGACAGACGAAGATGTTTTTCGGAGTGGGTCCGTATGTGGGATTCTGCCTGAAAAACAAAATTGAAGGGGATCCTTATTTCCTGAAAGGGTATTATCCGGGAGAGAATGCACAATATTATGACGGATATGTATATGGAGAAGACCAGTTCGGAAACTCCAACCAGTTCCTGTATGACAAGGCTAGAAACTTCGACTGGGGACTCACATCGAATATAGGGGTAGAAACCAACAACTGGTATATGAAACTGCAATACGACCTCTCGCTCGGAAAAGAAGGCAGCGGAGATGTCATTGGAGCCAACTATCATACGCTGACCCTGTCTGTGGGATATAAATTCGGACTGTAATACATGCTCTTTTTTATAAGCCACCGTTCAAGGAAAGCCGCAACCCGTGCAGCACTCCCTGAACGGCTGGCTGTTTCAGTCTAAATACAGATAATCATAATGCACCAACGGACGCTGACCATGCTTGCCCAATAGTTTCCGGGCTTCCTGCGAGTCTATACTTACCCTGCCCACACCAATGGCACAACCTTTCTCATCAATGAGCTTCACAATGTCGTCTTTCTCGAACTCTCCTTCAATGTGGCTGACTCCAACCGGCAAGACGCTGGCTGCCTGCTCACCCGTAATGATTTCCACCGCCTGAGGGTTCAGGTGAAGTTCACCTTTCGCAAAGCCTTCACTATGAGCTATCCATTTTTTCATACTCGATACCTCTGCTGCTGAAGGAATAAAGCGGGTATGAAGCGTTTCATCCGGATGAAGAAGAAGATTTAAAAGAATCCCTTCACGCTTCCCATTGGCTATGATGACAGTAATGCCTTCATCAGCCACCTTGCGGGCTATCGTGGTCTTGGTCAGCATACCTCCTCTGCCAAATCCTGACTTCTCGGTTCGTATGTAATCGCTCAGGTCCTTCCCCTGCTCTACCTCCCGAATTACCGACGTACCCGGCTCTGAGGGAGAACCATTGAAAATGCCATCTATATTGCTCAGGATAATCAGTGCTTCCATGTCCATCATCGAAGCAATCATGCCCGAAAGCTCGTCATTATCGGTAAACATCAGTTCGGTTACTGAAATGGTATCGTTTTCATTGACGATGGGAATCACACCGTTTTCAAGCATCACCCTCATGCAGTTGCGCTGATTAAGGTAATGGCGACGGGTGCCGAAGCTCTCTTTGGTGGTAAGCACCTGCCCCACGGCTATGCCATGTTCACGGAAGAGTTCATAATAGCGGTTTATCAGTTTAGCCTGTCCTACGGCTGAAAAAAGCTGACGCTGTTCTACACTGTCGAGCTTACGCTGAACCTGTATTTCACTGCGCCCCGAAGCTACGGCGCCCGAAGACACCAGCACCACTTCCACACCGGCTTTATGAAGCGCTGCTACCTGATCAACCAATGCCGACATACGGGTAATATCAAGGGTTCCGTCGCGGCGGGTCAAGACATTGCTGCCTATCTTTACTGCTATTTTATGAAATTGGAATGCCATTGGTTTAAGTTGATTTACTAAAGCTTTCGTTATTCCCGGACTTTTTTAAAAGAGCGGCTGCCACAAAGGTAAATAGTTTTTTATTTTTCCGGCACAAAATCTGTATCTTTGCCTTGATTTTTAATTAAAAAGTTATATTTCCATGGTAAAAGCAATCTTTTTCGATATAGACGGAACGCTGGTTTCATTTAACACGCATGCTGTGTCAGCCTCAACGCGCCAAGCCTTAACACAGCTACGGGAAAAAGGAATCAAAGTGTTTATTGCAACCGGACGTCCGAAAAGCTTAATGATGAATGCAGTGGGCGACTTGAAATTTGATGGCTATATCACACTGAACGGGGCACATTGTTTTACTGCCGACCACCGGGATATCCATAAAGCCTGCATTCCGCCAGACGACATCGAACGGCTCATTGGTTACCATCACCGCCATCCGGAAACTCCTTTCGTTTTCGTTGATGAGGAAGGGTGGTTTATCACGCACTGCAATGAAGCAGTAAAAGAGGTGGCTAAGCTCATTGAAATAGATGTACCTCCTGTTACCCCCATTGAGACGGCACGTGGAAAAGAAATTCTTCAGATAATGGGATACTTTAAGGAAGACGAAGACCGGGAGGTCTTTTCAAACGTGCTGACACACTGTGAATCGATGCGCTGGTATCCTCTTTTTACAGACATCATTTCACGCGGCACCAGCAAAAGCCGGGGAATTGATAAGGTGCTGGAGTTTTATGGAATCAAACTGGAAGATACCATGGCATTCGGCGACGGCGGAAATGATATTCCAATGCTGAAGCACGTAAACCTCGGAGTGGCTATGGGAAATGCTTCGGATATGGTGCAGGCTGCAGCCGATTATGTTACAACCTCTGTGGATGAAGAGGGAATTATGCATGCATTGCAGCACTTCGGTATCTTGTAGCAAGCGCAAACCGGTTCAAATAAGAATTTCTTTCTCATACCGAATTTACCATGATGATAAATCGGGTATGGAGAAGATCTCATTTCTTTGCAGAAAAAGAAGATTAATATGAGTTTCAGCAAAGAAGAACAATTATTGGCAAGTGGAAAAATCAGTACACTCTTCCTGAAGTTTGGCATCCCCGGTGTAATCGGGCTGCTGTTCATCGGATTTCAACCGATGGTGGATGGAATTTTCTTAGTAAATCATGTAAGTCCTGACGCACTGGCAGGGGTAAACCTGTTTGTTCCGGTCTATACCTTTGTATCGGCACTGGCGGTGGTAGTAGGAATCGGCTGTCAGACCATTGTTAGTATCTCACTCGGAAAGCAGGCTTATGCTTCGGCTAACGATGCGTTCCGTACAGCGGGAGTTTTCTTATTCTGTTTCTCGCTCATCTTGTCTGTAGGATGCTTCTGCGGAGCAGAACCGTTAAGCCGTATGCTGGGAGCCGATAAGGAACTGCAAACTTATACGGTGAATTATATCCGTTGCTTCTCACCTTTCCTGCCTTCACTGGCGCTGCTGTTTTTAGGCGACTATATCTTAAAAGCCAGTGCCCGGCCTTATTTCACGCTTTCGCTGCTGGGACTGGTGTTGCTGCTGAACATTACCTTCGATTACCTGTTCATCGTGAAAATGGGATTAGGGGTCAAAGGAGCCGCCTGGGCTACCGGCATTGCCTTGTCGATCTCGCTCCTGATCATGGCTGCTACGCTGCTTCGGCGTGGAAATATCGTATGCTTCCAGAAGGGGAAATATCGCCACCGTATGTTAGGAAGTATGATTTACAACGGCTCATCTGAAGGACTGTCGGAGCTGTCGGCTGGTATTACGGTCTTCCTTTTCAACTTGGTCATGATGGACTTGTTCGGAAAAAACGGAGTCGCAGCATTCACCGCGGTCAATTACCTGCTTTATTTGGGCATCCAGCTTTATGTGGGTTTATCAGACGGTATCATTCCCGTGCTTTCTTTTAACTATGGTGCTGGCAACCAGCGACGTATCAAAGAGACCTTGCTGTTGGCTTCAAGAACCAATTTCGTGATCGGACTGCTCTTTTTCAGCCTCCTATTCTTCGGCTCTGAGTTTCTGGTTCACAAATTCTTCGAAGCATCAACAGCCACCGACATTGAATCAGTGAAAAACATTGCCATGACAGGGGCTACCCTGCTGGCTTTTGCCTTCCTGATTAACGGACAGAATATTTTATCCTCCAGTTTCTTTACCTCTATGGGGGATGCCAAGAATTCAGTGGTTATTTCCTTGCTGCGCGGACTTTTGCTGGTCAGCATCGGTATCTTCCTGCTCCCTCGACTGATAGGAGAAACAGGTATCTGGCTGGTTATCCCTACTGCCGAAGCAATTACTTTATGCTACTGTTTGATAACTCTAAGAAAAAAGGTATCTTGGCTGTTCAACTAAGGAATGTATATGAATACGGAAAAATGGAAAGAGAAACTCAGGGTAAAGCATTCGCTGACTGATCATGACTTGGCAGAACTGCAAGCCATTGGGGAATTAAAAAAATTCAGTGCCGGAACAACCATCGTGCGCTTCGGTGAGGTGGACGACCGGATTTTCATTGTAACCTCCGGCGTATGGCGTGAGTACTGCTTTAACGACGGAGAGGAGGCAACCATCTGGTTCAGCGTGGCAGGCGAAGTTACCTTTTCGGTATGGGGATATGTACACCAAAAGCCTTCTCACCTCTTCATCGAATCGGTAACAGATAGTGAAGCTTTATGTGTTTCGCGCACCTGTCTGAGCCGCCTCTTTGAAACGTCACTCTCCTTTGCCAACTTAGGGAGGCGCATCATCGAGGAGTTTGCCTTGCTCTATGAATGCTGGCACATCAAGATGTGGCGGCAAAATGCGTTCGACCGGTACTTGAATCTCCTGGAAGAATACCCGGAAGTGGTAGAGCGGATTCCCTTGAAATATATTGCTTCGTATCTCGGGGTTACGGTTCAGTCGCTCAGCCGCATCCGGGCGGATGTGGGGAGAGTAAGAAAAAACCTCTAAACAATGGCAAAGTTAGAAAATAAAACGAAAGAGAACCCCAAGTTGGAGCAAAATAAGCTCTCGGACGGTAGAATAAGCCTTTACTTAGAGTATTATTTAGGTAGAGAGGAAAAGCCCGTATTGGATGAAAACGGTAATCAGGTGTATTACGATAGTGGGAAAATGCAAGGCAAGCCCAAGTTTGCAGTAAAGCATAACAGGCGAAAATAAAACCTTAGCCTGTATCTGATAGACAAACCCCGTACTCCTGCGGAACGGCAACAGAACAAGGAAACTTTGGAACTCGCCATGCGCATACGTGCAGAGCGTGAACAGGGGTTTAAAGAAAGCATGTTAGGTTACCGCTTAAAGAAAGACAGGGCTGTTAATTTCTTGGACTACTTTCAAGCCTATATCAATAGCTATACCAAGAAAGATATTCGTATGATACAAATTGCGCTGAGCCGTTTCAAAGACTTCTTGAAAGAGAAGTACCCCATGAATGAGTGTAGCATTAAACCGGAACTCATCACCAAAGAAATGATGGAACAGTTTGTAGCTTATCTGCAATCCCGAAGCGTTGGCGAAGGTGCTAAAAGCATTTACCAGCGTTTCAAGAAAGTCATTCGCTATGCAATAGAGCATGATGTAATGCTGAAAGACCCTTGTAAAGATGTTACCTGCAAAGTAGATAGTCAGATGCTTCGGAAAGATGTGCTTTCGCCCGAAGAAATACAAAAGCTGATGGCTTGTCATTATGACAACGAAAACCCTATAGTCAGACAAGCGTTTATCTTTTGCCTGTATTGCGGTCTGCGCTTCTGTGATGTAAAAGACCTTACCTATAGGAATGTGGATTACGCAAATCGGTTATTGAAGTTTGAACAAAGTAAAACAAAGGGACATTCTGCCAGCAGTGGTGTGGTTATTCCTTTAAATGATGGTCTATTGTCTATCATTGGTGAAGCTCCAGCAGATAAAAACTGTTTGATATTCGATTTTCCTACATACAAAAGCTGCTGCAAATCAGTAAAACGTTGGGTAAAGAGAGCCGGAATAGACAAGCATATAAGCTGGCATTGCGCCCGCCATTCGTTTGCCGTGAACATTCTGAACAATGGGGCAAATATCAAGACGGTAGCCAGTCTTTTAGGGCATAGCGGATTGAAGCATACCGAGAAATACACCCGTGCCGTGGATAAATTGAAAGAGGAAGCAATAAACAGCCTACCCGAACTAAAGTTTTAACCACAAAAGACTTATCTTTGTAACTATGGACTTTGAAGCATTAGTAAAACATATCTGTACGATACAGAACACGTTGCAGGCACAAGCCGCACACGCTGTAAACCTCGCCCTTACTTCCCGTAACTGGCTTATGGGGTGCTATATCGTGGAATTTGAGCAGAACGGAGAAGACCGTGCCGCATACGGTGAACAACTGTTGAAAAAGCTGGAACAACGGCTGAAAACAAAAGGTCTGAATGAACGTAGATTCCGTGAATTTAGGCGGCTGTACCTTGTTTATCCACAACTGAAAGAACCTATTGCACAGTATATTACATCGCAAATTCAAATTCGGCAGTCATTGACCGCCGAATTCACCGAACCAATTCGGCGGTTGGCGACCGCCAAATCTGAAAATGGCGTTTGGAAACTATCAGCAGAACATCCACAAACTGAAACATGGATGATTCCGGCTGATAGATTATTCAATAGATTATCTTCCACCCATTTAAATACTATATCGGGAATTGAGAACCCAGTAAAACGTGCTTTCTATGAAATGGAAACGATTCGTGGCTGCTGGTCTGTAAAGGAGTTGGAACGACAAATAGCATCTTTATATTACGAGCGTAGCGGACTCTCCAAAAACAAAGAAGCCCTCTCCGCTTTAGTCCAGCAACAAGCAACCCTATTACAACCTAAAGATGTTATCAACACCCCTGTTACTTTAGAGTTCTTAGGATTGAATGAACGAGCCTTAGTAACAGAAAACGACTTGGAGCAATCCATTCTTGACAACCTACAACACTTCCTGCTGGAAATGGGGCATGGTTTCTGCTTTGAAGCCCGACAAAAGCGTATCTTGATTGATGAGGACTATTTCTTTACCGACCTTGTGTTCTATCACCGCATCTTGAAGTGCCATGTTATTGTGGAATTGAAGATAGACAAGTTCCGTCATGAGTATGCTTCGCAACTGAATATGTATCTGAACTATTTCAAGGCGGAAGTGATGCAGCCGGATGATAATCCGCCTATCGGTATTCTGCTTTGCACAGAAAAGGGAGATACATTGGTTAAGTATGCCACTGCCGGATTAGACCCGAATATCTTCGTACAGAAATATATGATAGAACTTCCAAGTGAGGAAGAAATAAAAGCGTTCATAGCTTCCTCAAATTACTAACCTATCATCAAAAGTAACACTGGCGAAAAGAAGAATATTGTTTTTCTTTTCGCCAGCACATATATAATTTGCTGGCAACAGGCATAAGTTTAGTCCGTTTTGGATATATAGAAAAAAAGCAGACTAAACCTAAATTATCCGATAACAAATATTGCAGGAACGACCGTTTGCATTATCGAATAAAAGTATTACCTTTGTACCAAATTATTTGCAACTATGTAAAAAAGAGAAGGCTGTACATATTTCAAACAACTTGAAACGAGCAAATTCATGTTCGGTGTATGGTCTGTTTTGTCGTCTTTACTATTTACTATTTCCTTTTTACATTCTAAATGCTTGCAAATAATTATGAGCTTACAAATTCAAGGCTTGTCTTATATACATCCCAATAAAGACATTCTGTTCCAAAACATAAGTTTCTCTATATCTTCGGGAGAAAAATGTGCCATTGTGGGAAATAACGGCATCGGCAAATCAACTCTTTTGAAAATATTAGCAGGTCTGACTTCCCCTGCAACAGGAAAAGTGTCATGCGAGGATGCCCCTTATATGATACCGCAACATTATGGTCAATTCAATAACAAAACGGTTGGCGAAATATTGGGAGTATCGGCTAAAATACAGGCTCTTTCGGCTATCTTGGATGGTCGCGGCACTGAGGAGGATTTTATTATCCTTGATGACGAATGGGATATTCAGGAGCGTATATCCGAAGCTTTTGCCAAATGGGACATAGATTATATAACTCCATATAGGATGATGGATTCCCTTAGCGGCGGTGAAAAAACGAAGGTGTTTTTAGCCGGACTAGATATTTATCATCCCGCCATTGTCTTGATGGACGAGCCGACCAACCATTTGGATGCAAAGGGACGAACCTTGTTATACGAGTTTATTCGTATAACTACCAGCACCACAATCATCGTCAGCCATGACAGGACCCTGTTAAATATGCTGTCGGTTATCTATGAGATGTCTCCTATGGGTATGCAATTCTATCCTATGAGTTACAAGGAGTATAAAGAAGTTGTCGATGCGGAGACTGCGGCGAAGGTATCTCGTTTGCAAAACCAGCAGAAAGAGTTGGTAAAAGCCGAAAAAATGGCACGGAAAACGATGGAACGGCAGCAAAAGCACGCTTCGAGGGGCGAAAAAAAGAGCGCGAAACAATGCGTACCTCGCATTTCCATGGGACTTTTGCGCAGTAAATCGGAGGCATCGACCTCTCGTCTGAACAAAGTGCAGCAAGAAAAGCTCTCTAATATGAATCAGGAGTTGCGTGAAATACGGGCATCCATAGCCGCATGCAAAACGTTGAAAATCGATATTGGCAATTCCGCATTACATAATAGCAAGCGATTGGTTGAAGCAACCAATGTGACATTCAAGTATGCAGGTCGAGATACTATGTGGAAACATTCGCCTTTGAACCTATCTATTTGTAGCGGCGAGCGTATATGGCTTCAGGGCGATAACGGAAGCGGCAAAAGCACTCTGTTAAAACTGATTGCCGGAGTATTGCAGCCTACGGACGGCGAATTGTGGCGTAGCAATCCATTAGATGTCCTATATCTTGACCAAGAGTATTCGTGTGTCGATAACGAACGGACTGTATATGGCCTATTGGAAACCTGCAACACCAAGAAGCCCGAGCATGAACTGAAAATGCTTCTGAACCGCTTCCTGTTTACAGCGTCAACATGGGAGAAAAAGTGTGGAAGTCTCAGTGGGGGCGAGAGGATGAAATTGGCTTTATGCCGTTTACTCATTTCTGAAAATGCCCCTGACATGATTATCGCGGATGAGCCGACTAATAATATTGACATATCAAGTATGAACATATTGGCAGATACACTGAAGACTTATAAAGGGACATTGCTTGTAGTCAGTCACGATGAGCAGTTTGTTCACGATGTCGGAATTGAACGGATAGTATTTTTTTGAGGCTCTATAAATTGCAATACTTCGGTAAATTTTTACCGAAAAATTAAAAGTTAAACAATAAAACCGGC
>CAUDXH010000011.1 GCA_958453305.1 uncultured Bacteroides sp. | reverse complement strand
TATTAGGGCTTACTCGGGACTTGCACCCGTTAGACAATGCTCGTGCCGAGCATACGAAAAAAAATGGAGAATACTCATTTTATAGAATATCCCCCATTTAAAGGTTGATTAATCAATAAACCATCTGTAACGCTCGTTACCGTGCAATGCTTCATTTATTCCCGTTGCTATTTCCGTTGCATTTAAGGAACGGTCTAAGAATGAATCTATGTAGCTGCTTTTATTTGCTCCAGTGAGTAAATTATAAAACTTCCACATATTCAAGTCATTGCCAAAACTTCCAAAATTCTCATCCTGTATGTATGCTTTGGCTACTGAATTAATCTGTGTATCAGTAATAAGCAAACGTGGAATACTCTTTTGAAAACCTTGTGGCAGACATTGATATAAGCGCATCTTTCCTAAAATCTGTGCAAATTGGTGTTCACTCATACAGGTATTTCCCAACTGCTGCATTAAATGAATGTGTTTTGCTGGATTGTAGGCATGAAACATTTCTAAGACAGAACGATATAAATCACAGGTATTTGAAACTTCCAAGTTACTCAAATATCCATCCGTTGAAACGCATAAATTGCAGCATACCATATTCTTGAATCCTATAAAAACCTTGAATTTCTCTACTGTTTTCTTACTGTAGAGATTCATGTGATTATAAGCACGCACACCACCTACTGAAAGAGTAAGTTTGTTCCCTTCTACCGTTTCATAGATAGTAGGAATCTCAATGCAAAACATCATCCTTTCAAAGTATTGTGTTTTGTCACTTTCTAAAAGTTGGTTTGCAGGCTTATGAATTGCTTCGGGTATTCTGCCTTTGATAATGTGGGAAACTCTAATATCTGGTTTCTCTATCGTTTCACCTGTAAAGAATGAGTTTGCAGCGTCCCAGACTGTTTCAATAAAGGCATTATGAGAAATTGTAAGCTCATTGTCCTTACTGAATACTGGAACTATGCAGTCACTCTTTAAATGCTGTAAATCAATCTCCATAGTGTTTGCTTCTATGAAATGATTTACTTTCTGGACTTTTGTAGTTTCTTCTGTGATAATCGTTGCGTCTTCTGCATACTGATTAAAACCACTACTTCTTTTCTGTGCCTTAGATGGCAATAAGATAAAATTTTCCATACTTTAAAATTTAAAATGGTGAATAATATTGTTTTATTATCTCTTTTTGTTCAAGTATGGTAGGGGGAGTGAAAACGTAGTGGGCTCGTGAGCCTGTAATCATCATAATTTTAAAAGACAGTAACCAAAGTAACAGATAGGGGGATTTATTTATAAGTACCTGTATGTAATCGTG
The DNA here is from genome assembly GCA_958453305.1 of uncultured Bacteroides sp. Lineage (GTDB taxonomy): Bacteria > Bacteroidota > Bacteroidia > Bacteroidales > Bacteroidaceae > Phocaeicola. The sequence goes on along the minus strand of CAUDXH010000011.1, from coordinate 59,228 downwards.
CGTGTCTTTATTTATGCTTTTCCAATCTGATTAAATATCAAGTAGAATCAGTGATATTCTGTGTTTTTCCTTATAATAGTGATTTTTTGAGTTTGGCTATATTCACTGTAATAGTGATACTTATTACTGTTTCTATTGAATATATAGGAATCGTGATTCATGGTTGTAGGCTTATATGTGTGAAAAAGGGGTAACTTATTTCAAGTACCCCTGTATTTCGAACTTTAGAATGATATAAGGTCTGTATTTCTCTAAAGGGTGACAAAATCAGAATCGGGACTATAAAAAGGTTTTCTTTTAAAAAAAGTCATCCTATTTCAAAATCTGCACTCTATGAGATAATATCCCCTTTTATCTTTTTTTCTATCTTTTTTTGCTATAAAATAATCATTTATGGTATGTGAAGTTATGGCTTTTGGTGGAGTAATATTCAGAATCTTATATATTCGTTGTAATTCCGCTTTGATATAGGATGCACTGTACCACTGTCCTGCATGGAATGAGTTTTTAATCAGTTGAATAACCTCTGCTCCTGTACTCCTTTCATTATAATTGGTCAGTATGACAGCTTCCTTTATTTTCCGATAGGAATAATTGAGGCTTTCTATTTTGATTTTACCAATGGTATTGTATGCTTCCACAATAAAGGAATCAGCTTGTGACAGTTCCCTTTTAAACTCCAACTCCATTTCTGTCGTACATTCTCCCAACTGTTCCAACTGTGAAACAATTATCTTACGTTTTTCTTTGAGCGACAAAGACTTGTTCACCCTTTTCAATCTCTCACAGTCACCCAGTTTATAAGAAAAGTCCTCACGGTGTATTCGGAAAGAATCACATTTTGAATAAGCCTGTATTAAAGTATTAGGACTATTATAGCATGATTTCAACAATTCATCATCCATATAATTATCAATGGCAAAGTAGTTCTTGTTTCCGTATTTATCTAACATTTTGTTGAATGGCAAGCAATCCAATGCTGCCCGATATGCTTCTTTGGCAGCTCTGTTTGATGCACTATTATAAAATGTTTGCATAGTTTTATATATTTCTTCCGAACAATTTATGAATCCTTTGATTTCTTCGTGGCTCTTAATTGAGTTATTAGGATTCGTATTGGTTATATGATATATGGCTGACACTCCATTTCTAAATCTGCCTACTATCTGTATAGCATCCGTATAAGGGTCTATCATTGTATATTCAGACATGTAACAGTCGGTAAGCATTATGACTGCTGGAGATTCGTCCAATTCAATATCCAAAGCATTGTAAAATCTACTTGTTAGCCAGTTGTATTTCTTCATTTTCTTTTTATCCCATTGTTCTGAAGCATTCTTGAATTTTAAGGCTTTCAGTTTATCTACACTTTTAGAGGAACAGAATACTTGTGATTCTTCCAACACATTTAATTGTTTCATTAACGCATAAATTGTATCTGTGGAATTGCAGAAAATAAACACATTGTTCCCTGTAATTCTTTTTAATGTTTCTCTCATTGTAGGAAGCACATTGTTGGTAATAAACAAGTTCAAGTTTTTAGCATATTCAAAAGTAGGATTGACTGTTATTGTCTGAAACTTCTGCTCCTCAAAACGTGGGTCTGTGAATTTAATAGGGGTTGCAGACACCAAAGCTTTATTCTCACATTTAAAAAAGAAGTCCATAGGCAGAGTTATGTTTGACCTGTAATCAACATCTTTCACTATCTTGTGGCACTCATCAAACAACAGAAAACATTCATAGCGTATATCAATTTCCATTGTTTCAAACGCATCTTGTACTTTAGGGAAACTTTCGGGGGTTGTGAGAATCTTGATATATTTCTTATGCTTTATGCTTTTCTCAATGTAATCTATAATCTTATCAGTATAGACATTTTCATAAACTCCGAACAAATTGTCTTTGCTATGCTTAGGGTCACTACACTTACCAGAAATTACAGGTCTGTTAGGTTCTACTATAATAGAGTGCCGTTTACTCTTTAACTCTCCATAAGTAGCACCTAACCCTGTTAATTTCTTATAGAGAATTGTATTAGTCGGTATTTCGGGAAGAATCTCGGTAAGATATTGAATTTTGCCATCATTTTTATTGATAGCCAAGTTTATATTTATCATAACTTATTCATTTTAAAATAAAGTGGGGTATGTTTCACCCCACCTCATATTGGTTAAAAATTAGATTGTTTGATTGTTCTCACGCAGATAATCAAGAAGTTCATTTGTTCTTTCCACACGGAAGAATATTTTGCCTTTGTATAATGGCAGGTTTGCGCTCACATATCCATTTGATTCACGGAACAGTGGGACATATTGTATTTTCCATCCACCCTCAATAAACATTTTGAAAATGTTTAGTTGAAAATCCTCTTGTGGATTTGACTGTGTTTCCACGTTCATAGGGTCTGCATCGAAGTCTGTGACTTCTCCTTTTGCAAGGTATCTCAACAGTCCTTTGAACGATTCACTTTTTAATTGGTACTTGAATCCTGCTACTCCTTTTGATTCTATCCATGCACAAGGATAACTCTGCTTGTCTGTGAAGAACTTCACGTTAATCACTTCCTTGCGGTTCATCATGCCCAGCAAGGCTTGGTGTGCGCCTTTGTTATCATAGGCGTTAGCTGAGCTTAAAAGCTCGTTAAGGTCAAAATTTAAATCTGTCATATAAATATAAATTTAAAATAGGACCTCACTTTATCTGTGGAGGTGATAACAGGTAATCAGATAAAGGTGCGCACCATTTGTCTTTCGATTACGTTGCAAAGGTATATTGAAGCTGAAAGTAACTTAGTGAATAAAAAATGAGCCATTTTTATTTTACGGTAATTAAACGATTGATTATCAATTAGGTATAAAAAGAAAAACCTCACTCTTTTTTAAGAATGAGGTTGTAGAAGTTAGAGTAAGTTCTTCATGGCATCGTTTATCTGCTCATTATCAAAGCTATCTAAATAAATCTGTGTTACCCTTTCTGAACTATGTCCCAGTGATTCACTTATTATTGAGGTAGAAATTCCTGCACGTTTGAGGACTGTTGCGTATGAATGCCTTGCAACGTATGTAGTAAGCGGTATAGGTAGTTCTAATTTTTCTCCTATTTCCTTTAAATACTTGTTTACCTTTGCCAATACTTTATGTAGCCTGTTTGCAATCTGTATTTCTGTCTGATGGAATGGTGATAGGATAGGAAATATATATGGTGATTCATTATCTTGATATTTGGCGATTATATCCATAGTTTCTGCTTGTAGAGGTATGCTTATCAGTTTCTTTGTTTTTTCTCTGTTATAGATAAGCTGATTCTCTATTATATTGGAATGTTTCAGTTTGGCTATATCTATGAAATTTATACCTGCATTCAAATATGAGAATATAAATACGTCGATGGCAAGTCGTTCCATTGTGCTTTTCCCTTGATATTGCATTACTTTCATTATGTCCTGTTTACTCAATGCTCTTTTCGTGGTTTGTCTGTTCAACTTAGAAATTTTATAGGAATGGAACGGATAGCAATCATTTTTAATAGAGTGTTCCATTATAGCCAAATTAAAGACGGCTCGTAAATGTCTGATTCTTGTGCTTATGGTGCTTGTTGAAAGATTCTGTTCTTTCATCCACAACTCATATCGCTTCAACCAAGCGACATCTATATCAGAAAATGGAATATCAAGATGCTTGTTGAATTTTATAAAAGATGAATAAGATACTTCAAACATTCCTGCATATCTGATTCTTTTCTCTGCTTTCAAATTTTGAATGTAAGTAAGGTAGTATTCACCTAATGTTTTATTGGCTGTGCTGTTGGTGGTGGATTCAATAAGAGTTGTAGCCGTAAAGTCCTTACCTGCTATCCGTTTATCTAAGGCTACTTTCTGTATCTCGTTAATTTTCTCGTTTATAAGAAGAATGATTCTGTCACGGTTGGGACATTTGGCTTTAGGCTGGTTTGTTTTGAAGTCCCATTGTTCTGCTTTAATGGATAGTCCAAGACTTTGATACTTCTTTTTTCCGTCCTTGCAGATACGAATCATTAAAGGGTGTTCACCATTACTAAGAGTTTTAGACTTGTAACATACTGCTTTTACTGTTTCTGTCATACGGTTTACTGGTTTAACTCTCGGTTTAACTCTCAGTTAGACTTTATGATGGTAAACCAACGTATAAATACGAAAAAAGCGACTATCTTTTTGAGATAATCGCTTTTTTCGAGTGATCCGCCTGGGGCTCGAACCCAGGACCCCAACATTAAAAGTGTTGTGCTCTACCTGCTGAGCTAGCGAATCAAACCTGCGTTGCATTCATTTCCTGATTGCGAGTGCAAAGGTAGGTGTTTTTTTTATATCTCCAAAATTTATCGGACTTTTTTTTGAAAAAAGTAGAAAAAAAGCAGGAAAGCCTCTCCATCCCTGAGAAAGAAGAGGCCTTTTTATCAAAAACCAGCCAAATGAGATATAAATGTATAAACAGAACTAAAAATACCAAGTCCTATAACACACAGCGTACAAATCCATAAACTTGCACGAACTGCCGACGAACTACGAAAGTAAGGAACTGGATTTTCAGAAGGTGTTATATACATAGCCTTTACCACCAACAAATAATAATATAAAGAAATAATGGTATTTACCAGTGCAATAAATACTACAGCCCAATGTCCAGCCTGAAATGCAGAAGCAAAGACAAAGAACTTGGAGAAGAATCCGGCAAACGGAGGAATACCTGCGAGCGAGAACAAAGCCAGCGTCATCACAAAAGAAAGATGTGGATTCGTTGTATAAAGTCCGGCATAAGCACTTCTCTCTACAACTCCTCCGGTCTGACGTTCCACTGCCCCGATTACGCCAAACACAGCCAGGTTAGCTACGATATAAACTGCTACATAATATACTAAAGAAGCTGTACCCTGGTCACTTCCCGATAAGGCAGCAAGTACAATATAACCTGCTTGCGAAATACTGCTATACGCCATAAACCGTTTCATATCGGTTTGAAGAATCGCAAATATATTTCCCACCGTAATAGTTACCACAATAACCACACTCAGCATTAGCGACCAGTGAGTAATCATCTCAGAGAAGACCTTTACCAAGATAGAGCAAAGAGCAAAGGCTGCTGCTCCCTTTGATATGACTGACAGATAAGCTGATACCGAAGTGGGACCTCCTTGATAAACATCGGGAGTCCACATATGAAAAGGTACAAGACTCAGTTTAAATCCCAAACCGGAAAAGAAAAAGACCATAGCAAGAATTTGCAATGGAGTTCCGGTCAAAGCTTCACTTAATTCTGAAAAATACACAGTTCCGCATGTTCCATACACCATTGAAAGTCCGTAAAGCATCAGAGAAGAAGAAAACATCGAACTCAATATAAACTTCGCTCCGGCCTCAGCACTATGACGACGATATTTATCGAATGCAACGAGGCAAGCCATCGGAATACTGGCCAGTTCCAAACCTACATAAAACAAAATAAAGCTTCCGGCGCTCACCATAAAATACATACCTAACAAGGTAGAAAGCGTCAGAAAATAAAACTCTCCTGCACGTGTATGCGTATGCTTATCTGCCAGCCATCCACCCGACTGCAAGAAAACAAGCAGGGTTCCCCCCGTTAAAAGTGTTTTCACAACAGAGCTCAAAGCAGTAGAATGGTACATTCCTCCAAATGCTTCTCCCTCCGACGGAACTATATTCAGTATAAGTTGAACCAGCAGCAGGCTGCAAGCCACTAATTGCAAAGGTCTATGATTCGGTTCACGAATCAGCAGACTGGCAAGAAGCAACACCACCAGAACAACGGCAAGACTTATTTCAGCCTGCATTGACAATAAAGTTGAAAAAATATCCATAAAGCTTATAATTGACTAAGTTGGGTTATAATAGGTTCTACACTATTGCTGATAAGACGACTTACCCACCAGGGCGCAAGTCCCAAGCCAGCCACCGATATAATCAAGCAGACCACGGCAAAGCGTTCATCCCAAGTAGCATCTGTCAGCTTTAAATGAGCCGGATTCTGACAAGTTCCGTAAAGAATCTTACCTACTACACGCAATATATAAACAGCCGTAATCACAATACTCATCGTAGCGATTATGGTACAAGCACGATGAAACGCATCCGGATGCTGGAATGAACCAACAAATACCGTCATTTCTGCCACAAAGCCACTCAACCCCGGAAGTCCTAAGTTGGCAAGACCGGCTATCACATACCCCACAGCTAAAAAAGGCATAATCTTCATCAAGCCTGAAAGCTGGCGAATATCACGTGTGTGCGTACGACCATAAATCATTCCGATCAAAGCAAAAAACAAAGCGGTCATCAATCCGTGACTTAACATCTGCAAGATTGCTCCGGTAGCACTTACACGCGTCATCATAAGCAAGGCAAACAACACAAGTCCACAATGACTCACAGAAGAGTAGGCATTGATATACTTCAAATCGGTTTGCACCACTGCACTAAACGCACCATATACCACCGAAATAGTAGTGAGAATCAAAAAGAAATCCCCCCAAATAGCTGCACCTGCAGGCATAAGGTACATCGCTATGCGAAAACATCCATACCCACCCAATTTCATCAGCACTCCGGCATGAAGCATCGATACAGCTGTAGGCGCAGAAGCATGTCCGTCAGGACTCCAAGTATGGAAAGGAAACAAGGCACCTAACACACCGAAGCCCAAGAAAACTGCCGGAAAGAACAAACGCTGCATTTCGGTAGGAATCTGCTTCTGTGAAATTTCAAGAATATTCATGGTTTCAGCCCCTGCTCCATAATAGATACCCAAAATACCTATCAACAAAAAGGCTGACCCCCCCATCAACATCAAAGTAAGCTTCATGGCTGCATATTCTTTCCGACCGCTTCCCCATACACCGATAAGCAGATACATCGGAATCAATGCTACTTCATAAAACATAAACATCGTAAACAAGTCGGTTGAAATAAAGAAGCCGAATACCCCCATACTCAACAGGGTAAACCAAAGAAAATATTCTTTAGTCAACGGTTGAAGTTTCCATGAAGCAAACGTCCCGGTAAATACAATAACAGCACTCAGTAAAAGCATCACAACCGATATTCCATCCACTCCCACAGAATAGCAAATATGCAGAGGAGCATACCATGACAAACTATCAGTAAAAAGCATCTCATCTGTTGCACCCGAGTTTCGCAAGCCTATATAGGCTAACGTAAGCCAAGCAGCAAGTACCAGCAAAGCGGTAGACCCCGCTACCATCACCCCTCTCACCTGAGCAATGCTGCGCGACACCCACAGTCCCAAAAGCATCACGAGAGGAATTATTACAAAAAAACTTAATATATTCATTTTTATCTGTATTTTTATTTCGTCTTTCTTCTTATCAACTCAGCAGCAACACCAAAGATAGTATCACGATTCCACCCAAGAACCACATGGTATAAGTTTGAATCCGTCCATTCTGTAAAGGCTGTACCGTTTCGCCTGCAGCATTCGTACCCCAAGCCAAGAAATTCATAAACTGATCAATTACATGGCGGTCAAACCAGGCAAGCGGTGCAGAAACGCAGCGGAATATGATTTTTTTTGTAACGAACAACCAGATTTCATCCATATAAAAACGATGATAAGCCGCTTCATGCAAACCGCTGAATCGTTTTGCCAGGATATCGGCAACCGGCTGTTTTTCGCGAGCATACATCCATGTAGCCAGAAGGATGGATGCAACTGCCACCACAATGCTTGTTCCTGCTACCCCCCAATCTAAATGAATATCATAAGCCATTCCGTTCGAAGAAACAAAGTGTCCGAAAGGAATAAATCCAGCCCCCAGTGTAACCAATGCCAAAAACATCAGCGGAAATGTCATTGCCAGCGGACTTTCATGAGGAGTATGTTTTGAATGAAGTTCCTTGTTCTCTTTTCCCCAGAAAATACAATAGTATAAACGAAACATATAGAAAGCAGTCATTCCGGCAATCAGAGTCATGACCCACCCTATAAACGGACTAAACTGGAAGCAGGCAGTCAAGATTTCATCTTTCGAAAAGAATCCCGAGAAAGGAGGTATACCTGCAATGGCAAGACATGCTATCAGAAACGTAAGATGGGTAACAGGCATGTATTTACGAAGACCTCCCATTGTTTCCATTTCATTGCTGTGAACTGCATGAATAATACATCCAGCCCCCAAGAACAATAATGCCTTAAACATGGCATGAGTAAACAGATGAAACATACCTGCCATATATCCCAGCCCTCCCTCATGAGGGTCAGAAGCAGTGCACACGCCCAATGCTACCATCATAAACCCAATCTGAGAGATGGTTGAGAAAGCAAGTACGCGCTTGATGTCACTCTGCACGCAAGCCACTGAGGCTGCATAAAAAGCCGTAATTGCGCCCACATAGGCTACCCATTGAAGGGTATCAGGAGCAAAACCAATAAACAGAGGAAACATACGTGCCACCAAATAGACGCCTGCCACCACCATTGTAGCAGCATGAATCAATGCCGAAACAGGAGTAGGACCTTCCATTGCATCCGGCAACCAAATATGCAGCGGGAACATGGCACTCTTTCCGGCACCTCCCACAAACATCAGCCCCAAAGCCCACGGAAGAACCATTCCGGCACGCATCAGCTGTGCTTCATCCGGATTAAAGGTAAAGGTTCCCATGTAATATCCATAAATCAAGATACCAATCAGAAAGCCCAAGTCGGCAAAACGGGTTACAATAAACGCTTTCTTACTGGCGGCAATCGCCTCAGGCTTTGTATAATAAAACCCGATGAGCAAATAAGAAGATACACCCACCAATTCCCAAAACACATACATTTGGAATATATTGGTAGCCACCACCAGCCCCAGCATAGAAAAGGTAAACAAGGACAGGAAGGCATAATAGCGCTGAAATCCCACCTCCCCTTTCATATAGCCAAACGAGTAAATATGTACCATCAAACTGACGGTAGATATTACAACCAGCATCATGACCGAAATGGGGTCAAGAAGAATTCCCATATCAATATGAAGCGATGAAGTAAAAGGTAACCATTCAAAGTTCCATGGAGTAAGAGCCGGATAAACACCTTCTGCAGTACGAGGCAACGTAAAATAGTTATAAGCGGTAAGGTAACTTAAAACAGCTACTCCTCCAAGTGAAAGTGTGCCCAGTGCTCCGGCTACGCGATGATGCATTTTCATGCCGGCTAAAGCAAGCACCAAAAAGCTAAGTACCGGAAGGGCTAATATTAAAATCGTATAATCCATAATCGTGTCTGTTTTTTAATTATCCATTCAGGTCGGTAATATCGTCGGTAAGCACTTGCTTTACATTACGGTAAACATTAATGATGATGGCAATCGCTACGGCTGTTTCAGCTGCTGCTATAGCTATGCCAAACAGGCTGAAAAAATGTCCTTCCAGCTGACCCGGAAAAAGATAACGGTTAAACACGGCAAAATTAATGTTTGTTGCATTCAGCATCAATTCCACCGAAATAAGCAAAGCCAGCAGATTTCTACGGGTAAAAAAACCGTAAATTCCACAAAACATCATCACCGTACTTATAATCAGATAATGAACAACATGTATTTCTATTTCCATATTCCTAACAGTTTTAAGAAATTAATTCTTGGATGACTTGTCGTCTTGTCTTGCTATCAGAATAGCACCAATCATACAAGCCAGCAACAAAACACTGACCACCTCAAACGGTAGAACAAACTGGTATTTCTCTGTTCCTATCAATGTAAGACCAATTTTTTCAACCGGAAGTTCCTCACCCTGAGGAATCAGGTTCATGGCAAAACCATTTGTAAGCAGAAGGAACAAAACCAATCCTGCCCCCACAAGAGTGGTAAGCAGCACACTGATCAGACGAGCCCGGTTCTGCCGGTATTTCATATCCTTATCCGACTGGGTAAGAAGGATTGAGAAAACATATAACACAACAATACCACCAGCATATACCATCAACTGAACGGCACTCAGAAAAGTATATCCCAAAATACCGTAAATAGCCCCTGTTCCAAAAAGCACAAATAACAGGTAAGTGGCAGCACGCAAAATCTTGCCGGTAGTTACTGCAAGCACTGAACTTACAAGAATACAGGCGCTTACTATATAGAATGCTATTTCTTGAAGTGAGAGATTCATAATGTATTATTCTTCGTTTTTAATTTTATTCAATGTCAACACGAGTTTCTCTTTCTGGAACACCGCATTTTCAAAATCGTTTGTAAAACGGATGGCATCGTGCGGACAGGCGTTCACACAGAGCTGGCAGAACATACATGAACCTAAATTATATTCATATTTCACCAAAAACTTCTTTTTCTTGCCGTCCTCTGTTTCCCGCATCTCCGTGGTCAGACGGATGGTTCCGTTCGGACAAGCCATCTGGCACAAACCGCAGGCAATACACCGGTTGTTTCCTTCTTCATCGTAAGGCATCACCAGCATGGCACGATGCCGCTCGGCAATGTGAAGAGTGGTATGGCGGTTTTCCGGATACTGTTCTGTCACTTTCTTCTGACAAAAAACCTTCATAGAGGTACGCATACCTATCAAAAGACTTTTTGCTCCTTGATAATATCCTTTTATATATTCACTAAAGTTGCTCATAATCTTTTCTGTTAAAACGTTAATCCGAAGACCTTGCAAACGGTCATCAGCAGCAGTACAAACAACGACGCAGGCATCAAGTACTTCCACTCAAGAATCAACACCTGGTCAATACGCAAACGGGGAAAAGTCCAGCGTATCCACATCAGCAGGAAAACAATCATAAAAGTCTTCCCAATAAACCATATAAATCCGGGAATATAATCCATCACTAAATTAAAGCTTTCCAGTCCGGCTATATGCAAAGGCATCCATCCTCCCAAGAACAGCGTAGTAGCAATACCTGCAGTAATAAACAGGTTGAGATATTCAGCCAGATAAAAAAATCCGAAATGCATACCCGAATATTCGGTATGATAACCTGCGGTCAGCTCCTGTTCAGCCTCAGCCAAGTCAAACGGACCACGGTTTGCCTCCGCATTTCCGGCAATCAGGAAGATAACAAAAGCCATCAGGGCCGGAACATGACCTTTAAAAAGATTCCAGCCGTCTGCCTGCCCGCTAACGATACTCTGAATATCCATTGCTCCGCTCATCACAACCATGGTCAGCACAGAAAGCCCGATTGACAGTTCGTAACTGATAATCATCGCCCCACTGCGCACAGCACCAATCAAAGTATACTTACTGTTACTACTCCATCCGGCCAGCAAGATTCCCAAGACGCCGATACTTGAAGCAGCCAATACAAAAAAGATACCAATATTCATGTGCAAAATCTCACCTCCTTTATTCCAAGGAAGACAAGAGAAGGTTAGAATAGAAGCCAATATCACCAGAAAAGGTGCCAGATTATACAAGAAACGGTCTGCATCTTTTAAAGTAATGATTTCTTTTGTCAGAATTTTCAGCACATCAGCCGGCACTTGCAGCAGTCCGCCCTTTCCGCCTACACGGTTCGGACCGATACGACATTGGAAAGCGGCACAAACCTTACGTTCCATATAAATCAGGATGATGGCAAGCACGGCATACATCACAAGTATGAATATACCTACCGCCAGCCCTTCAAGCGTCAGTGCCAGCCATTCAGGAATGACACCACACAGTGTGCTGTGAATCCGAGTCAGCAGAGGTGCAAAATTATAATAATCTAAAAACATGTGTCTAAGTTTGTTAGTTCTTTGGTTTGTTAGTTTCAGGCGACGGTGCAGCCATGAGGCTACCCGTCAAGTAAGGAAAGACTTACCTGTCAATGTCAGGAATTACAAAGTCAAGCGTACCTCCGATTGCTATCAAGTCGGCAATCTTTGCTCCACGGCACACTGTATCCATGGCATGTACTAAAGGAAGTCCGGTAGAACGATAATGCAGACGGTATGGAGTTTTATCTCCTCTACTCTCCAGCATCACAGCAAACTCACCGCGGCTCGTCTCTACTGCAGCCGAGAATGTTCCTACAGGCAATTTTATAATCGGCTTAGTCTTAACCCGGAACTCTCCTTCAGGAATATTGTCAATAAGCTGTTCTATAATGTGACATGACTCCATGATTTCATCCATACGTACCATATACCGAGCAAACGAGTCGCCTTCCGTACGTACTACTTCACGGAAATCTACCTTGTCATATAAAGCATAAGGATGATGCTTACGCACATCATTCGCCCATCCGGAAGCCCGTCCGGTACCTCCCGTACAGCCTAACGAAACAGCATCTTCTTTAGAAAGGACTCCCACACCTTTCAGACGGTTGACAGCAATCACATTACCGGTAAAGATATCATGATAATCCTTCATCACGCTGCGCAGATGACGGATAAACTCTTTAACCTTCCGGCAAAAATCCGGATGGATATCAGCCTGCACCCCTCCGATCATATTGTAATTCTGAATCAAGCGTCCTCCAGTTGTTTCCTCAAAAATATCAAGAATCATTTCACGCTCACGGAATCCGTAAAAGAAAGGAGTCAGTCCTCCCATATCCATCACCAGACATGAGTAAAACAACAGATGTGAGTCAATACGCTGCAACTCATCCATAATCGTACGGATATATTGCACACGCTCGGTTACTTCTATTCCGGCAGCCTGCTCAATACACATACACAGCGCATGGCGGTTTTGATGTGCACTCAAGTAATCTAAACGGTCGGTCAGAGCAAGTGTCTGCGGATAAGTAAGCGATTCGTTCATCTTCTCTATTCCGCGGTGGATGTACCCCAGTATCGGATCAATTTTCTCAATTGTTTCGCCCACCAATGAAGTACGCATACGCAACACACCATGAGTAGACGGGTGCTGCGGACCGATATTGACAACAAAATCTTTCTGATCGAATATGATATTCTTCCGGTCGGCTATCTTGCCGTCAGGAAGCAAATAATACTCATCGGTTACATCGGCATTTTCTTCATTTTCCATGTTCAGCGGATTCGAATTCATGTCATAATCCTTCCGCAACGGCCAGCCCTTCCAGTCTTCACGAAGGAAAAGGCGACGCATATCCGGATGGTTGAGGAAACGGATACCGAGAAAATCGTAAACCTCACGTTCTTTAATCAAAGCCGTTTTCCACAGGTCGCTTACCGAAGGCAAATAAGCCTCCTCACGTGAAGCAGCAGCCGTACGCAATATGATACGCCGGTACGTATGCGATGACTCTAAGTAATACAAGGCTCCCAATCCTTCTTCTCCCCAGTCCATCCCTACTATATCGCGCAAATAATCCATCGGGTCATCTGCATCGTTTCTCAACGCTTCTGCCACCCGGCGGAAGTCTTCGGGCAGAAGTTTCACAATGGAATCACCTTCTTGAATGACTGCAACATCGGGAACTAATTTCTTTATTTTTTCTAACATTCGTTTTCGTTTTTGAGTTTTTAGTCTTTACGCTTTTTGATTTAAAACAGAAAATCGACAAGACATGGCTCCAGCAAGGCTTTCTGAATCATAAACCAGTTCATTCCTGTTTATTTTATAGAAGAAATGAAACTCAAATTCTCTCAGCCAAGGCAAGAGTCTATTCCTTTCTGTTTACTCCACCTAAGAATTTTTCTACTTTTATTTTACGCTGCAACTGCATCATACCGTAATAAAAAGCTTCCGGACGCGGAGGACATCCCGGAATAAATACATCAACCGGGATAATCTTGTCTATTCCGTTTACCACATGATAGGATTTGATAAAGGGACCGCCAGATATGGTACATCCCCCCACAGCTACCACGTATTTAGGCTCAGCCATCTGGTCATACAAACGTTTCAGAACCGGTGCCATCTTGTAGGTAATCGTACCTAAAACCATAATCATATCGGCCTGACGGGGAGAGTTACGCGTAACCTCGAATCCGAAGCGTGCCATGTCATAACGTGCAGCTCCTAATGCCATAAATTCAATGGCACAACAGCTGGTTCCAAACGTCAAACTCCAAAGCGAATTGCTACGTCCCCAGTTAATCAGCTCATCGGCGCATCCCACGATGACTCCGGCTCCATTGGCATTAAGCTCACGTACCATGCTTTCCAGGTAATCATTGTTCTTAAATTCGTCATACTCCATCGAACGAATTTGAGCGCGTTTCTTTATTTCCATTCCAACGCTCCTTTCCGCCAAGCATAAGCCAGACCTAAAATCAGAATCAAAAGAAAAAATCCGGCACTCACCAGTGCATAAACTCCAACACGGCCTGCTACCACAGCCCAGGGGAAGAGAAATACGGTTTCAATGTCGAACATAAGAAACAGAATAGCAAAAAGATAATATCCTGCCTTAAACTGTACCCATGAACGGCCTCGCGTAGGAATACCACACTCATAAGGCTCTCCTTTCTGAGGGTTGGATGAACGAGGAGCTACTAAATGAGCTATCGTCATGGCAGCCACCACAAGAGCTACAGCGGTGAGTATCACCACTACAATAAAAGTAAAATACATATTTTGAATGTTTTTGAATGAATGATATATAGCTATCTGGTTTCTGCATTGATCGCTTTACGCAGAAACATCGTCATTGACTCCATCTGCTAAATAAGCAGATGACCTAACCTATAAAGATAAGTCCCTGAGCCTCTGCCCAAGAACACAGACCTCTGATAGACCAAAAGGCAGGAAGAAGAGATGTGAAGACGCTGATTATCAAGCACAGGAAGCAGTCCCGCCAAACGGTATAACCATTTTATACCTGAAGATTGAGTAAAACAAACCACTTCTGCCGGCTGTGAAAACAGAGACAAACGGAGGGTTAGCAAATCATGCAGAGCCTTTTCTGCCTCATCATACGGGCTGAGAAACTCTGCTGAACCGCATAGTTCATGACAATCAGAGGAGACAGATAAAACAGAAGGCGCATCGATGGCTCTTACCTCAGCAGACAGCAGAAGTATCAGCAATGCCGGCACTATATATTTTATCCAATATCCCATCTTTTAAACCTATTAAAAACGAAGCAAATTTAGACAATTATTTTTATATGAAGTACATATCGCTGTAAAAATAACACTTCTTTATCATTGCCGACGAGCAAACAGACCTCTGTTTTTTTTCGTGATATACACACTGAAAAATGTCAAGGCATTTCAAACGAAACGCCTTGACAAACCAAATACAATATCTTGATGTTTCAAGCAACGCGCCTTGGTGTTTTCCGGCAGGAGAAATAGCCTTAAAACAAATAAGCCAATGACAAATGCCAGTATCTGTTTCGTGATTCAAATATATCCCCATCAAATATCTGATCTATGGCATCGTGCTTGTTTCCGCCAATATGGTGTTTGGCCGACTGGGTCAGACCTATATTATAATAGCAGCTAAGCATCAAATGGTTCACTATCTTAAAGCCACCTCCCAGGTTTAAGCCTACTTCTGAAGAACGCCATCCCATGGAAGGAAGATTTTTATCCAGAGCATCTACGGCTATATGAGCCAGCTTGCGTCCCCAGTTGTCTTTGTCTACCAGAAAAGAAAAAGAAGGACCAACTCCAAGAAACATATCAAAATGTTCCGATAATCCCATTTCCCACTTTAACTCAATAGGAATATCAATGCTCTGAGTCTTGACGTCCCCGCTTACATGACTGGAGGTATTCGTGATTTTAACTCCCCGCTGCACGTACAACAACGAGAAATCTAACGTTATGCCGTAAAAACCAGTTTGATACTGCAACATAGGACCAACCTGAAAACCAGTCTGATTTTCACACTTAAACTGGCTGCGCATTCCTTGTATCTCTGCTTTATTGCCCAAAACTCCGGCTTTCAAGCCAAAGTGAAGCCCTTGCGCCATTGCGCTAACAGAACATAGAGATGCAACTAATGCCAACAGACAAATAACTTTTTTCATCATCATTTGCAATTTTTAGTTTATCACAAAAGTAGTATATTCTGCTTAGTTTTCAAATATTTGTTTTTTCCGTACCAATATATCCACAGTTTATACCACTTTGAAAGCAAACAGCCTGACACAATGCTCAAAGCATAGGTGACAGGCTGTTTTATCGTTTCCCTTATTTTTTCTAAAAATATTTCTCCAGTTTTTTTATCATCATTCCCAAGCAGAACACCACCACATGGTCGCCTTCCTGAATCACGGTATTTCCGGTTACCAGAATACCCTCTCCTTTGCGAATCAATCCTCCGATGGTGGCACCTTTAGGCAAACCAATGTCTTTCACCGGTGCCTTGGTTATCCGTGAGTCTGCCTTTACGGTAAATTCAGCCACATCGGCATTGGCAAAAGTCAGACACTTCACATTAGAAACATCTGCATCCAGCATCATCTGATAAATATGACTGGCGGCAATGAATTTTTTGTTAATCACCGTTCCTATATCCAGACTTTCTGCCATACTGATATAATCTACGTTTTCCACCTGTGCCACCACTTTGGTTACTCCCATTCGCTTGGCAGCCAGACAGGCAAGAATATTGGTTTCCGAACTTTCAGTCAATGCCACAAATGCCTCTGTATTCCGGATACCTTCTTCACGAAGCAACTCCATATCGCGCCCGTCTCCGTTGATAATCATGACATCATCATCAACCAGTTCGGTCAGTCGGTTACAGCGGTTTATGTCACTTTCTATAATCTTGGCATGCATGTATTCCGGAAGATATTGTGCGGTACGAACAGCAATACGGCTTCCTCCCATCAAGATTACATTATGCACATCCGGCTCGTTTTCCTTTCCGGAGATCTTACGGATATATGGAACATACTTCTTGGTGGTAGTAAAATAAACCACATCGTTCAGCTTGATAACGTCATCGCCTCGCGGAATAATGGTTGAACTGCCCCGCTTGATGGCTACGATATGGAAAGGAATATTCCGTCCGCCTAATTCGTGAAGGGCAACATTTAATATCTCTGCCTTTTCACGCATCTTCACCCCAATCAAGACTAATGCTCCTCCGGCAAATTCCCACCACTGGCGTATCCAGCTCATTTTTACCGCATCCACGATTTCACGTGCGGCAAGCATTTCCGGATAGATAAGTGAGTGGACACCTAACTTCGCAAAAAATTCTTTATGCTTAGGAAGCAAGTATTCATAATTATCAATACGGGCTACAGTTTTTTTTGCTCCAAGACTTGTGGCAAGCATACAGGCTGTCATATTACGGCTTTCATCTGGAGTAACCGCTATAAATAAGTCAGCTCCTGCCACACCTGCTTCTCTCAATCCGTTTATCGATGTAGGGGAAAGGTTAATGGTCATCAAGTCAAGGTTGTTTCCCATCCTGCTTAATTTTTCATCATCCTCATCCATCAGGATAATATTTTGCTTTTCTCCTGACAGCAATTTGGCAAGGTGGGTTCCCACAGCCCCAGCTCCGGCTATAATAATTTTCATGATTTTGAGTTTATAAGTTTGTAAGTTCTTAAGCTCATGTTTCTCAAGCTTCGGTGTTATGCACCTGCGGGCGCATCCTCAGAAAAACTTGAAGCCCAAGAACTCAAAGACCAAGTATCTGAGTGATTGCTTGATAAATTGCTTTTTCATCGATACCACATAACGCACGCAGTTCTTTAACGGAACCGTGTTGTACGAAAGCATCTGCTATGCCCAGACGTTTTACGTTCGGCTTATATCCATTTTCAGCCATAAATTCAAGAACAGCACTTCCCATACCTCCCATCAGTATACCATCTTCTACAGTTAATACATATTGAAAATGCTTTCCCACCTCATGAAGCATAACCTCATCCAACGGTTTTAAAAAGCGCAAGTCATAATGAGCCAACGAGCATCCTTTTTCAGCCTCAGCCCTGGCTATGGCCGCCGACGCTTCATGTCCTATAGTGCCTATCGTTATCACGGCTAAATCTGTACCATCCTTCAGCTTACGTCCTTTCCCCACTTCAACTTCTTCAAGCGGACAACACCAGTCGGTGAGGTATCCCCGTCCGCGCGGATAACGGATGGCAAACGGTCCTTTATCCGGAAGCTGGGCTGTAAACATCAGCCTGCGCAGTTCATGCTCATCGTATGGAGCGGCAATGGTCAGATTCGGTATCGGACGCAAATAAGCCATATCAAACATTCCATGATGCGTGGCTCCGTCCTCGCCTACCAGCCCGGCACGGTCAAGGCAAAGAACTACATTCAAGTTCTGAATGGCTACGTCATGAATCACGTTATCATAAGCACGTTGCATGAAAGTAGAGTAAATGTTGCAGAAAGGCAATAAGCCATCTTTGGCCATTCCGCCGGAGAAAGTTACAGCATGCCCTTCAGCAATACCTACATCAAAGGCCCGGTGAGGCATCGCCCGCATCAGGATATTCATGGAACATCCTGAAGGCATGGCTGGAGTTACGCCTACAATTTTATCGTTCTTCTCTGCCAGTTCAAGCAAGGTCTTTCCAAAAACATCCTGAAACAACGGAGGCATTCCCGTGGTATCGGCTATAATACGTTCTCCGGTTTCCTTATCAAAGATTCCGGGGGCATGCCATACGGTTGCAGCTTTTTCAGCTGGCTTATATCCTTTTCCCTTGCAGGTATGTACATGCAGCAGTTTCGGACCTTTCATATCCTTTATTTCTTTTAATACCTTGGTAAGCGCCAGCACATCATGCCCGTCTACCGGTCCGAAGTAACGGATATTCATTCCTTCAAATACATTTTGCTGCTGCATCAGCATCGATTTCAGGCTATTGTTAAACCGTATCAGGCTTTTCCGCCGCTCATCGTTCAGGACACCCCATCTGTAGAGTTTCCGCGAAAGCGCATTGCGGAATTTGTTATAGCCCTCTGAAGTATGTAAATTAAGCAGATACTGTTTCATTCCTCCCACACTTCGGTCAATCGCCATATTATTGTCATTTAAAATAATCAGCAAATTATTCGGTGTAGAAGAAGCGTTGTTTAAACCTTCAAAGGCAAGTCCCCCGCTCATGGAGCCGTCACCAATCACAGCTACAACATGACGTTCCGGTTCTCCCTTCTGAGCAGCAGCAACAGCCATCCCCAGTGCGGCAGAGATGGAATTCGAAGCATGACCGCATGTAAAGGTGTCATACTCACTTTCAGCCGGTGATGGGAAGGGAGCTATTCCACCAAACTTTCGGTTCGTATAAAAAAGATCACGCCGTCCGGTCAATATTTTATGCCCATAAGCCTGATGTCCCACATCCCATACAATCCGGTCATAAGGCGTATGGAAAATATAATGAAGAGCCACGGTCAGCTCCACGACACCCAGACTGGAGCCAAAATGTCCGGGATTACGCGAAAGTTCATCTATAATTTTCTCCCTCAACTCATTGCATACCTCCGGCAAAGCCTCTGCCGAAAGCTTACGCAAGTCATCGGGACTATCTATTTTATTCAACAATTCGTATGAAACTTGTTCTTCCATCCTTGTTTCGTTAACTTTAATCGTACAAAATTAGCATAAATATATATATTGTGCTTACTTTTGCAGGAAAAAATAGAATCATGGAATTCAGAACCAAAGTAGAACTGCCTGTAGGAAACGAAAAGATACATCATTCTGACCGTTTGATGCTGTGGGGTTCATGCTTCGCTGAAAACATCGGAAAGCTATTAAACGAATATAAATTCGCCTGCGACCTTAACCCTTTTGGAATCTTATATAATCCGGCTTCTATAGCCCAAGCTGTTCAAACCTTACAGGAAAAACGCCTGTACAGCGAAGCTGACTTATTATGGAACAAGAATAGCTGGCACAGCCTGATGCATCACAGCGCGTTTTCATCGCCTGAAAAAGAAGAGTGCCTTTCAGCCATCAATTACCGGATTGACAAAGGATATGAAAGTCTCATGCAAGCAAATTGGCTTATCTTCACATGGGGAACGGCACGTGTCTACGAATGGAGGGAAACCGGAGAGATAGTAGGAAACTGCCACAAACTTCCCGAAAAACTGTTTACGCGCAGGCTGATGGAGGTCAATGAAATTGTTTCAGCGTACACCCTTCTGCTTACCAAACTACATAATCAAAATCCTCGGCTACACGTTTTATTCACGGTAAGTCCTATCCGCCACGCTAAAGACGGTATGCACGGAAATCAGCTGAATAAAGCCACTTTATTACTTGCCGCTGAAAAGCTATGTCAGGCTCTTCCGTTTTGCTTTTACTTTCCATCCTATGAAATCATGATGGATGAACTGAGAGATTATCGTTTTTATGCTGACGATATGCTCCACCCCAGCGGTCTGGCCATAAACTATATTTGGCAATGCTTTAAAGATTCCTTTTTTGACTCAAAAACATTACAGTTTATGAAGCAATGGGATGAAGTGAAAAAGGCACTTGCACACCGTCCTTTCAATCCCCAATCAGATGGCTACCGAAGCTTTTTAAGTCAAATTCTGTTAAAGATAGAAAGATTAAAAGAAAAATTCCCGTACTTAGACGCACAAAATGAAGAAGCATTATGTCAAACACTATTGAAGAAATAACCTCAGTCCTCGGAGCGCAACGCACCGGAAACACTCCAGCTCATATTGACTGGATACTAACCGACAGCCGTTCTTTGTGTTTCCCGGAAGAAACACTGTTTTTTGCTTTAAAGACAAAGCGAAACGACGGACATAAATATATAAACGACCTCTATACACGCGGGGTAAGAAACTTCGTGGTCAGTGAACTGCCCGAAGACCTTAGCTTGTATAACGAAACCAATTTCCTGCAAACTGCATCGCCTCTCAAATCTTTGCAGAAATTAGCAGCCCGCCATAGAGAGCAGTTTCAAGTCCCGGTGGTAGGTATTACCGGAAGCAACGGAAAAACCATCGTAAAAGAATGGCTGTACCAGCTGTTAAGCGCAAACTATACCATTACCCGCTCACCACGGAGCTATAATTCACAAATCGGCGTACCGCTTTCTGTATGGCTAATGAACGAGCATACCCAACTGGGTATTTTTGAGGCCGGCATCTCGGAAATGGAAGAAATGGAAGCCTTGGCCCCCATCATCCGACCCACCATCGGTATTCTAACCAATATCGGAGGAGCGCATCAGGAAAACTTTTCTTCCCTGCAAGATAAATGCATGGAAAAACTTCAGCTGTTTAAAGACTGTGATGTACTGATTTACAACGGTGACAATGAGCTAATCAGCAACTGTGTCAGTAAATCGCTTGTCACAGCCCGCGAAATTGCCTGGTCAATGAAAGATACCGAACGCCCGCTCTTCATCGAAAAAATCATAAAAGATGAAGCGGAAACAATCATTAAATATCGCTATTTAGGCTTTTTCAAGGAATACCGCATTCCTTTTATTGACGATGCATCCATTGAGAACTCACTGCATTGCCTAGCTGCGGCATTGTACCTCATGATTCCTCCCGAAACAATAGCCGAACGAATGGCGCATCTTGAACCAATTGCCATGCGTCTGGAGGTAAAAGAAGGGAAGAATGGCTGTGTACTTATCAACGATAGTTATAACTCCGACTTTGCGTCATTGGACATTGCGCTTGACTTCATGGCACGACGCACAGAAGACAAGCACTGCAAGCGCACGCTGATTCTTTCTGACATTCTGGAAAGCGGACAAACCAGCAAGTTGCTGTACCGGCAGGTGGCCGATTTAGTTCACAGCCGGGGAGTAGACCGCATCATCGGTGTAGGAAAAGAAATATCAGAAGCTTCTTCGCGCTTTAATATCGAAAAGATATTCTTCCGTTCAACGTCAGAATTGATAGAATCAGACATCTTAAGTAAGTTACGAAACGAAGTCGTCTTGATTAAGGGAGCCCGTGCCTTCCAGTTTGATAAAATCACTGATCTCTTAGAACTTAAAGTACATGAAACCATTCTTGAAATCAACTTAAATGCCTTGGTTGATAACCTGAATTACTACCGTAACAAGCTGAAACCGGAAACAAAGATGGTATGTATGGTAAAAGCTTCTGCCTATGGAGCCGGCTCTTTTGAAATAGCCAAAACATTGGAGGACCACCGGATAGACTATCTGGCTGTCGCCGTAGCTGATGAAGGAGCCGACTTACGCAAAGCCGGCATACAGAGTTCTATCATCATCATGAACCCTGAAATTACGGCATTCCGGACCATGTTTGAATATAAGCTGGAACCTGAGGTGTATAGTATGCACCTACTGGAAGAGCTGATCAAAGCTGCCGAACGTGAGGGAGTTACCAACTTTCCTATCCACATTAAAATTAATACCGGCATGAACCGGCTGGGGTTTGAGCCTACTGAAATTCCTCAGCTTATTGAACGGTTACACCGACAAAGTGCAGTTATCCCCCGTTCTGTATTTTCTCACTTGGTGGGAAGCGATGCTGAACGCTTTGATTCCTTTACCCGTAACCAGATTGAAACGTTTGAAAAAGCAGCAGCTGAACTTCAGTCCGGCTTTACACATAAAATCTTACGCCATATTTGTAATACAGCCGGTATTGAGCGCTACCCGGGAGCGCAGTTTGACATGGTTCGCTTAGGAATAGGATTATACGGAATTGATCCTTTTACCAATCAGATGCTTCATAATGTAACAACCTTAAAAACCACGATTCTCCAAATTCATAACGTTGCCAAAGAAGAAACAGTCGGCTACAGCCGTAAAGGTGTTTTGAACCGCGACTCACGCATTGCAGCTATCCCTATCGGATATGCAGACGGATTGAACCGTCATTTAGGAAACGGAAACGGATACTGTATGGTTAACGGGGAAAAAGCCCCCTATGTGGGAAATATCTGCATGGATGTATGCATGATTGATGTAACCGACATTGAGTGTCAGGAAGGAGATAAGGCTATCATCTTCGGCGATAACCTTCCCGTTACGGTTTTATCGGATATTCTTGATACGATTCCTTATGAAATTCTGACCAGTGTTTCAAACCGCGTCAAACGTATCTATTACTCCGCATAAGCAGACTTGTCTTCCAGACAAAAAAGAAATAGATATAAAATAAGAGTCTAGTCGGAATCTTCCGACTACTTCCGGCAACAAAACGCAATCACCTCTGCCATAAAAAATGACCGGCAGGGTTGATTGCGTTTTGTACGTCATTCAGAAACATCTTTCATAAAGCATAGAAAGACCCGCTTTGCCATACAATGAAGCAAAGCCAACGAAGGCTCAATTTTATTTGGTCCTCTTACAAACCATTCTATAAAAAGAATAAAAAACACATCCTTTTCCTAAAAATAATATATAAGTTTAATTTGACACCCCGCAAATAATTAAATTATTTCATTATATTTGCGAAATGATATACAAAACTTTACTTACCCTAAAATGATGACTAAAACAAAAACATTCGCTTTACTGGCAGCTTGCCTATGCAGCCCTGTTTCACTCTTTTCACAGGAAACAGACTTTGACTTGAGCAGTCAACGCTCAGAAGTACAAAACGTATGGACAGTACCCGGAAAAAAGATTGACCACAAAGGGTTAATCATCAATCCTACCCCACATGCTCTTTCACTGGCTTCAAGTGAAAATCCCCTAGATATTACTTCGGGATTTGCTTTAAAAGACAAACAAGGCTGTTTTACCTCCGACCTAAACTTCTTATCCTTACAGAAGAAAGGGGTAAAACTAACCATCGATTTCGGAAAGAAGCAAGCACTTAAAGCTAATGTTAAAGAAGTCTCTGGAGCATACGCTTTACAAATTTCATCTAAAGGAATTACCATTATAGGGTATGATGAACGAGGAGCTTTTTATGGTATCCAAACGCTCCGGCAAATTATGGAGAGCCCGGTTGCTTCCAAGGGAACTTTGCCTTGCTTGACAATCTCTGACTATCCTGACCTTCCGTACCGAGGTGTAGTAGAAGGATTCTATGGAACTCCCTGGTCACATGAAGTACGTATGTCATTGATTGACATTTACGGAAAGTATAAAATGAATGCTTACTTGTACGGACCGAAAGATGACCCTTACCACAGCTGTCCGAACTGGCGTCTGCCTTATCCGGAAAAAGAAGCTCAAAACATCAAGGAACTCATCGCAGCCTGCAACCGTAACCGGGTAGATTTTGTCTGGGCTATCCATCCGGGACAAGATATCAAATGGAACGAAGAAGATTATCAGAACTTATTGAATAAATGCACTTGGATGTACGATTTGGGTGTACGCTCATTTGCTGTTTTCTTCGATGACATTTCTGGAGAAGGAACCAACCCTATCAAGCAAACCGAATTGCTTAACCGATTAACTAAAGACTTCGTAGAAGCTAAGGGGGATATTTCTTCTTTGACCGTATGTCCGACCGACTACTCTAAATTATGGGCCAACCCAACTCCTCAAGGCAGTCTTGCCATCTATGGGGAAACACTGAATCCGGCAATCGAAGTATTCTGGACCGGCGATGTGGTTTGCAGTGACTTGACGAAGGAAACAATGGACTGGGTTAACTCTCGTATCAAACGTCCGGCTTACTATTGGTGGAACTTCCCGGTTACCGATTATGCACGCCACATTCTGATGCAAGGACCGGTTTATGGATTAAGTACTCAGTTGTCGAACAATGACTTGTGTGGCATTGTCAGCAACCCGATGGAACATGGTGAAGCTTCTAAACTTGCTCTTTATGGTGTGGCTGATTACTCATGGAATATCGCAGCTTATAATCCAATTGATAACTGGGAACGTGCCTTAGTGGAAATGATGCCGCAAGCACACGAAGCTTACCGTACGTTTGCTATTCATTCCTGCGATACAGAAACAGGATACCGCCGTGACGAATCATGGGAAACGCAGACTTTCCGCTTAAATAACTGGAATGATGAACTGGCAGACAAGCTTTGGAAAGAATATGACCGCGTAGAAAACGCACCGGATGAAATAGAAAAAGGATGCACCAACCCGGCTTTATTGAAAGAACTGCGCCCGTGGTTGAGTGAATTCAAAAAGCTAGGAACCCGCGGCAAAAACGCCATTGAAATAGCACGGATTTACCGCTCAGATGCCAACAATTCAGCATTCTGGAATAAATATATCCAGAATCTGATGACAGCTGATGAACGGAAAGCGTATGAGGCGCATAAATCAGGAACCATGAAACTGCAACCGTTCTATGAAAATATGATGGATGATATGGCTTATGGGTTCTTGCAAAAGCTTACGGGTGAAACTCCCATGGACTACAAAGGTATCGGTTCATTCAAAACGGCTGCAACCACTCAAGTCAAACTGATGCTTGACGGTAACGACCAGAGCTATTACACCTCGGGTACTGCACAAAAAGCCGGTGACTGGTTAGGAGTAGATTTAGGATGTCTGCGCGATGTACGCGAAGTATCTATCCTGCAAGGACGTAACTCTGTGGATGATGTAGACTTCTTTGACCATGCCATACTGGAATGTTCTGAAGACGGAAAACAATGGAAGCCGCTGATAGATGATATGCAAAAGCAATATGTAATCGAATGGAAAGGCGAACCGGTAAAAGCCCGTTACGTGCGTCTGCGCCGTCTTGATTCCAAACGAACCAACTGGGCTGCTATCCGTAGCTTTGACGTAAACCCTGCACGTGTGGACAACTTAGGTTTCAAACTTGAAGCTGACTCGGTACAGCAGGCACTGTCTGCATTCGACCAGCGCCTCAGCACATCTTATCACAATCATGGAACTTTGACTTTTGAAGTACCCCAAGGCACACACAGTTATACATGGTTATTTGGAAAACTGCCTTCAAACGGAAACGTAACCTTACGTCAGTTAAAGGCTGACGGCACTGTTTTAAGTGAAACAGACGTACATTCGTCTTTCCTCAAACTGGAACTGGCTAAAGATGCTGCAAAAATAGAACTTACAGGAGATATTGAAATCTTTGAAATTGTAAAACAATAAAAAGAATAACCTATCAAAGCCCGGAGATTCTTCCGGGTTTTACCTTCTCCAACAACTTGGAATAAAAATAAAATCCCCGTCCACCTACAATGTCACATCCATTGCAACAGCGGACAGGGATTTTATTTTTATATAGAATCTTCAGTTAAACAAATCCACCACAGACGATTCAAGCATCAGATAGATTGAGAACTTACATCACTCGATTTCTTTTTATGCTTAGCTCCAAATGTAAAATTAATACCTAAGTTTACATTTACCGCTGCCCGGTTAATAGGAGCATAATATTTAGGAGAGTATTTTCCTATCGGCAAATCGGCTGCAAGAAAGAAGTTGAACCCACAAGGATGAAAGTTCAACATCAAGCCACCGGTAGAACCAAAATTAGACAAGGCATAGTTAACCGATGCCTCAAACCAATTCAAAGGAGATACATTGGCTGAAACACGTGCCTCACTCCAAGAGTGACGTCCCTGAAAACGTGAGGAAGACAGAAAGCCAAATTTCAAGCGGTTATAAGCCGGAAGTGTATACTCTGCAGCTAAGTTCAAAGTAGCAGCTAAAGCAGTAGAACGCTTCATACCTTCGCCCACTTTGGCAAACTTATACATTTCTTCCAAGTCATCTCCAATTCGGTCGGCCTGATTATCGATTGAATTCGGATCGTTATCTCCCAAATCTGAATTGATAGGGATTTCCGTAAAACCGTCAAACTCAAACTTATTCTCCATAACCGCCTTCACAGTATGCTTCCAGCGAAGAAAACCCAAATCAAGAACAGCAGCCGAGAAAGTCCATTCATCGTTCAACCGATAGGTTGCTCCGAAATCAAAGGCCATACCAAAGCCAGCAGGCCCCATATCACCCGTTTCATAATCAAAATCATCATATGAAAGCAAGTTTTCTGCTCCCGGTTTCAACTGCTCCGTACGATTTCCAGCCGCATCTAATTCATAGTCACTTTCATCATAGTTGCCTGTTTCTCCTTTGGTAGGTGCAATTAATCCTTTGGCAGAAAGATAAGCTTCAGCCCCACTTGGTGTAATCAACCAATTATCTGGAGTTGCCACGATATCAAGCTCATCAATTTTCACCGTAGCCTTAGCGAGCCCTACCAATAATTTTGCCTTAGCACCCACAGTCCAGTGTTCATCAAGCTGACGGGCATGTCCCAAAGCTATCTCTGCATAGTTAGTCGATAAAGCATGAATTCCCTTTACCTTATAATGACTTCCTTCAGGCGCATCAACTCCATTCTTCATGAATTTAAACATCTCATCAGGAATTGATAAATTAGTCGTACTTTTAACAGAAATACCCAGTGTATTAAATCCTCCCCACGCATAAAATCCGGTAGAAAGAAGCGTCTCATTTAAGTTCATCCCCAACTTCACCCGTTTCGGCAATCCCTTTTCAAACTCCTTGCGTCCTACCTCTTCATGCATAAAGGTCATCAAATCACCATTCGATTTTACAAACAAGAAATCGCCCACACCGGCAGTACTCTGCACTCCTAATGAAAAGTTACCCAGTGCCGGCATACTTACGTAGCCGCGTTCTCCCATAAAGCTTGGGTTTAACTCATGTCGATAAGTCGTTCCTTCCAAAAAATAAGACGAGCGATTCTGCTGTGCCTGTGCTGCCGCCTGTTCTGTGAATGCCATCATCACCG
Source organism: uncultured Bacteroides sp. (assembly GCA_958453305.1). GTDB lineage: Bacteria > Bacteroidota > Bacteroidia > Bacteroidales > Bacteroidaceae > Phocaeicola. The sequence continues at coordinate 31,688 of CAUDXH010000011.1, read as the reverse complement.
AAGCGGCCGTCATACTAATCAAGATATATTTTTTCATCTGTTTTCTTTGTATTTGTCTGTTAATTCAAATCCACTTTAACACCTCCCGGTACATTCAATCTGATTTTTGTCATCTTCAACCATTGCACATCCTTCAATGGAACATTCGTAGCCTGTCCGGGCACCGCTGTCACTTTAAAGGTAATGCAGTCAACTCTAGAAAGAACATTCGGCTCCTTGGAAGTCAGTTTCAATGTAAACTCGCTGTCCACCTTTTCATTTCCATCTTTACTTTCTGCGATATGGCGGCCGTCACTTTCCACTTTGATATTTTCAATAATCTTTCCGTCTCTATCTTTTATTACCACATTTTCCGGCTTAGCCTCCAACTGCAAAGGCACCGTATTAACTGCCGTAAAAATGAAGTTTGCAACGCGGAAATCTACCTTGTCAAGATCAGCCAAGTCTTTATTTAATTCTGTGATTGAATCTTTGTATGCGATATTCAAATTACGTTCAAAGCAAAGCGGGACATTCACATCGTAGCTGGAAGGCAATTCATAGCTTATTCCGAGTTCAGCTTCATAAAACTGATTATTCTCCACGCGAGGTTTCAGCTCCACATGAATGAAGTCCGGAATAATCTCTATCAGTTTATTTATATCCTCCACTTGCGTATCGTTTGCTCCGGATACTCCACTGACTCCGGTACGTGAAAGGGCTATTAATGTTTCTCCCTCAGCAGCCGGAGCCAATTTCAGCCCGTTTACTACAACCTGATTTGCTGAAAGATTTTTTCCATTTCTCTCTGGAGTCAGCACAGCATCCAGCACGATTTCTGTGTTCAAGCTATTTTCCGCCTTAAACAAGAAGACCGGATTTGCAATATCCAAACGAGTATTTTCATCCTTCAAGAAATCCGGAAGTCCAGTCAAAGCTATTTGAGTTTCATTTACTGTAATTTCAGGCTGAATCACTCCCACAACCCGAGTGATTTCCATCGGAGCCAGCACAGCTTTAGGTGTCATACTTAACACTCCTCCGCTTACTACCCCAGTAGTACGCACCTGTCCTTCGGCTTGTATCATACCTTTGATTAACAATTCTCCATTTACCGGTTTCATTGCTTCAGCCGTACCTGCCTTGTCATTAAATTTATAACCAGCCACTTTCAGCTCTACACAGTTTGAGCTTCCATTTGAAGACAATACATAACCCTCGGGTAATACCAAAGAATTACCTCTTAACAATTCCTGTCCGGGTTCAAACTGTATAAAATCTGGAAATACAAAAGTCAGTCCTTCAGCAAGCACATTATCATATTCAAGTTCTCCACTTTTCTTAAATTCAAATGTAAGAGTCAGCAGTGAAGGTTCAGAAGCTGTTATTTTTCCCAGTTCCTTCAACGCCTCATCAATCCCCATTACATTTGTTTCCAAGGTACCGGAAGTACTTACTTCTGCAGAAACATCCTTTCCTGAGAAAAAAGAAAAGCCACCATTCCCCTCATTGCCTACCACAACGACCGGAGACATTTCAGTATTGACCTGCTCTATTTGAATTTTACTTACCGAAGTCGGTTCTACTTCAATCACATCTTTTTTAGTCAGATGATACTCATGATTACCATCAACTCCCAGCATACCATCCTCTTCCAAGTCGATTATCTTACTCAGAAAGATTGTATCCGTAGTTCCCACCGGAACCGTCAAATAATCACCACCTACATTAATAGTCCAGTCAATGTCTTTGTCTAAATCGTATTTGCTGTCAACGCACGATTCTAATCCCAAGAACAGTGCAAGAAAAGCGACACCTCGCCATTTTTTTCTAAAGTCTATCATTTAAAAATAAAATATAAATTAAAAATATATATGGTATGTTTGTTCGTATCTTATTATGTTCACTTTTTCTTTTTTTATCTTTCTTTTGACTTGCAAAGATACATCATTGTTTTGAAACCAGCACATCAATAAGCACTTAAAAAACTCAAATTTCTCCTTGCTCTTTTCCAGAAGAAGTTCTACTGAGATTTCAAGTGAAAATTAAATCCCATCTTACCATGCAACGAAATTAATTTCGTATTTTTGCAGTAAATTCTAACCCAAAAACTATAAACATTATGTATCCGTTAAAATTTAATCCGATTCTGAAATCAACCATTTGGGGTGGAGATAAAATCATCCCTTTCAAACACCTTGACTGCCAACAGGCACAAGTAGGCGAAAGCTGGGAAATTTCCGATGTACCGGGCGACGAATCTGTTGTTGCCTATGGAACAGACGCAGGAAAAAACCTGACTCAAATGGTCAATGAATATAAAGGTGCATTAGTTGGTGAAGAAAACTACAAGCGCTTCAACGGAAAATTCCCTTTGCTCATTAAATTTATTGATGCACAAGATGATCTTTCTATCCAAGTTCACCCCGATGATGAACTGGCCATGAAACGTCATAACTCTATGGGGAAAACAGAAATGTGGTATGTTATTGACAACGCAGAAGGGAAAGCTCACCTTCGCTCTGGATTAAGCAAACAAATCACTCCCGACCAATATGCTGCCATGATTGAAGATAATACCATCTGCGATGCATTGGCTGACTATGCGGTTAAACCGGGGGATGTCTTCTTCCTTCCGGCAGGACGCATCCACAGCATCGGGGCTGGTTGCTTCATCGCTGAAATCCAACAGACTTCTAACATTACTTACCGAATTTACGACTTCAACCGTAAAGATAAAAACGGCAACACACGTGAATTGCATACCGAACTTTCTAAAGATGCTATCGACTATAGCGTAGAAAGTGACTATCGCACTTCTTATGATCCGAAAGAAAACGAACCGGTAGAACTGGTTACCTGTCCGTACTTTAGCACTTCTGTTTATGACTTAAGTGAAAACATGAACATGGATTACAGCGAACTCGATTCTTTCGTGATCTACATCTGCATGGAAGGTGCATGTACCATCACTGACGATGAAGGAAATACTATAGAAATGCAAGCCGGAGAGTCAGTATTGTTCCCTGCCACTACTAAAGAACTGAAAGTATTACCTAATGGTAAAGTGAAATTCCTGGAAACTTATGTATAAGCATTTCAGCCAAATATATACGCTTTAAAAAGCAGAAAAAATCTCGCGCAGATAATCACTTTATCTGTACGAGATTTTTTGTCTCACTCCAAATTCAAAAACATCTATGAAAAAATTTACTGCTTTATATACCTCTTTATTTGCATTGGGAAGTATGCTGATCGGGTGTAACACTTCACAGGAAGAAAAGAACACGGACTATACCCAGTATGTAAATCCCTTTATCGGTGCAGCCGATAACGGACATACGTTTCCCGGAGCGTGCCGCCCCTTCGGAATGATTCAAACCAGCCCGGTAACCGGAGCGGTGGGATGGAGATATTGCTCCGAATATGTTTATGAGGATTCTATTATATGGGGATTTACCCAAACTCACCTTAACGGAACCGGTTGCATGGATTTGGGTGACATACTGGTGATGCCGGTAACCGGAAACCGGGAACGTAACTGGGACGGATACCGCAGCTGTTTTTCAAAAGAAACCGAAAAAGCTACTCCCGGATATTATACCGTCACTCTCGATGAGCCGAATGTAACTGCTGAACTAACAGCCACCACACATACGGCTCTTCACCGCTATACCTTTCACAACGCCGACTCTGCCTCTCTGTTGATCGACCTCCAGCATGGTCCGGCATGGAGAGAAGAGCAATATCACTCACAGGTAAGTTTCTGCGAAACCAACTGGGAAAACGACAGCACCCTGACCGGGCATGTAATCAACAAGGTATGGGTTAACCAGGTTTATTACTTTGCCATGAAGTTCAACCGTCCGGTTATTGCTTCATCTGAGTTGCCCATGGCAGCCACTGAAAAAGGAAAACGAATCATCGCTACGTTCGACATGAAACCGGAAGACCAGCTACTGATGAAAGTTGCCTTATCTACCACCGGTGTGGAAGGAGCAAAAGCAAACCTTACCGCCGAACTGAATGGATGGGATTTCGAAGGAGTAAGACAAGCTGCCAAAAATGAATGGAACAGTTACCTGAGCCGCATCGACGTAGAAGGCACAACCGACGAAAAGACGAATTTCTATACCAGCTTCTACCATGCACTGATCCAGCCAAACGAGATTTCTGATATCGACGGGAAATACCGCAATGCGAAAGATGAAATTGTTCAGGCTACCGGAGGAAAGTTCTATTCTACTTTCTCTACATGGGATACCTACCGGGCAGCTCATCCTTTCTATACCCTGATGGTACCCGAACGCGTGGATGGATTCGTAAACTCACTGGTCGATCAGTGTGAAACCATCGGCTACCTGCCTATCTGGGGATTGTGGGGAGGTGAAACCTTTACCATGATTGCGAACCACAGTGTACCCATCATTGCCGAAGCCTATGCCAAAGGGTTCAGAGGCTTTGATGCAGAGCGTGCCTTTAATGCCATCAAGCAAACCCAAATGGTATCACATCCTCTAAAATCGAACTGGGAAAATTATACCAAATACGGCTATTTCCCCACCGATTTGACCGAGGCTGAATCGGTTTCATCCACTTTGGAAAGCGTGTACGATGATTATGCGGCAGCCGATATGGCTAAACGCATGGGAAAAGAGGAAGAAGCTGCTTACTTTGCCAAACGAGCTGATTATTACAAAAATCTCTTCGATCCGAGCACGAAATTTATGCGGCCGAAAAAAGCTGACGGAACTTGGAAAAGCCCGTTTAATCCGAGCCAAGTGGGACACTCTGAAAGTATCGGCGGTGATTATACTGAAGGAAATGCATGGCAATATACATGGCATGTGCAGCACGATGTACCGGGGCTGATTGCACTCTTCGGAGGCGAGGAAGCTTTCTTGCAGAAGCTCGATTCTGTATTTACCGTTAAACTGGAAACCACTCAGGCTGATGTTACCGGTCTCATCGGACAGTATGCACATGGCAACGAACCCAGCCACCACGTGGCTTATTTATATACACTTGCCGGACGTCCCGAACGCACACAGGAGCTGATACGTCAGATTTTTGACACACAGTATCTGCCCAAACCGAACGGATTATGCGGTAACGACGATTGCGGTCAGATGTCGGCATGGTATATGTTCTCGGCCATGGGATTCTATCCGGTAAATCCGGTAAGCGGAGAGTATGTGTTCGGAGCGCCTCAGTTCCCGAAATTCACCTTACATCTGGCTGATGGAAAAACATTTACCATCCTTGCCGAAGGATTGTCGGAAGAGCATAAATACATAGATAGCATTACGCTCAATGGAAAGCCATATACCAAGAACTACATCACCCATGATGACATCCTAAAGGGAGGAACGTTAGTATATAAGATGAAATAAGTTGCGTAGGTATTCAGGTTTACTCTCTGAAACTGAAGCTATATGAAAGGGGCAGACCCGCAGGTCTGCCCTTTTTTTCCCTATCGGACAATACACTTTACCATCCTGCTAAAACCAGCACAATTAAAATTAAACAATCAAGGAATGAATTGCACACAAACCGGCTTCGGCATCTTGATTCGCTTTCCGGTATCTTCAAGCAGCCCCGTCAGCTTATCTCTTTTATAAATCTGTATCTCGTCCGTATCCCGGCAAGCCACCAGCAAGAACTTTCCGTTAGGGGTCAGATTAAAATGACGCGGATGAAGTCCAGTTGACTGATAGCCTACTTTCGTCAGTGTACCATCTTCTTCACTCACTTTAAACACAGCGATTCCATCTCCCTTCAGGCGATTGGAAGCATAAAGGAAACGTCCGTCCGGCGACAAATGAATATCAGCGCTTCCTTTTGCCTTCAACGTGTCAGACTGAATACGCTGCAGCTCATGAAATTCCGCTCCGTTATCCAACAAAACGATCACCTCTCCCGAAAGTTCGGTGATGAGATACACTCTTTTGCCGTCTTGTGAAAAACATAAATGACGCGGTCCACAACCGTCAGGCAACTTTATATCAACCATCTTTTCTCTATCCAGCAAGTCCTTGGCGCCTTTCTTTACCGGAAATACATAAATCCGGTCTGTTCCCAAATCTGAAGCAAACAACTTTTTCCCATCGGGAGTGAACTGCACACAGTGCAAGTGAGGCTGCGCCTGACGTTCTTTATCCGGACCACAACCTGTAAAAAGAATCGTATCTGCCTTTCCTGCCTTTCCATCACGCATCAAAGGAATAACAGAAAGACTTCCGCCTCCGTAATTGGCTGTCAACACAAAATGTGCATCCGGACTCAATACAATATTACAAGGAGCTTCCCCATGCGTAAGGCTACTGCTCAGCCATTCTAATTTTCGCTCCGGTTCACTGAAGCATATCACATTGGCTGTCGAAGAAATTTCATCATTCTCCCCTACGGCATAAATACGCTTTCCATCCGGAGCAACAGTCAGGAAAGACGGATTAGCAATCCCCTTCATTCCATTCAGAAACACCGCATCACCCGTTTCCTGATTCAGCTGAAACAAGCGAATCCCTTCATTTTCGGCAGAGGCATAACTCCCCACACACATATAAACAGATTCTTCCATCTCCATCGGCTCAGCCGCCGTTTGTTTCTTTCCCATACAAGCCGAAAGCATAGTCACCACTCCGACCAGATACCATTTGATTTTCTTCATAAATTAGTTAGTTTAATGAACCAAAAATACAAAAAAACTTTTATTGATTGGATAATTTCATCCTTTTCACTATATTTGCAGCCAATAAATACTTCATCGAACGGGGTTGTTTGGTTTTGACAGCGAGAGATGTGGTATGTAAGCATGCAGTGCGTCAGTGATTTGCACTATAATCTCAGTTACTGAACAATTATCTGGCAACAACAATTACGCTCTTGCTGCTTAATCGAAGTATAGTAGATTAGCTTTATTTCCGTCACAGTGATGGAAACGAGACATCGCTCAAAAGCTCTTGTTCCGAGGCGTTTGAAACAGCGGTGCAGTAAAATCGGGAATAGTTTCAGTCTCGTTCCGCAGCTGAAATGAAATTTTAGGAACTAAGGCATAAGTTGGTGGCTCTGGTCTTGCTTATGCACGAAAACCGAAGGCAGAGATAAGCATGTAGAAAGCATATGGCTTCCTTGTTTGGACGAGGGTTCGACTCCCTCCAGCTCCACAAGATTATTTTAAACCGCTGAATTCTCAGCGGTTTTTTTTATTTATATTCTTCTTTACTCCCCCCCATTTTTTATATTCATTTAACCCTATTCTGTTAATGAGGGTAAAAACAAGTTCCCTCTTCTATAGAATGGAGTTGATTTCTATTTCTATCCTGTATTACCAAAGAGCGACCTTCCCTGATGAACCTAAATCCCAATTAGCTAAATTACCCCATAGCTTTGAATGCTCGGATAATGGTTGAGAAAGTCACACTCTTTCCGCTTTCTATTTTGGAAATCTGTGTACTCTTACCCCCATCAATTCACCAAGCTGCTCCTGTGTACATATCGCTTCAAAATGCGCCTCGTCGTTTCCCTTTAAACACCTTGATATTTTCACTTAAACGCTTCGGTATTTCTATTGAAACGCCTTATCCGGTAAAACATCTTGGGAAAACGAAAAACAGACTGCACTCCAAAAGGACAAACCCAACCCGCAAAAACAGCTTTTCCGTTGGTCTTTCCCTCACCTTTCACTACCTTTGCATCATCCCGAAAGGGAGAAAGACACAGCAATCCTATAACAGCTAATCCATTTTTTTTTGACTTATGCAAACTAATTCTATCTATAACACATCGCTTGTCTTGGCTCGCGGAATAGGACAGGTCATGTTTCAAGACCATGCCTTGTCCGGTCTGCTGATGCTGGCAGGAATAGCCATCCACTCATGGCAAATGGCATTGCTGGCCATCGGAGGAAATCTGATCGGCACCTTAACGGCTTATGTTTCCGGCTATAACCAAGATGACATCCGCCATGGATTATATGGATTTAACGGTACACTGGTGGGAATAGCTGCCGGAGTGTTCCTGCAATTATCACCTGTCACCCTGCTGCTTGCGGCACTGGCCGCCTGCGTTTCTACTTGGATTACGCGACTCTTCAACGCCCAGCATCGACTTCCCGGATTTACCGCCCCCTTTATTCTTGCCACATGGATGCTGCTGGGAATCTGCACATACTACCTTCCCGAAACGTTAATCACTTCTGATGGAACCTCCGACCCATCTGCCGGAACAAACTACTTTCAAGCATTCTGTTTAGGTATCGGTCAGGTTATGTTTCAAGATCATATACTTACCGGACTGCTTTTCGGAATCGGAATTCTCATCCACTCACGCACCGCGGCTTTCTATACAGCCTTGGGAGCACTCCTTCCCTTACCTTTAGCCACCTTATATGGTCTCGATCCAAACGTGATAAACATGGGATTGATGGGATATAATGGAGTATTATGCGCCATCGCATTAGGAGATACCCGATGGAGTAGCTTTGGATGGGTATCCGCTTCCGTCTGTCTGTCCGTAGTATTACAAATCATCGGGATGAACCTGCATATCACCACCTTGACCGCACCTTTTGTATTATCGGTATGGATGATACTAGGTATACAGAAAATAGTAAGACAAAAGGGGAAATAAGAATACAGCAAATCTTTCGGCTATCTTTTTCTGCGGAAAAAGTCTTTCATCAGTTGCGCACACTCCTCAGCCATCACGCCTTTTACCACCTCTGTTTTCGGGTGTAATGCCTGAGGGGCATATCTTTGGTATCCCCGCTTGTCATCGTCTGCGCCAAAGACCAGCCTGCCAGTCTGCGCCCATGCAATGGCACCGGCACACATCACACATGGTTCAACGGTAACATAAAGCGTACAGTCAGTCAGATATTTTCCGCCAAGCGAATTGGCTGCAGCAGTAATGGCCTGCATCTCGGCATGAGCAGTCACATCGTTCAAAGTTTCCGTCAAGTTATGGGTACGGGCTATGATACGGTCGCGGCAAACCACCACCGCCCCTACAGGAACCTCTCCTCTTCCGGAAGCTTTTTCAGCCTCCATCAGAGCCTGCTTCATATAATATACATCATCGGCCATCGTTATCTGCGCATTTCATGTTCGCTGAATAAGGTGGGATAATCTTCCTCCATATTGTGATAAATAGAAGCAAGCACAGTTTCACGAAGCCAGCGAGCCTTGTTCGTTATCTGATATCTCTCCAAATAACGATTCACTATCTGCACTTCTTCTTCACTCATCAAGCATACCATCCGCTGCTTGCGCGGTGGAGTTGATGAAGGCACTTTCTTACGTTTCTTCCCTCCATTCAGCATAATAGTTGCAAAAATAGTATACTTCAACTGAATTCAAAGCATAAAAATATGTATTTTTGCAAAAAAAGGAAGAATGGCAGCACATAACGAATTAGGGAAAGAAGGAGAAGCGGAAGCAGCTGCTTATTTAGAAGACCGGGGATATACCATTTTGCACCGCAACTGGCGTTCCAGACGGTTTGAGCTGGATATCGTAGCGAAGAATGAAAAAGAATTGATTGTGATTGAGGTCAAGACAAGAAGAAATAACCAGTATGGTCTTCCGGAAGAAGCTGTTACCCCACGTAAAATAAGGCATATTGTTTCTTCTACAGACGCTTACCTGAAAAAATATGCCATCGATTTACCGGTACGATTTGATATTATAACAGTTGTCGGAACTCAGCCTCCTTTCCGGATAGAACATATTGAAGAGGCTTTTTTCCCACCCATCTGGAATTAACTCATAAACCCAATCAGGCATGGATATAGAAACGCTGCGTGAATATTGCTTGAACAAGAAAGCGGTTACCGAATGCTTTCCTTTTGATGAAACTACCTTGGTTTTTAAAGTGGTTGACCGCATGTTTGCGCTCATCGATTTAGATTCTCCCGACTGCGTCAGCATGAAATGTAACCCCGCATATGCGCTTGAACTGAGAGAGCATTATAATGGGATTGAAGGAGCTTACCATTTCAACAAAAAATACTGGAATCAGGTAGCTCTTCATTCGGATGTGCCCGACGCACTGATATGCTCGCTGATAGACCATTCTTATGAGGAGGTAATCAAGAAATTTACACGTAAACAAAAAGAACTTTACAATGAACTTTCCTAAACCTATACTTCTCGGCGAAACAGCCTCAACCAATACCTATCTTGCCGAACGCTGTAACCTGGAAAAACTTCCCGAACTGACCAGTGTATATACCTCTTATCAGAGTGCCGGACGCGGACAGCGGGGAAATTCCTGGGAATCGGAAGCCGGAGCCAATCTTTTGTTCAGCTTTGTTGTCTTCCCCGACTTCTTGGAAGCCAAACGGCAATTTCTCTTATCGCAAATTACCGCATTAGCTCTACAGGAGGTGCTGTCGCAATATACTGAAGGTATTACCATTAAATGGCCGAACGATATTTACTGGCACGACAAGAAGCTTTGCGGTACATTGATTGAAAACGACCTTACAGGTATCCATATCAGCCGTTCTATTTCCGGCACCGGAGTCAACCTCAATCAGCTGGAGTTTATCAGCGATGCGCCTAATCCGGTTTCTCTCCGCCAAATTACCGGACAAACTTATGAACCGGCAGTTATCTTAGAGCAACTGATGGAACGGATTTCTGATTATTATTTGCTGCTCAAAAACAATGATACAGAAAACATCATACAGCTTTACAAAGAAAGACTTTATCGGAAAAACGGCTTTCATCGGTACCGGGATGCCGAAGGCTCTTTTGAGGCTTGTATCTGCGATGTTGAGCCTATCGGAAAACTCATTTTAAAGGATGAAAAAGGTCTGAGCAGAGCGTACATGTTTAAAGAAGTAGAATATATTTTATAACGATCCTCATGAACCCAACTAACCGACGCATTCTTCACATTGCTATTCCGTCTATTATCTCTAATATCACCGTTCCGCTCTTGGGACTGGTTGATGTAACCATTGTGGGACATCTGGGAGCCGCTTCTTACATCGGAGCCATTGCAGTAGGCGGTATGCTGTTTAATATGATTTACTGGATATTCGGATTCCTTCGGATGGGTACCGGCGGACTGACCGCCCAAGCCTATGGAGCACACCGCTTGGATGAATCTGTTCACATCCTGCTACGCTCATTAGGCATCAGCTTCTTGATTGCCGCCGGGCTGATTGTCTTGCAATATCCCATCCGTATCCTTGCTTTTCACCTCATTGAAGCCAGTACGGAAGTACGCCAGTTTGCTTCTGCCTATTTCCATATCTGCATCTGGGGAGCACCCGCCACCCTTGGGCTTTACAGCTTTACCGGATGGTTTATCGGAATGCAGAACTCACGCTTTCCCATGTTTATAGCCATTACGCAAAACCTTGTCAATATCACAGCCAGTCTGCTCTTTGTCTTCGGTTTTAACATGAAGGTTGAAGGCGTAGCTTTAGGTACACTTATCGCTCAATATGCCGGACTGACCATCGCTTTCTTACTATGGTTACGCTATTACCAACCGCTGCGCAAGTATATTCAGTATACTCATCTCTTTGAGCGCAATGCCATGAGCCGTTTCTTCCAAGTAAACCGCGATATTTTTTTCCGTACCCTCTGCCTGGTGGCAGTAACCGTTTTCTTTACCTCCACCGGAGCAGCTTACGGGGACGTGACGCTTGCTGTCAATACGCTGCTGATGCAATTATTTACCCTCTTTTCTTATATTATGGATGGATTTGCCTATGCCGGAGAGGCTCTGACCGGAAAATATATCGGGGCAAAAAATCAGTTGGAACTGCGCCGTACCATACGTCATCTGTTCGGATGGGGTGTGTTACTCGCCTCAGCTTTTACCCTCTTGTATGGTGCCGGAGGAAAGGGTTTCCTTTCCCTGCTTACAAATGACCTGACCGTAGTACAAACCTCCGGAAGCTATTTCTATTGGGTACTTGCCATCCCCGTAGCCGGCTTTTCAGCTTTTCTGCTTGACGGTATCTGTATCGGAGCAACTGCCACTCACCTCATGCTTCGTGCCATGATTATTGCTTCAGGAAGTTTCTTCCTTACCTACTATGGCTTTCATGACACAATAGGGAACCATGCACTTTGGATGGCTTTTATCATCTATCTGGCTTTACGTGGAGTACTTCAAGGAATATGGGGACGGAAAATCATCAGTTCCCCATTTTTACCGTAACGAATTTGTCACTGAATCAACATCATTTCTTTATACACCGGTTACGCTCTTGTAATACATTGCTTTTACTTTTGTTGCGTCAAATTAAAAACCATTAACAACTAAAACAATGACAACAAAACTAAAACAAGTTTTATTACTTTTTCTGATGCTACTGGCACATACATGGCATCTGTCTGCTCAAGATAACCGAGCTATTATTTCAGGTATCGTAACCGATGAAACCGGATTAGGCGTTATTGGAGCAGCAGTACAAGTAAAGAATGAATCTACCGGCTTTAATACCGGATCTATTACAAATGAAAACGGAGAATACACCATCAAGCAATTGCCGCTTGGAGGACCATACAGCGTAACAGTAACCTATGTGGGATATGGAGACCAGAAAAAAACAGGATATACACTGAATCAAGGTGACTTGATTCGCTTAGACTTCCAACTGAAAGAGGAAAGTATAATCATGGAAGCAGTAGAAGTAGTAGCCAATTCTTTGAAGAATACCATCACTACCACCGGAACCGCAACATCTATCACTGAACGTGACCTTGAAAAACTTCCTGTGAACGGACGAAACTTCACCTCATTAGTCGACTTGTCTCCGCTTAGTACAGGTTCAAGCCTATCAGGGCAGTTGGCCTCATCAACCAATTACACCATTGACGGCATGACGGCTAAAAACCCTACATCAGGCGGTAGTACAACAAGCCGTAACGGAGTTCCTTATGCAATCTCCATGGAAGCTATCCGAGAATTTAAAGTCGTAACAAACCAATACGATGTAACCAATGGACGTGCCGGTGGGGGTACAGTCAGTACAGTTACAAAATCAGGAACCAATACGCTGACCGGTAGTGCATTTACTTTCATGAGAGCAGACTGGCTTTCCAGCAAGTATGACATACGAGGGAATAAACGAAACAATGACTTCTCCACCTATCAGTTCGGAGCATCATTGGGAGGTGCATTGGTAAAAGACCGGGCTCACTTCTTTATTACCTGGGACCATCAAGCCGACTCTCGTCCACTTTACATTGCCGACATACACGGAGAGGCCGATGAAAAACGCTACAACATTACAACGGATGTACGTGATCGCTATTTGCAAATAGCACGCGACAAGTATGGGGTTTCTTCCAGTCCACAATTCGGCTCTTTCGACAAAAAACAAAGCACTGACGCCGTATTTGCCCGATTAGACTGGCAAATCAATGCGACCAATCTGTTGACTTTTACCGACAACTTTGTAAACGACATGAATAACCTGGGGTTAGGTGACAACACCAACATAAACCTGTATGAAACCTATGGCGATGTACGCTCGCTCAACAACAGTGCTATGGCTACATTACGCTCGGTTATAGGTCCTAAAGGAACCAATGAGCTAAAGGTACAGCACTTATACACACTTGAAAAATCAATGCCCGGAGAAGAACTTCCTTCCAGCAATATTCCACGAGCCATTGTAAACAATGTAACCTCGCAGATTAACGGAAAAACAGCAACGACCAGCATTCAACTAGGCGGGCATCGCTACTGCCCCGAAAATTTTTACAATCACGTTCTTCAGGTAGTCGATAATTTTTACTACAATACAAACAAGGTTAACTATACATTTGGGGTAGACTTCATGTATACGCATATGAACTCCCGCTACGGAAGTGAAACCAACGGACGTTTTTACTTCAACGGATTAGACAGTTTTGAAAAAATGACCCCTAACCGATATGTCCGTGAAGTATATCTTACCGATGATGACCGCGTAAAACAAAATATTCTAAATGCAGGTGCTTATGCACAGATGCAAACCAAACTTTTCCCCGGATTCGAATTAACTGCCGGTCTTCGATTAGATAATGCAACCTACTTCAATAAAGGAGCATTTAACCAGACTGTATATGATGAATTAGGGCTGCGTACAGACAACGGGCTCTCCAGTTTCCAGATACAGCCACGTATCCAGCTTACATGGGACATCAATGACAAACATCAAGACATTATTCGTGCCGGAGCGGGTATATTTGCTTCCGACATCAACAATTATGCCATGATTAATAATATGGTTTTCGATGGAACACGAACCACCTCGGTAGATATCAAATTAAACGAAAATGACCCTCACTATGCTGAGCTGCTAAATCTGATACGCCCCAATTTTCCTGCCTATCGCAAAGATCCTTCAACAGTTCCGGGCAAAGAACTGTTCAACAGTCCTTATGTAACTCCAATCTCTACCATCAATCTGAATGGAGCCGATTGTAAAGTTCCGGTGATTTACAAAGCCAATCTCTCATATACTCACTTTTTTAATGACCGCCTGAAGGTTAGCATTGCAGGGTATATGACTTTGGGAAGAAACAATTACATGTATGTAGATAGAAATATGAATGATTCTCCCTATTTCACTCTCGCATCCGAAGGAGGACGAGGCGTATATGTACCGGCTGAAAGTATTGATTCTAAAGGAGAAGCGACTTGGTCGTATGGACGTAAAACAGATAAAGTGGGACGTGTATTGGAAATGGTAAGCGAAGGAAAGGTCAATCAGTTTGCATTCGTTATTGATGGAACCTGGAGGTATTTTAAAGATGGAGAGCTTTCATTTAGCTATACATGGAATGACACCAAAGACAACACCTCATACAATGGTAATGTAGCAAACTCGGCTACCCTTTCCCAAATGGTTGTTGATGATCCACGTGATCTCAGCAAAATGACTTACTCTAATAATCAGTTCCGCCATAAAGTGGTAATATATGGTACAGCTCCCACATTCTGGGGCATCAGTGTTGGCGCACGTTTCTCAGGAATCGGAGGTACTCGTTATTCCTTAGCTGTTAACGGAAATGTAAACGGAGATTTTGTTTCATCAAATGATTTGGCCTATATTTATGATCCAAACGATACCAATACTCCTCAGTATCTTAGAGATGGAATTAATGATATTTTAAACAATCCGGATGTAGAGCAAAGCACGAAAGATTATATTCGCAAAAGTTTTGGAAAAGTGGCTGAACGCAATGGAGGTGTGAACGGCTTTTACGGAACGCTCGACTTACGCATAGCCAAGAAGTTCAAACTATACAAGACTCATAGCCTTGAAGTTTCAGTCGATATGTTTAATGTATTAAATATGCTGAATAAAGATTGGGGAGCCGGACATATTTTGGGCAAACAGAATATCTATTCCATTACTGGATTTGATAAAGATAAAAAACAATATAAATATAATGTAAATGCTAACACGGGGGTATCTAACCTAAACGGTACTCCGTTTCAAGTACAGCTTGGTGTGAGATATGCATTCTAACCTAAAAAGTAAAAATAATGAAAACAAAACATGTACTTATGGCTTGTGCCTGCGCACTTTTCACCTTAGCCGGACAAGCACAGACTCAAGTAATCGCGCATCGCGGATTTTGGAAAACAGAACATTCAGCGCAAAATTCAATCACAGCCTTAAACAAGGCTGCTGAAAACAAACTGTATGGTTCAGAGTTTGACGTACAACTTACTGCCGACGGAGTGGTTGTGGTGAATCACGATGACACAATTCAAGGCTTTACCATCGGAAAAACAAACTATGAAAATTTAAAAGACCTGCTACTTAAAAACGGAGAAACACTTCCTACATTGGCGGACTATCTGCAAGCCGGAAAAAAGCAGACAGGAATACAACTCATACTCGAAATCAAACCACACAAGACGAAAGAGCAAGAAGACCAAATAGCGGAAACAACGGTCAGAATGGTTAAAGAATATGGATTGGAAAAACAAGTGGAATATATTTCCTTCAGCATGAATATCTGTGAGCAGCTGGTTAAACTTACACCAAATTCAGCAATTGCTTATCTTAAAAGCGATATCGCTCCTAAAGAACTTAAAGCAAAGGGGATAAACGGAATAGATTATCATTACAAAGCTATTGAAAAACATCCGGAATGGGTTGATGAGGCACATGAACTGAATATGAAGGTAAACGTATGGACTGTCAATAGTTTAAAAGACATACAGAAAATGATTGACTTAAAAGTGGACTACATCACAACCGATCAGCCTTTGGAGGTCACCGATTTAATCAAGAAGAACAAAGACTCCAGCCTACATTAAACAGGCTAACCAATTCTAAACAGAATTATCACACAACGGAAATAGAGATGTAACACAACATCTCTATTTTTGTATCGTCAAATTAAAGCAAAAGAACAATGAAAATCACATTTGTAAAAAGTAGTATTTTAGGATTGTTTGCCCTGTTTTTTATTGGAACTGCACAAGCTGGTGAAACTGAAAAAGGAGGGAAAGTTAATAAAGAAAATGACACAACAATAAAGGTGCTGGTTGTGGGACTTGACAATGTCAACTCAAATTATTTCCCTGAAAGTATGATTACCGAAGAAACCGGAATTCCGGAAGATAGCATCAGTAATACATACAACCATATCATTACAGAGAACATCATTCAAGCTAATAAAGATAAAAATTATGACTTCATCTCTTCTGAAAGAGTAGCAAACGCCTCTTCGCTCGTAGGAAATCTGCAGGTGTATGGAGAAGAGGAAGAAAGTTATATCGATATCAACCAAATCAACAAACAGAATTACACCCGGTTATTGAATGAAGCTGATGCCGACTATGTTTTATTTCTAAACCAGCACTATTTAAAATGGCAAGATAAACCTTTAAGAACCCTATTCCATTTCGTAAGCTACTCTCTATTTGATAAGAATCAACAAGAGATTACAAAAGGAAACAACTACTTTACATGTATGAATCTGGAAAAAGCGGAAAAATTAAGCAAAGCCAGTCGGAAGAGCTCCTCAAAAATCACTACAGCTATTATCAAAAGTATCGACAAATAACAACTTCATAACAAAAAGCCTGTTTTCGAAATGGTCCGGAAAGAATGGATTACTCCTGCCTCTCCGGACATTTTTCTTTTTAAGAAAATGAAACAGATGGTAATATTTAAACCGGCTTTCCCTTTCCATTCCTGCTTTTATTTCTAACTTTGCGTAAAACAACATTTAAAATAACAAGGAACGTATGGCAAGATTTAAACGCATCTTATTAAAACTCAGCGGCGAGAGCCTGATGGGAGAAAAAAAGTATGGCATTGACGAAAAACGTCTTGGCGAATATGCCCAGCAGATTAAAGAAATCCACGAAATGGGGGTACAGATTGGTATCGTCATCGGAGGGGGAAATATTTTCCGCGGATTAAGCGGTGCCGGAAAAGGATTTGACCGCGTAAAAGGAGACCAGATGGGAATGCTGGCTACTGTAATCAACAGTCTGGGATTAAGTTCTGCATTGGTTGCAGCGGGAGTAAAAGCACGCGTACTGACTGCCATCCGCATGGAACCGATCGGCGAGTTTTATACAAAATGGAAAGCGATTGAAGCGATGGAAAACGGTGAAGTAGTCATCATGTCTGCCGGAACTGGAAATCCGTTCTTCACTACCGATACCGGCTCGTCTTTACGTGGCATTGAAATTGAAGCCGATGTCATGCTTAAGGGTACACGTGTAGATGGTATCTATACTGCTGATCCGGAAAAAGATCCTACTGCCACTAAATTTGATGACATAACGTATGATGAAGTTTTGGCCAGAGGACTTAAGGTGATGGATTTAACTGCCACTTGCATGTGTAAAGAAAATAACCTGCCTATCATTGTGTTCGATATGGATACCGTAGGTAACCTGAAAAAGGTCATGTCGGGCGAAAATATTGGTACATTAGTACACAACTAATTTACTTAAACTGTTTAAAAATGGCTTCTTTTATCCGGTCAGTCAAGCAGACTATGGTAAAAGAAGCCATTTTTATTTACGTATCATCCGTTAAAGTATGTGTCGAGCAGATTCCGTGCAGCCGCAAATGAAGTCAGCCGCCCGCTTAATACTTCTTGTTCCTTAGCTGAAAGCATCGATGCAATTACCGGATTGTTATAAAAACTATCACGAAGGTGTTCGTTAATGGTTTCATACATCCAATATCTCGCCTGCTCATTTCGATGGTATTCAAAATAACCATTGGCTTTCACAAAGTCAATGTATTTATATACCATGTCCCAAATTTCCTTGATACCGATGCCATAAAAGCCGGAATAGGTTAATACCTGCGGTGTCCATCCGGATTCCGGAGCTGGAAACAGATGCAATGCATTACGGAAATGAGACGCAGCAAGCTTAGCCTTCTCTATATTGTTTCCGTCTGCTTTGTTGATTACAATTCCATCAGCCATCTCCATAATGCCGCGCTTGATTCCCTGCAATTCGTCACCGGTACCTGCCAACTGAATCAACAGAAAGAAATCTACCATCGAATGGACTGCTGTTTCACTCTGGCCTACTCCTACTGTTTCTACAAAGATTTTATCAAAGCCTGCCGCTTCGCAAAGAATAATGGTTTCACGGGTCTTACGGGCTACTCCTCCCAATGAACCGGCAGAAGGGCTGGGACGAATGAATGAGTCCGGATGAACTGATAATTTTTCCATGCGGGTCTTGTCGCCTAAAATACTGCCTTTGGAACGTTCGCTACTGGGGTCAATAGCCAACACAGCCAATTTTCCGCCCCGCTCTTGCAAGACGTGCAGACCAAAAACATCGATAGAGGTACTTTTTCCGGCACCTGGTACTCCACTAATACCTACGCGTATGGATTTTCCGGAGTAAGGGAGGCATCTTTCAATTACTTCTTGGGCCATGGTCTGATGTTCTGGCTTTACGCTTTCCACTAAGGTTACAGCCTGACTTAATACCGTAACATCGCCTTTAATGATACCCTCTACGTACTCGCCAACTGATAGTTGACGGCGTTTGGGCTTTTTTCTCAACTTCAGATAAGGATTAACAATTGAAGGCTGCTCAATGCCTTTGTTTACAGTTAACCCCTTGTATTTGTCACTATTTTCGGGGTGTTCCATATGTATTAGTTTTTAAGTTTATAAGTTTTTGAGTTCTTAAGTTGACTTGTTCTTAAGTTTGTGATTTAGCTGACGAGGTTTAAGCTGACGAGTTGAACACTCATCTTTTTCCCTCGTCACCTCTCACCTATTCCACTTCTTTCAAAGAGGCATTCACACGGATATTAATCATCGGATGTGCCGGATCGTTAGTAATCATCAAGATACGCGGAGTTCCTTTTACACGGGGCAGATTTGCAGCCAGCACGGTAATCTTCATCTTCGTTGATTCTCCCGGTTTCAGAACACGTTTTTTCAAGTTCACGCCTAAAGCGATACTGAATACTTGCATGTCTTGAATGACCAAGTCAGAAGTTCCTTTATTGGTTATGACAATCGCCTGCGATTTCTTTTGATTAGGCTTCAAGGGAGGAAATTCCAACTTCTGGGCAGACAAGGATATCACTGGAGGGTTGTTTTTCTGCTGCTCGGTCAGATTAGAAAAGTCGGGCAACAAAGAAACCGATACCGGCAGTTCGTTGTCACTTCCTACCTTATCACCGGGAAAGCGGGACAGATAGACGGATGAACGGGTAATACCCAACTTGGGCAGTTTATCCGTATCTAAAGTCACGATGATTTTTCCGGCTTTTCCACGACCCAGTCTTTCGGGTACTGCCTTGGCACTTAAATAGGGAGGCAAGTGCATCAACACGGGTGAATATCCTTTATTCGACGTATTTGCCACCAGAATCTCTACAGTAGGTTTGTCTCCCTTATTTACAGCGTCAAAATTCAGTTCATCTTGATTCAAGCGAATCGCTCCAAAGCCATAGGCATGTGTAAAGGCAAAGTTCTTCGAATCGGCAGTCACTTCTCCGTTAAACTGTAAATACAGCGGTAAAGAAGAGGCATTGCAATAAACACCTACCTCTTTATAGAAACGACCGATGGCTTCCGCATCGAACACGGCGGTTACTTGTCCCTTTCCACCTGCCGGTATGGGAGTCTTTGTCCACGTAGCTTCCGTACACCCGCATGAAGTGGTTACATTGGAAATAACCAGCGGCTTGTCACCCGTATTGGTAAAATGATAGGTAATCGTAGTGGGTGTACGCCAAAGAATATAACCTAAATCCTGTTCCGGCTTATCGAATGTAATCTTCGGTTGTGCCTGTACTCCTAAGACAATACTTACTAATATACTGAAAAGTGAAAATATACGCTTCATTAATTCTATGCTTCTTGATTAGTTGAATATAGCAAAGAAGGCATCCTATCTTTAGGGTAAAGACAGCATCCTTTCTTCGTATGACAAAGATAGGGAGAATATTTGAGTTTTTAAGTTTTGGGTTTTGAGTTTTTAAGTTTTTAAGGTTTGATAAGGAGACGAGTGACAAGGTAACGAGATGACAAGGTGACAAGTTGATGAGGCTATGGATAGCTTTACTATTCATTTTCAAACCTCGTCAGCTCGTCACCTGAAGCCTCGTCAACACAAAGAGTCAATCAACAGTCAAAATTCCGCCTTCGCTATGCCCGCCAAATTCCGGTGCATAAGCCGACTGGATAGTAGCCGCACCCGTCTGATAAACTCCGGTCCGGTCAATATAGACATTATATTCAATGACATACTCTCCTTTCCGTAACCGATCCATAAAGAAGTCGGTTGAGGCATCACGGCTCACTTGATAATAGGAGATACCACCGTTCTCCCGGTAGCCTGAAAGCTGCTCTTCCGGCTGCATACATGCCGCGCGTCTGTCACGAACTTGAATAAAATCCATATCGCGGTCAGCTTTTACCTGTAAGCGCACCGTCAGTTTGTCCCCCACTTTCAGGGAAGTTCCGGCAGTCACTTTTTTCCCTTGCAGATAATACGTACGCGTCACACTGACTCCGTTTCCTTTTTTCTCTTTCAGCTTGCCCGTTTCTTCAAAGAATTGGGCATAGACGGCTCCCCAGCTCAATCCGCTGCCTGTCTTTTCAAAACGGATTTCCGGTACTTGAGCCTCATCACCGGAAAACAACTGACGTACCGCATCCAATCGGTTTCCGGATGCTTCCAGACGGGTGGTTCCGATGACAGCTGCAACCGAACCGGTGGTTACTACCTGTTTCTCTCCGGTAACAAAGAATACATAAACCGCATCGGCTGTAGCAATCGGTGTATGCCAAGCTTGTACTTGCTTCTGTTTCAACAGCCACTGTTTCATTTCAGCAAGGGCTTGTTTATCCGGAGCAATACGTTGCATAGCCTCCATCACAGCTACTTGGGTAGGAATCTTATAACTATTCCAGGAATACACCGCCTTCCGAGTATCAAAATAGCGTCCCATCTCCGGAGTATAAACCGCATATTCCCGGACCGACTGCATCAAATCGGCAGCCTCACGCTTCTTTCCATTCGCATGAAAGATGAGGGCAGTCAGTGCTTTCTCATAAATGGTATATTCCGCCGAACGGTTTTCCAACTTGCCAATTAGGTAAGCCACAACGTTCTTATCGGCTTTTCCGGCTACCGAAGTATCCAACGCACCGATATACAAATAGCGTATAGCCTCTTCACTGGGATAGACCTTCGTCTGTCCTTGACGCTCGCGGGTTCTCATGTGTTCATATTCCAACAGCAAGACTGCTTTCAGGTAATCCGCTGCACGCTGGTACATCGCTTCCACCGTATTATTGAGCGAGAAACCGAGGGATTTCAGCCGTGCCAACATTTCCACCACCTGCGTGGTTACAATCCGGCTTCCGGACATACCTTCATACCACCCCCAACTTCCATCCGAATGCTGAAGCATGCGCAAGCGAGCTTCTGCCTGCGCAAATCCACTATTCATCCGGTTCAAATCGAAGAGCAAAGCAATCCGACGTTTCTGTTCGGTTTCGTCTGCCGCCTCAGCCACCCAAGGCGTTTCGGCAAGCAATATCTGCTTCAAGTCCTGGTTCTTTTCCAGCTTACTCAACAGCGTTTCTTTGGTGGTTCCCTGTTCCATCCACGATTTAAACATCTGCGATGCGGCAGGATATTTTTTCATCACCATCGAGGCTACTGCATTGGCATAATAAGCCGACATCCACGAAAGCGCATCGTTATTGACCGGATTACCGATAACAGGCAATGCTTGAAGCACATACCAGTCGGGCGTAGCAGTCAGTTCCACCGTCAAGCGGCGATCGGTTGCCGTCTGGCTCTGCCCATTGAACAAGTCCTTCGTACGGACAACCACCTGTCCCTCTCCATTCATCTGCACCGGAAGCGTCTCTGTCATCCACTGCCGATTGGTCAGCACCGGAAGATAATGTTGCTCACCGTCACTGAAATCGCCCGCATCGGCAGTCAGCTTGCAGACCAGCATTTCCTGTTCTCCGTCCACTTCGAACGTAAAGCCAACGATTCCATTTTCTCCAGCCTCGACACGGAAGGGTTGCTGTCCGCTATAAACCACCTTTCCGGTTACCGGATCAGCGAGTTGCATACGTGCCACTCCACTCACTGCTTCAGCCGAAAGGTTATTCAGCGAAGCCATAAGCGTAGTGCGGTCGCCCACACGGACGAAACGCGGCATATTCGGCTGGATCATAAATGGTTTGCTGGTCTTTGCCTTCGCGGTAATCAGTCCGTAATCCAGCTCACGTGTATGAGCAAATCCCATCAACTTCCATTCAGTCAGTGCATCGGGCAGGGTAAAGACAATGCGCACATTTCCTGCCGAATCGGTCCGCAAATCGGGATAGAAGAACGCGGTTTCGGCAAAGTTTTCACGTAGAGGAACATAAGCCTCTTCCCCTTCTAATGATTCCGCCGAGCACTCAACCACTGCAAAAATTTCAGACCGTTTCTCGAAGCCTGCATCCAGTTGCACGCCATCTGCCTTAGCCTTCGCCCCGGCATATAAAGCCCGCGAAGCAGCCAAGGGACGTACCCCGTTTCCTCTCAAGCTCAACCGCATCGGCTGCTGCCAAGAAGGAATATCCATCCGGCTATAATAGTTAGAGAAGGTTAGTTCATGAGCCACCGAAGAGCCTCCGTTCCGGTAGAAAGGAGCAGTGAGCATGAGATACGAACGGACAGCCAATGATGAAGGATAAACCGACGGTACACGACGGTTGAAATGCAGGTTAAACGACCAGTTGTTTGCCAGCAGGCGGTCGAGCGAAGCATCGTAAAGTGTAGCCAGCAAGCGAGCATCCGCCGGCTTTCCGTCCGGATGAGCAATCGTCAGGCACCACTCCTCTTCACCTCCCGGTGTCAGCTTGTCACGGAAAGTCTCCCACTTCAACTTCAGTTCCTTCTTCGGAAGCGGACGGGTAAGCTGCACCTGCTTGGTATAAAAGATACCTTTCCGCATAAATGCGAAACTCACCGTAATGCCGTCACCATATTCCGGCTTATAGGTATAAGCAAACTTACGCACTTCATTATTCAGCGTAAAACGCTCCGAATGAATCCGCTTGTTGCCGCTATATATCTGATAAAACACACAGACATCTTTCTCACTGCTTCCCACATAAAGCGTAGTTGGGCGAGCCTCATCCAGTTCCTCATCCAAGATTAGCTGCACCTCCCCTTCATCCGATGCTACCGGAGCCACCTCATGCAGTTCTGTTCCGTCTTGATAGAACCACTGCACATCCTTGAAAGGCGGACGGGTATCAGATTCTGAGAACAAGGTATAATCTTGTTCCCCTTTACAAAGGCGACCTTGCTCATCGGTAGCCGAGAGTTCCACCCGGTAGCGGCCGGAAGGAAGATTCAACAACAAAGACGGAACAACCTTTAAATTGGAAGGTGCAGAACCTTTCCGTACAAGTTCTCCTTTCTCTCCCTTTTCGTTGAGAGCATACACCTTATAATAGATGGTTACATCCACCGGTTTCCCGTTCAGGTTACGCGCCATGAAACGAACCTTTTCTTCTTTCTCACGCATCACCTTCTCACGCAGACCTTCCACCCGCAAGCTAAGCGACTGGCTGCCGGCTGCCAATGTAAGCGTTCCGCTCTGCGTCTCACCCGCTCTATCGGTCACCTCAGCCTTCACCTGATAGCGGTAATAGCCCTGCCAAGGCTGGTCGTCGGCATAATCTGGTTTTTGCAAACAAGCTTCCACCTCAAAATGTCCGTCGGCATCGGTACTCGCCTCTCCCTGGGCTATTTCTTCTGCCCAAACATCGGCACGCCAGAACCAAGCCCGGGTACGGGTCAAGGTGTAACGCACCTTTCCGTTGCGCACCGGTACACCGGAAAAGTTCATGGCCTTTCCTTCCACCATCAGCGTATCGCCGAGATGGTAAGCCTTTTCATAGGGAGTAAAAGTCACATCGAAAGTAGGACGCTTATACGCTTCCACCCGGATGAAGTGCGTATTTTCTCCTGCCGCTGTCAGCTGGAAATCACCAGGCAGCGTGGTTTCGGGCAACATGAACTCGGCACTGAATCCGCCAAAGTCATCAGTCACCACCTGCTTCTTGCCGATTTCTTTCCGGTTTGCATCACGAAGCACCAGTTCCATGCTCCGTCCGCTGCGCACTTTCACCTCATCGCCCGTCTGCCGATACGCCACTCCCGATACATACACCGGCTGTCCCGAACGGTACAACATACGGTCGGTAAACAAGTCTACAGTTTCTTTTTCCTTATCCGGAGCCATCGGCTGCAACGAAGAGAAGTTCATATACACCACATCCATCGCCTCTTCACGGCTGGTACGGGCATGCATCCACAGACTTCGTTCGGTCTGTTTTGCCACACGCACCTTTCCCTCTACATCGGTCTTAAACGATTTATAAAAAGTATAATTTCCGGGAACGAGAATGGAATAGAATACAATTTCGGCTCCCGGAACGGGATGGCCACTGCGCCGGTCGACCACATAATACTCGGTTTCCTCACCCGGCAACGGGAAGCTCAGCACCTGCAGCGAAGAAAGATGCAACAGTTCATACGTAGTCTTGTCCGGATACCCGTCGGGAATGGCTTTCAGCACGTAAATACCGGCTTCGGGCATACGGTAAGTCAAGGATGTCAACGTATCGCCATAATGCGGAGTGGCAGGAAGCGAGAAATGACGTTTGTCGCACAACTTACCATGATTCTTTATCAGTGCAGCATGTTCCGGATTACGGGCAAACACCGAACTGGAAGCCTTCAGATTCAGGCGATAGACCTCCAGCGTCATCCCCCGCAGGTTACGGCTGGTCACTTCGAACGTGCGTTCCTCACCCGGATAAGCTCCTGAGGTACTCAAGGAAAGCGAAGGCAGCTGCACCATACGCTCCTGGCTTTTCAAGTCGGCAGCAAACTCCGACTTCGGATAACGCTGCAAGCCCTTGCGGATTACTTCCATCTCCTTCACATACTCCCTCCGGCGGTCGTACAATTCAGCAAGGCAAGCATACACTGCTGCACAGGCTTCCGTATCGGCATACGTCTGTGTCCACTCCTGCATCCGAGCAATGGCTTCTACTTCAGAAACCCGCAAAGGAGCATGGACATAATGACGCTGTACATATTCCAACAAGCAAATACGGGTCAACAGTTCCGACGAGCGGTTGCCCGTAGCCGTATAATAATCAATCAACCCAGTATATAAATCCACCGTTAACTGTTGAGCCGAGCCCTGAGTCAGCACGAGGACATACCCATTCAACCACTCTACCGCCTGCCGGGTCAGCAAATCGAGCATGGTATCGCCGAAATACTTCTCACTCAACTTTCTGCTTTCCGTCATCGGACGGTAGGCTTCTGCCTTCACCGCAGCCAAGGCATTCTTGTCTTCCAGCGAACGAAGGAAATAAACAGATGCCTCATTCACCTCCTTCGACTGCTGCAACAGATAATAGCCGGTCACGCTGTTCAGCACCGCCCGTGCTACCGGGTCGGTCTCCCTTTCCGTCCAAGCCTTCAGTCTGTCGAGCTCCGACTGAAGACTGTCGGGAGTCAGGCGAATCCGGTAATCCGCCCGCATCAGATAAGCCTTTATCAGCTGCGGAGCATTCCGCTCGGCAAGCGCCTTCCGGTAAATCTTGTCAAGGGTATCAATTAAAGACTGAGGCAAATCTTTCTTTTCAAGTGTTTCTACCTCTTTCCACCACTTTTCATAGGTCTGCGCCCGGAGCGGCAAGACCATACAGCCCAATAACAGCATCAGACTGCTCCATATGATTAGCTTCTTCATAAGCATATGTTTTTGAGTTCTTGAGTTTGTAAGTTTGTAAGTTTTTGAGTTCTTGAGTTTTTAGGTTCTTGAGTTTATAATCAGCCCCATCAACCGATAAAATCATTAACTCACTCTTATAAAGATAACGCATTTTTATGGAAGCACTGCGCCTTACTCTGTGAAAGAATCAAAAAAGGAGCAAATCCTCCACTGTCCGACGGATGTTTTCGCGTGCCGTTTCCGGACGTAACGCCTCGCCTAACGGCATATTTTGCGGCGTAACCGGAAGCAAACGAGTGAATCCGGCATCCAGCAGAAGTTGGGTATCCTCAATCTGCCCGGCAAGCAGTACCGTCTGTACCCCTTGCGACAAAGCACGATGCAGCACACCTGCCGGCACCTTGCCCATCAGCGTCTGCCTGTCTGCCCTACCTTCTCCAGTTATGACTAAATCAGCATTCGCCAGTTCCTCATCAAAGTGTACGGCATCCAGCAGCAACTCGATGCCGGGCTGTAACGAAGCATGCAGAAACGCATACAATGCTCCGCCCATGCCTCCAGCCGCTCCCGCTCCGGGCAACAGACGGATGTCTTTCCCCGTTGTCTGAAAAACGACCTCTGCCCAATGACGTAAACCTTTATCCAAGCAAACTACCTGCTCCGGCGTGGCTCCTTTTTGCGGAGCAAAAACAAAGGCAGCCCCTTCTGTACCGCAGAACGGATTCTGCACATCGCATGCCACCGTTACTTGAGCCTCCTCCAAAGCCCTTTCCCATTGCTGACTGTCCACAAAGGCTACCTGTTCCATCACACCTCCCCCTTGCCCTAACTCTTTTCCGTCACAATCGTAAAACCGCAATCCCAACGCCTGAAGCATCCCCATGCCTCCATCGCAGGTTGCACTCCCCCCGATACCGACAAGCAGTTTCCGGTAACCCGACCGCAACGCATGCCGAATCAGTTCTCCTGTTCCGAAAGAAGTGGTCAACATCGGGTTTCGTTCCTGTTCTGCCAGCAAAGGAAGACCGCTTGCTTCTGCCATTTCAATAACGGCTGTCTCTCCGTCGCCCAATACTCCATACCTCGCCCGAATCGGACGCATCAACGGGTCATGTACTTCAACGGGAATCAGCCTACCACCCGTAGCCCGTACCAAAACCGAAAGCATTCCCTCTCCTCCGTCCGCTACAGGCAGACAACTCACCTCGCACGCAGGAAAGTTCCGACGAATGATTTCTGCCACTGCCGCCTCAACTTCTTCCGAGGCAAGGCAACCTTTAAATGAATCAATAGCCAAGATGATTTTCGTAAGCATAGGTTTTCGTTTTTAAGCTTGTGAGTTTTGAGTCAACCTACAAATTAAACCTAAAAAATGCGAACTCAAAAAAATCAATCTGCCTTTTTATTCTTTTGCCTTAAAAAGCTTCTCCTTCCCCCAAAACGAGTTTTTGCGAAATTTGCCTGCACCCTACACGTTTTTAAGGTTAATCTATTGTAGAACAACAAATTGAAGCGTGCAGGGTGCAGTGTAGGATGGTGTAGGACGCAGGGATTGCCTACACGCGTCTTACACGATGCATTCCTTTTTATCTTTGAAATCAAGCGAATACACCCGATGCGGTGCACGTCCCTGCTGAACCAGCACCCCACTTTCTACCCAGCGGTTCAAGTCACGCTGCGCTTTCGAGCGTAGCAACCCCGTCAGCTCCCCGTATTGGGTACGTGTGATCGACTCATGATGCGACAGATATTCCTTCAGCCGCACCAAACGTTCCTCTTCCGTTAGTTCACCGGAACTCTCACGAAACTTGCGGTGATGCTCCGCACGCTCCAACTGCCCGTGAGGACGAAAATTTTTCATCGGCTGCAGGCGCACCTTCCCGAAACGGATGGACTGGGCATGCACCGCACTTTCACTCTCCACTTCACGCTCTGCCTCCAGAGTAGCCTCAGCATAACAGATTCCCCCTATTTGCACCCGCTCCCCATGCGAAAGGTGATAGAGGGCACAGCGTTCAATCTCTGCCATCGCTCCCACCAGCACTCCCCGGTCGAACGAGGAATGCGAGGCTATCTCTTCTACCATCTGTTCCCAAGTCAGCGTGCCCTGCGGCACCAGTTTCGGATAAAGAATACGGGAGCCGTTACTGTCTTGCGGGTTCGGAGCCAACCGGAAATCATACTTTGCTTTCATTAATCATATTCATTTAAGAGGTTGATAATCCAAGTTTTCAAGCATAAATTCTATAGCCCATAATAGTGGGTCGTATAACTCACTATTATGGGTTATATAACTCACTATTATGAGTTGTATAACCCATAATAATGGGTCATAGAATTTACTCTTACAAAGATACAATATCAAAGGGCGGAAGTCAAGAATTCAGGAAGAGAAAAATTCATATCAAGACAAGAATTTGAAACGAAAATCCCGACGAGAAGAGGATATCCCACAAAAAAGAGAGTCGCCATATACATTATACATTCGCAGAAAGCTTAGGTTTAGAAAGCTCTTACAACATGACACTAATACATAAAAAGGCAAAACATCTTAGCTACTTAAACTCATTTTTCCTCCTTTTAAGCCCAAATATCCACCATTTAAGCCCCTCCTCCTTTTTATCCACCTTTTAGATTCATTTGTCCACCTTTTAAGAACAACATTTTTTCGTCTTATCAAATCTACCTGCTAATTTTGCAACGATAAAAACAAACTGAAATAATACTTTAGAACACACAATATGGAAAGAGTATCATCTTATGTAATTCCCATAAAGTTGGAAGAAGAAGAACAAGAAGGAAAATATTTATTGATTCAAGGCTACACAGGTGCTATCAACATCGTAAATGAAGATATAGCTCTTAAGTTAATAAAAAAATGAAATCAGTGAAAGTGACTTTTCTCCGGCAACTTTCCAACTATTAAAACAAAGAGATTATATCACATCAAAAACTCCTAATGAAGAAATCAATTATGTAGCGAGAATAGTTAACGCGTTACATCGAAAAGCCCAAATTCTATATAAAAATTTTACATTTATTGTAACTTATAATTGTAATTTCAGATGTCCCTATTGTTTTGAAGGAAGAAATATGAAAGACAACGAATCTCATCAGCATATTTCCAAAGAGATGGTTGACTATGCTTATGCTGCAATGGAAAAAATAGAGCCATGTGAACAATTACGAAATAAAAATATTTTACTTTATGGTGGAGAACCACTATTAGCAGAAAATAGAAAAATAATAGAGTATATTCTTTATGAAGATAAAAAAAGAGGCTATAAATTTAAAGTTATCACAAATGGATACGATTTAGATTCTTTTATAGATTTATTATCACCTAAACTTATTAATGATATCCAAATCACTATTGATGGAACGAAGGATTATCACAATAAAAGAAGAGTTCATTACAAAGAATTGCCCACTTTTGATAAGATTATAGCTAATATCAGATTGGCTCTAGCAACAAATATAAAAATTTCTGTTAGAGTTAACAATGATAATAAAAACCTTGATGATTTTTTATCGTTAAAAGAATATTTTAAACAATGCGTTTTTTTTAATTTCTCTTCATTTAATGTTTATTCTTCTCTATTATGGAACAGCACCTCTATATCTGATAAAGTATCGAAAATATTTTTCCTGTCTTCCCTATACTCATAAAAGCCCTTCTGAATTAGTTGATTCTTTAGTAAAAGCAGATGGAGAGTTTCAGCCGAAAAAAATTACAACTCAAAAGAGACATACATGAGGTTGACTCTGCTTATTTGGTTAAAAATATAGATTATGCTTTTAAAGTATGGAAAGAACAGCCATGGGGAAAATCCATCGTTTTTTCAGATTTTTGTGAATATATTCTGCCGTATCGCATAGGAGACGAAACACTAACGGATTGGAGAGAAGACATCTACAATAAATATAATCCATTATTAGATAATGTGCGCCAAATGCCTGAAGCTACAGACCCTTTCTTTGTGGCACAAGTTTTACTTGATTCCTTAGCTAAAGACATGATTTATTTTAGCGGAGAGCTTCCTCATGGTCCACACATTGGTCCTGATGTTGTGAAATGGCGGTCAGGAGACTGCAAAGAATTAGCAGATATAGTAGAATATGTTTTTCGGGCAGTTGGTATTCCTTGTGGAACTGATGTTATGATGATGCGGGGAGATAACAATGCTGCACATTTTTGGAATTTTGTTTTAGACAAAGACGGAAATACATATGAAGTTGAATTTCCCAATCCACCTTTTAAAGCTGCCACTGAATTATGGAATCCAAAAGCTAAAGTTTACCGTACTACTTTTAGTCTGAATATGGACATTGTTAAAGATATGAACAAAAGCACGGATGATATTTACCCATCTTTCCGTATGCCTTTATTCAAGGATGTTACATCTGCATACGCAGGAAGATGGAATAAGACACTTACACTTCCACACGACGTTTTATATTCAGAATGCTCCCCAAAAGAGATTCTTTACCTATGTTTATCTTGTCAAGACCAGTGGGTTCCTGTAGCTTATACACATGCAGAAAAAGACAGTATTCGCTTCTATGATGTAGAAGGAGATGTCATTTTTCGATTAGCAACTTGGAATGGAGAAACACTGGACATGTGTTCCGACCCTATTTTATTTGAAAAGACTTCCGGAAACATTCGTTATTTTACTCCTAAGAAAGAGCAAGATACGGTTTCTATTTACTTTAAATATCATCTATATAATGAAACCTATATTTTTCGTATGCCGGGAGGTGTATTTGAAGGAAGTCATGATTCTACTTTCCAAAAGGCAGATACATTATTTTTAGTAAAGGATGTACCGGAACGATTGTATAATACTTTATATACATATTCTACTAAAAAATATCGATACGTCCGATTTAAAGGCTGTGCCGGAAGCCATTGCAACATCTCGGAAATAGCTTTTTACGATTCAGAATCAAGTAACCAACCGCTAAAAGGAAGGATAATTGGCACTCCTGGATGTTTTCAGCAAGACGGTTCTCATGAATATACCAAAGCTTTTGATGGAGACCCTTACACCTCATTTGACTATTTGTATCCTGATAACGGATGGACAGGGCTTGACCTTGGCACACCCCATTCCATCAATAAAATTGTTTACGTCCCTCGCAATAGAGATAGTTTCATCCGAAAAGGAGATAATTATGAATTGCTCTATTGGGAAAATAAACAATGGAATTCTGCCGGATGTAAAAAAGCCGATTCTGATTCTTTACTGTATAATGCACCTAAAGGAAGCCTACTTTACCTCATTAATCATACAAGAGGACATGACGAACGTATCTTTGAATATAAAGATGGAAAACAAAGATTCTGGTAATCATATAGGTTTCATCAATTAAATCAATACCTTCTTATCACAAAAGGCACTATAAAATATTTTGTGTAAATGGAAATACGGGATTCAGAAATGAGTCT
>CAUDXH010000010.1 GCA_958453305.1 uncultured Bacteroides sp. | reverse complement strand
GCGGTGCGTACGGGACTAACACATTTTGCTATTATACTGATAATCAATAAAATACTTATTAAAAATATATTAATGGTATCATATTTATATCATCTCCGCTTATTTTCTTCTATAATTTTATGCAGTGCTTCTATCTGCATCATCGCACCTTCATAAGCTGCTTTGTAGTTGACATTCGCATCAATATCCGTCTCAATCATATTCCCTTTGCCAGTACAAAGCCACTTCACATTCAATTCCGGGAACTTATCCACAATACGAGCTATTATATCAGTTCCAATAGCCCCCTTCCCGTTCCTTATGGAATTATAAATGTATCTATTTGATAATTCACAATAAGCCTCAAACGAGTTCTCACCTTTGACAACTCCCTTATCACGTGCATACCTTGCAAATTTTCGTAATCTGTCAATAGCCCTTTCTTCCATATCAAATAATCTTTTGACTTATTATGCGTAATGCTTGCCACATCCCCCTTATTTCTCTTCTCTCGACATCTAACTGGCCATGCTTGGGGTTATCAGCCTTTAAAGTCAGCACATTATCCAAGAAAAGACTGTTTTTCAATATCCGCTTGACTGAAAGTGTTTTCCCATACACAATACTCACAACTCCTGACGCGCTTTCCCACAAACCTTCTTCTATTTTGCGAGCAAGAATTTTAGCTCCGTCCGGTATAGTTGGCTCCATGCTGTCACCACGTACTTGAAAGACCATATAAGAATCATCAAGCACTTCACCTTCTTCCGGCATGACACCATAAGAATCAATTTCATAAGCTGTGTTATATAAGCTTTCGACAAATGAAGCCGCAGCATCTATCGGAACATATTTTACTTTTACAAGAATATCTTGAAGATAAGGAGCTACTTTACTAATCGTAGAGTCTGATTGCATTCTCGCATTTTTCAGAGCATCCCTAATATCCTTCTCCGAAGGTTCTATCTGTCCTGATGGAGTCTTTGCAAACAAACCTTCTCCAGTATATAGCCATGCTCTGCTCACATCATACTTCTCACAAAAAGCATCAATTGTTTTTTTACTTGGTAACTGAATCCCTTTTTTTATACTGGTAAGAGTTGATTCACTGGATATAATATTGTCTTTCTTCAATTTATACCCACTCAAACCACAATATGAAATTGCTTGCAAAAACCTTTTTGAGAGATCACTCAATTTTTTATCGTCAACTTCTTGCATACTTCATAAATTAAGTAGTATATTTGCATCCGTAATAGTAGCAGTATTACCACATAAATTGATTAAACATCCTATTTGGAGTTTATATATAGAAATCCGTAAATAGCTGCTACCTATTTGCGGATTTTCTTTTTCTCCACATTGTGTAATCGGCGGTAGGCCGCATAGCGGAGAGACAGAGGGTTACACTCTTACAACTCAATACTGCGAAAGGCGTGCGATATTGAGAGGCAAACGAAACCGGGATGCCTGCACAGCTACAAGTAAGCGAAAAATCCGGGAAGTCGGGTAACTTGTTAATGCCCGGCCAGCTAAGAACGGCGTACTTATACGAACGAGACATTTCTTATGCTGCATATAGCAAAAACGGGAAACCGTCTAAGGGCTAACTATGCAGCAATCCAGCACCTTACCGAATGAGATCGTCTTTTACTTCTTCAATTATTACAATAACAATAGAACGACATTACTTTTTTTCAAAAAGCTTTCTTTTTACGCAAACCTCACTTGTATAACATTTTATAAACCAACAACTTACATTAAAACATGTTTTATAACATACGAAATACTACAAATTTTAAGAAGTATTTTATTGTACTTCTGAAAATATGAAGTATATTTGCAACGTCAAACAAACAAAGAGTGTAAGTTTGAACAACAAGAAAGCTGGCGACTTCAAAAGCCACTTACTACATATCTCATTGGCAAATGTAGTTGTTAGCTTTCTTTTATGCAAATTTTTTGTGGAAAATTTAAGTATAAAATAGAAAATAATATGAAAGTAACAAAGAAAGATATTCTAAGCATTAAAGCTGGTTCTTCCAAAGTAATGCAGCTGGATTCTTACAAGGATTGCGTCAATGCAAGAAGCTACGCCTATCAATTAGCTTTTACTGATCCCCGTGAAGACGTTGAAAGATATTCAATATCCATCGACAAAGATAAAAATCAGATAACCATCGAAGCGATAAAGAAATGAACCGTTCAGATGCCAAAATGATTGCAGAAGAACTGCACAAGTTTATTCGCAATGATGTGAGAAAGGCTGTAACTGAAATGGCGACTGCTGAAACCGAAGAGTATTTGAATGCCAAACAAGCTGCTGTATTTCTCGGATGGAAGTTGCAAACCTTATACAATCGAATACATGATATTCCTCACACCAAAAATGGCAAGAGTCTCATTTTTACCAAATCAGCTTTGAGAAAATTCATGGAAAGAAAATAATCCCGGACGGATTTGGCCGTCTTTCCGGGAACTAACAAAACGTTCTTTGACATATTGTATAGTCTGAACAAATAAAGACTTAAAACAAGGTTTACTGCTTATCTAAAGGGCGAAATAGACCGACAAAGTAGCCAAAGCGGATTAGTGAAAAGAGTGTGAATACGGACTGCCAATAAGAAGATGCAGCACACGAATCACTAAGTTATCAAAAACAACTTATATTATGACAAAGTAAACGTAGGGCGTTTATAAATACATTCTTAACTGAATAGATACTTTAAATGATATATATACCCGTGCTTCGCAAGAAGCGGTCACCGCTAAAAAGCTACGGCCAACAATCCATCGGAACGCGGACGGGAACACATTTTAAATGCTAAAAGTATGAAAGGATTTACAGAAATGACCGAGCAAGAGATTCTTGCGTTAACGGAGGAAGATGTACAGAAATTGATTAAACTCCGCATGATGGAGGAAGGTATCAAAATCATGGATAAACCCAAAATTCCCGAATTATTTGAAATTGAGCCTGCTGATATTCAGTACTTCTCAATTCCGCTTTTGGATGGTTTTGCGTTTACTGACATTAATGAAGCGACTAAGGTTGCTGAAATTCTGAAAAGCGCGAAGTCATTGCGAAAGGTTGATTACGATTGGAATAAACTTGGGAGTGATTACAAGTTCCTTAAAAATAGTGAGAAATACAAGTTTAATGGGAACTCTGATTTTGACATCATTTCAGGATGGGCTTATTCGGATGAACTATATGCTAAGATTTCAAGCTTTGCCGCACAGAACAAGGTTATGAAAGAACAAGCTGCGAAAGACCGAAAGGAATATGACGAAAAGATGCAAGAAGCGTCCGGCATCATCTCGGAGATAAGCGGACGGGTTAAAGAGGTCAAAGTTAAGTATGAGCGATTGAATAGGCTTACTTACAAATTCGCTACTGACTATTATCCCCTTTCCGATCACAACGAGGATATGGCAATGAAATTTATGGCTAAAGCCTATTCTTTTACAGATGAAGAAAAAGAATACATATTACAGAATTACAAAGAATTACTATCCACAAGTGATGAATAAGTTTTTTAGTTAGTTATTGGCTCCTTGCTTGCGAAAGTAGGGAGTTTTTTGTAAAACTCTAAATTCATTATATGAGTAATATAGAAGATACAATTTACGATCTGCCAAATGAAGAATACCACCGTGGAGAAAGATTCAAAGATTTCCTAAGTAGTACGCAGATTAAAGATTATATGGTGTCCCCAAAGTTTGCCCGATACAAGGCGTTGCACCCGGAATTATTTGAGATAAGTATTGAAGCCTCTGAAAAAGGTTCACTGTACCATGATGCAATGGAAAGCCTTGTTAATACTGGAAAACTTGACAAGTGGCGAAATAACCTTCTTGTATTTGAGCCGCCTATAAATCCTAAAACCGGCTGTCCGTATGGACGAGATACCCAAAAATATCAGATTGCACTAATAGAGGCCAAAGAGTCAAATCCGGGTAAAACGTTGACAAGCACAACCGATATACAATTGGTTGAAACAATGGTTTATGAGCTTCTTAATAATTGCCGGGACACCTCCAAACAGATCAGGCAGATATTAAAATGGGGAAAAGCCGAAGTCAGCCATTTCGTTGAATACGAAGGATGCAAGTTCAAATATCGCCCTGATGTGGAAACGGCCAAGAAAATTGTCGACTGGAAAACATTGGCGGTTGATGATCTTCATGAAGAAACAGTTAACCGGACTATTGCCAAATTTCATTACGGTATTTCGGCAGCCTTCTACCAGTTTTTTGAACATGAACGTACTGGAGTATGGAAGGAGTTCTACTGGGTTATGCAACAAAAGACAGCTCCCTATGACGCAGTATTTGTCAGTGCAGCTAACTGGGCTTTCCATTTGGAAGACGGAATTGTGAAAATGGGTGCAAGTGCATTGGCATTCAAGAAATTGTTAGACCAGCATGTTTACTGTACACAAAACAATGATTTTGACGGTGCACAGATATTTATTCAGCCGGGATTCAAAGGGCGAAGAATAATGGTGCCGGACACACCTGCATTTGAAAAGAACAAGATGTTTAACTTTTATAATAATCAAGAGCAATGAGTAAAACAGAGAATCAATCCCCCCAACAAGGGAACTTGGGAATGGAACAACACAATGCTCCTTCACCAACAAAAACAGAACCGGTCTCCCCAACACCTTCCACACCACAACCGCCCGTTCCTTCTGCCCCACCAGCCTTTCCAGTACAACTGAAAGGATTGGAAAGTTGTTTTATCTCCCCTAAAAAGGCATTTATAGCAGCTGGTGGCACAGAACAGCAATTTGCCCGTGAAGTCAATTTCGCTATGCAGGCAATGTTGAATAATCCTTATTTGATTGACTGTGCCCGGCAATATCCCGATCATCTTGTCGAAGCAATCAAAAACGTTTCTCTTACCGGTCTGACACTCAATCCTGAACTAAGATTGGGGTATCTTGTACCATACAAAGGCAAAGTGAAGTTCCAAGCTTCATATATGGGGAAAGTTGATATTTTGATCCGCACCGGCGTTGTAAAAGATATTTATTCTGATTTGGTTTATGCTAATGACGAGTTCAGCATGACAAAAGGTACCGGTGGCACTATCATCCACAAACCCAATGTATTCGGAGAACGTGGTGATCTTCTTGGAGGCTACTATTTTGCAGTCTTGACTTCCGGTGTTGTAAAATTCGATGCAATGCCCAAAGCACGTATTGAAGAAATAAAAAGTCGTAGTGAGGCTGTCAAGAAAGGCAAGCAATCTCCGTGGGACACAGACTTTGAAGAAATGGCTCGAAAAACAATCGTGAACTGGGCTTTCAAATTCCTGCCCAAAACCGGCATTTCAGATTCCATGATTAAAGTTCTTGAAACAGAGAGCCAGTTGGATGATGAAATGTTTGAAGACTGGAAAAAGGCACAAGGTCAGAAACCGGACGATTTTGAAGAAGACGATACTCCATACGCAGAAGAAGTCAAGTAATGGATTCATGTGAAAAAATTAGTAACAGTATCACAGCGGCTAAAGAACTGATCGAAAATGAAACACGTTCTTTGGCTGCTTTACATAAAGCAAAACAGCTTGAAAAAGAGCTTCATAAATCCGGCAAGTTGTTTCGTATTCCTACAATGAACGGAATTATAGAAACAACCTGCCCGGAAAAATACATAGAATACAATAACCAGTTTAAAATCAAATTAAAATGAGAACAGTAACAGTTGAAGTGCCCGAAGGACACATGGTAAAAATCGTGAAAGAAGAAAGTATGCAACCTACTCAAAAAGTTACGGGGGGGGGTAAATTTGAATTTGAGGGTGAGACATTCATCCCCGGTGACGTAATTATCAATCCGAATCGCGGAGGGGGCAGCATGATGATTCTCTCTGAAATTAGAGAAGAAAGGCCACTCTCTTTTTTACCGGCAATTAAAGTACCTTTCGGCCTTGTCGCCTATGTTCCTTCCAATGATGAAGGTGACAGAGTTTTTGTAAGACTCACACCCGAAGCTGGTATCGGAGGCATGAAGGGATTCCGTAAAGCTACGGAAGAGGAAAAGGCAAAGATGCTTGCCGCCATGAAGGAAGAAAAACATTACTCCTTCAATTTTGAGAAGTTACAGCCTGAATATATCCCGACTGTCGGCGATGTTGTTATTGTATGGGATGATAATAGCAAAGAAAATGCGGTAGTCGGTGTTATGAATGAAATGGATAAAACAGTCAGGCCATACAAGATAAATGATGGTACTTGGTATGGGAACTGCGACAAGTTCGTTTCAGAAGAACAATATAAAAATTTGATTGATGGGAAAGAGTAAATCTAAATCGGGGGGGGCGAGAAATTACACTCCCCTTCTCACAGCTCGCCCAAAGGGAATGAGCTACCAAGAATATCGTGAACGCAGAGCCTATCAGAACGCATGGTTGAAAGAGCGACTGAAAGGCTTTATTTGTTATGTATCGTCTGAACTGGTTGTATATGACAAAATAACGGGATTACCCCGATTATTCAATCATCGTACAGATGATATACACAAAGCAAACATAAGGACTAACCCACAGCCATTTGTCGGTTCTGCCCGATATGGCTTAAAACCTTTATGATATGGATAAAGAACTATTTAAAGATAAGAATCCATTGCTTCGCAGACAAATGTTGGAAGACAATTGCGCAGCAGTTGAAAGAATTACCTATACTTCTCCTTTCAGCGAGGAAGAAATGGGTGAACGGAAAACGGAGTTGGCAAATATTGACCTTGACATGGCCGCACTGGAAGAAGAAAAGAAAGCTTTCATGCAAGCATACAAGGACAAACTGAAACCTAAAAAGGAACGTAAAAAAACGTTGCTTACCGATATAAAGCGTGGTTATGAGGAAATTACGGATGAATGCTTTAAGTTCATGGAACGTAGCACTCGTACCACTGGATATTACAACGGTAATGGTGACTTGGTTAAAGAACGTCCGATGGAAGCACAAGAGATGCAAAAAACTGTATTCGAGGACATTGAATCTACTGGTACGGAGGGATAAGCCATGAGAAAAGAAGAACTTATCAAGCAAGTAGCCGAATCAACCGGTATCGCTATTTGTGAAGTCCGAACTGTCATAGAGGCAGCACTAAAAGAGACCGTGAATGCAGTAGCTAATGGAAAGACTCTTTATATCAGAGGTTTTGGCACACTGTCACCCAAACACTATAAACGAAAAGTAGCTCGTAACATACACAAAAACGAGACTATTGTCATAGCGGAGCATTATACTCCACATTTCAAACCTGCCAAATCATTTAAAAATAAAACTAAAAATTTGTAGAACAGCATGGAAAACGAAAAGATGCAAGTGAACTTTGCTCCAGGTATGACCGAAGCAACACTTAGGGTTATTGAACTTCACGAAGAAAATGAGTTACCGGTACTGGAGCCTGATAAGGTAGAATTAGCCGGAACAATTGGAAGTGTTCATGAATTTCTCTTGAAAAGAATCTCTGAAAAAGAACAGATCAATCAGAAACGTTGCTATATTCTTGTTGATCGGGAGAAAATGACACTTAAACTTGTCACCAATGAAACTGACAGTAGGAATAAAGCTACTGTAAGAGGTGAGTTGAAATACTATCCCAAGTTTCTTGAATTTGGTATTAACACAAGCAAGACATGGGAACCGGTGCAGCTTTCAAAGTTCTTCAAAATGAATCGTGCCTTCTTCAAGGATGCACAATACAACATGGAACTGGTAACAGTCTTGAAGAACTTCAAAGCCAGCATTGACTCAAAAGTGGAAAACTCCCGACAAGACAACGGTAGTCGCACTGACAATTACAGCCAAGTTGTCAACTCCAATCTTCCGGCCTCATTCAATCTTATTGTCCCGATTTTCAAAGGTCGCCCTGCAGAAGAGATTGAAGTGGAAATCATTGCAGATGTGGACGGGCGTAATATTCGATTGTCCCTTTGCTCCCCTGGTGCAGAAGTGATAGTGGAAGAGGAACGCAACAAGGCCATTGACGAGCAATTATTGTTGATCCGTAAATTGGCACCGGATATTGCCATTATCGAACAATAACAATGAAGACTGTAAAGAAATACTGGAAGCCGGTACTTGTCGTATCGGCTTTCTTCATTGGCAACCGCGTATTCAATCACATAAATGCGTGGTTGGGAATTTCAATAATTATGCTGACAGTAGCATTTATAGTTTATAATATCATTAAAAAAAAGTAGAAAATGAAAAGAAAGATTGATTTTTTGATTGTGGCACTATTTGCCGTTGTTTTGTTTGCTTCATGCGAAAGAGTTGCTCCCAATTATGCCGGTGTCCTTATGGAGAACTACGGCAAACAAGGGAAAGAAGATTTTAAAATCGTTGCCGGTAAGGTATCTACATGGGAATTAGGCACAGAGCTTTTTCAAGTTCCGCTATTCGATCAGCGCGGAGAATTTTCTGATCCAGTCACACTAAAGGCAGCCGACAATACAGAGTTTACAGCCCGGCCAACTTACTCTTATAAAGTAATGAAAAACAGGGCTATTGATATTGTATTTGATAACAAGCATATTGATAAGGCTGACACCCCATCGGGAAAAGATGGCTTTATGCAATCATTAGAAGATAATATTTTGGAGCCACGTATATATGATCTTATCAAAGAAGAAAGTCGCAAACATAAAACAGACAGTCTGATGGCTGACGGTGGTTCATTGGTATTTGAAAAGAGACTGGAACAGATCGTTGATAAAGAATTTGAGAAACGGGGATTGCAGTTGTTGACCTTCTCCGCACAATTGGAATTTTCAAGAGCTGTCCGCGATAAAATAGATAGCCGTAACGAGGTAAACACTAATATTTCGGTACTTGATCAGAAGATTGAAGAACAAAAGAAGCAAAACGAACTGGAGCAACTAAAAACAGAACAAGCTTTAATTGCGTCCCGTGGACTCACCCGTGAGATTTTATATAAACAATTTATAGACAAGTGGGACGGGAAGACACCTCTATATGGCATTGCTCCTGAATTTTTAAAAATGACAAAATAATATGCTGACATTTCAACAAAGAAGAGATACAATATTGTCTCAATTTGCACAAGCAAAAGCCGATTTGGAAACACTTAATAGTGATATTGATGCAGAAATCGAAAAGAATAAATCTGTTATTTCTACACTAACTTCTAAAAATACAGAATTGGCCTCTTTAAAAAGTAATAATGAAGGCTCAATCAAGACTTTTGCTAAATTCCTAAAATAATAATTATCAACCCGATTAATAATCAGCTTCTCCCGGTGTGGCTTGACCGCCTATCCGGGAACTATCATGCCTCACCTTTTTTCTTCTCTTTGCAAGTCGAGTCGAGTACGCTGCATACGCTCCACGACGGTAGATACTACAAAGAGTCTTTTTGTTCATGTAAAATGCCTCTATTGTAGAGGCAAACGGATAAGTGGCGAAATCGGAAGACGCTTAGTTTCTGTGGTAAAAATGCACGAATAGCATCACGAGTCAGGTAATATGCTATTAACACTTGACATACGTACAAACGGAAGCAGAAACGAAAATCCTGATTGCAACAGTTCCCGGTTCGAGTCCGGGCTTATCCACATAAATCAATCATTATGAAAGTTGAAATCCCCGACTATTTCCTAAAATCCTTTATCCGACATTTTGAAAGGATAACCGAGAATTGTAAAGCTTCACCTTCTGACATCAAGACCAGTGAAGCACTAAGGCTTGGAAAGAAAGATGTAATTAAGCTCAAAAGATTTATAAACAAAAAAGTATAATTTATGAAACGAAGGATCATAGGTATAGATGTTGGCAAAAACGGTGGAATTGTAGTGTACGACACCGAGAATAACAAATTATTGGAGTGTATCAAAATGCCACCAACTCCCAAAGACTTATTAGATTTTCTCTCCATATACAAAGAAAATAGCGTTTGTTATTTGGAACGAGTGAATGGCATGACCGGACAAAGTGCTTCTGCCTCTTTTGTTTTTGGAGAAGGTTACGGACAGCTGACTATGGGATTGATAGCTTGTGGGATTCCGACAGTAACAGTATCTCCACAAACTTGGCAAAAAACTATAGGATTACGAAATACAGACAAATTGGGTAAGACAGAATGGAAAAACATCTTAAAGAAGAAAGCCCAACAGCTGTTCCCGTATGCAAAAGTTACATTGGCAACTTCGGATGCTTTACTAATATGTGAATATGGTAGAATTAAAGAAAAGGAATAATGGAAAAATTAAAAAAATGTAGCAAATGTGGCCGGGAACTTCCGGTCAGTGAGTTTTGGAAAAATGCTTCAACCGAAGATGGATTGCAGACATATTGTAAAGAGTGCGGTAATGTTTATGCCAGAAACCGTAAGAAAACTCCGGGAGGGGGGGGGAATTTGAAGAAAATATATTCCAATCCTGAATTGGCAAAATTTTCTCCACGGGAACTTATCGCAGAATTGAAAGCACGTGGATATACCGGAGAATTGAAATACACCCAAACAATATCATTATAAATGGAAAAGTTACGTCTATTGGTTACAACCAAATGTCCGAACAAATGTCCTATGTGTTGCAACAACTCATGGGATTTTTCAAAATTACCAGTTGTTGAGCACTTTAATTACAAAGAGATCATGATAACTGGTGGAGAACCACTTTTGTTTCCTGAAAAACTGGCAAATTTGGCTGAAAGTATCAAAACCGTTCAAAAATTGGCCTATGGCAATAAAGGAAAATTATTTCTATATACGGCACTGGCTGATATGCTCCCCAATTATATCAGATACTTCGATGGAGTTGTTTACACTCCACATTCTGTTAATGATATTCATAGTTTATTGGAGGCCAATAATTTTTTGTTGGATTACAAAGATGAACTTATGGAAAGTAAATCTCTTCGGCTCAATCTTTTTCCTGATATTAAAAAGCATATTCCTGACAACACAGACCTTTCGTTATGGAAAGTAAAAGATATGCAATGGATCAAAGATTGCCCGGTTCCGGCTGATGAAGAGTTCAAAAGAGTAGCTGAATTATGGGAGGTGGAATGATGAAAGATGTAATTACCCCCCCCCCATACACAACATCTCTATCCTTATCGCTGGTCTTTAGAAGATGCTGTTTTTACTAAAGATAAAGGAAAGGTATTTTCTTGTTTTGCATGTGGCGGTGGCTCTACTATGGGTTACAAAATAGCAGGTTACGATGTTATTGGCTGTAATGAGATTGATCCACGAATGATGAAATGCTATGAAACAAACCATCATCCCCAGTATAGTTATTTGGAAGATATTCGTGATTTAGTGAAAAGGAATAATCTTCCCGAGGAACTGTACCATTTAGATATATTGGACGGATCACCACCTTGCAGTACATTTAGCATGTCGGGATTACGTGAAGATGCGTGGGGTAAAGAAAAGAAATTCAAGGAAGGTCAAAAGACACAAGTTTTAGACACGCTCTTTTTTGATTTTATTGCACTTGCCAAACGCTTAAAACCTAAAGTCGTTATTGCTGAAAATGTGAAAGGACTTCTTTTAGGGAATGCGATTGATTATGTCAGACGTATATACAAAGACTTTGAGGAAGCTGGTTATTATTGTCAGCATTTTCTTCTTGATGCTTCTAAAATGGGAGTACCTCAAAAAAGAGAACGTGTATTCTTTATATGTATCAGACATGATTTGGGAGCCCATTTCCTAAAAGTTTCAGACCTCTTCAATGTTGAGCCATACATCGACATGGAATTTAATGAATCGGAAATATATTATGGGGAATATGCGGATTACAAGGGAAAGCCTATTGGCGTAAAAATGAGAAAGTTATTTGAGCAGAGAGTGGCAGGAGATATTGCTTTGGCAGAGGCCTATAAGAAACAAACTGGAAAACGAGGCTTTTTTAATCAACAATATCTATATGAGAACAAAGTAAGCTACACCCTAACAACTCATGCAGACTCAATTATTCCTTTTAAGCAGCCTATATATTTATCACGGTCAGAAGTATGTAATATATCCACATTTCCACAAGATTATCATTTCCTCAACCAATCCCCACATTATATCTGTGGAATGAGTGTACCACCCGTTATGATGGCACAAGTAGCCTCACGAGTATGGAAATATTGGTTATCTAAATTATAAATCAAATGAAATCAGAAGAATTAGCAGCCCAATGGTGTCGGGATCATCCCGATGCAACATTGGAACAAGCATTCATGGCCGGATTAGGCCATAAGATGAATATGAATAAGGATTCTCTTTCTGCAAGGAAAGACAAATTCAGAAGTGAAGTCCTCATGTATAGAGGAAAATATCCTGATGATATGTTGAAGGACTTTTTTGAGTATTGGACTGAATGCGGAGGCCGGAAAATGCGCTTTGAGAAGGAACGTACATTTGAAGTTTCCAAACGTTTAGTCAGATGGTCTAATAATGATTTTAACAAGTATGGGAAACAACTTAATTCAAGTCAACAGCAATCTCCCGGCAACCGAAAAGAAAGCG
Organism: uncultured Bacteroides sp.; assembly: GCA_958453305.1. Classification (GTDB taxonomy): domain Bacteria; phylum Bacteroidota; class Bacteroidia; order Bacteroidales; family Bacteroidaceae; genus Phocaeicola. The sequence continues at coordinate 58,444 of CAUDXH010000010.1, read as the reverse complement.
TTGAAAGACTTGCTGACCTTGCAAGCGGAGTATTACAAGGGATTGCACGTAAGTTCGATTAAAGAAGCTGTTCTCAACACTCCTAACCTACCACTCTCCGTTATAAGAAAAGAAATCACATTGGCTGGCGCAAGAGCCATACTGGTAATTGCGATTAACGAGCTTGTGTCTTTTTTCAATGTCGGAAAAACGATGAATGATGTTCAAGTGGCACTTACCGCTGATCTAATAATAGACAGATTCTATTATCTCAAATTGGAGGAAATCAAATTGTGTTTCCGTAATGCTATGGCTTCCGGTAAGATTTACGATAGGCTGGACGGTAATATCATTCTCGGCTGGTTAAATGAATACGATGCACAGCGTGATGAAATTGTTTCTTCTCTTTCAATTAATGAAGCCCATGAACAAAATAATAACAGCACTGGAATGTTCTACGGAGAATATATCAAACATCTAACTGAAAGATCGGAAAATGGAGATGAAGAGGCCAAAGAATTATTGGAATCCCATCAATCATTCATACAAAGGATGAAATCAAATGATAAAGAAGCCGCTTTCAAAAAATGGAAAGAAGAATATTATGGAAGAACTAAGAGACAAACTACTTGACTGGGCGAAACAATTTGAAACACCTGATTTTATAAAAGATGATCCTATATTTTTTCCACATAAGTACAATGATAAAAAGGACATAGAAATCAGTGCCTTTCTTACCTCATGGATAGCTTTCGGGAATCGCAAACTGATAATGCAGCAAGCAGAAATTTTGGATAATCTAATGGGTAATTCTCCTTATGACTTCATTATGAACAAAGTATGGGAACAATACAAAGAAAATACAAATACCTTCTACCGTATGTTCACCTACCATGACTTCTTCTGCATTTGCCAGCGGTTGTACAACATATATCAGGAATGGGATGATTTGGAAGTATTTTATGAGGGTTACAACAATGTTATCCGTGAAATACAAACAGATTTTGGTGGCGTAAAAGGTATTCCAAAATTGGAGCGTGATTCTCCATGCAAGCGTATTTGTCTGTTTCTACGGTGGGTAGTACGAAAATCGCCGGTGGATTTAGGTATTTGGACTATTATTCATCCAACAGAATTATACATACCATTGGATGCGCATGTTGCAAAAATGGCACATCAGCTTGGGATAACAACACGCAAAACAGAGGACTGGAAAATGGTTCAACAAGTAACCAATTACATGAAAACAATTTTCCCGGATGATCCGTGCCGGGGAGATTTTGCATTATTCGGATATAGTATTAACAATAAATAATTTACATTATGTCAGAACTTAAAATCACACAAGAAAAGGTAACAGCCGCTTTTAGTGAAGCAAACGACTGTCCTAAAGCAATTAGTATTCTAACAGCCCTATTCGGAAAGCAAAAGCCGGATTATACAGATTATCACAATATTAAAACCTACGAAGATGCTTGTGAAGCAATAGGTGTAAAACCCATTGTTCGCCTGCTTGTTGAAGATGAAGACGGACACAAAGAAGAAGTGGCTGATATTGCACACCTCGCCTACATCAAACTATGCACTATTGCCCGTGCGTTAAACAACGATCCTGATTTTCCACGATTTACTAAAGATGAATACCGTTATACGCCGTGGTTTTATCTTTATAATCAAAAAGAAATTGATGAAATGGACGAAGAGGATCGTAATCGGCTGGTTCTTTGGGGCGGCTCTGCGTATAACGGTGCGTCTTGCGGCCTCGCTTATGCGACCTCGTCTAACGCTTGGTCGAGCTCGTATGCGAATTTCGGCTCTCGCCTTGCTGTAAAATCAAGTGAAATCGCAATTTACTTTGGAGAACAATTCAAAGAATTGTGGAAAGACTTTCTGATTGGAAAAAAGTAATCACACTGGGGAGGCCGCATCAAAGCGGCCTTTTCCATACCTTTTAAATCTATGACTCCAAAAGATTTTTTCGACAAAGTGGTGGAAATGCGCCGTTGCCAAAAAGAATATTTAAAAAATAAGAGACAGATAGATTTACGAATAAGTAAACAAATTGAGCGTGAAGTAGATGAAGAAATTGAACGTGTTCAAAAAATCCTTCACGACAAACAGAATCCGCAACTCTTTTAGACTATGGTTAATATGAAAATCCTTGACCTGCCATTAAAAGCAAAATGGTATGAAATGATCGAATCCGGAAATAAGAAAGAAGAATACAGAGAGATCAAGAAATACTGGATCGGAAGATTAGCAAAATGTGGAGGTCGCAATTCCTATGAAAAGACTGGTTTCTATTGTAAGAAAGCTATTTGTTTTTCTTGTATTACACGTGGAAACGGCTTTCACCCCAAAGAATACACTCATGTTCGCTTCCGTTTTGGCTACACCAAACGGACAATGCTTTTTGAACTTGAATCTATAACCATCGGAGTTGGTAACACCAATTGGGGAGCACCGGATAACGAATGTGTATTTATACTTAAACTGGGAAAATGTATCAAAAAAAATGAAAGTAAGGACTCAACAGAATTTCAACCGAAAAACTTATGAAACAGTATTCGGTATCAGCATCATGCCTGACGGTGGTAGAAGATATTGCAAATATCCAATAGGCCACCAAGAATACAAAGACTATACCCAAGCATACCAAGCTATGAAAGATGTACAAAAGATATTGGATAATGGAGGCCGATTAGTGTATTCTCCCAAAGGTAGTGCCGGGATTAATAAAAATGAATATGTAAAAATTGAAATGGCATAAAAATGAAAATATTAGTAAGTTTTTCAGGTGGTAAGGATTCACAAGCATGTTTAATCCAAGCCTTCAAACAATATGGGGGGGGGGAATTTAACCGCTGTGTTTTGTGACACCGGTTGGGAACACCCTGACACATATAAACATGTGAATGATGTTTGTCTGCAAATGGGTGTAAGACTTATAACTCTCAAATCAAAATATGATTTTGTGTCTTTGGCAGCTCATAAGAAAAGATTTCCTTCCACGAATGCACGATTTTGTACCAGTGAACTAAAAATGAAGCCAATGATTGATTATGTACTTTCTTTGAAAGAAAGCTGCATTATCATACAAGGTATCAGAGCCGGAGAAAGTACAGCACGTGCGGCAATGGAAGAGGAATGTATGTACTTCAAATCGTATTTTCAACCTAATAAGAAAGGAAGAACTGAAAACTACCGAAGTAAGGATGTCAAAGAATGGTGTTCCCAATATGACGCTTCTGTTTTAAGACCGATCTTCAAATGGAGTGCACAGCAAGTTATAGATTGCATACTGGATGCAGGGCAGAAACCGAATCCATTGTATTATCGTGGATTCTCACGTGTTGGATGTTTCCCGTGTATCATGTGTCGGCACAAAGAAATCGAACTCATAGCCAAAAATGATCCTAAAATGTGCCAACGCCTAATTCAAGCAGAGAAAAGCGTAGGACATTCCTTCTTTCCTCCATTATACATACCTCAAAGATTCTGTAAAAACAAACAATATCCTTATGTAGAGGAAGTTTTGGAGTACGTTAAAGAACATACCCCTGATATGTTCGAGCCGGAAGGTGGATATGCCTGCATGAGTCTGTTTCATGGACTATGCGAGTAAATAAAAATGGAATGAACATTATGATACGAGATCCTTACTATTTGGCGAAAACGGTCTTAGGTTCATACAACTTGTTTATCCTCAAAGATCCTTTCGGATCTTGGCATTATTCGTGTGTTGGTACATTCAATACTAAAGATGAAGCTATAGATTATTATCATAAGTTGAAAGAAGAAGAGAAAATGATTTCAAGAATGCACATGAAATTAATAATAACAGAATAGAAAGGATATAAATAATGCCGATAAGCGAAGTATATAACATGGACTGTATGGAATACATGAAGGGGATTCCTGATAAGTTCTTTGATTTAGCGATAGTCGATCCCCAGTATGGCATAGACATAATGCACAAAGGTGGGATGCCGAAGCATTTAGGCTTTAAACAATATAAAAGAAAGGATTGGGATAAGTCCCCCCCCGGAAAGAAATATTTTGAGGAACTATTCAGGGTATCGAAGAATCAAATAATTTTTGGTGGTAACTACTTTACTACCTATCTTCCTCCCAAAATGGGTTGGATTGTTTGGGATAAAGGACAACATGGATTAACTATGTCTGACGGTGAATTGGCATGGAGTAGTTTTGACAAGGCTCTTCGGATCATAACTCTAAACCGGTGTACAATTGGAGAACGAGGTGGAAATATCCATCGTTGTCAGAAGCCAGTGAAATTATATGCTGAAATATTAAGAAAAAACGCCAAAGAGGGAGACAAAATTTTTGATAGTCATTTAGGTTCAGGAAGCAGCAGAATAGCTGCTTATGGACTTGGATTCGATTTCTATGCAACTGAAATAGATGAAGAATACTTTGAAGCACAAGAAGAACGTTTTCACCGGGAATGTTTTGGGGAGATAAAAACAGAGAGAGGAAGGTTGGTTCAAACTAATTTATTTGATAAATAGATATGAAACAGACATTAGAAGAAGCCGTAAATGAAATTGGAGGCGTACATCCTGACTGGGATAAAATAACTTGTTTTAGAATAGGATTCAAAGAAGGAGCCAGATGGCAGACAAAACAACCTCCGTGGGTATCAGTGAAAGAACGGTTACCGGATGAAAATGAAGACATCATCATTCTATGTAAACATGGTGCGATTTTTAACGGTACATATAGCAACAATGTATGGTTCTGCATGGATGGTTATATCTATGACACGTACAAAGGTAACCCAATTTACTCTTCAATGAGCAGCATACCTCCGTCATGGGAACCGATAGCATGGATGCCAAAACCTAAATTTGAAGAATAATGAATATTGGAATTTTAGCCGTTGATAGCAATTTCCCCAATTTAGCACTTATGAAGATCAGTGCTTACCACAAAGCAAGAGGCGATCAAGTGGAATGGTATAATCCACTATGTAAATATGATAAAGTATATGTAGCTAAAGTTTTCACTTTCACACCCGACTATAACTATTATATCAATGCTAACCAAATAGAAAAAGGTGGTACCGGATATGATATTGAAAAAGTTCTTCCAGTTGAGGTTGATCGTCTTCAACCTGATTACTCGATCTACAATATTGACTCCAATTTGTCCTATGGATTTCTGACACGTGGGTGTCCCAATCGGTGTAAATGGTGTGTTGTTCCTAAAAAAGAAGGAAAAATTTCACCTTATATGGATATTGAGGAAATAACAGCCGGACGGAAGAAAGCTATCCTTATGGATAATAATATACTGGCCTCAAACTATGGCTTGCAACAAATAGAGAAAATCATCAAACTGGGTATCAAAGTGGATTTTAATCAAGGACTGGATGCTCGTTTAATCACGGATGAAATCGCTCGGCTACTTGCAAAAGTAAAATGGATTAAACGTATTCGCTTTGGATGCGATACACCGGGACAGATTGCAGAAGTTGAACGTGCTTCCGCTTTAATAGACAAGTATGGATATAAAGGGGAATATTTCTTGTATTGCATCCTTATGGACTTTGAAGAATCGTTTGCGCGCGTCAACTACTGGAAATCTAAAAGCCGCCGTTTTCTTCCACATTGTCAACCCTTTCGTGATCTGAACAATCCACACCAAATTATTCCACAGTGGCAGAAAGACATGGCACATTGGGCTGATAGGAAGGAAATATACATGAGTTGCGACTTCAAAGACTTTTCACCAAGAAAAGTTTTTTTATGTAAGGAATACTTTAAAATATTGTGAGATGAAATTAAACAAAAAGACAGAGCGACTTATTAAACGTAGAGCCGCTGAATTTAAAAAATTATATGAAACTCCTAATCCCGAAGTAGATAAAATTATTTCTGAATTGAGAGCAGAAGCAACGAAACGTCCACAGAACATGAGTAAGGAAGAAGAAATTGCTTATATTCTGAAAAAGGCTGATGAAAATTGCGATCATATAGAAATTCGTAAAATCCTAAATGTAAGTAATACATGAATACATCTTTTGAACGATCTGCAAACGCTTCCGATGAATGGTACACACCACGAGAAATCATTGAAGCATTAGGTGAATTTGACCTTGATCCATGTGCTCCCATGCACCCTCTTTGGCCTACCGCAAAAATCATGTACAACAAGCAGGACAATGGTCTTATACAAAATTGGGGGGGGCGAATTTGGCTTAACCCTCCGTACTCCAAACCGCTTATATGGCAGTTTGTAGAGAAATTGGCAGAACACGGCAACGGTATAGCACTACTTTTTAACCGGTGTGACAGCAATAAGTTTCAAGACATCATCTTCACGAAAGCAACCGGTATGATGTTTTTGAGGAATCGAATAAAATTCTTCCGTCCCGATGGAACACGTGGGGACAGCCCCGGTTGCGGTAGTGTTCTTATTGCATTTGGCCGGGAAAATGCCGAAATTTTAAGGAACTGCTCTTTACAAGGCAAATATGTTGAACTTAACAATGATAAATGATGAAAGTCTTATATTTACTCATGCTCATTGCCGGTCTTCTGTGGATCGGTGATTTCTCTATCACCTTAAAACCCTTTTCTGTATCTTTACCATGCTGGTATAAATCCGTTGGCATACTTCTATTTTGGCTGTCAATGACTATATATGTTTTAGGTGAGCATACCAAAGGCTATAAAGAAGGATTTGATACTGGAATTAAACAGTGCATTAAGATACTTGATAGAAATTGCCACTCTAAAGAAATAAATAATGATGAAACAGTACAGAATCAATAAAACGACTACCTTCGTAGAAGATAATTGCAGCGGAAACAGAGAGAAATACCTCCTTCTTGATTACAAAGTACAAGTTAAATTTGCAGGGATTTGGATAACAGTCAAGTCCTTTCATGATGAAGATGAAGAATACGCAAAGAACTGTGCGAATGAACTTCTTGAAAAACTTAACGAAAAGATTTGATTATGATTGAATTACAAGGAAAATTCGGCAAAGATTGTAAAATATTTACAAATGCAATAGAAAATGAAGCTATTGGAACGATACAAAACATTTTGAACAATCCGGTTACGACTGGTGTTCCGGTTCGTATTATGCCTGATACCCATCAGGGAGTAGATATAGTGATTGGATTCACCATGCCAGTTACAGATCGTGTCAACCCCAATCATATCGGAGTGGATATTGGTTGTGGAATGTTGTGTGTAGAAATTGAAAATGCAATAACAGAAGAGTCTTTCCCGGACATTAATCATGCAATCCGTTCCATCATACCTATGGGATTTGAGATTAACCAACAACCCTTATCCAAACAAGAAAAGGAAGATTTGTTTACCTTCTTATCTATCAGAATGGATCAGTTCTGCTCTAAATACCAACTAACCAAACCAGTTATTAATGAAGAATATGTATCACAACTTTGTAAGAAGGTGGGGATAAATGAAGGCACATTCTACAACTCTTTAGGTACATTGGGAGGTGGAAACCACTTTATAGAACTGGGGCGTGCCGAGTCAACCAATAATATATTTCTTACAATACATACCGGATCGCGCAACTTTGGTGTGAAGGTCTGTAAATACCATGCAGAAATAGCAAAATTTGATAAAAAGGCTTTTTCTAATGAAATTCAACGCTTGAAGTCCACTGTTGAGCCACAATTCATGCAAACTGAAATACTACGTTTGAAGGAAAAATTTGCCGAATATTCCGGGTATCTCACAAATGAAGCAATGCTCCACTATTTATGTGACATGGTGATCGCACAAGGATATGCCGCATTCAACCGCAAGTTGATTATACAGCGTATAATCAGAACTTTGAGCTGGAACGCTACAATATCCGTTGAGACAGTCCATAACTATATCAGCTTTGATGATATGATAATCCGTAAAGGGGCTATTGCCGCATACGCCAATGATTACGTTGTGATTCCTATGAATATGGCAGACGGTATTCTTCTTTGTCGTGGTAAGGGAAACAAAGACTGGAACTATTCTGCACCACATGGTGCAGGACGCTTATACTCCCGTTCCGAAGCTAAAGAAAGATTATCAATGGACGCATTCAAAACCCAAATGAGCAAAGTGTATTCCACTTCCGTATGTGAAGGGACATTGGATGAAAGTCCTATGGCATACAAAAATGTTCAGGAAATAAAAGAGCTTATAGAACCTACGGTAGAAATTATTGATACAATTGTGCCACTAATCAATATCAAAGCTGTATGATAGAAAAGACAGACTTCCCATATACTCTTGGCGGCTATGTTGAACAGCAAAATTATAAAGGTTTCGACATAGCCGTTTCCATTCGTAGATACAAAGGAATATCAGCTTATGTCATTTCCTCGGAGAAAAGGCTGATCCGTGAAGAATCTGCCACCTTTGCCGACAAAGAAGACATGTTCCGTTGGGGACGAGAAGCGGTTGACCGATATTTGGAACAGCAAGAACGTAGAAAAGAAGAAAATACGATCAAACGGGCAGACTATTATAAGAAGAAAGCTCGTGTGGCAGCATTGAAAGCCTTTAATGCCGCTATGTATTTCTCTGATATAAAGGACGGACTTTATGATAAGGCAAAAGGATTTTTTGAGTATGAACTGGATAAGGAACATGGAAAGATCAAATGAAAACACTTGATATTATACAAGGCTTTTGCGATCATGTTTTTCGTGATAAAAAAGGAAACCGCATCTTTCCCAATATTTTTGTCGGGAAATGGGAAGCTGACTTATTGGAAGTTACCCGGTCACGCCTGACTTATGAATATGAAGTAAAAGTAAGCAGATGTGATTTCCATAAGGATAAAAAGAAAAGTGATAAATATGGCAAGAACAAGTTTGATGTTGTCACTTCCGGCCAACGTACCAATTATTTTTATTATATAGTACCAAAAAGTTTGATAAAGCCCGATGAAGTCCCTGATTTTGCCGGGCTTATTTATGCTTATGAAGGATCAGTGCAATGTTATTCTCTTGAAAAGGGAAGGTATGCGGTAAAGAGAATTTTCTTTGAGGTAGTCAAGCCTGCCCAAAAAGTTTCTGACATGAAAGCGGATGATAATTTCATTCGTAAACTCGACTTATCCATGTACTATCGCTATCACCAAATGAGAAGAGATAATTACAAAAATAAGGAATAATATGGAATTAAGATTAGACCCTGAAATACCGGTCACACGGGTTGTCAACGGACATAATGTTTTCAATAAAGGCTATCACCACGGATTAAGAGGAAAAACCTATGAAGAATACTATGGCAAAGAGAGAGCTGTTGAAATAAGAAAAAGACACAGCGAGGCTTTGAAAGGACATAGATATTGGTCTAATGGAAACGCCCATGCCTTTGCGTGTATCGCAATCACTCCCGAAGGCAAATGGTATAGATTCGATTCAATAACCCAAGCCGCCCAAAAGCTAAATCTGAATTATGCCACAGTTCGCCGGTATATAAAACGAAAAATCAAGCCCCAAAATGGCTGGCAATGGTTTTTGGAGAAAGATAATAACTGGATAAAACATATTGATAATGGGAAAATTAAATGAGATCGCGCAGAAAGCTTATGAATGTGCCGTAAGACGTGGAAAGATTGATCCCGACAATGATAGCAACAACAATCTTCACCGCGATCTGCTTGAAGAAGTTGCCGAAGTCTTTGAGTGTACGGGTGAGAAATCTCCACATATTAAAGAGTATTTAGATGTAGAAGAAGAACTGGCAGATGTAATCATTGTTGCCCTAAGTACACTACATCATTTCAAATGTGACATTGATTCACTCATTGAAGCCAAAATGAATTATAATAAAAACAGAATGGATTGATATAGGAACCGGACAATTAATAAAGTTGATTGTTGAGACGTTTGTCCTTATCTTTGCACTACCATGTGTCTATAAAGATTTCATGAACTTATGGAAAGAAAAATAGGTGATATAAAAGACAAGAAGTTAAAAGCTGAAAATATCACACTGGCAGCAATATATAACATATTGTTCACCAATGACATAGTTTGTTCCTTAATTGTAGAAATGTTAAGTGAATTACGTAAATCAAGGCTTTGTCGTTTCCGCGTAAAGCAGCAAGGAAATAAACTGGAACAGTTGATGCTTCAATATGAAAAGAAAATCAATAAAATAGCTGGACACCGGGCTTTTTTCATGGCTGATGCTAACCAGTATATTGCAGATGAAGTACAACCTGATCTGCTTAAAATGGAATACTCCATTAAACTGGAATTTGACAAATGCCGGATTGAAAACAGTGCCTTACTTGCCAAAGTAGAACTTACAAGATGTATGGCAGAGCTTGCTTGTCTATCCCTTGACAAACGGATAGAAGAAGTCCGTCCATACAACAAAGAAGTAACCGGAATAACATATCTCCGGCTCACTGACACACTTAAAGTATTGGACGAACTTTCTGATATTTTATATAAGGGAGGGTATTGTGACCTCAATCAAAGTGATAATTGCAAAAGGGGGATGGCTATCATACAACGAAAACTTACTGATTGTGATATTATCAGCCGCGCAATCAATGAGTCAGACAAGTTAAATCCGGCTGGGGATGATGAATAAAAATGGCAAAATATCGTATAGGAATATCCGAGAATCTATTAGGAGACAAACGCTATCAGTGTCAGATTAAAAGATTTGGCATTTGGTGGAATGATGAAAGTTTCAGCACTAAAGAAAGAATGTTAGATTATGCCCGTAAACTTGAAAAGGCCGGGCATATAGTGTTTAACTATTTATAAGCGAACAATGAAATTAGAAGGAAAAATTATTGTGGCACAACCGATACAATCGGGTGTCTCAAAAAATGGTAACAACTGGCAAAGACAAGATTTCGTTTTGGAAATTCCCGGCCAATACCCTAAAAAAGTCGCTTTTTCAGTAATGAATAGCAATATTCAGAATTTTGGATTAGCAGTCGGGCAAGACGTTGATATTGAAATAGATATTAATGCGAATGAATGGCAAGGAAAATGGTTTAACTCCATTACTTGCTGGAAAGCAACACTCCGTAATCCAGGACAGCCTACCGCAGCGCAACAGCCCCAAACTTATTATCAGGGGGCATCATCCACCGCGGCACCCGTACAAACTGCCATACCTCAACCGCCAGTGGATTTTGGGGAACAAAAAGACGATTTGCCTTTCTAAAGAAAAAGGAGAAGGGAGCATTTCGGCTCCCTTCTTATTAATTAATGTTCCACCTTTACAATTTCATTATAAACGATTTTGCTTCGTGGGTTATGATTGACTATCGTTTGTTTATACCCCTTTGTCCCCCATCTCCACCATAGGAACCTGTGTTTATATATCCGGCTTATCGCACTTGAAAGACTGTCTCTCACTTCATAAGTAAATGTGCTGTCAGGAATATTTGCATAAAAATCCACCCATTTATCTGAATAATTGAAACAGCTGTCTTTCAGAACAAATACAATACTGTCTTTAGTGACAACTTTTGTGGTTGTGATATATTCGACTTCTTTTGGACGCAGATTCAATTCTTTTATTAGTTTTGCATCCGCACTCCGCAGCTCTTTCAATTCTTCTATGTTAAGCCGTAAAACATGGTTTTCAACCACATTTAGACTATCCCTAATCTTATATTCTTCAAGCCCAGTACAGAGACTTTTCATATTATCTGAAAGTCGGGCACTTTCCTTCTTCTCTTCCTGCCACAACCGGTACATCAAAAAGGTTGCCGCAAGGAGTAACACAAAGATTACTCCTATACCTATCTTCAATCTCATAATCAATCTGTATATACATTTTTACCAACTTCCGCAATAACTACCCATGCACCATTACAGAAACCATATATCTTACTGTCATTCTCCGGCATTTCAGGTATTGTATTAAGTTTTGTTTCATTGGCAGTGGCTTTACTAAGAGCTGTTTGAGCTGTACTTTTTGCAGCATCAGCCGTTGTTTGTGCGGTCACGGCCTTTCCATCAGTAACAGCCAACATTCCAGTCAGAGTTTTTTCATTGGTTACTCCTGCAAGGAAGGTTTCAATTTCATTGAAGGTGTCAATGGCCGTAGTCGCATCAACAGTACCAACCAATTCATCCAAAGCGGTCTTCACCGCATTTATGGACTGTTCCAGTTGGGACTCTGCCAGTTGAGCACGTCCGCTTTCTGCTAAAATATCCGATTTGCTCGCACTGCTGCTACCATCAGAACTTTCCAAAAATGAAGATGAAATAGGAAGTTCATTACATCCTACCATAACATATTGTCCGGCTATCAACCCGTCGACATTCATATCACAGAACTCTCCAACCCCAAGTGCTGTTTTGTAAGGTACATAATCCTTTCCATTAGAACTTTTGTACACAACAACTCTGTTGTTTGCTGCATCTCCAAAATTGATGCTAATAGCAAATTTCCCAGTAGATAACTGTATAGGTTGGCTTTCGTACCAATCCTCTTCTTTAAGAGTAAAATTCAAGTTTGCCATATCTTCTATGTGTTTATATGTTTGTTTCCTATATCAACTCCCAACCTTTCCTTACCTCATCCATGTTTGCAGGAACACCATTCTCAACATAACTCATTGCAGCCACCACCGCAATAAGTTGTTCCCGGTTGTTTCTGTTCAGAATTGTATGACGAGATATGCCTGAACGCTTTTCGACTGTGGCAATATACACTTCAGTATTGTTCTCACATGGCGGTGCCCATCGCATAATAACATCTTCAAGTTCATTGGCCGTGCCGTCTTTGTCAGTATCATACTTATTAAGAATATAAGTTTGAAGAGTTTTAAAAGCAGCACGATAACCGTATGCCATAGTTTTAAACTGAAAGAAACTTTTATCTGTCTGTGTTGCAGACAACCCCTGCCATTTCGTATTATTTCTCCGTATATTTAACGGATTATTATTCCGTAGTCCCCGTGTCATTTTTATCCTCCTTTTCTTTTTGTGTTTCAAACAATATTTGTGCGGCCAGTCGTGCTATATCGTCCTTATTCTCAATGATTATACTCATGGTCTTTTCCGCTTTCCGAAGCTCGGCCTTTTCCCATGATTTCTCACGTACCGATTTGAACTCACAGAAAACGCAATAAACCGCCCATAACATAGCGAATACTGGAAATGGAATGACGATGCAACATATAAGGTCAATCATAACCAGTGTCAGAAACGGATTAAAATATTTCTTCGCTTTTGTCGCTGTCATTTTGTACTTCTTCGAGGTACGAAGTTCCCCACGCTGTTTGGCCTTCTGAATCCCCGAAATAAAATCTATCCCCATTGCGATTATGATAGCTGTCATACTTACCGCTATCAAAACCAAATGTAAAAACAAATGGTCGTGAATGAATGTTTCAATAATGTCGTTCATATCCTTTTGTGTTTGCGTTTATTATTTTTATTCCAATAGTAATTTGTTGATAGCATCAATAAAGGCTGGGGAACATAAACTTGCGTATTCCTTAATCATATTACACTCTTCATCGTTATACTCAATTTCTCCATTGGAGTTGAATATTTTAAATGCGAGGGCATGAGCCTCTATTCCCCTGCCAAGTTGATAAATGATATTGGCAAAATCCTTCTTGTAGTTCTCAACGGAACATCTCGTCTTATCAATATCAACAAATATCTCAATTCTTTCAAAATTTATCCTTTTCATAATCACTTCCAATCATTATCATTTGAAGCACCGAACATCAGTCCTCTTCCCAACCAGTCAGAGTTCGGTGACGGATACATAAAATCCACCAACTGCATACAATGGTGCATGGAACCGCCATTCAATGTTTGCTTTGTTCCATTCGCATATATCTGAACATTATTATAATTGTCATTTGCATTAACCACGAATATCCTTTGGGTGACGGCAAGACTCAAAAGATAACGGTAGGTTACATTCGATGTTATTCTAAATATAACCGTATCAACTGGAAAACCCGAAGTTTCACCGTTATAATCGTATCTTGGCGAATAGCAAGGAACTGTATAATAAGTTTCGTTAGCAGAGGAAGTCCCGGAAGTCAAAGGTATATAAGTACCGGTTTTATCAGCACCTTTTGTGTACACATAGGCATAGGAGCCGTAAACTACCATAATGCTTCTTTCCCTTGCGCCAAACACGCCTCTACACCATAAGTCAGAAGTGTAGAAACGTAATGACCGGTTATCCTTAGTACCTTGATGATACATATCACCATCAAACCACATTCTTCCATCACTTCCAAAGCTGATTCCTCCAACCGCATCACCAGCAGCATTCACGCAATTCAACCTTGTAAAAGAGCCTGATACACCTTTCAATGTACCTTCAAAAGTGCTGTCACCTGAAATAACCGCACCAGCCGCATAGAGTTTCCCTGCTATACTCACCTTATATGGCGCATCAGTCGGTGTTGTAGCTCCAACCCATAACGGATAGTCACCACCAACAAGACCTGCTGCAACCGTTTTATTATCGCCCTTCATTATCAAAAGCTGATTACCCTGCATGAACCGTAGAATAGCATTTTGAGCCATGATAAGCGGAGTGTACACTGGCACCAAAGAATTAAACTTCTGCCAATAAGTTGTATTTGTCACCGGAATGGAATCACTGGACGTATGAGTTTTCAGACATTTATACGCATTAAACGTATTAGCACCGGTAGTCACAATTGCAATATCCAAGTACCGGGTACCGGAAGTCAAAGCCTCGTCATTGCGATACTCTATGCCTTTAGCCCATTCGGATTGCCGGAGAATACAGCCTTGCAGCCCGTTTTTCCCCGGTTCCCCATTAGTACCGTCAATTCCATTTTTGGCCTTTCTTCGTATTAATATATGCCCTTGCGCCTCCATACCGGATTACTTCAATTTTGCTAATACTTCTTTTGCGATCTCCTTAGCCTTGATACGATAACTCTGATAATCAGTGTATTCTTTCAGATATTCGGCACGCTTACCTTCGTCAAGTTCCGAAGCCATATCACGTGCCATTTCCAAGTTGGCGAAAATGGCATCACGTTTATTCGCATCATAACGTTCCATGATAATGGCACTTACAATACTGTCATAATCATGTTCCCCTTCAACATCCACGTTTTCACAGACATACTGGTCTTCAACCACCACATCTTCCGAACCGGCCTTTTGAACAGCTTCTCTTCTCTCAAAGTCGAAGTAAATGCGTAGCAACGCACCTTCAACTACAAATTCAATACCAGTCGGCAGTTCTCCTACAAGAGTTCCATAACTTTTCATAAATTACCTCCATTTTTATAATTATTCTTCAAAATAATAAGCACTCTTCCCGTCACCTAACGAACGCCGCTTGACAATCACATTTTCCACTGGAAAAATCTTCTGACCGTTATTCTCCGCTTCGCGAGCCTGATCCAACACATCTTTCAGATTGTAACAGTTCGTTATGAATTTGCTACGTTGTCCGTTCTGTTCAAAAAGAACACAATATCTACCTTCACCTTGCTTTGTCTTCACATTCGTTTCAAAGTCCACCACTGTTATAGGGACATTGAGAATATCCATCAATCTTGTCTCTTTTACATCGAAGAACTTCTTTCCGTCCTTTGTTCTACCACTCTGTTTGATACCTTTATCTGCAAAACTCATATCATTATTTGTTATTGTTCTCCATAAATTCTTACAATCTCCCCACTTACACCAGCCCCAGTATGAAGCTCGTATCTCGCGGTTACGTTTCCGGCTTTTTATTCGTTTCACCTTTCGGGCAAAGTTCTTTTTCATATTTTTACGCATCCGAACATTATCTTTCGTGAAGCAATAGCCCAAAAAGTTAATCCTTCTTCCTCTTACTACGTTTTCGCTTTCTATGCTTTTTGTTCCCATTTTTTGTTTCTGTTCCTATCGGAGCAATACAACTGTTTGCTTTAACTACCAACCCAACTTTTGCACTTTCCCGTTCATACGCACGAATAAGAAACAACGCTTCGGCCTTAGAACGAGCCAGCATAACATTATCATCGCAATATCTATGCAGGCATTTGACACGATATTTCTCCTTCATTGTATGATCTATCCGGCTTGCCGCAAAATTCCCGATAGGTTGGCTTGTAAATGCTCCAATCGGAACACCTCTTCTTCCGTTCAACTTCATTCTCCAATACGTCAACTAACTCTGTTCCGCTGTCATACGATAAAACAGCTATCTCGATCAATTTAATAAATCGTTCATCTTTGAATTTCCTTCTCAATGCAGCAACAATAAGCTCATGAAGAATACTTTGATAGAACTTTTTGAAATCAGTCTTTACGAACCATTTGTATTCCGGGTACCGGTGAAGAAAACGTTTCATTCTCCTTACTCCAAAATGTAATCCCTTTCCCTTGATACACGCACTTGTATCATAAATCAAATTTCTATAAACATCTTCTTCAATCACCCTCATAATTGCATGGTGCAATATACGCCACGGGAAATATTTCTGTTTGACAATATCTCGAACCTTTCCTGCATCACTTTTTACTCTCATTACGCTATAATCCGGTGCCGGAAAATCCAATGTCAGGATCATCAACTGCAAAGCTCGGAGGTCTTCTTCCGGGTGTAGATTATGCCGCCTGATAAAGCGGTTTTTCTTAACCTTCCCATCTTGTGCTTCTTTGTCCGCTTCACGTAAATTATTTATCTCTGCTATACGTTCAAGAATATACCCGGCTCTTTTAGATTTCTTTCCACCGTTTGCTTCTATCCGTTTATTGTCAGCCTCTATCCTTTCCGCTATAATTCTATCAATTTCATTATGCGATAGACTCTTCCAATCAATATCACTTCTTCCAATATTCACTGCTGCTTTGTTTTAAAATTTACACCATACTTCCAATTTTGTCTTGTTCAGACTATTTTAATTATTCCGATAACTGCAAGCTGTTTTTACTTGCTTGAATAATTCGCCCGGAGCTTTCGAGAACCAACCTACTAACACCGCTTGTTGCCTTTCGCAAATTGGGCAACCTTTCCGCATTCTTGATTTTCTGACATCGTAACCAATTGATTACTACGTTGCAACGATATAAATCCTGCAAGGTCATGGCTCGGAGAACTCGCAGATTACTCTACGATAAATAAGTATGGCGAGAGCCGATATTCGCATTCGAGTTCGACCAATCGTTATTCGAGTTCGCATAAGCGAGGCCGCAATTCGCACCGTTATTCGCATTACCGCCCCAAAGAACCAGCTCTTGTTCCCCTCTGCCAACCGTCCACGCCTTTCGGCTTTCGTCCCGTTATCCGTTGCCGTAAAACGAGAAGGTGGACGGGTTTTAATTAATTGAAATTCAAAGAACTAATATTTCAAAATCTATTATGCAGCCATCAAAGATGCACCGCTAACAAATGTTAAATTCCCAAAATACGCAAGGCGAGAGCCGACAACCGCAGACGAGGACGACCAACCGGAAGACGAGCCCGCAGAAGCGAGGCCGCAAGTCGCACCGTTATTCGCACCACCGCCCCAAAGAACCAGCTGCCCAGTAGTGTTTGCCCATGAATAATCAGCCCAATAAGAAGTGCTGTTTCCACCAATCTTTTTCGGGAAAATATCAAAATGCTCCCCAAGAATTATTTCCTGCACTTGACCGGAAGCTGTCTGACGGGTAGCTTGTCTGTATTCACCATTTGGATGCGCAGCTAATTCAGCAGTAGTCGGTAAACGGTTTCCTTTGTAAATGAAAATTTCCGTTCCACTTTGAGCACTATTGTTGGAACTACCGCAAAATACTCCTTGCAGAAATTCCCACTGCCACCCATAAGGATCTTCTATACCCATCATGTTCACCCGTGAACAATCCACTCCAGTATTACTTCCATTCACCACAGAAATAGCTATTTTGCCCCAATTGTCACCGAGACTCTTTGTTGCGCCAGTTTGCAATGCTGCCGCAGCAGCCCACAAGTCTTTACTGGAGCTACCACCCACACCATAACCAAGTTTGGCTTGAATATTGGTATCTCCGTACTGGGACAGCCCCAACATCATAATAAGCTTTCTCTGATCGTAATCGGTCAGTCCCCATTCCTTACCGTTCACTTGTGCAGCATTCCAAAATGCGTTGATTGTCTTGCTGCCTGCCGGTGCAACTCCTGAACGTGAAACAAGTGCGCTACCTGACATGGAGCCTTTGTATGCACCGATACAGTTATACATTCCACCATTTGCCCCACCAATAAACTCACCGCCAATAGGTAGCATCGAGAGCCATAAGACTGGTACACCACTTACACTGTCAGTCTGTACACGATAATACAAACGTGGCCCTATCCACATCACATGCCCTTTGGTTTCATCCACCGCAGTACCATCAGCAAACACCGCACTATTGGTAGGGGACATTTTAGCAGCCCTTCCATCATTCGTTACGAGATAACGGCCACAATACAACTTGTATTCTGTCCATGCGGCTGTATTACCTATCACACCATAGTTCGTGCTACTTTGGGTTGATTGTTTGATTGGAATCCCCCAAGCCACCTGCCTCAACATTTGTTCGTCACCATTATTAATAGCATTCATGAAGTTTTCCACGGTAATGCGTCTGACACTACCACCAACTTCCACCAATACTGTATTGGAACGCAGAATGGAGGTCACCAATGTTTCATTTCCTAATCCTTTAGTTGCCATAATATTATTTTGTTTTTATGTTAATTAAAATGACATTCTGCCAAAACATCAACATCATATTGAGTCCCGTTTCTGTCAGTTTCCGTTGTTGTTACAGATATAGAATTTGTTGTAGAATGTTTCAAACTCTTCCAGTTTTCCTTATCCATCACATCCATAGTCCACGATGCGGAAGTAGGAGTATAAGTTGACCCCGTAGTCATATTTACAATCTTGGCACTTACTGTAACGGGTTGTCCGGTATCAACCTCTTTGTTGGAAGAAGTTATATAACATACAATTTGAAATTCATCTGCCGTATCAATGATACGTACCCCGGCACGTGCTATCGGTTGTGAAGCACTTGAAGACTGATAAACTTCTGCTATGAATAACTGGGTACCGTCCACATCACCACGGGTAACAGTTACACTTTTCTGTCCGTTCTTATCAGTCCAAGCCGCCGTGTCCTTATACCATTTTATATAGTAATCGGTAATGGCATTGGCACCGGCATACAGCTTGGTAGTCAGAGTACAACTTGTTACTTTGCTTGTTAACTGTTCGGTACTTGCAAGAATAGCAAGATAGTAAGAGCTGGCTCCCATATTCTGAATGGCAATAGGCAGTTCCCCGGTCAAATTATACTCAACACCTGCCGTAGAAGCGACACATGAATAAGTCAATGTATCTCCTGCAATATTCGTTTTGCTTGCCAAGTTTCCGACAATTTTAATGGCACCGGTACTGGTATTCAAAGAGAATTTGCCCGTACTGTCTTTTTTCCAACCTCCACTTTCCGCACCGTTAAAATTTAAAGCCACTCCATTGTAAGCCCAACTATGACCAGACAAACTGACCGCCAACCCACGTGCCGAAGTTACTTTGGGTGTCCGTACCGGCTGATTCGCAGCTATACTCCAATCAGGAGAGACAGCCCCACTTTCTTCATCTACGGCCTGAAACAATGGAATGCCATTATTTTCAAAAGTCAGCATCAGGCTGTCATTGGAACGAAGACGTTTAATCGTGATGCTATTTTGGGCACTATAATTTTCTGCCATATTCCCAACCTCCTTCTGATATAATTTGATTCATGCTTGTATTAGTATAAACGATACCGTCCAACAACAGTATTCTATCTTCCAGTTCTCCATCAAGAGAAGGCAGGCACATTACCTCCTTTTCATTCAAGATGATGGATTCTCCCTTTACCAAGTGCCCCAACAACAGAACCCCGGCATCCAAAGCCTTTTCCTTATTTGCTACAACATACCTCATATCAATTATTTATATATATGTTCCCGTTACTGTCCGTATATTCATTTGTCCCATCAGTCAATACAGAGAAAGCCTTTTTTTGCTCGGCCTTAATGTACACGTCCAACCAATCGTCAAGATAAGTTTCACCAATACCGGTTCCATCCAACATTATCACAGTTTTTTCCCCCTCCTGCCATTGTACCCCGGTCTTATTTGCACTGTCCGTAAACCATACCATGCGGATAATCGGTGCCGGTATCGGCACAATTTCTCCATTCCACTGTACCATAGCTATATTCCTATGCAGGATTTCATCAGGATTGATGGAAGCCTGACTTGCCGGTATGCACGTAAATTTTGGATAAACACGATTGACGGAGAATTGCTGTCTTGCAACCTCCTTTCCACCAACCTTCACCAACAGCAAGTAATCCCCCTTCTCGACCAAACGCAAGTCCATTATCAGGCTGGTTAAGGACAAAGCCACTATTTCATGGTTTGCGGTAGTCAGCATTGTTTGACTTGATATGCTGTTCACCTGATAAAGTTCAATTGTATATCCGGTAGTTATTTTATTCACTCCCTTTGTTACCATAAGTGGAATGGTGCGCTCGTATGAATTTTCATCCAAAGCTGCATTCCTATTGGCCGTAGATGCGGAAATCAAATTGTTGGCTACCTTGTAATCATACAACAAAAGCTTGTCAAGAAATGGATTGTACTGGATTATCTGACTATCCCCAATAGACAAACCGTAGGTATCTTCACTCTTATCTACCGTTGTCAACATGATAGAGTCAGTCTTAACGGGAATATTCACCCCAAGCCGGGTATCAGCTATCAGACCTTCAAAATACAACTCAAAACTTTCACCCGGAGCCACATTTCTGCTTATGGTAATGGCACCGCGTGTATCTCCAACCGTATCTATACTGTACTTCCCATTCCATGAACTGATTGCAGAAATATTCTCTCCATTAGCAAACCAGTTCATTTCTGCCAACAAAGAATTAACATAAGGCATATCCCAGCTACCGTCAGCGGCATTCGCTATGACTTCCGGTAAAATCACCAGCGGAGTAACCCCACGGTCAGGATCATATTCATTTGCCACCGGATTATAGACCTGATTGGCCGGACTGTTCGGTGTCATTATCTTCAAGCTTACTGCAATCGTAAGCGGTTGAAACTCTTTTCTGATTCTTTTCTTTTCACTCTCTATCATATCGTCACAATTGCTTCTACTGATGCAGTATCATTTGTTGCCGTTATGGTAAACAAGGTACTTACCACTGTTACTGAATTATTTCCTAAATCACTAATTTCCTTTGTGTTATGTATCGTTATTGAACCGTTGAAATCTTTATGCTTGATATTCCAAGCTTCATCATCGGCGGTATCTCCACTATCCCTTCGGATAGCCCATTGTCTAACTGTGTCTGTAATATCCTCCCAACCTTTAAAGACCTTGCAAGTAATTTCCATTGATTCACCATAAGCAAGAAAATTGTCACCTTGCGTATCAATCTCAATGCGTACTGGTGCATCTATCTGTAACTGTTCGATTGTGCCGGTCATATAAATGTTATTCAGATAAGCGGAATAACCGGTCATATCCAACCCGAAGATGTTGAGATTGCTCAAATCCCCATCCTGCATTGCAACCATACTCTTTGTAAACTCCCAGTCATTTACCCCTACCAAGAAACGGCGGTATGTCCTCGTCTCATAAGCGGAAGTCTGGCGTTCCTTGTTTGTAAAGTTGCCATAAGCGACAAAATGCAAAGCCTCACACGGATGGAAAGAATATTGCCAACGATCAGAAACACCACGAAGCACATAGCGAAACCTTTTGTTTGTTCCGGCATCCAATATTTCTGTAATACGAAAATAGATTGTACAGAAACCGGCAAACATACGGTTGCCACGGCTATCATCTATATCAGATACCGCATTATTCCCCGGCGTTTCATAGTCATGGAAATACCCCATGCAAATATCATCCACAGCCACAGCACCTATTTCACCGTCTTGTAATTTCAAACTTATTGTCCCGGAACGTAGCAAGTTACCATCAGCATCATAATCAGGCTCAACACTCTCTATAATTCCAGCACCGGGAGAACGCCATTTGTCACCAAGCACAATTTCAGCACGGTTAAAACGCAATTCCGGCACCTCTAAAAACCTGCGTAACGTGAGGCTTTCCATATACCCACGTCCCATGCTGTCTATTTTCGCCCCAAAGCCGGTCAAACCCTCTGCAAAACCGCTTGCACCAAAGATAGCACCGGCTAAGAAGCCGATAAGCCCAGCTGCCGTATCATTGTGGGTGCGCGAAAGAAAAAGCTGATTGCCCAGTGAACGGATGATAGACTGTATCTGTTGGGTATTCAAGCCACCGGTTCCCTGCCCACCACCTGCAATAGAGTCTATCTGATTTTGGATTTTTTCAAGCGATCCAACAGCCTTTTCCTCCCGAAGTGTCATAGTGTACTTCGGTATCATATTTTCTCCCTCTTTGATAATAAGGGTATCAATAATGATGCTGCCTTCAATACCAAGATCGCTATCAGTGAATAGCATCAAGTCCCCTTCTTTCAAAGTATCATGTATGCTTGCTTCCCCCCTTGCAACAGCCTCATCATGTTGGCGTGCCATGAAAATATCATCCACCTTCGGTTCATACGAATAGCGCACATAGTCATTCTTTGCAAGATATTTTTTTGCGGTAGCAAGCAACCGTTGTGAAGCGGCCTGAATATAAACGTCCGGCATATCAATATAAAGCAGGACAAACTTGTCACCGGACTTTATATTGTAATCCTTGTATGGGAAATATAATTTCAGACTTTCATCATATACACGGTTACAAGTCAGCACATATTTATTGCCCTTCTTCTCACATTTGGTTATTTCAAAATCCCGGCCACCACACATGCCGTTTTTCATGCTAATGGTGGCTGTTTCAGAAGTTAGGTAATCGTTTATATTGAAACCAACATCTTTTAGCGTTATTGTAAAAGGTGGGACATCTTCACCTTCTTTCAGGCTATCCATTGTACCATCATCTGTCAGTTGTTCGGCATCAGCCACTTCGTCAAGATTGCCATTATCCCCGGCATCCAACGATACATAAATACCTGCATCTTTCAACTGTTCGGCGGTCATACCTTCCATTGAAGGACATATTTCTTCCAAATCACCGGTACCGTCAAAATAAACACTCCCTTCCCGAATGCCAAGCACAGCAATATTCTTGCTGTCAATATATGGATCAAGCGTTGTCTTAGGAAAATCAGGTAACATCAGATTTTCCACGGCCATGTTATTCGGCAAATAATTGGTAAGAGAACTGTTTGAGAGCTTATTATAATACCGGTTAGGCATATTTCTTGTACTACCGTATGCACGCAATCGCGTAATAATCTGTTGATCCGCATCGGCTGTACGTTGAATTTCGTACAAACCGTTTCCACGTCCATACTTGAAAATATTGCCCACAGCAATACCGGCAGTACCGATTGTTATTGTTCGGCCACGAATAACAAAGTTCGCACCAAATTTTGAATTGAGCAACTCCAATGCACCCCATACCTTTATATTGTTCACATCAATGTTTACATTGGTAGTGCTCACATATTCAGGGTGTACGACAACCGTCCATTTTTGTGCTCCGGTATATATACGGTCAAGATTTACTTGAACACGGTCTGCCAAATCTTGTATAGACGAAGCGAAGAAACTGAACTTTGGCAAAGAAGTGAAGTGTATCTGATTATCACTTTTCACATAATCAAGAAAATCACATCGCGTCAATTCATCTCCCGGCCAGTTAAACTTTATGTTATCATAAACAAACGCTTCTCCCGAAGTTTTTCTTGCCGCCTTTTTTAATGCCGTAGGATCATAGTTTATCTCAAACTTCTCGCCACGGTACATAACATAGTCACCTATCTCAAAAAGAATGGGCACGGCACTTTTCAGAGTGCTTGTCACAAAACATGCACCCATCCATGTACCATTATACTCCAAACTTTTCAGCGTACAACGTACCGTATTGCCAGTTTTATCATAAACCTTCCATGCCATACAGCTATACTTTTTCAACCAATGCAACTATCTTTGTCGGTTCCGCAACACTATACGAGGGGATTATTTGAGTTCGAGGATCAGTTACTCTAAATTTTACCGGGAAGGTCAAGACTTCATCCATATTGGACTTGTTAAATTCAAAATCTCCAACCTCCAGTAAGTAAAGTCCTTGTCGCCCGATACCCGTGTGCGAGTTATACATTTTCAAGGTGGCACCGTCACCATTCTCCCCCGTGAGATAGTTTTGAAAGGCCATAATTTTATCGTATGCAGTACCCAAATCCCCCTTATAACACATCTCGGCTTCCAAGTCGTATGCCTTTAATAGCAGCTTATCGGGTATGTAAGTATCTTCACCGTCTTCATCCGGCCAATCCCGTTTGGGTAAATCTTTCGTTTCCCCACCCGGCTTGAACGGAAATTCAGTGCACACAATTCCAAAATGCACCAAGCTGTCTTTGACCGGAGCATTCTCGGTAGTTTTCTGCATCAAAATAGAATACGGTTCGTTCATATACACATATAAAAAAAGAGCTTGCCGCAGAGATATTTAGTCTCCACAACAAGCTCTATGGCCTTATACTTTAATCTTATTTCAACGCAAATATAATTGTATTTTCTATATAATCATAGAAAATAATACCATAAAAGTATTTTTTAGTAGATTATTATACTCAACCCCTAACTTGCTTCCACGTGTATGTTGAAAAACATAAAAAATATCATTTGTCATAATTTTATTTATTAATACTTTTGTATTTAATTATAAAAGAGGTTATTATATGTTAGGAGTTTTAGTTTGGATAGTAGTGATTCTTCTGATCTGCTTTAGTGTTACTGGGTGGCATTGGATTATATTTTATGTAGTCATACTACCATTTTCAACATTGCTATTTTTCTTCTATGTCGATTTTCCCGAAAATCGTTTTAATATAAAAAGATTCAAGAATGACATAAAATATTTATTAAATAAATTACATAAGAAATGAAAAAAAATATATTATTCTTTTTGCTTTATACTATTATGTGTTTTACTTCCTATTCGCAGAACAAACAGATTAGTTATTCATCTGTAAATGGGCTTGTAACTTATGACAATGGTTCAGGTACGAAAGCCGATATTGGTGCAAAATTATATATTATACCATGTAAATATTTCAAACAAGATATTGAATTAAAAAATGACTCTATACAAATGGGGTATGAATCTTTGTTACAATACATCAAATGGAAAGAACTTGTTGGGCAAGAACAAGCAATAGCCAAATTAAAAGAATATGACTTTTACATTTCCGCTGAAGAACAAATTAGGAGAGAAGGTGAATTAGCTATATGTTTGGTTGATATTCTCAAATCAAATAAAGTAAAATATAGTTGTACGATTGACAATACGGGAAAATATAAAACTACAATCCCTTATGGTAATTATTATTTTATATTTAAATCCGCAAATAAAAGCGTAGATAAGTCTATACTTAATGGTCGTGGAACATATAATATCTATAAAATCAAATTATATTCTAAATATAAAGATATTAGTACGTCTTTTAACGCTGACTACCATTAAATATTGAGCTAACATAATCTGGCTAATGTTTTCGCGTATAAATTATAATTAGGCTGGCTCCAAAGTCAGCCCAATTTTATTTTGTGCATTTTGCCACTCTTAGCCAAAAGTATTCAGCTTTCGAGATATTTGTTAAGCGCATCTCTCAATTTACGAATTTCATCATTTGAAGATACTATTTCGGATATTTCATCTTCACATGCGCAATCGCACATTGAAATAAGCATACCTTTTATGCCACCTCCCTTTTCTATTTTAGCATCTTTTGAGAACATTTCTATCGGGAGAAACTCGACTACCCCTCCGCTGTCAAAACTTACCGAAGCCGCAGCGTTTTTCTTTTCCCATTCCTCCACCTCACTACATGACATATAAGCCGTTTGACAATTTTCTAATTCTGGCTTCTTTTGCTCTATCATATCTAAATAGAACTGTATAGCCATTAAACCTTTCTCTGTTACCGTATTGTCTTTTGCAATAAGACCATTTACTTTGAATGTTTCTACAACGCATTCTTTGTTGCTCATAAATTCTACTAATTCCATATTGATTTATTATTTATAGTGGATAAAATTTGTATTTTCTTGCTGTAATTGGAACACGGCAGGATAGTTCCTTTTTGAATATTGTTTTCTAAGGTATGATATTAAATTATCGAAGTTGGTAATGAATCCCTCGTTGATTAAATCAGCCACCTTCTTTTCAAGCTGCCACAGTTCGCGTTGTTTGCTTTCATCACCCTGCTTGTTGCGAAGCATTTTCTCATGTGAGTTAAACACAACCCAATTCAATGCTTCCCCAACCTTTTGCATTGCTTTCGGCATAAACTCTTTAGGAACTATCTTCTGAACGGCAGAGCCAAGTTCTTTGTAAGCATCCCCGGCATCGTTTCGATAGCGAATCATTTCATCGTACACAAACCGTAATACTTTGACTTCAAAAGCCGGATTTATCCACATAGCAAATTTGATAAACAGAAGCGGATTCATCCAAACTTTATCGGGTGTTTTGCCTTCTTTCGTATTTCTACCCTTAACTTTTATAAGTAGTTGATTTTCACCAATGAGCATTTTTGCTCTATGGCTTTCATCCTCTGCAAGAGCTTTCAAAAACTCTGATGTATTATCAGATTCTAAGAATTTACTCATTTGCCTTCTCGGATTCCCTTCTACATTATTCCACTGCCGAAGCAATTCAGTTCCGTCAAAATAACCATCACTCGTGCGCTGAACCACAGAAAAACTATCAATGTATCGCACCATTTCTTGATTTGTTTTCATATTATAAATTTAGATTTTACTTAACAAAGATTTCTCCCTTTTACGGGAAAGTTCACGCTTGTTTTCTTCAAGTTCTTCCCAACGATTAATAATTTTGGCTCGTAAGTTTGCATCATAACCACTTGCGAGAAGAAGACAATCCTTTTTGGTGAGAATGTAACAAGACACTTCTTTGCTTCCACCGTTTGGCATAGGTTGAGGTCTTGATGATAATTCAAAACTGAATTGTCGTCTATCTTCCAGTTGTTCAAGGATATTGCGAATATCTCGCATTACATTTGAATGAGTTTTGCCCGTAATTTCTGCAATCTGTAAGGAGGTCATTGTTCTTTTTTTACCTTTTCCCTCATCAATAGGTATTAACTGATTAAAATTTTCCATATCTTTGCACTATAAAGTTAATGTTTTCCCCATCAGCGGCTCGGACATCTCCGCTTTTGGGGAATTATTTTGTCCGATCTTGTAGTAGGCAGGGAATCGAACCCCAATACGCCATTACTCGTACCTACTGAACCCTCCTTAATATAATAGTCACGCTTGACATAATAGTAAAGAGAAAGGGCAAATCCCGATGAAGCTTAATGTGGTTGTCTGCCTCAAAGAGAATGCCCTATAATATTTTACTCCAGTTCATGACAACCACGTAATGAACCTTACAACATTGTTTCCAGCGCAAATATAAAGACGATATTTTCACCATACAACAACCTAAAAATCAATAAAATAAATTCGGTAAACATCAGTAACAAACGGTAAGAATCGGTAAATAAAAACAGTTATATTTACTCTAAAATTTAGACATAATATAAATAATGCGCGTATCTACCGTATTGTGGCGAGATGTTGATTGTCATTTATGATACCGTTCAAATAATATAGGAATATAAAAGGCTATAAATAAGGATGTTGCAAAACACATGTTAATCCCCATTCATTTTATATCTTACCATGACATTGCCATCGGTTTCAACTTTACAGTTTCCACCATGAACATATACATAAACTTTAGCCACATCGCTTTGCCTTACATGTAGTTTAGCCCGATCATATACACTTACAAAAACTTTGGCACAATCCTCCACTTCAAGAGTCAATTCACTATCATGCCGCAAATGGAGAGTAACAACTGTAAATTTACCGAAAGAAAGTTTGCCTGAACATTTACCGTTCAGTACATATACACCATTGTCGCCTCCGATTACTGGTTCATCAACAAAAATATGGTTTTGATGAAGCAGACTCCGGTCAAAATTGCCTTTTATATATTCCACCGTCGGATAATCGTGTTCAATACAAAAATCAATGCCCCGTATATACATTCCGATCAATTCTTGCTGGCTTTTATTGTTTTGCCAGTCACCTTGCCATTGTGTGCAGAGGCCATACGATACGGCATGGCCTCTCAATTCACTATTCAATCTGTTCATAATCATATATTAAACTTGTTTACACCGTTTATATTCCTATGTAGTATATCCCTGATTTCTTCCACAAATTCCACATTCTTTGCTGTATTTATCTGTATCATTGTCAGTTGTTGTAATTGTGCTTGTGCTATTACATTATAGGCCGGGAACAATTCTTCAACCAATCTGCGCACATACTCCCGTTTAACACTCACGTCAGCCCGGATTGCATTTATATAAGAAGCCAAAAGGTTAGCGGTATTTTCAGTAACATTCTGTATGCCTTTAGATAAACCACTTCCACTGTCTTCTTCCTCTTCCTTCATACTGATACCATATTTCTTTTCCATATAGTTATTCAGTTTGTCAAGCATGGAATAGTAATCATCGGTTTTCTCACTTACCCCCATTAGATAGTCCGCAATACTTTCCAACTCCTTTTCGTCAAGAGAGAAATCCTTGCCGAAATAACCACTCATTCCATCCTCACCGAAAAGCATCTTTTGAAGCTGTTGCATGGCCGGTTCCAAAATACTTATTTTGAGAATGGAGTTCATAACATCACCCATAATGTCGGCAACCTTATTTTTGAAAGCTTCGGCACCATCCTCGCCTTTCTGCCATGCCTCATACAAGGCATCTCCCAGCTGTGAAGCCCAGTCTTTCAAATTAATGCCATAAAGAGATTCAGCCGTTTCTTCGGCAAAATCCTTTATTTGCTGTTTCATCTCCGCAATCTGATTCTCATAATCAGCCACTTTGCTATCATCCGTCTTCTTCTTGTCAATTTCGGCTTGCCGTTGTTTCTCCAATTCTGAAAGTTGTTCTTGCATCAAGGCACGTTGATACCCGTATGCACCACCTTCATCGTATGCCGAAACACGTTTTTGAAGTTTTTCCGCTTCCTGCTTATATTTCTGCAAAGACATCAAATCGAAGATGTTGATCTTTCCCTTATTGCGTATTGCCCCAATCTGATTATTTAATTGATTCAACCGGGTACGGTCATTTTCTGCATCTACAAGTTTTAGTTCCGTGCCACTGCCCAAAAAACGTTCAAGAATACCGTCAATTTGTTCGTATATATATTGCAACTGTTGAGCACGAAGTTTACTCTTTTCAATAGCCTTATCGAGTTTCTTATCATGCGCTTGTGCTATCTTCCCAATCCAATTTACAGCTTCACCAGCAGCGGCAGCAATACCACCAACGATTCCACCTTTGGCGAATCCCTGCCCGATATTGCTTATAGAAGACATGGCATCCTGCACATTACCCATCGTGTCGGCCATACCCTCATTGCCCAAAGCATCGAACATGGAAGACATCTGTCCTGCAAAATTGCCGACAAGATCAGCACTTTCAGCGGCACTTTCTCCCAACCGTCCGATTTTCTTTTCCAGTTTGTCGCTGTCTTTTTCAGAAGTAAAAAGTTCTTTTACATTCTTCGCTAAGGTTTTGAATGGATTTACAGCCAACTGTGCATCTTGCAACTGGGGGATGGCTTTTATCAATTTATCCAACAAAGAATAAGCACCCTTAACATTTTCAATACTACCATCATCTTTCGTAAAAAAAGAAGTAAATCCATTGGGCTTTCCATCGCTATCATAGGAAACCTTTGCATTATTCTTGATTTCCCTTGCGATACGTTCAGCCTCTTTCAAATCAGAGAATGAACGTTGCTCTTTATCTCCAAATATTTTCTCCCATTCAGGTAACAATTGTAATAAGGTCGATTTTAATTCAATCAGCTTCTTATTATATTCATCAAGATAAGCCTTCTGAACATTGTTTAGACCTGACGTATCACCAACCAACTCCCCATTTTTTCCGACACTTAATCCAGTCTTTGATGCGTACTGTTCACTTAATATTCGTATCTTTTCTATCGTTGATCTTGCATTGGCAATAACCTTTGTATCATCAAGTGCAATACTTACCTTATCTTTCTCAAATGCCTCTTTAGCATCCTTCCACACCTTAAAAAATTGCTTATATAATGGGCTGTCTTTACCTCCTAATATACTTTCTGCTTCATCGTCACTCAAAGTGAATGGAAGATCAACAGCCTTTTCTTTGAGTTTCTTTTGTACTGTATCTATTAAATATTGCGCTTCATTCTCATAATCAGTCAAAAAACCAAAAGCATAAGTTGAAGCATCCTTCTTACTTGCACCGGCATTGATAAGCTGCTTGTATATATCCCATTTCTTTGAAACATCAGACACGTACCTTTCAAGTTCCTTTGTGGCCTTATCCGAAGCTTCTTTCATAGCGTTGGCATCAATATCCAAAAGCACTTTCCGTATAGAGACTTTCAATTCCCTACGCTCTTTGGTCTTATCGTCAAGCTGGTTAAGAATCTTATTCAATTCATCCCGATAATTTACAATATTCACCGGTTCTTTACCTTTAAATAAGGAATCAAAAATACCCGATTCTTTAACCTTGCTGGCAGCTTCTCCCTTTCCAACAATGTCAGTCCACTTCTTATATTCAGAATATGCCTCCTTTAGTAAGTTTACCCGTTCTTTCAATCTTTCGGCAAAGGCATCCTTTTTGCTCTTATCCTTATTTGGATCAGTGAGAGAAAAACCGATTTCTTTAGCTCCTTTCTCACCGGCTTGCATTGTGTCGAAAGCCTTTTTATAATCTGATACAATTTGCTTCTGCCAGTCGGGAAGTTTTGACAAGTCAATAGCTCCAATACCTGACAAATCTATTCCGGCTTTAATCAATACCGGCTTCAATTGATTTGTTGTCTCTTTAGCTTCCTTGTATCCTTTTTGTATTCCTTCAATGATTTTCTCTGAATCTGTGGAAACCTTTATTTGGGCTTCAAATTGCCCATCTGTGGCTTCATTGAACTTTTTCTGCAAATCAGAAAAACTTTGACTGGCTTCTGTATATTCAGCATTAATCTTGATATTGAACTCTTCTTCAAGAGTCTTCTCGTTAAAGAAGTCTCGCATATATTTCGGCATCTTCTCGAACGTATCAAAGAAAGAACTTATATCCAAACCGATAGCTATTTTCTGCGCATCACTCAAATTCTCCAAATCCCAGCCGGCAGCTTTCAGCCTCGACTTGTACCCAGATAGGAAGTCCTTCATATCCGGCAATACATCTTCCATATAAATACGCTTAGAGTTTTTCCACGCTTTCCGCAATTGAAAAATATCATCTCTATATCCTCCAGTGAAAGGCAACTCATTATTCAGGCTGGCCAATGCTTTGGGGTATTCTTTGAGAATGGATAGCTGTTCTTTCAGCGGTTTACCCGAAGCGGCTTTGGCAAAATCACCATGTTTGGCTATAACTTTCTGCATGGCGGTGGAATACTCGATATAGCTGCCTGACATGCGGCCAATAATTTTGTTTACCCGTTCCTCCGCATCAATGTAGTCATTGATATTTTCAAGAAAACTGTCATCAAAATAACCGTCAGTCGCTTCATTGGCATGTTCAGACGTACCTTTTATGGCATTCAACAATCTATAAGCCTCTTTTGTATCATTCAAAGCATTCCGAAGCAATATATATTGTTCTGCAAGGCTTTTAACCGTATTTCCTTCATCATCAGTCTTAAACGTTTCATTAAAAGTGTTTGCCCAAACTGGAGAATAATCCTTTAATGCTGTTTTCATTTCTTCAATGGAAGAAATCAGTGAGGCATCATTCGCCTTAAAAGGATCAACATCAGCAAATTTTTGAGCTTCTTTCGTTAAATTCTTGAAACCGTCTTGTGCTCTTGTTGTCAGCTCGGAAATACGCTCGTTCATTTCGTCAGCCTTTTGCCCGGACTTATACCATAATTCAGTAATGGCAAAAAGTCCAGCGAACAAATACATGTATGGATTGAACAAACCCTTAAAAGCAGTCCAAACTTGTTTGGCTCCATAACTAAGCATTGTCATTGCCACACGAGCTTTTCCAGCTGACATAGCCACTTGAAGTTCAGCTTTTGATATATTAAGTAATTGGGTAATATGTCCTGCCTGACCTGATTTAATTTTCCCAAGTGTTATCAACCTCAACGCTTGTTCTTTGTTCAATGCGCCACTAACAGCCAATGCCCTCCATTCTGCGGTAGTCATAGCATTTCTTGAAGCAATCAATCCTTTTTCAGCGGCAGTTAAAGTGCGGTAATTGGAAGCCATCACTAAATCCGCTGCTGTTTTCTGTTTAGCTGCGAGTGTTCCTTTTATTAATGTAGCATTTGCCACTCCCATGGCACGTGATCCTGCATAAACCGCAACCCGATATGTTCCAAACGCAGCTGTGGCCGCTGTTATAAAAGGTACAACTTCTTTCCAATTTTGAGCAAGGGTGGTAAGGCTTTCGGCAGTCCATTTCAATGTACTACCCGTTGACTCCGCAATATCACCAAGCATAATGTCAATCGCATCAGCCAAGTTCTTCCATTTGGACTTAACTGATTCTGAAAGAACTTCCTGCATGTTATTAAACATACCACCATCATCCGTAAGTTCCCAAAGAACATCTTTTACATCCTCAAACGTAACCTTCTTTTTCGAGATCATATCAAGCACTTCACCGGCACTGACAATGCGGCCTTCCAACTTACTGAATCGCTCGGCCAGTTTATCCACCATAGGAATGTTCGCTTCCGTCAATTGTCGTAATTCCGTTCCTTTCAAGAATTTAGCAGCCTTTATCTGACCGTAGGCCAATATGATACGTCCCATATCAACACCTACACCGGCCGATATATCAGCCAGCCTTTTCATGGTATCATACAATTCATTGTATGGTATAGAATACGCGGAAAGTTGTTTGGCATACTGATTCAAGTCCATAACCCCGAACGGAGAAGCAACAGCCAGTTTCTTAATCTGATTGAATATGGTCGTAGCTTTGCCTTCATCTTGCAGGATAGAGGCCATTGCAATTTTCTGATTCTCCAATTCACCACCAATATCAACCACCGCACGTAAAAAATTTTGTGCCGCATAAATGGAGTATAGCCCTAAAAATTCATTTCTTAGTTGTCCGACAATACTCAACTGACTGTTCATTGCTCCATTCATATTGAGAGTGGCTGTCATGTGACGTCTTGCTGCATTGGCTGATCTCTCACGGGCATTAGCCAAATCCAGTTCCGCTTTGGCGGCACGTGCGGCTCTTTGTCGCGCAAGCTCACGTGCGGCTGCGGCAGAAGCCTCCGCTTTGGTTTGAATGGCTGCGGCTTTGGCGGCGCGTAAATCACTTGCTGTAAAGTTTGTATTCAAACCGGCGGCTTGCAAGGCGGCACGAACAGCTTGTGTGGTACTGGCCTTATCCACTACCACATTGATCTTAAACTTCTCACTTTGAAGCAAAGTCTTCATATCACCAACCAACTTCTTCTTGTCAAAACCCACATCAAGTTTTGCCTGCAAGTCTTTGGTGATTTCCGCTTTCAATTTTTTACGTTGTTCCGCTGTCTTATCACGGAACAGTATATCAAAATATAAATTACCGAGATCAGCCATATATTATTGTGTTTGTGTTACTTATAATCATTAATGTTAATTGCTGTTTCTCCATTGCCATACTTATCTTTCCAGCGTTTGGCAGCATCCTCTATTTCGCTTACGGAAGGGGATTTGAAGTTCTTCGTATCGTGCTTCTTTTCCTTGTTGTCCTTGTCACAATCTGTAACCACAATAGACACATCCATTGCCAATAGTTCAATTTGTGCATTTGTAAGTACCCAATAAATACCAAACAAGGGCTTGCTTATTGGAATCCCAAATACTCTCAAAGGCTCTGTCAGCCACGGATAGGACTTGCCTATTTCCCACGTTTGTCCGTAGCTGGTTCGTGAAGGATATGCTCTGCTTCCTCTTTTGTCATTGTCATCATCGTGTCCTTCATCGCGGTCAGATATATGGTAGCAGTCAAGTAGTCTTCCACTGGAATTTTTTTTTTGCCGACGGCTATAACCTTCATCAGCTCATGATCTCCATATTGTTTGATATAAAAGAACCATCGCCACAAGAAAGGATAGAAGAACTTGATCTTCCAATATCCGTTCAAAATGATAGCGGCTGCACATTGGCAACTGATCTTATCATCATTTCCCGATTTCTGCATGGTACTGGTGAATTTGCGTATAGTCCCTCTTTTCAGCCATGAAATACCATATTTCTTTCCTCGGACTTCCACATAGTCCACACTGTCTTCCAACACATCATTCAATAGCCTTTCATCCTCCGGTGTAGGAAGTGTTATGTCATTCTTCTTTGTCATATTTTATCGTGTTTTATACGAAAAAAGGTGGTGGCCGGTATCAAGTAGCTCACCACCTTTTCGCTGATATGAATTTTGCAAAGTGTTATATCCTAAGTTTTTTATTCGGACACTTTTTTACGTAAAATGTAAATAGAGGCACCCTTAGCATCATTCAACGGAGAAACAGATACATTAAAGTACCCCGGCTTATCCTGCTCGCTGACGAAGTTGCTATACCCCTCAACATTCGGTAAGAACAAGGCTGTTTGACGGTCTTCACTACGCATGAAGAGTCCTCCGATTACTTTCTTCGGTTCGATATTGTAACCTTCACCTTCATAAGTCTCACCATCAATGGTAGCAGTCATAGTCACCGTTTCCGCTTTCTTGTTCAGTAACAAGTCATTGATCTTTCCTGCCACGGAAGGTACTTGAAACTGAATATCGGAATCTCCGGCATTAGCAATAGAAGTCCAAGTTGCTCCGGTTGTCAACTTGATCTTGGAAACATCGGCAGCTCCGGTATCAAATGTAACTCCGTCAGAGAGTACCGGCAGCTCCATATCAAAAGCCGCTAAAGTTGCGAGGTCACTATTGACTTTGGACACATAATAAACCTCCTTCATCTGATTAAAGAGCACCTTTAACTCTTCCAGTTTGGTAGTAATAGAAATCTCTGCCATAATCGTATCTTTTTAAGTTTGTGTCATTTGTTTATTATTAGCTTCGCTTGTATTATTAAGGAATGAAAACCGAGTCCGTCATTTCCTCCGGGAAGCAATCGTGGACTTACAGCTGAAAACAATTCCGTCACTATTGGAAATTTTGAAACCACTTCCATTTGCATTTCATCCAAACGGACTGTATTCTCAATACCGTTTGAGCGATCATGCGCAAAAACGTTTATCTGACAGTAAGTGTCTTGGTAGGTACTTCCTTTATCTTGGATAGTTTGTGGCAACCGGATAACAACAAAGTCCTTCATCGCCTTTTGTTCAGCAGCCGGACGATCTGTTATGAAAACCTTTTCACCAATGCCGGTTACTGCATCAGCGATTTGTTTTAATATATCCATACGTCTATAAACTGTCCGTCCCATCATTTCATTGGTTTAAAGTTCTTGAATAATGTATTTTGTGCCCTTTGAAATGTTCCGGTCAGAACATCTGCATTCAACACATTCTCCAAATAGGTTGAATATTCAGTACCCGTGCACATTACTATCTCAAATCCTTTACGTGATTCCGACTTATATCTTTTCAAGAAATCAAAGGAGAATGCTTCGCCATAACCTTTATCAGTTTCTATTGTTCCAGTAAAACGTCTGTTCTGATTATCATAACTGACACCTACAAATGTTTCACCTTTAGTCAGCTTTACTCTCACCGGTTGTTTCATTGAATCTCCACTACAAACGAAATAGGAAAATCTACCGTCCATGAATAATCCGCACGCATAACTGGTTATTGTATTACCCGTAAGATTCCGAAAGCCTGACTTGTTATCAAGTGCATCTTGGATAAGTTCTTCACAGCATTTAGTCAAGACATCAAAGATATATCCTGAAACAAGCTCCTTTGCCTTCCTTATTCCTTCATCAAACAATACTTCATTGCTCCGGTTATCCATGCGTTAATTTTTTGCAAGATTGAAATACACAGTTGTTCCCAAATTTCCGGCATAGCTATCAGTAACCATACATTGAGTGAAAGTGCCTTGTCTGTCCGTGACATCTATCAGATCACCGGCCAATATTCCTTCAACAATTCCGGGAAGGCTCAACAGATAATCGCTCTTTATCACATTATCGGTTTTGAATGTCCGCAAATTTGTACTACCTTCCTTTCGGCATATACCTTCATACAAGATCACCTTCTCACCATCACTGAAAGAATCCTCACCTATAATTCGGTAAACAGTACATTTGTGCGGATGCCGTGGATTATTTACTTTCATACTCAAAAATTGACTATTCTGATTTTAGTGCCCTTTACAACTTCTTCATCCCATTTCTCATACAGTTCTTTCGCCATTTCACGGAGTTGCCGCTTGTCGTATGCACTGGTCTGCCAACCACCTTCCTTATGCTTCCATCCCCCGTCACTGTCTTCGGTATCATTCTTACTGCTTGGAGTGCTTGCACACCACATGTAAATATCGGCAGTGGCAAGATCAAGCTGCCTTTCGGTCAGTTCACTTACCATTGTTCCAAAAGCGATTTTCCGCTTGACAAGAACCCTTTTGAGGGCGTTGTCCGCTATTTCATAAGCAGTTGCGCCACTCAAAAAGTCCTCAATGGTCATATCTTCCGTATGAGAAAGTTCCTCATTCATTCTTGCATGAATTTAAGAATTACACAGTTACAGTAGAGATGAACATATACTGTGGCATTCTCGGCACACACATTTGGGCGGCTTCACTTTCAATATAGATTGAATGTGTTTCAGGATTGGCTCTCTGTGTCAGTTTCAAGCGTCCACCGTCATAAGAAGCAACCTTGTTTGCCTCATATCCCAAAGTCAAAGGCTCCACACCTTGAATAGTACCGATCTGACCTACTGGTATAAAGGCAATATTGGTGGCCTTGAAGTTCTCCACTTGTTCAGTGATAAGATCAGGTTGTCCGTCCGCATCCTTACCGGGCTTGTCAACAAAAGCATAGCTGTCACGTGGCACGATTTCATCCACCTTAACCAGTTTCTTGAAAATGGCTTTCAGGCGGTCTTCATCTTCATTCTGTGCATTGGCAATAACCGTACTATCATCCGTCACAGTCGGATAGAGGGAATGGCCGATACGTTTAAGAACCGTGGTATGAGTCATTAAATCATCCCATAAGTCCTGCGCCAGCTCCATCCTGATCTTGCCCAAATAATGATATTTGCGGCGAATCTCTTTCACTCTGTTCTTTACATCCATAATCGGATCAGAGGCAGAGCCTTGATTTGCCGGAATATGTTCATCCTTAGTCCACCAGCGGCTTGTGCCGGCCAATACTTGATAATGGTTTTCAGGGATATTAAAGTCAATAGTGATACCCTTCAAACCACGTGGGTTGTTATCAGTATCAATAGTGAACTTACCCGTGGAAACAATTCTCATTCGCTGGTGAGTAAGCGCATTGTAGTACGATCCGATAAGACCGTCAGCACTTTCATCAAGCAAGCCCAAGAACACATTCTGCATCTCTTCCGTCAATGCGGACATGCCTACCCGTTGCAACAGCTGCAATTGTTGTCTCACAGTCACACGGTTCAAACGGTAGAACTTCTTTTGAGTCGGGATATTACCCGTCCTTCCTTCGAGTTCTCCCAATGCAGCTTC
This sequence comes from uncultured Bacteroides sp., assembly GCA_958453305.1. Lineage (GTDB taxonomy): Bacteria > Bacteroidota > Bacteroidia > Bacteroidales > Bacteroidaceae > Phocaeicola. Next base: position 20,648 of record CAUDXH010000010.1, on the reverse strand, counting down.
ATAACCCGGACTTTCCGGATCAACGTAAGCTGGCAGCGTTTTCACGCCGAGGCTCGTAATAAGCTGGGAGAAAGTATAATCCAACTTGGTTGCTTCAAATTCAAAACCATCAATTTGAAGTAGGTCATACTTCTCCTTGTAACGGTCAATAAATTCTTGCCAAGTGTCCCCACCAAGCCCATACTCGATAACCTTGTACAAATCAATAGGAAGTGTATTCATACAATTGTCGTATTTTAAATGTTGTTTTCAAATTCTTTTACTGCACCCATACAATTTGAGGAAGTGTAGTAATCTTTTGCAGGATAGCGACCACTTCTTCGTCAAACATGTACTGATAAATCTCTCCGGCATAGACTACTGTCCCACTGGCCTTTGTGTTGCCACTGGCTACAAGAATATCTTCTTGCAAATAACCATTAATGCCAAGAGTGGTAATATCTGATTCAGCCGCCTTGATCTGTGCATCCGTATAAGCGGTGAATGTCTTACCTGAAAGATCAAACTTCACAGCTGTACCGGCAGGAATCTTGCCAACCGCAACCCAATCGGAAATGTTGCTCACCATACCACCGCCCGGATAACGGTGACGGATTTCACGCCACACTTTACGGGCATGTCCGTATTTCACGGTGTTCACATCAAACGTGTTACCCATTGTTCCCATACATTTATTGTTTTAGAGTTAATAATTTCAATTCTTCTTCCAGCCTTCCTTCTTGCCTTTACGTTCAAAGTATCTGCTGGCTGCATTGTGTTGTGTTCCACCTGAACCGTCAGAAGTTCTTGGGGCGGTGCCATAACCCCTGCACGCCTTATATTCTGCATCATATTTCGGCAGAAATTCAGTAACCAGTTCATCCACAGTTTTCTTGGTATCGAAAGTTACCCCTTGTAAGGTCTTGCTCAACACATAATCATCATTCGCTTGTTTGGCCTTCATTGCAGCCGTAACCTTCTTCAACAAATCAGCTTGAACCTTTTTGCTGTCTTCCGCGTCTAAACGTGCTTCCAGTTCTTTCAGTTTCTTCTCCAGTTCATCATCGTTTTTCGGTGGTACCGGTGGAGTTGGAGGTGTCGGGGGAGTCGGTTGGGGCTTATAGTTTTTCTTAAAGTCCTCAACTCTGGTTGCGACATCATGGTTGTACTGTCCTTGCATCCCTTTCAGAAAATTCACAGCCTTGTTCCAATAAGCCTCGTCAGGCTCCGAACCTTCGGCTATGGGATTAAGTTCTACATACGTCTGTAATGTCTGCGGTGAAAAACTGGTTTCTCCAAGTTTCTCACTTAATGTGGATAAGATTTTTTCTTGTTCCATCGTGTTTATTTTGTGTTTATGTTGAATAAAAAAAGAGTCAGACAATGCTTTTTGCATCAATCTGACTCTTTGGTCTTATTTTCCATTTAATAGTGGGCAGTATTGGACTCGAACCAATGAAGACGAAAGCCAATAGATTTACAGTCTATCCCGTTTGCCACTTCGGTAACTACCCGTTTTGCGGAAGCAGAAGGATTCAAACCTCCGAAGCCTTTCAGCTTGCCTCTTTAGCAAAGAGGTGGTATCGTTCACTCACCCATACTTCCAATATGCGACCTACAAGATGTCTCGGTGAAACCACCGCATTTCCCTTGTATTTCGGACGTTATTCATTCTGTGTAGCGTATCAGAGAATCGAACTCTGGTTTCCACCGTGAAAAGGTGACGACCTAACCGTTAGTCGAATACGCCATTTGTTGAGATACAAGGATTTGAACCTTGAATAGCAGAACCAAAATCTGCTGTGTTGCCATTACACCATATCTCAATATGCGCGAAGAGAAGGACTCGAACCCCCGACAATCAGGTTTGGAATCTGACGTTCTTCCAACTGAACTATCTCCGCTTCATTGCGCCCGGTGATAGAATCGAACTACCGACCTTTACATTAACAGTGTATTGCTCTACCAATTGAGCTAACCGGACAATATACCTATACTCACCTAACCTGCGATACCCCATTTCAGCGTACCTGTGGGAATTGAACCACACCGTATAGGTTTTGTGGAAAGAGATGAAATCGAATCACCTTAACCGGATTTTCAGTCCGGTGCATACACCACGTCTGCCATCTTTCCATATTCTCCCTTTATCCCCATACGCCACATCGAAGGGAGAAACAATGCGGCAACTCCAACTATTGTTGCGGAGATTCGACTCGAACGAATGACCTTTGGGCTATGATCCCAACGAGCTACCAGCTGCTCCACTCCGCGATATTATCCTGAAAACTACTTTGTACCCACAATATCCACATTTATGTAGTTCTTGCATCTACGACACTTCACTCTCAATATAACAACACCATTGACATAGCTTATATCAGTTAGTTTCTGACCGCATATCGGACATAAAACTATCTTGTTGTATATTTCCCTTTGATCTGCATCTTTATCCGCACTAATTTTTATCATACTCCATGTTTTCGTTGCAAATATATGTACTGGATTTCTTTTCTCAAAACATTTTTGATATTATTTTCTATTAAAATGTAGAAAATAATACTCTTTATGCGTATTTTTGTACTGCAATATTAGAATCAGAGCTTATAGGCCGGTCTCCACATGTGTAATGTGAGGATCGGTTTTCTTTTTATGGAGAAATATAGTGGAATAAAAACGGTTAATGCCAGTTTGGTGCTTGATTATGAATATATCCAAATGTTAAGGGACGCGGATAGGAAAATTCCTAATCCGAATAAGATAATCGCACAAGGTGGAGGGCAGGAAAACATGCTCTCCACCCCGGCTGATATTACCATCTGTGGGGGATGCCGTGGAGGAAGTAAAACTTTTACTCTTCTTATGGAAACATTGAAAGATATAAAAAATAAAAACTTCCGTTCTGTGCTTCTCCGGCATGAGATAGACGATCTCTCTGATATGGTAGAAACATCATCCACCTTATATGATGATTTTGGGGAATACAACAAGTCCAAAAACGACATGCGCTGGAATTTCTATAAAGGTGGATTTTTAAAATTCAGCTATCATGCTGACACACTTGACGATTTCAAAAAGCGTTTTCAAGGTAAACAGTTCGCATATATAGGTGTGGATGAAATAACCCACATGGAATATCTCAAATTCAAATACCTTATCACTTGTAACCGTAACGCCTTTCATATCCGTAACCGCTTTATCGGAACATGTAACCCTGATCCTGACAGCTGGGTTGCAAAATTCATTGACTGGTGGATCGGAGAAGATGGTCTTCCAATCCCGGAACGTGATGGCAGAGTCCGGTATTGTTTTATGGACGGGGACAATGTTTCAGGTATATATTGGGGAGATACCCGTGAGGAAGTATATGAGCAATGCAAGGATATTATACACGCCTACTGGAAGCCGGAGTATGAGCAATATGGCACACCACAAGAACTGTTTATCAAGTCGGTTACTTTTATTGAAGCAAAACTTTCCGATAATGTAAAACTGATGTCTTCTGATCCGACCTATTTGGCTAACCTTGTCAACCAGTCAGACGAACAACGCGCACGCGATCTTGACGGTAACTGGAAATACAAAGCTGCCGGAGATGATATAATAAAGCTGACTCACATGGAAGCCTTATACCGCAATTCCATGCAGATAGGTGATGGAATACGCCGGGTATCATGTGATGCGGCATTTGAGGGTGGCGACAGTCTTGTCATGTGGCTGTGGGAAGGATGGCATATAAGAGACATATTTGTTTGCAAACTTGACAGCAAGAAAACAGTCGATACCGTAAAAGCGATGCTGGAAGAATGGCATGTAAGAGAAGAATGCTTCACCTATGACCTTAACGGACTCGGACAAATATTCAAAGGCTTTTTCCCGAATGCAATCCCATTCAACAACAAAGAAGCCGTGGAAGAGAAATTCAAATACATCTATGCGAATTTAAAATCACAAGCGGCATATCTGTTCGCACAAAAAATTATCAACCGGGAGATTTCCATTGAACCGACTCTTCTTGAACGCAAGTTCTCCGGCAAAGGGTTTGAGAAAGTTCCCCTTAGACAGATTCTCGACAAGGAAAGGAAAGCGATACGAAAGGATGAAGACAGTGAAGAGAAAGGCTGGACTATTATCAAGAAGATTATAATGAAAAAATTAGTAGGTCATTCTCCCGACTTCATAGAAGCATTGCTTATGCGAATGATTTTTGAAATTAAACATAAACGCAAACACATAAAAGGTTTAGGATTAATATGATAGCAGAGATTCTTACAAAAAAGCCTTTTGCAAGGGTTACTCCCGAAGGTTACTTGCAAGGCAGGATTACGAGCGATTTAAGAAACGCATCGTTCACAAACAACAGTGATAGGCTGACATGGCAGCTCATTTCGCAGGCTGATTTTATCCGTGAGTTTTATCCTTCAGGGCACAAGATCAATTCGGAATTGTTTTACCCGGACAGACTGAAATATGACGAAGAGAAGAAACGGTTCTTCCGGGAGAAAGTATTCCGTGCTTCTTTTCCCTTTCAGATGATAATCACTATCCAACAACTTGTACATCTATGTGGCAATGACATTCATCATGAGCTGACCGATACCAAAGTTGATGAAAGTTCACGGGAAATATTTCTCGAATTTCAAAAAGGATGGCTGGATAAAAATATGGAGATTGCATTTTACGAATATGCCAAAAGTGTAAAAATAACGGGAGATGCAGCAATCGTATTCTATATGAATGAAGGCAAGGTGTTCACCAAGAATCTCTCCTATTTTGATGGTGACACTCTTTATCCTCACTACGATTCCATAACCGGTCAAATGACACTGTTTGCCCGGCGATACAGCGACTATGACGAAGAGGGAAAGGAACTCATTTCTTGGGTGGAAGTGTGGGATAATAAAAAAATGTACCGTTACCGGCAGGATAAAAGGGGAATAGCCGGAGCAATAAACAAAGTGAAACAGTATTTCGGTATTGAAGGATATACATTAGTGGAAGAACACGATCATGGATTTACCGAATGTCCGGTTGTATATTATCGGGACAAACACGGTGCCTGCTGGAGCTTTTCACAAGATAATATCGACAAGTACGAACTGGCTATTTCCCATTTGTGTCAAAACAATATGGCATACGCATTTCCAATCATGTTACTTAAAGGTGAAGATGTTGAGATTCAGGGAGATATGTATGGTGCGGTAAAAGCTATCACTATGGGGAAGGATGATGATGCAGGCTTTATGAATCGTCCCGAAGCATCACAATCATTTGAACTTCAAATTAATACATTACTTAAAATGATTTTTATGGGGAGTTTTGTTGTCATGCCTCCCGAAGTAAAGTCAGGAGATTTACCGGGTGTTGCTATCAAGCTGATCTATTCACCATCTTTGGAAAAAGCCATGATTGACTGCAAGGAATTTGACGAATCAATAGACAAAATGAAACGGCTGTTCCTGCACGGATATGGAACAGAAAAAGGCCAACTTACCAAATTCCTCAATTTGAAAATTTTTTCGTGGGCAGTTCCATACGTCCACCAAAATGCAGCCGAATTGGTATCGAACTTGGTACAATTAGTCGGTGCCGGTATTTTATCAAAAGAAACCGGCTCGGAAGAATCCGGCTATGGAAAAAACAATGAATGGGATCGTATCATGCGTGAATATAAGGAACAGCAACAAGCTGACTTGCTATATCAACTGAAAATCAAGAAAAATGAAAATAAAGAGGGTAATGCAAAATGATCTGTACCAACGCGGAGCGCGAAAGCAATCCCGTACTCCGCGCTCTGAATCCAATGTAACTATACATTAGGAAAAGCCGCCTCTGCCTACATAAAATAGACAGAGGCTTTACTTTTTCAACAATTTGGTTGATAAGCTTGTGTTATAACAAGTCAGCTTCTACATTGCAAATGTAATGAATGAATTGAATATGACACTACTTTCGATACAATTTTTTATTATAAGGCTTTCGAGGATATTTCCGGTTAAGCTTCTTTTGCAGATCATCATTGATACTTTCATTCAGAAGGATTTTAGAATTTAGCACCCGGACTTCTCCAGTAAGTTCCATAATAGTTTTAGATTGTGTCGCATTTTGTTTTGAAAGCTCAACATTGGCAATAGCCAGTTTGCTGCATTCTGATGCAAGATGATTGAGTTTCTTTGTGCTGATTAATGATAATCCAAACATAATATTCTGATATTTAGTATGTTAAATAATTATATTGCTGATACGGGAACGGCAAAGCATTTACAATGACCGTGATACGGTGGTAATTTGTCCCATTCCACATGAAATCCGACTTCATCGTCACAAATGTTACAAGGATAGGAGCTGCCACGCATGACAAAGAACCCTACGGCTCCACAGGCTTTAGCCTGCAATTCCCAATGCTTCATCCAACCCTCTGCCACAGCATACTCCGTCAAATCTGACAGTGCAGTCCAAGAGCTTACAGTACGTCCTACTCCAAAAGACTCCTGAACACCGAGTCTTGAAATAATCGGATAACCCTTTGAAATAGCTCTCTGTACATGCTCATTAAGCAATGGCGTTTTTACCGACTGCCTGATAGATGAAAGTAATTTGTCTTTGGAAAGGTTCAGTAGTAATCCGGCGGCAATGGCCGTTTCAACCTCCTTTGAAAACCGGTCAACATATTCTCTTGCACGTTGTGTGAAGGTTTTGCCGTATGATTCTCGCGTTATACATGTTATGATTGCATCCTTATTATCCTCATGTGTCGCTACTGCCAAAGTATAAGTATAGTCTTCAATTATTTCAAGAAGGGATAAAATAATGGCATCCACTTCCTCCTGCAACTGTCTGTTTGCTGAAAAACGGAATAGTTCAGGGCTGATCTTGTACCGGTATGAAATATCTATAATTTGCTTTGCCGCCTCGATCATTACAATTTGAAGATTGGTACGCATGGATAGCTCCGCATCCAGACGTTGACGGAGGTATTCTTTGGCCTCTTCAATTTCCTTATCAGTCGGTACCCTCATTTTTATGTTCCTCCTTAATACCTTCCTTGATACTATTCATGTTTCTCTCTTCTTCCAGTATCTTGGCATCATCTTCCGGTGATACTGGTTGCTGCAAGCCTCGTAGCCGTTCGGTAAGATCAGAATAGCTTTTAAAAAACTCTTCCATAAACTTAACGTCAGGGGTTGCATTACTAATAAGGAAACATACTTTGATCCATGTTTCCAAATATTCACGAAGTTCCTTATTGTTGGTTAACTCCCGAATCCGGGAAAACATTCCGTTATCATCCCGAAAACGCATACTCCAAAAACCTGACACTGCCTTAATACTGATCCAGTCATGTTCACTACCATTATCCCTCGTAACAATAAAGTTACCTACCTGAATACCATTTGTTTTTTTGCTCATAATCCTATTTTTAATTTACGTTCAAATCTATCTCCAAGATTAAAAAAGTATTCCTTACCGTAAGAGTTTATACGTTCTTCATCCGATGATACTTTATTCATTTCATAAATCAAGCAACTATACCTATCATCATCAGGAAGAAGCCCTTTGCACTCTTCTCTGATATAAATATGATGCTTCCCATTTACCCAATAAAATTCAGAGAGAAATCCACCAAGAAGCATTTCAATCATTTTTTGGTGTCTGACAGACAATTCTCCTTGCACTGCTATATCCATTACAATGCTCTTACCTTCTATTGTCTTCAATTCACATGAATAGTTCAAGGCCCGAAGAATAGACATCAGCTCAACACTTAACTCTATGTGATTCATATTTTTCATACTTTTACTATTTCAAATTCATCTGCATGTTTCTTACCAATCCAATCCCGTTTCTGATTTTCAGTTGCGCTTTCGTAGATTCTTCCTCGCTTAGACAAATGCCTTTTCCTAAAAATACCTTCTTCTCCAAGTTTGTCATAATCTCTTCTTGAAGGGGATAATCCCTTTGCCCTGCAAAAGAACAATCCCGTTTCCTTGTGTCTAAATTTTACTGCCATGCTTATTCCTCCCATGGATTTTCGTCTTCTTCCTCAACGTAAATCCGTTTTAATTTGTCTGATACTTCTTCAAGCTCACGCTTCATTTGATTTACATGAAATCCAGCTGGCATAGGGATTTCCAATGCTCCCCGTAGGTTATCTATTTTTTCAATAACCTCTGCAAATTCATCCGGTGCGATCATACTATTTGGTTCTTATTTTTAATTGTTTGATAATCTTCTCCACAGCGTCCAAGTCAAAAACAGTTGTTCTCTTCTCCATGTGGTACGTCCCCTCCAGTTTCTTCTCCCGGAACAAACGCTGGACTTGATAAATGCTCAATGACAAGCAGGCCGCAAGCCCTTCATGGGTATAAGCGTATCGTTTGCCATCTTGATAAACCGGTTTAGCGATCCTTTGCTTATAGTTACCCCGTAGGTCTTCCCGTTTCTCATAATAGAGTTTTTCCGTCAAGGCTGTTCCATACAAACCATACACCTGACCATTCGGGGTTCTTTTTTTACGATAACCGGCTTCCGAAAGAATACGTCCGAATACTGTCACATTCTCTTCTTTGGCATTATTGTCCCTACACCATTTGCAATATTTCCGGTACAGAATGGCCGAAGACATCCATTTGGGTTCAATATCGGCAATTTCCTCATAGCGGCACAGATAGTTCATTTGATACATGAACTTCATTACGGTACTACTTTCCGACTGATATTCATCCATGACATTTTCAAGCTCCTTACTGTCTGTCAACTTATAACCATTGGCGATAAAACGGTCACGTCCTTCCAATATCCAATTGAATATAGCTGGGTATTCGGCCTCCAAATCCCGTGACAGTTCTTTTTTCTGCCGGGCTTTGGGTATCTCCACCTCAAAGGGAATAATGCAAATACGCCGCCTCATTCCATAGCTCCAGTCTTTCAAATACGGCATTTGGTTGGCATTTGCCATAAGCAGAGGAATATTGTAAGCAGTGAAGTTATCGCCATAGATAGGCCGGGCTTCGGTAGGTTCACCACTGATAAGGCTCTTCAACGTGTCACTATCCTTACCAAACTCTAACGCTTGTATTTCAGAACAGTAGTTCAACCGCTTGCCATTAATGAAAGCGATATTTTTTTTTCTCTCATTTCCAGTAATCAATGCACCTATGCCGAAATTGCTGACATTCTCCCGGCCAAGTATGCCCATGATCGTTTCAAAGACTACACTTTTGCCATTGGAGCCGGAGCCACGAAGAACAAGCATAGTTTCCATTTTCGCCACACGCCGGTCAACAAAAATACTTCCAAGAAACTCCTGCAAAACTTTTTGCATGTTTTTGTCCGGCAAAACTTCATCCAGGAACATTCTCCAAAGAAAGACATGCTCTTCCGGCTTGTAGTCATAGGGAACACATGTAGTCTGTACCCAACGGCGGTTGAAAGAATGTGCACGGCGAGCATTCATATCAAACACACAGTTATTGAACACCACAATGGCATTATCAGGCTTCAAGGCTTTTCCTGCCACCACACGCTTACAGACTTTCAGTACACCCTCCACACGGGAATAATCACCATTGGGCATTTTGCATTTACGCATCAAGTCATATATCAGATTGCCAAAATCATCCCATGCCATCTCTTCATATATCCGGCCACTGAAATAGTAAGGCGTACCATTGAACTTACAAATCGAAGATCGTATAATGGCTGCACGCATCAAGTCCTGCACAGCGTCAACACGCGCTGCACTTTTGGACTCTTGTAAGGCGGCATCCAGTTTCTCGCCTTTCATAAGCCCGAAGACCTCATTTAACAACTTCCTATACTTTCCCTTCTCCATGTACAATCTATGAATTTGAATACCCGGCACGGGTTAAGGCCTCAACCATATATACTGACAGATTATTTATAGCAACATCTCCTGAATATCCAAATCGCCACAAATCAGTACGCCAGTCCTCTAAAGATGTGTCACAAGGTATATGATATTTTTGCATAATATCTCGCATCACCGCACAATCTTCATATCTTTCCTCTTCCTGCGCTTTTCTGAACACAGAAACAAAAACGTATCGCCCATAATCAAACAATATAGACTCAAACTTATTCATACCACCGTTTTTATACCCGAAAACAAAGCATTTCTACTGTTTTTATGCTATTTTTCAAGTGTTTTATGCCACAAATATAGCTTATTTTCTACATAATTACTATATAAATACTATTATTTTCTACTTAAAATATAGAATAAACACGCTTTTTTGAAGTCTTTTTGCCATGTTTTTATTCGTTGCATCATTGAAGACCAATAATCGCAAAATATTGATAAACAAAGGATAACTACTCTATTTCAATAGGAAATACAGATGGAACATTCTCTCTGATATGTATGGTTTATGTAGGGTTTTAAAGGCAACTATACATATATAACATATTGAAATACAAATCAATGGAAAAATAGTGCATAGTATGTATAGTTTTTTATGCAAACCATATTATATATATTTTTTTCCCATACGCAATTTACATATAAACTATACATACTATACATTAAATTTCCATTGACCTAATAATGAATGATTTACACATGTATAGTTATGAAGTAAACTATACATATACTATACATTTTCAGAAGTAAAACTATACATCGGACATTCACTTTTGTAATTTATCATTGGAAAAGCCTTAAAAACATCCATTATTGGCTCCAAAAAAGAAAAAAAAATAAAAATCTTGACCGGGATTGAAACATGCTTGGTGTCTTGGGTAGCCGGGGGGGCCCTCCCTGCTTTCATTATCCAGTTGACCAGCAAAGAAGGAGAAAAGCCGCGCTTTGCCTTGATTCTCTTTATATTATACCTATAATATTAAATATTATCCGGCTTTTCCGCTCCTTCTGCTTTCCGCTTTGCTCGATCAGCTATAAAAAGGCTGCATCTATAACATTGCAAAGGTAGATAATAATGTACTGTTTCCTCTTCTTCCGTGTTTTCGTCCTTCTTCATTTGCTGAAGATCGGCTATTTTCATTAATACATCCGCGCGATCTTTGCCCCTTAAATAAGGTAGGGTTTGTTCGAGGCCTGATAAAACAGCGTCTTTATCTCGGTATTGTACAACATTCCCGGCTTTTTCTTCCTCTTCTGTTTCTGTGTTTTTCTTTTTCTTCTTGCTTTTGGGGCTATCATTGTCAGGAAGGAAGGCGGCGCGGTTATCTTCAAAAGACCGTATTAGTTTATTAATGCCGGGTTTATCCTTTGCAAGTTGGGCGGCTCCGCGTTGCGCTGTTTCTATCTTTGTAGATCGTGGTCTAAATATAGTTGCGTATGCTTCGCCACGACTGGCGCCGGATGCTACAAGCATACAAAAGAAAACATCATCCGGGGTTAATTGATAAATTTGCTGTAAATCTGTTACGCGCTTACTATACACCATATAAAACGATATAAAAGGGTTTATTATATTGGCGTCTCGCGCTCTGTAACTTGCTACAAAGTTAAACAAAGGCTATAAATAAAGCAAATAAGCGTATTTAAACACCTATTTTCTATAAATATTTCCTTACTTCTTAAATACTTTATATTTATCATCATATTATTTATTAATTTATTGATAATCAATATATTATATCAATATTAATAAATGTAAAAACGGAGCATTTTCTTAAAAATAAAAGTACATTTTGTTTTGTATTACAAATATTATTCGTATCTTTGTAATGCAGAAAAGGAGATAAAAGACCGGATCACCTTCCACAAATTCCGCTTTTACTTCTTCTTGGTTGAGTGTTTAATTTAAAATATAAGATCATGGAAGTATTACTAAACTTACAAAACAAAAATGTAACGCTAAACGCCGTACATGTAGCCCCAGAGGGCACAAACTGTTGCAACCGTTTGAAGGTTCATTTTGATGTGTTTCAAGAAACGGCGAAAAAAGCCGCTATTATAAGACTATCAACGGCAAATAGTTTTGAACTGATTCACTATCAAGATAAACATATAGCGTTATTAATTCCTTTTGATCGCATTCAAAAGATTTCATATTAATAAAAAACCGGGTCGAGTTTGGCGACTCTTCCCGGCCTCCCTTTAAACTTTGCGTTTATCGGATCACCTTCCACAGTGATAACGCAAAGTTAAGGGAAAAACAAAGACAAACCAAGTTTCACCCTTTAAATTTTGCGTTATGAACACAGATTTATTAATTATCTATATTCGCAATTCTCGCGATATTTACGCGCTTACTGAATGGCTGCAAAATGCACTCTTGAAAAAAGTAAACCGCGGTTTAACTCCTTCCGTTGAATATCTTGCAAACTGTTCTACTATGAAAAAGATCGTCCGGATGGCGGCTAAAATGCTTTCCGATCAGGATCATAAGACCGCAACCAAGCAAGAAAAAGAACAAGCGGCAAGAGAACACGCGGCCTATATTATCGGATGCGTGGAATATCTTTCTAAATTCTAATAATAACTATTTTTCCGGGGTTGTCATGGCTCCGGGTTACTTCTTACTTTTCATTATTCACCCTTTAAAACTTTGTATTATGACTACTACAAATAGACTTTGTTACACAGTATCAAAAAGATATATTCAAGCCGGGACAACCTTTGAAATCAATGTTAAAATATTACTGGCTGATGATTGCAAAAATAATATATGCGATTGGAGTATAACGGCGGATATTTACGAACAACGCAAAAACGGGCGTTTCGTTTGGTGTGCTGGTGGTTGCTGCCATGAAGAAATACTAAAGCGTTTCCCACAGTTTAAAATGTTCGTTGATCTTCATTTGTCTAATCATTACGGCGCGCCAATGTACCCAGTTGAAAACGGGTTTTATCATATTACAAACAGCAGCAAAGAAACTGCAATTAACTATTTGCGTATTACAGAAACGGAGTATAATTTACTTTATCAGGCAGAAGATAAACAATACTTTAAATACCTTCTTTATACGCTTGGTATCGTTGAACGCTGGAAAAGAGAATCTAACGAGGCTATAAAAAAGCTGGAAGAGTTAACCGGGCAAATATGGGAAAACCCATATAAGCCGGAAAATGAACGTTTTACTTTGAAATTAACGGATGAAGAACGTACAACTATAACTAACAGAATAAACGAGGGTTATTATCGTCCTGAAGCTGTACAAGCGCGAAAAGACGAAGAAAAGCGCAAAGCATACGAGAAAAAACGCGCTGAAATAATTAACGATTGCAAAAAGAAACAACAAAAGGCCGAAAATGAAAAGCGAGTTATGCTGGCCGTTCTTGATGCCGGGTTATCAGTTTGTAATGTGATATATTACGATCATAGTAACGAGCTTGTTTTTAATTGGAAAGACTACGAAACAAAAGTAACGGAGAACGATTTTAATAAATTCGTTTCCAGTGTTAACCGTTCTTTGTTGCCTGCTGGCATAACTTTTAAAATGAAATAGCCATGGCAAAATATACGATAACCAATCAAAAAGAGTTACGCCGATCTTTTTTGGGTGTTCTGCAAAGAGTTCGGAGGCGAATTTGAAAGAGAAGCCAACAAAAAGAAACATTCTTTTAAACTGGATTTTAATATAGCTTTCGGAGAATATAAAGACGGACTTTGTAAAGATGGCATTATATCGCAAAGTTTATACGAACGTGCAACACTTTATTAATAATAAGCTATGTTTTGTTTAATGCTGCTTTTATTCGGTGCCGTGGTGTTTATCTCTGGCACCGATCCCAAAAAATTAAAAGACTTCATAAATAAAAACGATCAATCAGACAAATTTTAAATTTATGGAGAAAAAGATATTATATCATATTGGGTTATATGGATTTAGAAAACTTATAGTTTATGTAATAAAGGATAACGGGGATAATATATCTATTGTTAGCCTTAACAAAGACGGTTCATTCCCTAACACGTTTGGAACTGTAATTTGCATAACATAAACGAATAATACAAACATTCCACCGCGCCGGGCGGTTTCCCGGCATTCCTTTAAACTTTGATATTATGACTGCTTATATAATAGAATCCCCAAACGGAGAAACGCACAAATTAGAAGTATTCCGCACCGCAACCGGATTTAGTGTTTATGTTGATGGCTCAAATATATGTGAGAGTATAACGGAGGACGATTTTTTGCAAGAGCTTGAAAACCCTACTTTCTAACATGGTGGGCGTAATTATTTGGCTAATAGTAGTTTTGTTAATCTGCTTTAGCGCGTTTGGCGGTCTTTGGCTGCTTCCTATTTACTTGCTTTTTTGCCTTGCTTTAGGCTTTTACTTTGGTGTAAAATATCTAACTATTTAATGTTATGAATGAAAAAGAATTTAATGGCCTCATTTTGGCCGAATTGGTTAAAATAGCAAACGACGTTTTTACAAATGAAATAGAAATAGCTCCCGGCACCTATACCGCCGCGGAGCTTGCAAAACTGAAAGATGCCAACGGTAACGAGATAAATATAAAATATCTTTGCGTTGATGCCAAACTAAATATAACGGATTTTAGGACTGTACAAATAAACAGCTTTAAATGTTCCTTTCCAGTGGATCAGGTTTTTAATCTTGTTTGGCAATTTGAAAAGCTGATAGGCACCAAACAAGCCAATAAAACAAGGTTTACCAAAATAGAAGAGCGCGAAAATATTGTTTGCTCCTTTGATATGTGGATTACAAAGGAACATCTAAATATCACTAAATTAGTAACAAAAGATCCTCTAAGACCGGTATTTAATTATATTTATCTTGATCCTTACAAATCGGCTTTAGTTGCTTCTGACGGGCGTACATTAAAAGAATACCCCGTAATTATTGAAACATCCGGGCTTTTGCCTGACGGCCTAAAATTATTTATCAATCCCAAACATTTAAAAGAAATGGTTGGCCGGTGTTCTGTTTGTGTTTGTAATCAGGAAGGCGGCAATATTACAGAAATAACCAACGATAAGAAACAAACCTTTGTTTGTGATTTTGCCGGATATTTCCCTAATTACCGGCTTGTGTACCCCAATCTTTCAAAAGACGGATTTATAAAGATTCAGAAAAGCGAATTAAAAGCGGTCGCCGGTTTTGTAAAAGAAATAGCCAAACGAAACAAAAAAAGCGGTTTTTCACTTCGTACTATTGCCGGAGATAATAAAGTTTATTTATCTTATAATGATGCAGACAGTAACGGACACAAAGAACTTTGTGCAACATTGGAAAAAGCCGCTTTAATTGATATAAAGCTAGGTTTCTTTGCATCAAACGTTATCCCCTTGCTTTCCGGCTGGACTGGTGGCGTGTGGCTGGTTGCACCTGATCGGGCGGCGGTCTTTGATGATAAGACGGCGCGTATAGGTGTGGTTATGCCTGCATTTATAAATGATTCTATTTGCCCGAACTTAAAATGTAATATAAAGGCTTTAGATCGCGCCAAAGCTCCGATCATCCCGGAAAAAGAACCGGTAAGAGAACCGGAAAAACATTTACCGGCCTTATATGTGGATGCACAAACGAAAACACCGGCGTTTGTCTTTGCTTTGGTAGCTCTGATAGATTTTATTTCCCGTTGGTTTTATCAGGATCAAATAAACAAAGCATTACAGAGGCTAACAATGTTAACCGAACTATCCGGCATTTCTTTGCCTGAACTATTAACCGAATCAGTAAGCGAAGAAACAAACGCAAATGTACCCGAACCAATAACAGAGGATGAACCAGTACGCGCATACACACCCGAACTATTGTATATTGATCGGCCTTTGGTTTTCCCGGTGCCTATCTTCATACATAAACATGAACGAACTATCAGCCGAATCGTTGTGCCCAAACTATTGAATCACCAATGTATAGCGTTACTGTTTGTTTCCATGATGTTACCCAAACTATTACGGCGATATGTTTGGGGAACAATCCGACCAAAGGCAAATGCAGATGAACTATTTTGGGGCGATTTCAGACGTTTTCACACCAAAGGTAATCATCGAATCAGAGACGGAACAAAAGAGGCAAACAAGCCTAAATTACAGCCATTTCAAACGAATTATTACATATATCAATGAATTATTATGGAAGAGAATAAACAAGCCAAAAGAAGTTATCGCCGAAACAAACCGGTTACGAAAAGTAAGGTCTATGCTATTAGACTGGATATTGATTTGGTTGATTTTGTCAGAGAGCAACCGAACATGAGTAAATTTATTAATGAACTGATCCGAAAGGAGAAGGAAAATACCCAAAAGTATGAATCAAAAAGCAAAAGATTATATCAGACGTAACACTTTGGATTTGGAAAGTGACAACCGGATGGATTCTACCGGCTATGTGCAATATGCCATATCAGAAGCAAAAGCCTATGCAGCAATAGCGATAGCCGAAGAAGGAATGAGACAAAAAGCCATTGAAGCATTCAAATTTGCCGTTGATGGTTATTTTATAATTGGCGGTACCGATTATTCAGCCAGTAGATTAAATGAATTTATTAAAAAACTTGACTCTTAATATTTATGAGAATAATAAAATTCAGAGGCAAAAGCCTTAATACAAAGATGTGGGTATATGGTGATCTGAACCATAGAGGTAAAAGAACATTCATAGAGTATGAGGTTGATTGCAAAACAATCGGCCAATTTATAGGCAAAACAGATAAAGAAGGTACAGAAATTTACGAACATGACATTATTAGTGTTAATGGTAAATATCCCAAATTGGTTAAATACATAGATGAATATGCCTGCTTTTGCCTTGCCAATATCAGCGACTTAAATAAAGAATGGATGAACCCATGGCAACAAATTTCACCTGATTGGTGGAATGATTTCAAACGGGAAATTCGAGTCATAGGAAATGCTTTTGATAATCCTGAATTGATGAAAGAAGGGGTCAACCATGAATATGCCATATAGAACCAGTCGTGACTATCAGCTTCTTAAAAAGCTACTGGATGAAGGAAAAGAGATCGTATGTTTTACAGACTTTCCGATAGATAACCGGATTTTCCGCGATGTTTGTAAAGCAAGAAAAATAGGAGAAGGCCGATACTCCGTTACTTGCCGTGGTTGTGAATATGCTTCATTTTGGGAAAATCACAATTACAAATGGGCGTTTGAAGATGAAATGCGGATGGCTAATATAGAATTTATTGAACCAAATATTTAATTGATATGAAAGCTATTATAATATATTCAGGCAAAGGCGGCGTAGGCAAAACCACAACAACCGCAAATATAGCAAGATTACTTGCAAAACAAGGGAATAAGGTGTTTATCATTGATGCAGATATAAATACCCCGTCAATGAACACCGAATTTGAAGGCGATCATCCGCATGAAATGATTTGGGTACACTCTTCTGGAAATATGTTTTCCAAGTTTATTTACTTGGAAAAATCAATGGTAAGGCAATATCTTGAACTGGCTAAAAAGAAAATACACTCTATCAACCCGGATTATGTTCTTATTGACACGCCTCCAAGTGTTACAAACGTGCATATAGAACTTCTTAGTAGGGTAAAAGTAAGTTATGTGCTGTTTGTCACCCAACCCACGAAATTAAGCAACCAAGATGTATTGCGTACAATGGACTTCTTTCATGAAAGATGTGGGAAGGTTAATTGTGGTATTGTGGAGAATATGTGCTATGGTACAGAACATAATGAATACCCGATAAGACTTGTTGCACAAATACCCATGCAGGACAACATGAATACCGAAAACCTGCTAACCAACGCCTATAATGAGTTTCAAAAGATAGTTGATGAAATCGTACAGAGTGATATTGTTGTTCTTGAAGAATATTCCACCGAAAACGGATATGATGAAAACTTTGATGTTACGGATATACACATTACCGGCTCACGAAAACATTACTTTACCCATGAACTTAAATATGATAATGGTGTAGAAAAAACTCTTACTCTACCTGCTATGAAATTTCTGTCTGTAAGAACATGGGATAAGGTAAGAGATTATATCCGGTTCCATGATGATTTGGGACATCTTTGGGACGAGAGAATGAGAAGATGTGATACAGAAAGGGTGGGCAGAGTAGTAAATCATTTCCAAAATGACGATAACGCCTATTTTATGGTTATAAATGCGCCAAACACGGAAGTTCATCTCATTACCGGAGAAATCGGAATCTGTTCTTTATTGACTGGGCAGAGAGGGCATTTTGAACTACCAAGAGTCAGTTATCAAACGAGTAAAGGAAACGTGGTGCTGTTCCCTGATGAAATTATGCCAGTAGATATAAACTTGCTACAACAAGAAATAAACGAAGGCTATATAATGTTAAGTGACGGGAGATATTTACCACCGAAAGAAACGGTACAACAATGTTACAACGCTTTCGGTATAAGGGTTGGCTTAGGTGATAATTGGGAAGATATTTATGATAGTTGGAATAAAGAAATGAAATAAAAATGAAAGATTTACGTACAGCATTTTTGGTAAAATACCCCAAATATGAAATTATACTCAACATGTATAGTAAGGCGAACGATTGCCCGGCAACATGGGAGAATCTTTCAAAAGTCCGATTGCAGGCTTTTGTTGATTATATGGAAGAACGGCTGGCACCAAACTCTGTTCGCCAATATGCCGCCAAATTAAAAGCTGTATTGAACTTGTATAATGAAGAGGTTGAGCTACCTAAAGACTATAATAAAATCCTTTCAGTAAAAAATGTGAGAAGCACTAATGTTTGGCTTACTGATGAAGAACTTGAACGAATTATCACCTATGTTCCCAAGAATGCCAACGAACAATTGGTACGCACACAATTTTTAATAGGAGCCTTTACTGGTTGCCGTCATAGTGACTATACACGGTTGAACAACCGTAATATAGTGGGTGGAATGATCTCTTATGTCAGCTTAAAGACTAAGACTCATGCCACAGTGCCATTGAAGCCAATTGTGAAAGAGCTACTAACAAACTTGCCTAAAGAAGAAGTTAGCGATCCGACATTCAACAATAATATCCGTAATATTTGCCGGAAAACCGGAATCACAGAAGCGGTTAAAATATTCAAGGCCGGAAAGGAAGTGGAAGGTGAAAAATGGGAATTTGTTTCAAGCCATACGGCACGCCGGAGTTTTGCAACCAATTTGTATTTACGGGGTGCCGATTTATACTCTATAAGCCAAATGATGGGACATGCAAGTGTGGAAATGACTCAAAATTATCTTTGCTGTGGTCTCCGTGAACAATCGGCACAAGTTATGGAGTATTTCAAATGAAACAAGCCACGCTAAATATCAGTAGAACTATTTTAGCGTGGCTCTCTTATGCTATGACAAAATCCGTTCCAGCATCTCAAAGTCTTTTTCCACTTCGGCATTCAGAACTTTAGCATATTGTTGTGTGGTGCGTACATTTGTATGACCGAGCATTTTACTCACATTTTCCATTTTAACCCCATTGTTCAGGCACATTGTCGCAAATGTGTGCCTGCTCATGTGAACGGTCAAATTTCTATCAAGCCCTGCATAATCAGCAACTATTTTAAGCCGCAAATTGTATTGTTGATTACTGATAATCGGAAGCACATAATCATATTTTTTCAATATTTCCATTGCAGGAGACAGTAATACGATAAAATAGTTTTCTTCTGTCTTTAAACGAATATCCAATATAACATACTTATTGCCGCGTTTTTGTACGTCACGTTTGAAATTGAATTTAGCAAGATCAGCATAGGATATTCCAGTATATGCCTGAAAAATAAAAAGGTCACGGACTCTACAGATCGTTTCCGAGTCTATTTGAGCATCTTTCACTTTCTTCAATTCTTCGGCAGTCAAATATTTCCTGATGGCATGTTTGCCACGGGAAAAACGCTCACCCTTATACGGATCATTTTTTAGCAAATCAAACTTTATGGCCTCGTGAATATAACGTTTGTTACGTTTATGATAGTTATATATTGTCGGCTGTGAATAGCCCTTAGCATGTAACCAATCATCATACAATGTGATATTGGCTTTTGTCAGATCAGAAAAATATATTATTCTGTCAAATTCACGTAATGAGGCCGCAAATGTCCGATGGGAAGCTTTGGTACTTTCCGTTATATCTCCACGCTCTTCAATTCTTCTTTCTACAAAGTCAACAAAACTTTCTGATTTATTGGTATATCTCAAAAATCTATCCAGCTTATCAAAATCAAAAACTTCCTTTTTGCTGATAAGCTCATTAATCCAATTTTGGATAATCCGGAGTTGTTCATCAAGACACTGGTTCAATTGAATCATTTCAACTGAATTGATTATCTTCTTTCGATCATTCCATTGGTCGGAATAGACTTTAACGCCGGTTCCGATCCATTTTCTCTTACCTTCGCTCAAAACTTCAATTTGAACGAGTCCCTTGTGTGTCTTTGTCGCAACCTTTTTACGATCAAAGACGAATCTCATTGTCGGATATTTCATATTCTTTTGAGTTTTGGTATCTACTGATTATCGCTACAATAAAAAAATGGTATCAAAGGCGGTATCATTATAGGTGAAAATATCGGTAAAAATCGGGAAATACTGGTAAGTTTCCGGTAAATATACACCCAATTTTTACATGTTCTCCATCTACTTCCAATGCCTTAATTGTTTGATACACAACAAAAAAGGGAGTAACTAATGTTACTCCCTTTCGCGGTGCGTACGGGACTCGAACCCGTGACCCCATGCGTGACAGGCATGTA
>CAUDXH010000009.1 GCA_958453305.1 uncultured Bacteroides sp. | reverse complement strand
GCATTAGCCTTCCAAGCTGAGGGTCGCGGGTTTGAGCCCCGTCTTCCGCTCTTCTTTTATTTCTTCTTTTGCTGTTATAGCTCAGCGGTAGAGCACTTCCTTGGTAAGGAAGAGGTCCCGGGTTCAAGTCCCGGTAACAGCTCATAAAGGATGTAAATGCTGATTATTAATCAAATAAATAACAAGTAAAGCTATGGCTAAAGAGAAATTTGAACGTTCGAAACCGCACGTTAACATTGGTACTATCGGTCACGTTGACCACGGTAAAACCACTTTGACTGCTGCTATCACTACTGTGTTGGCTAAAAAAGGTCTTTCAGAATTGCGTTCTTTCGATTCAATCGACAACGCTCCTGAAGAAAAAGAAAGAGGTATCACTATTAACACTTCTCACGTAGAATATCAAACTGCAAATCGTCACTATGCTCACGTAGACTGTCCGGGACACGCCGACTACGTTAAGAATATGGTAACTGGTGCTGCTCAGATGGACGGTGCTATCATCGTATGTGCTGCAACTGATGGTCCGATGCCTCAGACTCGCGAACACATCTTGTTGGCTCGTCAGGTAAACGTTCCTCGTCTGGTTGTATTCTTGAATAAATGCGACATGGTTGATGACGAAGAAATGTTGGAATTGGTTGAAATGGAAATGCGTGAATTGTTGTCATTCTATGACTTCGATGGCGATAATACTCCTATCATCCGTGGTTCTGCTTTGGGTGCATTGAATGGTGTTGCTCAGTGGGAAGACAAAGTAATGGAATTGATGGACGCTGTTGATAACTGGATTCCATTGCCTCCGCGTGATATCGATAAACCGTTCTTGATGCCGGTTGAAGACGTATTCTCAATCACTGGTCGTGGTACTGTAGCTACTGGTCGTGTTGAAGCTGGTATCATCAAGGTTGGTGACGAAGTTGAAATCTTGGGTCTTGGTGAAGACAAGAAATCAGTTGTAACTGGTGTTGAAATGTTCCGCAAATTGTTGGATCAGGGAGAAGCTGGTGATAACGTAGGTTTGTTGCTTCGTGGTATCGACAAAAATGAAATCAAACGTGGTATGATTTTGTGTCACCCGGGTCAGGTTAAAGCTCACTCTAGATTTAAAGCTGAGGTTTATATCTTGAAGAAAGAAGAAGGTGGTCGTCACACTCCGTTCCACAACAAATACCGTCCTCAGTTCTACTTGCGTACTATGGACTGTACAGGTGAAATCTCTTTGCCGGAAGGAACAGATATGGTAATGCCGGGCGATAACGTAACTATCAACGTAGAATTGATCTATCCGGTTGCATTGAACGTAGGTCTTCGCTTCGCTATCCGTGAAGGTGGTCGTACAGTAGGTGCTGGTCAGATTACTGAACTTCTTGACTAATACCAAATAGTCATTGAAATAAATGAATGAGTAGTTCCCGAAACCATTCGGGAACTATTTTTACGGGAATAGCTCAGTTGGTAGAGCATCGGTCTCCAAAACCGAGTGTCGGGAGTTCGAGTCTCTCTTCCCGTGCTAAATTGAAAATAACTATGTTCAAAAAGATAACAAATTATTGTAAAGAATCTTATGACGAGCTAGTCCATAAAGTATCGTGGCCTAACCGTTCAGAACTTTCTAGTAGTGCAGTGGTTGTTTTAACTGCTTCCCTTCTCATTGCACTCGTTGTTTTTCTAATGGATTCTGCCTTCCAGTTTATCATGGAAGATGTTATCTATCCGCACTAATAAACAGTGATAAAGATGTCTGAGATTGAAAAGAAATGGTACGTTTTACGTGCTGTAAGTGGAAAAGAAAGCAAGGTTAAAGAATATCTCGACGCAGATATCAGACATAGTGACCTTGGCGAGTATGTATCTCAGGTATTGATTCCTACCGAAAAAGTTTATCAGGTTCGCAATGGTAAGAAAATTGTGAAAGAGAGAAGTTATCTCCCTGGTTATGTTTTGGTGGAAGCTGCTTTGGTAGGCGAGGTTGCTCATCACTTGAGAAATACGCCTAACGTTATCGGCTTCTTGGGGGGGCAGGATCATCCGGTACCTCTGCGCCAGTCGGAAGTGAATCGTATTCTGGGTACGGTAGATGAACTTCAAGAAGTAGGTGAGGACATGAATGTTCCTTACGTTGTTGGAGAAACAGTGAAAGTTAGTGTTGGACCGTTTAGCGGATTCAGTGGTTTGATTGAAGAAGTGAATTCGGAAAAACGCAAGCTGAAAGTTATGGTCAAAATTTTTGGGCGTAAAACACCCCTTGAATTAGGCTTTACGGATGTGGAAAAAGAGTAATGTATTTGTTACATATATTATTCTATTCGTTAAATGTTTATATAAAAATTTACAAAAATGGCTAAAGAAGTTGCTGGACTAATCAAATTACAGATTAAAGGAGGCGCTGCAAATCCATCACCTCCCGTTGGACCTGCTTTGGGTTCTAAGGGTATTAATATCATGGAATTTTGCAAGCAATTCAACGCCAGAACCCAGGACAAGGCGGGTAAAGTATTGCCTGTAATCATTACTTACTACACAGATAAGTCTTTCGATTTTGTAATCAAAACTCCTCCTGTTGCTATTCAGTTACTTGAGGCAGCAAAGGTTAAGAGTGGATCAGCAGAACCTAACCGTAAGAAAGTTGCAGAACTTACTTGGGATCAGATTCGTACGATTGCTCAAGATAAATTGGTTGACTTGAACTGCTTTACTATCGAGTCTGCTATGACAATGGTGGCAGGAACAGCTAGAAGTATGGGTATCGCTGTAAAAGGTGACTTCCCGGGTAATAATTAATTAACTTCAATTGATAATGGGTAAACTGACAAAAAATCAAAAGTTGGCTGCAGAAAAAATTGAAGCAGGGAAAGCATACTCACTGAAAGAAGCTGCACAGTTAGTTAAAGATATTACTTTTTCTAAGTTTGATGCTTCATTAGATATTGACGTACGTTTAGGTGTAGACCCTCGTAAAGCTAACCAGATGGTTCGTGGTGTAGTTTCACTGCCTCACGGAACAGGTAAGCAAGTGCGTGTTTTGGTTCTGTGTACACCTGATGCTGAAGCTGCTGCAAAAGAAGCTGGTGCTGACTATGTTGGTCTTGATGAATATATTGAAAAGATCAAAGGTGGATGGACTGATATTGATGTAATCATTACAATGCCGTCTATCATGGGTAAGATCGGTGCTTTGGGTCGTGTTCTTGGTCCTCGTGGATTGATGCCGAATCCGAAGAGTGGTACTGTAACTATGGATGTAGCTAAGGCTGTTAAGGAAGTTAAGCAAGGTAAGATTGACTTTAAGGTTGATAAGACAGGTATTGTTCATACATCAATCGGTAAGGTATCTTTCACTGCAGAACAGATTCGTGAAAATGCGAAAGAATTTATCGCTACTATCATTAAATTGAAACCGACCACAGCTAAAGGTACTTATATTAAGAGCATTTATCTTTCAAGTACAATGAGTGCGGGTGTTAAAATCGACCCGAAATCAGTAGAAGAAATCTAAAATTAGGAGGAAATCATGAGAAAGGAAGATAAAGGCGTAATTATAGGTCAATTAGCTGATACCGTAAAGCAATACGGACATTTTTACTTGGTTGATACTACTGCAATGGATGCAGCTAAAACAAGTGAATTGCGTAGAAAATGCTTTAAAGCTGGTATCAAGTTGGTAGTTGTAAAAAACTCTTTGCTTCATAAAGCACTGATGAGCATGGACAATGTAGATTATTCTCCTTTGTTCGACTCTCTGAAAGGTACAACTTCAGTAATGTTCAGCGAGGTAGCTAATGCTCCTGCTAAATTGTTGAAAGAGTACAAAGACGGTGTTCCTGCATTGAAAGCTGCTTATGCAGAAGAAGGATTCTATGTAGGTGCTGATCAGTTAGAAGCTCTTGCTACTATTAAGAGTAAGAACGAAGTTATCGCAGATATTGTTGCTCTGTTGCAGTCTCCTGCGAAGAACGTTATCTCTGCTCTTCAATCTGGTGGAAACACCATTCATGGGGTTCTTAAAACTTTGGGCGAACGCGCAGAATAATTTAAATAACAAAATCGTTCACCAGGTTAAGAAATCAAACAACTTTAAATTTCAATTAGTAATAAACAATTAAAATCATACAAAAATGGCAGATTTGAAAGCTTTTGCAGAACAATTAGTTAACTTGACAGTAAAAGAAGTTAATGAACTTGCAACTATCCTTAAAGAAGAATACGGTATTGAACCTGCTGCTGCAGCTGTAGCTGTTGCTGCTGGCCCTGCTGCTGCTGGTGCAGCTGCTGCTGAAGAAAAAACTTCATTCGATGTAGTTTTGAAGAGCGCAGGTGCTGCTAAATTGCAGGTTGTTAAAGCCGTTAAAGAAGCTTGTGGTCTTGGCTTGAAAGAAGCAAAAGACATGGTTGACGGTGCTCCTAGCGTAGTTAAAGAAGGTTTGGCTAAAGACGAAGCTGAATCATTGAAGAAAACTTTGGAAGAAGCTGGAGCTGAAGTTGAACTTAAATAAGATTATCCTGTAAATCAGGTATTTCGGTTAAGAGTCCTCTTAGAAGAGGATTCTTAACCTTTTTGCGTCTATATTAAGTTGACAAATACTAAATACTCCATACAGATGTCTTCAAACAATCAAAATCAACGAATTAACTTTGCTTCTATTAAGAATCCGATGCAGTATCCGGATTTCTTGGAAGTGCAATTGAAGTCATTTCAAGACTTTTTACAATTAGATACCCCGCCTGAAAAACGAAAGAACGATGGCCTGTTCAAAGTATTTGCGGAGAATTTCCCTATTGCTGATACGCGTAACAACTTCGTGCTCGAGTTCCTTGACTATTATATCGATCCGCCTCACTATACGATTGATGATTGCTTAGAGCGTGGATTGACTTATAGTGTCCCCTTGAAAGCTAAATTGAAGCTTTATTGTACCGACCCCGATCACGAAGACTTTGATACGGTTATTCAGGATGTTTATTTAGGTCCTATCCCGTATATGACTCCGAAAGGTACTTTTGTTATAAACGGTGCTGAGCGTGTTGTCGTTTCTCAGTTGCATCGTTCTCCGGGTGTATTCTTTGGACAAAGCATCCATGCTAATGGAACAAAACTGTATTCTGCTCGTATCATTCCTTTTAAAGGGTCTTGGATTGAGTTTGCTACAGACATTAACAATGTGATGTATGCATATATTGACCGTAAGAAAAAATTGCCTGTTACTACTTTGTTGAGAGCTGTAGGTTTTGAGAATGATAAAGATATTCTTGAAATCTTTAACTTGGCTGAAGACCTTAAAGTAAACAAGGCAAATCTGAAGAAAGTTCTCGGTCGTAAACTGGCTGCGCGTGTACTGAAAACATGGACAGAAGATTTCGTTGATGAAGATACCGGTGAAGTAGTTTCTATTGAACGTAACGAAGTCATTATTGACCGTGAAACGATTCTTGAACCGGAGCATATCGATATGATTATCGAATCTGGAGTTCAGAATATCCTTGTGCATAACGAGGAGGCAAATGCTTCGGATTATTCTATTATATTTAATACTCTGCAGAAAGACCCGAGTAACTCGGAGAAGGAAGCGGTTTTATATATCTACCGTCAGTTGCGTAACGCAGACCCGGCGGATGACGCCAGTGCAAGAGAAGTTATTAACAACCTGTTCTTCTCTGAAAAGCGTTATGATTTGGGAGATGTCGGACGTTATCGTATCAACAAAAAGTTGAACTTGGATACACCGATGGATGTCAGAGTATTGACAAAACAAGATATTATCGAAATCATCAAGTATCTCATTGAGTTGATTAACTCAAAGGCAGATGTGGATGATATCGACCACTTAAGTAACCGTCGTGTACGTACTGTGGGCGAACAGCTATCAAACCAGTTTGCTATTGGTTTGGCACGTATGTCGCGTACGATTCGTGAGCGTATGAATGTTCGCGATAATGAAGTCTTCACTCCGATTGACTTGATTAATGCGAAGACTATTTCTTCGGTTATCAACTCATTCTTTGGTACCAATGCCTTGTCACAGTTTATGGACCAAACCAACCCATTGGCTGAAATTACGCATAAGCGTCGTCTGTCGGCTCTGGGTCCTGGTGGTTTGTCACGTGACCGTGCTGGTTTCGAAGTGCGAGACGTACACTATACTCATTATGGACGTTTGTGTCCGATTGAAACACCTGAAGGTCCGAACATTGGTTTGATTTCTTCTTTGTGTGTCTATGCGAAGATTAACGATCTTGGCTTTATTGTAACTCCTTATCGTAAGGTAAAAGATTCAGTGGTTGACTTGTCACCGGAAGGTATCGAGTACTTGTCTGCTGAAGAGGAGGAAGATAAGATTATTGCACAGGGTAATGCACCTTTGAATGATGACGGTACATTTATCCGTGAAAAAGTAAAAGCCCGTCGTGATGCCGATTATCCGGTTGTAACTCCGGATCAGGTAGAGTTGATGGACGTAGCTCCTCAGCAGATTGCTTCTATAGCAGCATCTTTGATCCCGTTCCTTGAACATGATGACGCTAACCGTGCGTTGATGGGTTCTAACATGATGCGCCAGGCAGTACCTTTGTTGAGAACGGAAGCACCGATTGTTGGTACTGGTATCGAGAAACAATTATGTGAGGATTCTCGTACCCAGATTGCTGCAGAAGGTGACGGTGTGATTGATTTTGTAGATGCTACTACAATCCGTATTTTGTATGACCGTACAGAAGACGAAGAGTTTGTAAGCTTTGAGCCTGCATTGAAAGAGTACCGTATTCCGAAGTTCCGCAAGACGAACCAAAGCATGACTATTGACTTGCGTCCGATATGTGAGGCTGGTCAGCGTGTCAAAAAAGGAGATATCCTCACTGAAGGTTATTCTACTGCAAACGGTGAGTTGGCATTAGGTAAGAACTTGCTGGTTGCTTACATGCCTTGGAAGGGATATAACTATGAGGATGCTATCGTGCTGAATGAGCGCGTGGTTCGTGAAGATTTGTTGACTTCTGTACATGTTGATGAATATATTCTGGAGGTTCGTGAAACCAAACGTGGTATGGAAGAACTTACTTCAGATATTCCGAATGTAAGTGAAGAAGCAACAAAAGACTTGGATGAAAACGGTATTGTGCGTATCGGTGCTCGCATTGAGCCGGGAGACATTTTGATTGGTAAGATTACTCCGAAAGGGGAATCAGATCCTTCTCCTGAAGAAAAACTGTTGCGTGCTATCTTTGGTGACAAGGCTGGTGACGTTAAAGATGCTTCATTGAAAGCTTCTCCTTCATTGCGTGGCGTAGTTATTGACAAAAAATTATATTCGCGTGTAATCAAGAGCCGTAGCGAGAAGAATGCAGATAAAGCAATTCTTCCGAAATTGAATGAAGAATTTGAAGAAAAGGCAGCTGTCTTAAAAGATGTTCTGATTAATAAATTGTTGGTCTTGACTAATGATAAAGTTTCTCAGGGCGTAAAAGATTATTTAGGAACAGAAGTAATTGCCAAGGGTGCTAAGTTTACAAAACGTGATCTGGAAGTGTTGGATTACACAATCATTCAGTTGAGCAAATGGACAACCGATGCTCATAAAAATGATATGATCCGTGACTTGGTTATGAATTACTTGAAGAAGTATAAGGAGCTGGAAGCTGAGTTGAAGCGTAAGAAATTTGCTTTGACAATCGGTGACGAATTACCTTCAGGTATTATTCAGATGGCTAAAGTTTATATTGCCAAGAAGCGTAAGATTGGTGTGGGTGATAAGATGGCAGGTCGTCACGGAAATAAGGGTATTGTTTCACGTGTAGTTCGTCAGGAAGACATGCCGTTCTTGGCAGATGGTACACCGGTTGATATTGTGTTGAATCCGTTGGGTGTGCCTTCTCGTATGAACATCGGTCAGATTTTCGAAGCTGTATTAGGCCGCGCCGGAAAAGAGTTGGGTGTTAAGTTTGCGACTCCTATTTTCGACGGTGCTACATTAGACGATTTGGATAAGTGGACAGATAAGGCTGGATTGCCGCGTTACTGTAAAACTTATCTGTATGATGGAGGTACAGGCGAGCAATTCGACCAGCCGGCAACTGTAGGTGTAACTTATATGTTGAAGCTGGGCCACATGGTTGAAGATAAGATGCACGCACGTTCTATCGGTCCGTATTCTTTGATTACTCAGCAGCCTTTGGGTGGTAAAGCTCAGTTTGGTGGTCAGCGTTTCGGAGAAATGGAGGTTTGGGCTATCGAAGCATTCGGTGCAGCTCATGTTCTTCAGGAAATCTTGACCATTAAGTCAGATGATGTTGTAGGACGTTCTAAGGCATATGAAGCTATCGTTAAGGGAGAACCGATGCCTACTCCGGGCATTCCTGAGTCTCTGAATGTATTACTTCATGAGTTGAGAGGTCTCTGCCTGAGCATTACACTGGAATAAAACTTTTAGTGAGGAATGAAAGATGAAAAATAGAACTCTTGTATACAGATTCTGTTTTAGCTTTTCGTTATACGTTCTTTCATTCTTCACTGTTAATACTTCATTATTATAAAACATAAAGTATGGCTTTTAGAAAAGATACTAAGATAAAAAGTAATTTCTCGAAGATTACCATCGGGTTGGCATCACCAGAAGAGATTTTAGAGAACTCATTTGGTGAAGTCCTGAAACCTGAAACTATCAACTACCGTACTTACAAACCTGAGCGTGATGGTTTGTTCTGTGAACGTATCTTCGGACCGGTAAAAGACTATGAATGCCATTGTGGTAAATATAAACGTATTCGCTATAAAGGTATTGTCTGTGACCGATGCGGCGTAGAAGTGACTGAAAAGAAAGTACGCCGTGAACGTAGCGGACACATTCAGCTGGTTGTACCGGTTGCACATATCTGGTATTTCCGTTCTTTGCCGAACAAGATTGGCTATTTGCTGGGCTTGCCGACAAAGAAACTTGATGCTATTATCTATTACGAACGTTATGTTGTTATTCAGCCGGGTATAAAGGCTGAAGACGGCATCAATAAATACGACTTATTGTCTGAAGAAGAATATTTGGATATTCTGGATGCTCTTCCAAGAGACAATCAGTTCCTTGAAGATAGCGACCCTAACAAGTTTATTGCTAAGATGGGTGCAGAAGCTATCTACGACCTGCTGGTTGGACTTGACCTTGATGCGCTTTCATATGAATTGCGTCATAAGGCGAACAATGACTCTTCACAGCAGCGTAAAAATGAAGCATTAAAGCGACTTCAGGTCGTTGAGTCTTTCCGTGCTTCGCGTGGGCGCAACAAGCCTGAATGGATGATTGTACGAATTGTTCCGGTGATTCCGCCTGAACTTCGTCCGTTGGTTCCATTGGATGGTGGACGCTTTGCTACTTCTGACTTAAATGACTTGTATCGTCGCGTTATTATCCGTAATAACCGCTTGAAACGTTTGATTGAAATCAAGGCTCCGGAAGTAATCTTGCGTAATGAAAAGCGTATGTTGCAGGAAGCTGTTGATTCGCTCTTCGATAACTCACGTAAATCAAGCGCAGTAAAGACTGACGCTAACCGTCCGTTGAAATCTCTTTCAGATAGCTTGAAGGGTAAGCAAGGACGTTTCCGTCAGAACTTGTTGGGTAAGCGTGTTGACTATTCTGCACGTTCGGTTATTGTCGTTGGTCCTGAATTGAAGATGGGCGAATGCGGTATTCCTAAGTTGATGGCTGCCGAATTGTACAAACCGTTTATCATCCGTAAATTGATTGAACGCGGTATTGTTAAGACGGTTAAGTCTGCGAAGAAGATCGTAGATCGTAAAGAACCGGTGATTTGGGATATTCTGGAACATGTAATGAAAGGTCATCCGGTATTGTTGAACCGTGCCCCGACTCTGCACCGTTTAGGTATCCAGGCATTCCAGCCTAAGATGATTGAAGGTAAGGCTATTCAGTTGCACCCGTTGGCATGTACTGCATTTAATGCCGACTTCGATGGTGACCAGATGGCTGTTCACTTGCCTTTGAGTAATGAGGCTGTATTGGAAGCTCAGATGTTGATGCTTCAGGCACACAATATCTTGAACCCTGCAAACGGTGCGCCTATTACAGTTCCTGCACAGGATATGGTACTTGGTTTGTATTATATTACAAAACTGCGTAAAGGGGCTAAAGGTGAGGGCTTGATTTTCTACGGTCCGGAAGAAGCTTTGGTTGCTTATAATGAAGGAAAGGTAGACATTCATGCTATTATTAGCGTAATTGCAAAAGATTTGGATGAAAACGGAAATATCGTTGATAAGATGATTAAGGAAACTTCTGTAGGTCGTATCATTGTGAATGAAATTGTACCGGCAGAATGTGGATATATCAATACGATTATTTCAAAGAAATCATTGCGCGACATCATTAGCGATGTAATTAAAGCTGTAGGTGTAGCCCGTGCCTGCGAGTTCTTGGATGGAATCAAGAACTTAGGTTATAAGATGGCATTTGAAGGTGGACTATCGTTCAACTTGGGTGACATTATTATCCCGAAAGAAAAAGAAGAACTGGTTAAACGTGGTAATGAGGAAATCGAACAGATTATGATGAACTATAACATGGGTTTCATCACCGATAACGAACGTTATAATCAGGTTATTGATACATGGACTCACGTAAACAGCGACTTGTCTGATATCTTGTACAAGACTATTAAGAATGACGATCAAGGATTTAACTCTGTATTCATGATGTTGGATTCTGGAGCCCGTGGTTCTAAAGAACAGATTCGTCAGTTGTCTGGTATGCGTGGTTTGATGGCTAAGCCTCAGAAAGCCGGAGCAGAAGGAGCACAGATTATCGAGAACCCGATTCTTTCTAACTTTAAGGAAGGTTTGTCGGTATTGGAGTACTTTATTTCTACCCACGGTGCTCGTAAAGGTCTTGCCGATACAGCGTTGAAGACTGCCGATGCTGGATACTTGACTCGTCGTTTGGTTGACGTTTCTCATGATGTTATTATCAACGAAGAAGACTGTGGCACATTGCGTGGCTTGGTATGTACTGCGTTGAAGAATAATGACGAAGTCATTGCTACATTATATGAACGTATCTTAGGACGTGTTTCTGTACACGACGTAATTCATCCTACAACTGGGGAACTTTTGGTTGCAGCAGGTGAGGAAATTACGGAAGCAATCGCTGAGAAGATTGAGAAATCTCCGATTGAGAGCGTAGAAATCCGTTCGGTATTGACTTGTGAATCGAAGAAGGGTGTCTGTGCAAAATGTTATGGCCGTAACCTTGCTACCAGCCGTATGGTTCAGAAGGGTGAAGCTGTTGGTGTCATCGCAGCTCAGTCTATCGGTGAGCCGGGTACACAGTTGACACTTCGTACATTCCACGCCGGAGGTATCGCCGGTAACATGGCTGCCAATGCAAGTATTGTTGCCAAAAACAATGCTCGTCTGGAATTTGAAGAACTGCGTACTGTAGATACGGTAGAAGAAACTGGTGAACCGGTAAAAATTGTAGTAGGCCGTTTGGCAGAACTGCGTTTTGTTGATGTGAACACAGGCATTGTTCTTTCTACACACAACGTTCCTTATGGTTCAAAATTATATGCATCAGATGGTGAAATTGTAGAAAAAGGAAAACTTATCGCAAAGTGGGATCCATTTAATGCTGTAATCGTAACAGAAGCATCAGGTAAGATTGACTTTGAGGCTGTGATTGAGAATGTCACTTATAAGGTTGAATCAGATGAAGCAACTGGTTTACGTGAAATTATCATCACCGAATCAAAAGATAAGACTAAGGTGCCTTCATTGCACATTACTGATGAAAACGGTGGCGTAATCCGTACATATAACTTGCCGGTAGGCGGTCACGTTGTTGTTGAGAATAAGCAGTCGGTTAAAGCCGGTGATATTCTTGTGAAGATACCGCGTGCCGTAGGTAAGGCTGGTGATATTACCGGTGGTTTGCCGCGTGTTACAGAGTTGTTTGAAGCACGTAACCCGTCAAATCCTGCTGTCGTTTCTGAAATCGATGGTGAAGTAACCATGGGTAAGATTAAACGTGGTAACCGTGAAATCATTGTAACGTCTAAGACAGGTGATGTGCGTAAGTATTTGGTTGCTTTGTCTAAGCAAATTCTGGTTCAGGAAAATGACTACGTACGTGCCGGAACTCCGTTGTCTGACGGTGCAATTACACCTGCTGACATCTTGGCGATTAAAGGTCCTACAGCAGTGCAGGAATATATTGTGAACGAAATTCAGGACGTATATCGTCTGCAGGGTGTGAAGATTAACGACAAGCACTTTGAAATTATCGTTCGTCAGATGATGCGTAAGGTTCAGATTAACGAGCCGGGAGATACTCGCTTCCTTGAACAGCAGGTTATTGACCGCATTGAGTTCAATGAAGAAAATGACCGTATTTGGGGTAAGAAAGTGGTGGTTGATGCTGGTGATTCTCAGAACTTGCAGCCGGGTCAGATTGTTACTGCCCGTAAGTTGCGTGATGAGAACAGTATGTTGAAACGCCGTGACTTGAAGCCGGTAGAAGTGCGTGATGCTGTTCCTGCAACTTCTACTCAGATTCTTCAAGGTATTACCCGTGCTGCATTGCAGACTTCAAGCTTTATGTCAGCTGCATCTTTCCAGGAAACAACGAAAGTATTGAATGAAGCTGCTATCAACGGTAAAGTTGACCGTTTGGAAGGTATGAAGGAAAATGTGATTTGTGGTCACTTGATTCCTGCCGGAACAGGTCAGCGTGAATACGAGAAGATTGTGGTAGGTTCGAAAGAAGAATACGACCGTATCATGGCAAACAAAAAGAATGTGCTTGACTACAGTGAAGTAGAATAATCTATCATTCATATGATTTTAGGAGACCGTAAGTTCCGTGAAGGAATTTACGGTCTCTTTTTTTAGGGACATTCAGTAAATATAATTAGACAACTATAAAGTATTGCGAATTGCTTTTTCGTATCTTTAGGTATTCTCCCGAAAATAAGGTTTGGCATCCAAAATGGGGGAAATACCCCAACAAAGATATGGCTAAGATACAAAATATTTCAGAAATTCACCCTACTTTGGGCTTTACAGAATTTGATGTTCTGGAAAAATATCGCAAGATTTTTAATGAGAGTGAACTTGGCATGCTTCACTCAGTGTTTCCGTTTGAACGTATGGCAAAAGCTATAGGCTTGTGTAAACAGCTTCTTGGACGCAGGAATATATTCAGTCCTTCCGCAAGGATTGCCCTTATGATCCAGACGTGAGTTCGGGATAAGAAAGTATGTAAACATCCAATTTTAGGGTGTCCCCTTTTAGACGAGTGCCAATAGGCATCCGTCTAAAAAAGAGTCCACAAATTTAACGATTATTATTTGCATATTGTCATGGGAAGAAGGTTTTCGTAATCCGTTCTTCCCTTCTTTAATTCTCTGAGCAGCTTGCAGAAGTAATCCCTGAAGGAGACCCCTGCCTGTTTGCAGGTTTCTATAAAGGTATTATAGATTGCGGAGTTCTGTATTCCTTTCACGCTTCCGAAGAACAGGCTGTTCTTTCTTTGGACAGTGATTGGTTTTATCGCTCTTTCTGCTGCCATATTGTCTATGGAGTATTCTCCATCATTTCTGTAGGCAAAGATCTGATTCCAGAAGTTCTTCAGATAGTTAAGAGCCTTGCTCATAAGTTCGCTTCGGTTCTCATCCGGATTTGCAAGCAGATCATAAAGTTCTGTCCTTATCTTATTGATGATTTCCGTCGTTTCCTTACTGTTCCTTCTGCGGTAAATCTCGTCTGCGGTAAATTTTTCCCGGCGATAAGTATCTTCCATGCCGTATAACTTTGCTATCAGCTCAAGAAAGATTCTTGCCTGCGGGCTTCCCTGGTCGAAGGCATACTTGAACTTTGCCCTTGCATGAGCCAGACAGCAGAGATGATCTACATCCATAAGTTCGTTGTTAAGATACATATATACGTTATAACCGTCATTCTGCAGTGATTTGATTTTTGCATCACCAAGGAACTCCTTCAACACATTTCTGTTTCTGCCTCCATGTTTCTGTACACCTTCATTATCCGTTGTATCCTCATAAAAGAAGATGACTATACGCGCTTTTCTGTTTACCAGACACCACATGTACGTCTTACGCTTCGTATTGTAAGCATGATAGCGGAGCCATGTCTCGTCCACATTCACGTTGGCACCGTCCTGAAGGGCAATCTTCTTGAGGGCAGGTATCAGCTTATTGAGCTGCATGGCACCTTTGTCGGCCCAGTTCAGCAGATTCTGCACAGAGGTGTCCCAGTCCATATCCGACAGACGGTTCTTTGCCTCCCTGTATGCCGGTATTGACATCTGGAAGCGGTTAAACATCAGATACGAGAGCATGTTTGCCGTAATGCTTGTACCCGGTACTATCTCATTGTAGATGTCAGCCGGGCATCATCTTTCATGGGAAGGTACATGCTTTCAATCCTGCCGTCGGCATGCTTCACCTTAAGCACCTCAAAGTGATGTTCCTCAATATGGCTCACAATGTTTCTTATTTTACGGTAGCTTGATGATATGACTACAGAACCCTCAGGAAGCATGGCATAATCGGACCTGTGTATGACCGGAGTGCCTACACAAGCCTTATTGTATGTCATTCCTTTCCTGTATGGTCTTTCCATGGAAAGAGGAGTCTTCGGAGTATCCTGCGTGTCGCGGGATGCGGCAGAGTCTGACTGTGAAACTTCAGTTGTCGGAGCAGCAGGAGTTCCGTCAAAATCGTCCTTGTCATCATGCTTTCCTTTCAGGACCTTCTTGCGTTCTATACCCTTCAGACTTTTTGATGAAGCGTATGCCTGAGTGTTCATAAGTGAAAGACGCTAGACAAGGGCATTATGCTTCTTCTCAAGCTTTTTGTATTCAACAGCAGCCTTCTCAGCCTTGCTGTTTGCCTTGAGCAGGGCATCTGTAAGGGAATCAATCTTGCGGTTGAATTCCTTCAACTTCTACAGGTACAACCTTCTTCTGTGTCTTCTTGAACCAGGCATAGAATGCCGAGTATGGAATGTTGTTGCCAATGCAGAATGAGTTGATGGAAACTCCTTTGGGCTCACCTTCGGTCTTGTAGAGAAACCACAGTCTTTCAAAATATTTTTCGCTAAACATAATCTTTCGAGTTTTAAGTTTAGCACGAAGGTATGTGAAAGAGCCATACTAGTCAATACGCCAATTTTGGATGCTTACGCAATAACGTTTATTCTCAATAAATTTTAAACAGTTTCTAAGATGTTTTTATGCTAAAACGAATTGATTTAAGTGTTGTTTATATTTGTTGTATCATAAGTAATAACATATGTAACATACTGGATAGCTATGTAACATATAAGAAAATTTTGGTTAAATTATAGATGTGGGGTTTTTAGGCTATAATAGTATCTTTGTGAAAAGATTGTGCCATGGAATAATCTTAATATGATTGTATTCTAAATTTATTATTATGAGGGAGATTTTTGATTGCAGTTGATAACTCATACCGATGCGGTGTTATGAAGTTATAAGGGAAAACTATTTTTTATTTTTAATATGATGAAAAACATAAGACAACATTCTGTAAGTGACTCCTTGTCTGAAAGGAGTTGTATGGCTTTAAGAAGTATCTTGTCCTTTTTCTTATTGCTAAGCAGTTTAACATTGGCTGCTCAAAGTGGTTTTTTAGTAAAAGGTAAGGTGCTTGATGCGAACGATGAGCCTTTAATAGGAGCAGCTATAGTATTAAAAGGAAATACGTCTGTAGGAACAGTGGCAGACTTTGATGGTAATTTTATACTGGAAGTACCTAGTAAGAGTTCTGTATTGATCGTTTCTTATTTAGGAATGTCTTCTCAAGAGATTGAAATTAATGGTCGTCCAATGATTATGATAAATTTAAGGGAAGATACAGAGGTGTTAGAGGAGGTTATAGTTGTAGGCTATGGACAACAGAAGAAAGAATCTGTAGTTGGTGCTATAACCCAGACTAAAGGAGAAGTTCTTCAGCGGGCTGGAGGGGTATCTGATATTGGTGCAGCACTGACTGGAAATCTACCTGGTGTTATTACTACGCAGAGTTCTGGTATGCCTGGAGAAGAAAATCCTGAAATTGTAATTCGTGGAGCAAGTTCATGGAATAATAGTGCTCCATTGGTATTGGTCGATGGTATTGAACGCCCAATGGGTTCTGTTGATATTAGTTCTGTACAATCTATTTCTGTATTAAAGGACGCTTCTGCTACTGCAGTGTATGGAGTGAAAGGAGCCAATGGAGTTATATTGATTACTACGAAGCGTGGACAGGAAGGTAAA
This sequence comes from uncultured Bacteroides sp., assembly GCA_958453305.1. Lineage (GTDB taxonomy): Bacteria > Bacteroidota > Bacteroidia > Bacteroidales > Bacteroidaceae > Phocaeicola. Next base: position 59,783 of record CAUDXH010000009.1, on the reverse strand, counting down.
GCCCAAATAGATGTATCTGCTCAAATGACAATGAAAGTTCCTTCTAAACTTCCTAATAAGATGGATGCTTATGATGCATTGACAGCTCGCAATTTTGTGGTAGAACATGAACTTCCACTCGATCCTACAGTATGGGATTATATAACCCCTCAGAGTGTTATCAACAAGTATCGTAACCCCGCTAATTTGGCAGAAGCTGAACGATATCCGAATGTGGATTGGCAAGATGTATTGTTTAAGAACTATACGATGTCTTATAATGCGAATTTGAATGTGAGTGGTGGTACTCCATTTGTAAAGTATTTTGTGTCAGCCGATTTCTTGCATGAAGGCGATTTGTTTGATGTGATGGATAATGGACGTGGTTATCAGTCGGGTTATGGCTATAATCGTATAAATGTTCGTAGTAATTTTGACTTTCAATTGTCTAAAACAACTGTGTTTAAGGTTAATTTGTCAGGTTCGAATGGTATGCAGAAGACTCCATGGGGGCAGTATAATTCTGGAGATTGGGCTGTAGCACAATATTGGGCAGGTGCGTATGGAACACCCCCTGATGTTTTTTTACCGAGATATTCAGATGGATCATGGGGTTATTATCCCAATGTCTCTAATGTGGCAAACTCATCTGCTAATTTGGCTTTGGCAGGTACGATGACAACAACTAATACCCGTATTAATACAGACTTTACGTTGGAGCAGGATTTGAGTTTCATCACTAAAGGATTAAGTGCGCGTGCCATGATTTCCTGGGACAATGTATTTAAAGAAAATAATCGTGGAGTAAACGATTTGTATCATGACCCTCAATTTAAATGGATAGACCCGGATACAGGTGCAGAATCCTATAAGACAGATTTTGATGCTAATAATAAATTTGACTATCAGCAAGGTGCTTTGTGGACTATTCAAAATGGTGAGGTAGATAATAATGCAACACAGCGTAATATGAACTATCAGGTTCAGCTCAATTGGGCGCGCGAGTTTGGCAGTCACAATGTTACAGCTATGGGATTGTTCAGTCGTCAGCAGTATGCTACTGGTAGCATGATTCCGACCTACCGAGAAGACTGGGCGTTCCGTACCACTTATGATTATGCTGGCAGATATTTTTTTGAATATAATGGGGCTTATAATGGTTCTGAAAAATTCTCACCGGAATATCGTTTCGCTTTCTTCAATTCAGGAGCGATAGGCTGGATGATATCTGAAGAAAAATTCATGAATTTCTCTAAGAAGTGGTTGGATATGTTAAAGGTTCGTGCTTCTTATGGTGAGATTGGTGATGATAATGTTTTTGGACGTTGGTTATATATGACCACATGGGCATATGGTGGAAACACACATATGGATCTTAATCATAATAATAGTCCATATACCTGGTATAAGGAATCAGCTGTAGGTAATCCGGACATTCATTGGGAAACTGTTCGTAAGTTTAACTTGGGTATTGATTATTCATTCCTAAGTGGCTTGTTTGCTGGTTCGGTCGAAGTATTCCGAGATTGCCGTACAGATATTCTTATTCGTGGTGTTGACCGTTCAATTTCTCCGTTCTTTGGAACTACTCCTCCTACGGCTAATTTGGGAGAAGTAAAAACGAGGGGTTATGAATTGGAGTTACGCGTTAATAAAGTTTTTGAAAATAAGATGCGCTTGTGGGGTAACTTTAGTATGACACATGCTAAAAACGAAGTGATAAACCGAGATGATCCAGAGTTGGCTCCAGCTTATCAGAAGCAGGCAGGATTTAGTATCGGACAGAATCATGCTCATATTGATGCCGGTCATTTAAATACATTTGATCAAATTTACGGGAGTCCGCAACACAATACGAATGACTCTCAAAAACTTCCGGGAGATTATTATATTGTAGACTTTAATGCGGATGGTGTGATTGATGATTTGGATAGTGCACCTTATGGCTATTCTGCAACTCCACAAAACACTTATAATGCTACTCTGGGTTTTGAATGGAAGGGATTTAGTGCGTTTGTTCAATTTTATGGTGTGACAAATGTTACTCGTGATGTCACTTTAACCAGTTTTGCAAACCGTTTGAATACGGTTTATGATCAGGGTTCATGGTGGTCAAAAGAGACTCCTAATTCAGACGTTGTGATGCCGCGTTTTACTACGACCCCAAGCTATCACACTGGAACCCAAAACTTGTATGACGGCTCATTTATCCGTTTGAAAAATGCTGAGGTAGCCTATACCTTTGATGGAGGATGGGTGCGTAAAATCGGTATTCGTAATTTGAAGGTGTTCTTGAATGGAAACAACTTGTGGGTATGGACCCGTATGCCTGACGATCGTGAATCTAATTTCGCAGGCGCAGGTAATCAAGGAGCATACCCTACAATGAAGCGTTTCAATTTGGGGCTTAAATTTACATTGTAATGCATTGATAATATGAAAAAACTATATAAAAATATATTGTATTATAGCTTGTTTGCTATGACCTTAGGTTTGTCTTCTTGTGAAGATTATCTGGAGAAAGACCCAGATTCTACCGTTTCTGCAGAAGAAGCTTTTAAAAACTTCATGAACTTTCAAGGTTATATGGAAGAAATCTATAATTGTATTCCGAATAAAGAAGAATGCTATTGGACAACTTCTTTTAACTGGGGAGATGATGAGATTATGAATACTGAAGCCGACTGGCAAATGTGCCATCAAATTGATTTGGGAAATTTCTGGGCATGGCAGGCTGGAAAATTAGGACAAGATGGCTCTTGGTTAGATTCTAATTCGGCAGACCCTTCCGCTGATATTAACATAGATGGAAATAACAAGTTTAAGCATCGCTTGTGGCCTCATGCATGGTATTGTATTCGCAAGGCAAACATCGGGATAGAAAATTTGAGTAAGATGACCGATGCTACCCAAGAAGAACGTGAAATGATAGAAGGACAATTGTATTTTTTTCGTGCATGGTGGCATTTTGAAGTGATGCAGTATTTGGGTGGAATGCCTTATATTGATAAGGTGATGGACGGGACAGAAAAGCCTGAGCGTTTGACTTTCCAAGAGGCGGCTGAAAAGGCTGCGGCTGATTTTCGTAAGGCAGCCGATTTATTGCCTATAAACTGGGATAATACGGCTCCTGGTAAGAATACACTAGGAAAGAATCAGTTGCGTATTAACAAGATTATGGCATTAGGCTATTTGGGAAAAACTTATTTGTGGGCTGGAAGTCCACTTATGGAGCATGGTGCACAGACCGGTGGAGCCAATACTTATGACTATAACGAAGATTATTGTAAAAAAGCAGCTGATGCCTTGGGGGAATTGTTGACTCTTGTAGAGTCAGGAAAGACACAATATGCATTGGCGGAATTTAATTATAGTGATGTATATAATCATAAAAAAGCTTCAGGAGCAACATCTTGTTTTTCAGAAATTTTCTATACTACAGGACAAAACTGGTTGATGCCGGGATCGGTAGAGGCTATATTTCGCGGTCCGTGTGCTCCTGCCAATGGTAGTAACTGGAATGCGTCAAAAACTTGGGGACCAAAAGTTAATGGCTTGGTAGAACATGATAATATTATTCATCAACCAACAGCAAATTATGTAAATCTGTATGGTATGTCTGATGGCTCTCGATTAGATGACCCTTCTGGATCTTTTGATAAGACACATCCGTTTAAAAACCGTGACCCTCGTTTTTACCATGATATTGTTTTTGATGGATTCAAATATGTAAATGCTGCAATGCCTGAAGATATGGAAGCATTTCGCTATAGCCAATTATTTACAGGAGGGAATGTGCGTAGTGAAAACAATGCAAGCCGTACTGGATATTTTACGCAAAAGTTATCTCCGCATACTTGTAATAAATATGACAAAACATATGACTGGGGTGGAAATTTACAGTTGTATTTGCCTTACATGCGTCTCGCAGATATTTATTTGATGTATGCAGAAGCATGTGCAGCTTTTGGGGGAGCTTCCGGAAAATCGACCACTTTTGGAAAGACAGCTGAGGATGCAGTGAATGTGTTGCGTGATAGAGTGGCTATGGATCATGTGCTTTCTCGTTATACAGCAGATAGGAACACCTTTATCGATGAGGTTCGTCGTGAGCGTGCTGTAGAGTTGGCATTTGAGGGTTTCCGCTTTAATGACTTGCAACGCTGGCTGCTACTTACAGAGGCACCTTATAATGTAAAGACTTCACAGGAATTTGACCGTATAGAAACGAACGAGTGGTATGAGAAGAATGACCCTAGAGATGCACAAGTCGCAAATTGGAGAGAACAGGTAATCTTAACTCGTAATTTTTCTTCAAAGCATTATTGGTTCCCGATGAAAGTGAATGATACTTATTTATATGAGGGTATAGCACAAAATCCTGGTTGGTAATCAGAATAAGTTTTATGTAATTTAAAAGAGTGAACAGATGAAAGATATATACAATAAATTAGTTCTTTCGACTGCCATGTTGGGACTTGTTCCAAATGGAATGATGGCGCATCCTGCCCAAGAGAATGGTCTCGATTCTTTGGAGGTGGCTGACGCTAAGGTTCAAGTGGCTTTTCGTAAAGTAGCCCAAAGTGATTTGTTGGGAGGTGTGTCTGTAGTTGATGTACAGAAACAAGCAGAAAAGGATTATAATACAAATTGGACTAATAGTCTTGAAAATATGCAAGGTCTGATTGGCGGATGGAATGGAAACTCATTATGGGGAATGGATGGTGATAATGCTGGATATTTGGTATTGGTTGATGGAGTTCCACGTGATGCCGATAATGTATCACCCTCGGAAATTTCGCAGATAACCTTCTTGAAGGGGGCATCAGCTGTTGTTCTCTATGGAAGCCGAGCTGCTAAAGGAGCTATCTATATCACAACAAAGCGTGGGAAAAAACAGGAAAAACTCCAAATCGATGTACGTGCAAATACTGGATTTTATATAGCTAAGAGCTATCCAAAGTACTTGGGGTCTGCAGAATACATGTCTTTGTATAACGAAGCATTGGTTAATGACCATCTTTCTCCGCTTTATAGCGAAAGTGATATTTATAATTATGCATCAGGAACAAATCCATATCGTTTCCCTAATCTAGACTATTATGCTTCCGACTATTTGAAGAAGGCATATAATCGAAGTGACGCTTCTGTTGAGTTTTCAGGAGGAAACAGGCGGGTACAGTTCTATTCCAATGTAAATTATTACCGTCATGGAGATTTCTTCAAGTTCGGTGAGGCAAAAGACAGTTATACAAATCGCTTGAGTATTCGTGGTAATGTTGATATCGCCATTAATGATTTTATTTCATCTTATGCGAATACTAGTGTTACTTTTTATGATGTCCGTTCAGGAAGAAGCACGCATCCAGACGGAAATAATTACTGGAGTGAGGCATCTACCATGCGTCCCAACCGAATCAGTCCGTTGGTTCCATTAAACTATATTGATTCGAATGCGTTGGCATCATTAGGCTTGATGAATATTAACAATAATCTTTTTGGAGGTGCCTTCTTGGCTGGTACCCAAACCGATTCGCGCAATATTATTGCCGACTACTATGCTGCTGGTTATTCTAAGTTTACAAGCCGTCAGTTCCAATTTGATACAGGTATTGATTTCGACTTGAATAAAGTTCTGCGTGGACTTTCGTTCCACTTCCAATTTGCTGTTGACTATCAAACTTCCTATAATACATCGTATAATAATTCATACCGTATCTATACGCCAGTATGGAGTAATCATAACGGAAACGATGTTATTACGTCAATGACATATGAAGGAAATGATGAAAAGTCTGGAGTGCAAAATATAGGAAATAGTGTTGATAATCAAACTATTGCGATGTCCGCGCATTTTGATTATAATCGGACTTTTAATAAAGATCATAATGTGTCGGCTATGTTGCTTGCCAATGGTTTCCAAAAAACAATGTCTGGTGTTTATCATCGCACAAGTAATGCCAATTTAGGTGTGTTGTTGGGATATGATTACCAGAAAAAGTATTATGCTGAATTTAGTGGAGCTGCTATTCATTCAGCCAAGTTGGCAGAAGGACACCGAAATGCATTTTCTCCTTCTTTAACTTTAGGTTGGAAGTTGAGCAATGAGGACTTTCTGAAAAACTCTACGGTTGTAGATGACTTGACAGTAGGTATGTCTGGTTCAATACTTAATCAGGACATTGACATCAGTGGCTATTATTTATATGCTCCTAAGTTTGATCAGGTAGGTGGCTCTTGGTTTGGATGGTATGATGGCTCGGGTGAAAATTCAACTGTATCCAAACAAGGCGGAAATGAAAAACTTTCATTCATCAAGCGTAAAGAGTTGTCGGCTTATTTACGCACTTCTTTATGGAATAAGCTGGTAACTGCTGATGTAAACTTTTTCGTGAATTCAACAGAAGGTTTGCTGATTCAGCCAACAACTTTGTATCCGTCTTACTTCTCAGCATATTATCCTGAAAATTCGTTTGTTCCGTATATCAATTTTAATAACAACAAGCGTATAGGATTTGACTTTGCTGTTAATGTGAATAAAAAAATAGGTGAGGCAGACTTGTCTTTAGGGGTAACTGGAACATATTATAATACAACGGCTACCCAGCGGGATGAGAACTATAAGGATGCCTATCAAAACCGAGTAGGAAAGCCTGTTGATGGTATTTGGGGATTGGAATGTGAAGGCTTTTTCCACAGTGATGAAGAAGTGGCTTCTTCTCCTAAACAAACTTTTGGTGGAACCGTGCGCAAGGGTGACTTAAAGTATAAAGACCAGAATGGTGATCAGGTTATTGATAGTAAAGATGAAGTTTATTTAGGTCGTGGCGGATGGTATGGTTCTCCTTTCACCTTAGGTCTTAACTTTACTGCCAAATGGAAAAACTTTACTTTATTTGCACTTGGAACAGGAGGTTTTGGTGGCTATGGAATGAAAAATAGCTCTTATTATTGGGTTTATGGTGAAGGTAAGTATTCTGAAGTGGTACGAGGTCGTTGGACGGAGGAAACTGCTGCTACTGCTACTTATCCTCGTTTAACTACAGAAACAGGTGCTAATAACTTCCGCAACTCTACTTTCTGGTTGTACAAGAATAATCACTTTGAACTGGCAAAAGTTCAGTTGACTTACGATTTCCCTAAGAAGTGGTTGCGCAAATCCCTTATTAAGGATGTTTCTGCTTATGTGAGCGGGTCAAATTTATTGACTATATCGAAAGAACGTGAAATGTTAGAGATGAATGTTGGTGCTGCACCCCTGACTCGTTTTTATAATATAGGGGTTAAGGTTGCTTTCTAAAAATGAAGATTATGAATAAATTAGTAAAGATAATGGCTTTTATGCCTCTGTTGTTATGTGCCTGTGACGATTTGTTTGAGCCAGCAATAGAAAATAACAGGGACTTGGAATCAATGTACGAGGAACCTTCATATGCTCAAGGAGTTATGACAAATGCCTATTTGTTGCTCCCTTATAATTCTGCCCCTACAAGCGACGTAGCAACAGACGATGCTGTTTCGAACGATAATGGAAATGCTTGGCGTTCTATTTGTACAGGAGCATGGACTTCCCAAAATGATCCGGCCTCGCAATGGAAAGACCGTTATAATGCCATTCAATATTTAAATTTGTTTCTTGAACGGGCTGATGACGTGAAATGGGCACGTGACGAACGTGTGAAGCAAATGTTTGCCGACCGTTTGAAAGGAGAGGCTTATGGTTTGCGTGCTTTGCAACTGTTCTATTTGTTACGCGCACATGGTGGTGTGTCGGCTGATGGACAGTTGTTGGGAGTTCCTATCAAAATTCATTCAGAGAATTCGGAGTCTGATTTTTCTGCTCCCCGTGATACCTATCAAGCCTGTGTTGAGCAGATTTTAGAGGATTGTAAAACGGCTATTGAATTGCTCCCTCTAGATTATAAAACGCATTCAGAAGCTGAAATTCCTCAGAAGTATAAGGATTTGGGCGTTGTGAAAGCATCCGATTATGACCGTGTAAATGGATCTCATATGGGAGGTCGTATTACCCGGCGTATTGTTGAAGCTATACAGGCTCAGGTTTCACTGATGGCAGCCAGCCCAGCATACAGTGAAGGTTCTGGCATGACTTGGGAGCATGCAGCCGATTATGCGGCTATTGTGCTTGATCGAATCTCTGGAATCAATGGAATGGATGAAGATGGAAATACATGGTATGCTAATACTCAGGAAATTAATGATATAGCTTCAGGAGCAGTTCCTGCTGAAATTATATGGAGAAGCGATAAGGGGGATAGTAACTCTTTGGAAAGTGATAATTTCCCACCTACGTTATATGGTAAGGGGCGGGTTAATCCAACCCAAAATCTTGTAGATGCCTTTCCGATGGCGAATGGTTATCCAATAACTGATGAGATACATTCTGGATACGATGCGAACGACCCTTATCTAAACCGTGACCCTCGTTTGGCAACTTATATCTTGTTAAATGGAGGAACTCAGGGACCTAGTGATAAAACAATTACTACCGGGGCTTATGGTACAGATAATGACGCATTGAACAAGGAATTGGGACGCTCTACACGTACGGGTTATTATTTACGTAAACTTCTTCGTAAAGACTGTAACATAGACCCGAATTACAATACTACTCAAAAGCATTATACAGCTCGGATTCGATATACAGAAATCTTTTTGGCTTATGCAGAAGCAGCCAATGAAGCTTGGGGACCGCAGGGAAAAGGTACGCATGACTATAGCGCTTACGATGTAATCAAGAAAATTCGCAGTCGGGCTGGATTGGGTAAGGAAAATGGTGACGCATATCTTGAAAGCATAAAAAATGATGTTGATAAAATGCGTGAATTGATACGTAATGAGCGCCGTTTGGAACTTTGTTTTGAAAACATCCGTTTCTATGACTTGCGTCGCTGGAAAGTTGATTTGACCGAAGGTGCAAGAGGAATGAATATCACCCAGCAGGCAAATGGAGTTTTGAAATATACTCCTATAGACGTAGAAGTCAGAGATTTTAAACCTTATATGAATTATGGTCCTATTCCTTATACCGAAGTGTTGAACTTTGGCTTTTTACAAAATCAAGGATGGTGATTATTAGATAATTAGATGATAAAAAATTAAAACATGAAAAAGATTAATTCGTTTTCTATATTGTTGACGGGAGTTGCTTCAATGTTAGTAATGTCGTGCAAGAATGGTGATGCTGAATTTCCTAATTATGATAATTCTTCTGTCTATTTTGCTTACCAGTCTCCGGTTCGTACTTTAGTAATGGGTGAGGATACCTATGACACGACGCTTGACAATGAACATAAATGTCAGATTTATGCTACAATGGGCGGTGCATATAGTGGAAGCGGCTCTGTAGTGGTTGATGTTATGGTCGATGATGAATTGTGCAAAAACTTGTTTTTTGATGGAGGCGCAACCCGTCCTGTCAAGCCCATGCCGAAAAACTATTATTCATTGTCGTCTGATAAGATTATATTGAATCAGAATAACAACCTGATGGGTGCTGTAGATGTGCAGTTTACCGATGATTTTTTCAATAATCCTGAATCTTTGGAAAACACGTACGTGATACCTTTGCGTATGGTGGGTGTGACCAATGCAGACTCTATCTTGTCTGGAGTTCCTAAAACCGAGAATGCAGCTTGGACAAATGCAGAGATGTGGGAAGTGGCACCTAAAAACTATGTTCTTTATTGTGTAAAATATATTAATAAATGGGCAGCTAAATACTTACGCAGAGGTGTTGATAAGATTACAGAAAATGGAAATACTATAGAGAACAAACGTCATGCAGCTTATGTAGAGGACGATGAAATTTGTCAGGTTTCTACGCGTAATTTAAATACTGCAGTATTTCCGGTTTCTACTGTTGTTGGAACCAATACATTGACCTGTAACTTGCTCCTTTCATTTAATGAAAACGGAGAGTGTACCATTACTTCTGACACTCCAGATTATCCGGCAAGTGGAACTGGAAAGTTCGTTGAAAAAGGAGATAAGAATAGTTGGGGGAATAAAGATCGTAACGTTCTATACCTAGAGTATAATGTGGATTTTGGAGTTCGTCAGTATCAAACAAACGATACGTTAGTGGTTCAGACTCGTAACATTGCATTTGAAACATTCTCACCGACCTATAAAAACTAATATTTTAAAATGGAATAGCTATGAAATACTATGATAAATTGTTGTTAGGGGCAATTTCTTTAGGAATATTGACGGCTTGCGCAGACGAAAGTCTGCTGCAGCCCGGTGAATCCGTACAAAGACCGGAAGAAATGGTTCAGTTGGAATACCTAAATCAGTATGATGTGCTGAAGAATTATGTAAATCGAGGTGAAAACCCCAACTTTAAACTTGGCGTTGCTATTGCGGCTAGTGATTTCTTGAAGAAGGAATTGGTATATGGTTTGGCTGTATCAAACTTTGATGAAATGACAGCGGGAAACGCAATGAAATATGCATCAATAGTGAAGGATGATGGTTCTGTCGATTTTTCTCAAGTAACCAGTTTTGTTCAGACAGCTAAGGAAGCCGGTATGACCGTTTATGGTCATACATTGTGCTGGCATGCACAGCAAAACAAAACCTATTTGGAAAAATTGATTGCTCCAACAGTTATCCCAGGGGAAGGGGGTGATGGTGGACGTTGTTTGGTATTGAAAAATGCATCGGCTCTTGCTAATAATTATGATGCACAGACTTGGTACCAGTTTGATGCTCCACTGGCCAATGGACAGAAGTATACACTGAAGTTTATGGCGAAAGCTAGTAGTGATTTTGCCCCTGAAATTTATCTGCAGTCATCTCTTGGGGGTAACCAGCAGTATCCTGGAAGCGTATCAACCATCGGAACCACTTGGCAGGAAATAACCTTTTCTTTCACTCCATCGGATGCGCTAGTTGATAAAGTAGCTTTTAATTTTGGCTTCTTAGCTGGAGAGATTTATATTGATAATATAATACTTACAGCCGATGGTTCAGATGAAAATTTGATAGCGAACAGTGACTTTGAAGATGGAACGATAACAGGATGGACTGGTTGGACTCCTGGTAAGTTTGAGACAATCTCTGAGGATGGAAAAGGTTATGCGACACAAGGGGCATCATGGGATCCGAGTGTATTTGCTAATGCAGATTTTGAGCAAGGAATACAGCCTTGGAATGGATGGGGTAATAACTCAACTCATAAACAATCTGCAGAGGGACAAGGCTATAATAGTAGCTATTCACTTGAAATCACTAATCCTTCGGCGGCTCAGTCTTATCAGGCACAAATCGCTTATGATTTTTCAAGTCCACTTGTCTTAGGAGGAACTTATTGTTTGAAGATGATGATTAAGGGAAGTGTATCAGGCAAGATCAGTGCTTCTTTGCAGCGGTCAAGTGACTATAAAGGTGCAGGAGAGTTTCCAGAGATATGTGTTAATACTGATTGGACAACTTACGAAGGTGAAGTCGTTGTTTCAGGTGAAGGGGCAGACAATGCGAATCGCTTCTTGCTCAATGTTGGATCATATGTAGGAACTCTTTACGTTGATGATATCACTTTATGTTATTCCAATCCTAATGGAGGCGGAAACGATCAGATTGTAGAAATGCCTGATGAAGAGAAAAAAATGGTTTTGACCAACGCTTTGGAAGATTGGATTAAAGGCATGATGGCTGCTTGTAAGGAAAATCCAAACATTGAAGAAGGTGAAAGTGCAGGAGCTACTTTGGTGAAAGCATGGGATGTGGTGAATGAACCGATGTCGGATCGTTATCCTTCGCAACTGAAGTCGGCTGCAACAGAAGGTGAGGAGAACGCTGCTCAGAGTTTCTATTGGCAAGACTATTTGGGAAAAGAATATGCACGTGAGGTGGTTAAATTTGCTCGCAAATATGGTGGCGAAGATCTAAAATTGTTTGTGAACGATTATAACCTTGAAGCTGCTTATAACAATAATGCGAAGTGTCAGGGATTGATTGATATGATTGCTTATTGGGAAGCAGATGGTGTGACGATAATTGATGGAATTGGTACACAAATGCACGTATCTTATTCATTGAATCCGGAGGAACAGGCTAAAAATGAAGCCTGTGTGGTGAAGATGTTCCAACTGTTGGCTGCATCTGGGAAGCTTGTCAAAATATCAGAGTTAGATATGGGTATATTAGATGAGAGCGGAACTGAAATTAAAACAGAAAATGTAACATTAGAACAGCAGAAGTTGATGTCTGACTACTATCAGTTTATTATTTCTAAATACTTTGAAATTATTCCACAGTCACAGCGTTATGGCATTACTCAATGGAGTCCGGCAGATAGTCCTGTAGGGAGTGGGTGGCGCGCAGGTTTGCCTATCGGATTATGGAACTTGAACTACGATCGCAAACCAACCTATGCAGGTTTTGCCAATGGATTGGCCGGAAAAATTATTGAACCGGAATCTACAGGAAAATAGGAGAAAATAAAATGTAAAATTACAAGATTGCCTTCAATTTGTAAATGTGCAAATTGGAGGCAATTCAAGATAGGGTGAGACTTCATGCTGACTGGTATGAGGTCTTTCTTTTTGTATAATGTATTATTATATATCGTTTTAGGGTGGATAATAAATGGGGTTACTGATTTGTGCTTGTGGTAGGTAAACGGATAGAATATTTCCAAGTGGATTGAAGGGATTAACTTTAAAAATGTTGATTATAAATCCCTAAAAAGGAGTAGATAAGTATATAATTTTTAAGAAAGGGTATTCCATGTTTCATTCATGATATAAAATGTAACATGAGTGATATGTGAAGTAATGTACAGAATAGTTTGTGGTCTGCTCTTGCAAATAAAAAAAAGGTGAATGCTCTATATTTGCGACAGTAAATCAATACTTAAATTTTTACGTTATGAAAGACTTGAATTATTTCAGATTTCTAGGGATTCTTTTCCTTTTAAATTGTATTCCTTTATGGGTGTTTTCGCAAAGTCTGTCTATACATGGTGTTGTGAAAGATGCGCAGGGAGAGACCATTATCGGTGCCAGTGTTCTTGAAAAAGGAACAACCAATGGTACAATCACTGATTTCGATGGAAACTTTTCACTTCAGGTAGCTTCGAATGCAATTCTGCAAGTTTCTTTTGTCGGTTATAAAACAGAAGAACTCCCTGTAAATGGGAAGACTTCTTTTAATATCGTTTTAAAAGAAGACACCGAAGTGTTGGATGAAGTTGTGATAGTAGGTTATGGTATACAAAAGAAGAAACTTGTGACCGGTGCTACTGTACAAGTGAAAGGAGATGACTTGCAAAAATTAAATACGGTGAGTGCCTTGGGTGCATTGCAAAGTCAAAGTCCGGGTGTGAACATTACTCAAACTTCAGGTATGCCCGGTGAAGGTTATAAAGTAAATGTTCGCGGTATGGGAACGATCGGTTCTTCAGCCCCTCTATATGTAATTGATGGAGTTGCTGGTGGTGATATCAACATGCTGAATCCTGCCGATATTGAATCAATAGACGTATTAAAAGATGCTGCTTCGGCTGCCATTTATGGTGCTCGTGCTGCTAATGGAGTTATTTTGGTTACTACCAAGCAAGGAAAATCCGGCAAGGTTCGTGTATCTTATGATGGATATTATGGTGTTCAGCAGATTGCCAAGAAGCCTGAGTTGCTAAATGCACGTCAGTATATGGAAATTATGGACCGTAAAGACGGAGCTTATGATTGGGCGGCTATGTTACCGGCTTCTTTATATAAGTCTATTCAGAATGGAACTTGGAACGGTACCAACTGGTTGGAAGAAGCAACCAATAAAAATGCTCCGACCCAAAATCATGCATTTAACATGATGGGTGGAACAGAAGTTTCACGTTTCTCTTTAGGTTTGTCGTATACTTCACAAGAAGGTATCATAGGGAAACCGGTAGAACCTTCTTACGACCGTTATACTGCTCGTTTTAACTCAGAACATGTCATTCTCAAGAAAGAAGACTTTGACGTGATCAAGTTTGGCGAGAATATGAGCTATAGCTATTCAGAGCGTTCTGGTATCGGTATCGGAAATATTTATTGGAATGATGTTCATAATTTCTTGACAGCTAATCCTCTGATGCCCGTTTATAACGAAGACGGCGGATATTATGACTATACAGATCAGGTGGAAAACGGTTGGCGGTTTGATTCGAATGCTGTCAATCCGATAGCATCAATGGTTTACCAGCGTGGAAAGAACCTTCGCCGCAACCATGCTTTCCGTGGAAACTTCTATTTGGAAATCCAGCCAATCAAGAACTTGAAATATAAAACCAGCTTTGGTTATCGTTATGATGCAAACACTAATCGTGCTTATGTTGACAAGTTCAAGTTGGCTTCAGCCTCACAAAATGTCAATGATAAAGTTACTCAAGAGGCAGAAACGCACATGGCTTGGACATGGGAAAACACGTTGAGCTATAGCTTCAAGAAAAACGATCATAGCTTTGATGCTGTAATCGGACAGTCAATGGAAAAATGGGGAATAGGTGAGACCATGTCTGCAACGAATGCCAATTCTTTGTTCCCCGGTTTATTTAACTATGCTTACTTGAGCAATACGCAGGGTATCAGCTCCAGTATGACCACCGTAAGCGGACACCCTCAGACGATGGGACGCTTAGCTTCGTTCTTCGGCCGTGCCAATTATAACTATAAAGAAAAATACATGTTCTCTGCAACGGTACGTGCCGATGGTTCAAGTAACTTTGCAAGAGGAAACCGTTGGGGTATTTTCCCCTCTTTCTCTGCAGGATGGGTTATGACCAATGAGCCTTTTATGGAAAGTGTGCTGGGATGGATGGACTTCTTGAAAGTGCGTGCCAGCTGGGGACAAAACGGTAACTCGGATATTGCGAATTTCCAGTACTTGTCAACCATTGCCTTCGATTCTCTTAACTCTTATGTTTATGGAACAGACAAGATTTCTCAGACCACAGGAGCTTATGCCAATATATTGCCGAATACAGACATATCATGGGAGACTTCTGAACAGCTTGACTTGGGTATCGATGCCCGTTTCTTCAACTCACGTTTGGGATTAGCTTTTGACTATTATCATAAAGCTACAAAAGACTGGTTGGTTCAGGCTCCGGTATTGGCCAGCTATGGAACAGGAGCTCCTTATATCAATGGCGGAGATGTGGTAAATAAAGGATTTGAAGTCGCATTAAACTGGAATGACCGAATCCGTGAATTCAACTACGGTGTAAACTTCAACCTTTCATATAACAAAAATGAAATTACCCGTATTGCGAATACAGAAGGAATCATTCATGGTCCCAGTGATGTGTTAACAGCTATGAGTAACGGAGAAATTTACCGTGCTCAGGTAGGATATCCGGTAGGTTATTTCTGGGGATATAAAACAGCAGGTATATTCCAGAATCAAGAACAGGTAAATGCAACAAAGGCTAAATTGGCCAGTGCAGCTCCGGGAGAAGCGATTTTTGTTGATGTAAATGGTGACGGTTCAATTACAGAAGCCGACAAGACAATGATTGGCGATCCGAATCCAGACTTCCGTTTAGGTTTTTCATTTAACTTAGGTTATAAAGGATGGGATTTATCTGTAACTACGAATGGAGCCTTTGGTCAGCAAGTAGTTAAATCATATCGTCAATATTTGGGTGAACCTAAACAAAACTTCACTACCGATGTATATGAATGCTGGAATGGAGAAGGAACTTCGAATACCATGCCTTCTATCGAAGGACTTGAAAACAGTGAAAGCTGGAAAAACTTCTCGGATATTTTCGTTGAAGATGCAAGCTACTTGAGAATTCAGAACATCACTGTAGGCTATGACTTCAAAAAACTGATACCGAGAATGCCATTGGAACAGGCTCGTTTATATTTTTCTGTGCTGAATGCTTATACCTTTACCGGATATTCAGGTATGGATCCTGAAGTTGGTTCTAGCGGTAATGATGCATATTCTTGGGCTTCAGGTATTGATTTGGGATTCTATCCTAGTCCACGTACTTTTATGTTTGGTGTAAATCTTAAATTCTAAAATTAAAAATGATGAAAAAACATATTTGTGCTGCCCTTATTGCAGCTTTAACCCTGAGCAGTTGTGAAAGTTTTCTCGATACAGAAAATCTCACACAGAAAACAACGAGTAATTTCCCTACAACCTCGGCTGATATTGATATGATGCTTGCTGGTATTTATTCTACCTTAAATCATGTTAACCAGCAGAATACGGTAAATATCTTCTATGTAGCAGAAGCTGCTTCGGATGACCGGTTTGGAGGTGGAGGAAGTGCAGATAAAGTCTTCCAGATGACTGATAAACTCTTGAATGTAGGTGTGGATGCCTTTCTTCCATTCTGGGAAAGAAGTTACCAAGGTATTTACAGAGCCAATATGATGTTGGAGTTTGTAGATCAAATTACCGATTGGGCGAGTGAAGATGCCAAGAAGCAGGCAGTAGGAGAAGCTAAATTCATGCGTGCCCTTTTGTATTACCAAATGGTTCAGATGTTTGGCGAACTTCCAATGCCTCTTACATCGAAAGCTGAAAATTTACCGAAGTCATCGGCTGAGCAGATTTATACACAGATTGCTTCCGACTTGAAAGACTGTATTGAAACCATGCCCGATAAAAAGTTCGATCCGGCGTTTTCAGGACATGCTACCAAGTATATCGCTGAGGCATATATGGCTCGTGTATTCTTGTTTTACACAGGATATTACGGTAAAGAATCTTTGCCTTTAGGTGAAGGCAACAGCATCTCAAAAGAACAGGTAATTAACTGGCTGGAAGATTGTAAAGATAACGGTGGATATGGCTTGGTAAATGATTTCCGCGAGCTTTGGCCGTATACCAATCCTCATACCATCAAAGATTACCCATATACAAAAGGACAGAAAGCGATAGATGGCTCTGAACTTGCATGGGAGACAGATGTAAACAAAGAAGTATTGTTTGCCACCAAATATAATGTATATGCCAACTGGGGCGAGGCTGTTAGTCTTGCTAATATGTTCCCGTTGTTCTACGGTATTCGTGGAGCCGATCTTTTCCCTTACGGACAAGGATGGGGATGCGGTACGGTAACACCGAATCTTTATAATGACTGGGTAGCCGATGAACCAACCGATCCTCGTATTAAGGCATCCATTTTAGTGATGGATGATCCGGATGAAGGTTTGGATTATGTTCCTGACGTATCAAAAGACCTGATAGAATATACGGGCTATTATCAGAAAAAATATATGAGTATTACTGCCAAGCAGGAAGGTGGCAATTTAGTATTATACTCTTATTTGATGTATGGAGCGCAAAACCAGAACCAGCTGGGACAGACTCAAGACCTGATCATGATGCGTTATGCCGACGTATTGTTAATGCACTCTGAACTTACTGAAACTCCTGACGGTATCAATGAAGTACGTAGCCGTGTAGGGTTGACTCCGGTGGCTTATTCGGCAGAAAATCTGAAAAAGGAAAGACGTCATGAACTGGCTTTTGAAGGTTTGAGATGGTTCGACCTGATGCGTTGGGGAGAAGTTGTTCCGGCATTGCAGAAACAGATTGGTACTCCGATAAGCAACTTGGGTAAAGATCTTACCATGAAAGAATTTGGTGGAGGATTTGCCAAGCGTTATCAGGAAACCGGTGGATTCTGGCCTATTCCGAAGTCTCAGTTAGACTTGTCGAATGGAGTTTTAACTCAGAACAAAGGTTGGGGAACTCCCGATGCTGAATTCTTGGGCTGGTAAACTTTAAGAGAATCGTTTTACGTTTTTAAAACCTGTAATTAAGCGAAGGCGGTGCAGATAGTGAAAGATAAAGTAACTATCTCGCTCCGCCTTCTTTTTTTGTAGTATCCTGTAAGGAGGTAACGAGGTTTAATCTTGTATGGTAATTCCCATTTTCTTCATCAGGAAACAAGCATTCATGTTTTGGGCAACTCCCTCGCGGAGCTTATAAGAAAAACTGAGTTCATTGTTCTTTATGTCGGCTTCAAAGCAGTAATTACGAATATCATTGGGGAACTGTTTTATCAGTTCACCTAAAAGCAAGTCATGGGTAGCAATTATGCCATTGGCACGTAAGCTCATGAACTGGCGGATTAAATCGAAGGAGCCTTTTTGCTTGTCGGCTGAATTGGTCCCCTTCAAAATTTCATCCAGAATGATAAAGAGTTCTTTCCCTTTATTTAGCAGGTCAATGATACGTTTCAGCCGTTTCAGTTCAGCAAAGAAGTAAGATTCGTTGTCCGAAAGAGAATCGGAGGTGCGCAGGCTGGTTATCAGCTGTGCCGGGTAAAGCACCAGTGATTGACAACAGACAGGTGCGCCCATGCAAGCCAGCAGGTAATTGACGCCAATGGTGCGTAAGTAAGTACTTTTTCCAGCCATGTTTGCTCCGGTGATAATCAGAAAATAAGGGCGAGAGGGAATGAGTGCGTCATTTTTTACGCACTGGGCTTCTGCCATGAGTGGGTGCCCCATCTCGGTAGCTTCAAAACAGAACGGAGTGTCTGTAACAGTGGGATACGTATAGTTCGGGTGATTGTAAGCAAAGGTGCCTAAAGAGCAAAGTGCATCTATTTCCCCGATTGTATCCAGCCATCCCATTACATAACGTCCGTAATGCTCTTTCCACCGTTCGATGCGGACAATTTGCTGAAGCTGAAAGAAAACACTCCCTTCTAAAATCACATACAGAATCTGGTTATTCCGTAAGTCAAGCCGGTCAAGCTCTTTGGATAGTTGGGTTAAGGCATCAACCGGTGACTTTCCGTCAACATTGAGTTCATCAATCAGTCTTTTAATGGCAGGACTGTTCCATTGTTCCTGCTTGGTTAAGGCAATCAGGCGTGCATAACTGTAGAGTGCTTTCAGCTGGCTGCCATAAGTTTCTTGTATTGCTGTGGCGCGCTTGATGATGGCAAAGCTGCATATTAAAAACAGAACGAATGAAAGGCTCAGCCAACTTATTGACAATGACCCTATTAACGAAGTTATTAACAGGAGGCTGTTAATAACTGGAACTCCCCAGATAAAGGCTTTAACCCAAATGGAGTGAAGGTAAATAGCCGGACTCTCACACCAGTTGTGTATATCGGCTTCTTTTCCGGCTTCTGCCTGATTGACCAGTCCCATAATGCGGAACTGTTCGCGGAAAATAGTGCGTTGGCTTATATCATTTACTGCTATTTGCCTTTCTTCTATTTCTTTTTTACTCGTCAGATGATTTTTCATCCATTCGGCAAGCCGTTGTTTACCAAATGAGGTACAGCTGCGGTTGATAGCTTGAAAAAGCGAACGGTTCCCGAACAAGTCCAGATCAAATGAATACGGATGTTCAGGGTCAATAAACTCTTTTCCCCCGTCAAAGCTGCTGTAGTCACCTTGCAGTCCTTTTAACTCTTCCCGATAAATACGTGCCTGAGTTTCGAGCCAGTCTCGTCGGCGGAACAGCTGATCGTGTATTTTGATTAAAATGAAGAAAGGGAGGAAAGTGCAGCATATCACCGCCATTATTACCCAGTTTTCCGCATTAAAAAAATAAATGATTCCGATAATACCTGCTATAAAAAGCAAGACTCGGATGAAACTTATACGTGTTATTTTGCTTCGTATAAGTTTCAGCTCTTTTTCAGTTTCAGCAAGTTCTTTGTTATAATGTGATAGTGGATTCATGTCTGTTTGATTAAGTTGGTTTTTCATAAAAACGATACAGATACCACACCGGAGCATCCTTTAACTCTGCGCATGGTATCTGTAAGGCGAGAATGAAATCATTCTCTTCATCTTCTGATAAGCATCAATTATCAGACATGTTGCAAAGCCTGTTCCAAATCTGCAATAATATCGTTGACATTCTCAATACCTACCGACAAGCGAATCAAGTCGGGAGCTACTCCGGCTTCAATCAGCTGTTCATCGGTCAGCTGACGGTGTGTATGGCTTGCCGGATGCAACACACAAGTACGGGCATCAGCCACATGCGTAACGATGCAAGCCAACTTCAGTTCATCCATAAATTTGATAGCCTCTTCGCGTGAGCCTTTCAAGCCGAAAGCGATGACACCGCATGATCCGTTTGGCATGTATTTTTGAGCCAGCTCATAATATTTGCTGCTTTTCAGTCCGCAGTAGTTCACCCATTTCACTTTCGGATTTGCTTCCAGCCATTCAGCGATGCGTTGTGCGTTTTCACAGTGGCGTGGAACACGCAGGTGAAGCGTTTCCAGCCCCAAGTTCAGCAAGAATGCATTTTCAGGTGATTGAATAGAACCCAGGTCACGCATCAGTTGAGCTGTCGCTTTGGTGATATAAGCCATCTTACCAAATGTTTTGGTGTAAGCCAGTCCGTGATACGATTCATCCGGTTGAGTAAGTCCGGGGAACTTGTCGGCATGTGCTTCCCAGTCAAAGTTTCCGCTGTCTACCACAGCTCCACCTACACAGGTAGCATGTCCATCCATATATTTGGTTGTAGAATGCGTAACGATATCAGCTCCCCATTCAAAGGGGCGGCAGTTAATCGGAGTTGCAAACGTGTTGTCCACAATCAAAGGCACTCCATGCTTGTGGGCAATGCGGGCAAATTTTTCAATATCAAGCACATTGATGCTTGGGTTAGAAATGGTTTCTCCGAACAAACATTTCGTATTCGGACGGAAAGCCTTTTCTATTTCCTCTTCCGGTGCATCTGCATCCACAAAAGTACATTCGATACCCAGCTTTTTCATGGTAACTCCGAACAGATTAAAGGTCCCACCATAAATGGTAGAAGAGCATACAAAATGGTCGCCGGCTTCACAAATATTGAAGACCGCATAGAAGTTAGCTGCCTGTCCCGATGAAGTCAGCATAGCAGCCACTCCACCCTCAAGTGCAGCAATCTTAGCAGCTACAGCATCATTGGTAGGGTTTTGCAGTCGGGTATAGAAGTAGCCACTATCCTCCAAGTCGAACAAGCGGGCCATTTGTTCACTGGTGTCATATTTAAATGTAGTACTTTGATAAATAGGCAATACACGAGGCTCTCCCTTCTTGGGAGTCCATCCAGCTTGCACACAGAGTGTCTCTTTGCTAAATTTTCTTTCCATATTCTGATATGATTTGAGTCTATTAATCTTTTCTGGTGGACAAAAGTAAGAAATATTCTGTGATAGCTGGCGTAAATTTGCTAAAAAGATGTATATTTGGATGCTTGAGTTTATAAGTTTTTGGGTTATTGAGTTTTCAGAACCTTTATTCCAAAAACTCAAAAGCTCACCGGCTTGTATGCTTAACTTATGGACTCATCAACTTGAAGCCAACGAACTTAAAACTCATAAACTAACCAACTCATAAACTAAAACATTATGGCAAATGAAATGACATTTAAACATGTAATGCCGATTCAGATTCGGTTTAGCGACGTCGATTTATACGGACACATGAATAATAACGCTTATTTCTCTTTATACGATTTGGCCAAGACTTCTTATTTTCGCGATGTGTTTGGCGATGAAAACTGGAGTAAATTTGCGGTGGTAGTGGCCAATATCAATGCGGATTTCTTGGCTCCTGTATTTTTCTCGGACGAATTGTTTATTGAAACCACGGTAGAGCATATCGGGACTAAAAGTATAACCTTGTTGCAACGTGCGGTAAATAAAGCAAGCGGTGTGTTGAAGTGCCAGTGTCGTACCATAATGGTAGGTTATGATGTAGCAACGAAGGAGCCGATAGCTATTCCCTCTTCCTACAAGAAAGCTATTTGTGATTATGAGGGCAAGACTTTAGAAGAACTTTCTCCTCGGTTGGATAACTAAAAGAAAAGACCAAGGTGTTTTAAATGAACACCTTGGCATGCTCTTTCATAAAGCCAGTACTTCGGGCAAAGTACCGCAGTACTCTCACCGGAGTACTGGAGTACTTCCGCCAAAGTACTGGAGTACTCCCGAAGAAGTACTGAGTTGAAAAGCCGTGACACCTTGGTCTTTTAGTTAAAACGTTTCGTTGTCCTCAATAATACGTTTAGTCGTTTGGGTGACCGTTATCGGTATGAATTTTTGTAAATACCGAGTACTTCTTCATCGGTAAGCGGTCGGGGATCAAACATAAATAATCCGCCCATAGTTTCTCTTGCATTCTGCACCATCTTGGGCAAATCTTCCTCTTTGAGTCCCCAGTCACTCAGTTTCAGCTGGTAAACCTCACATTCCTTTTGCATACGTATCAGTGCATCCATAAAGTCGCTGGGGCGGTTACTCTTTTGCTGTGTCATGATTTCAGCCATCTTCATGTAACGCTTCATGCAGTCATTGCGGAAGGTTTCAAAGTAAGCCTCACTGATGGCAATCAGTCCGGCTCCATGCGGAAGTGCCGGGTAATATGCACTCATGGCATGTTCCAGCGAATGTTCGGAGGTACAGCTTGAAGTTGATTCCACCAGCCCTGCCAATGTACTTGCCCAAGCCACTTTTGCACGTGCTTTCAAGTTTTTACCATCCTTTACGGCAACAGGCAGATATTTGTAAAGCAGTCGGATAGCTTCCAGAGCATACAAGTCGCTGATAGGAGTAGCACAGTTTGCAATAAATCCTTCTGCCGCATGGAAGAAAGCATCAAATCCCTGATAGGCGGTGAGATGAGGCGGAATAGAAACCATCAGTTCCGGGTCAACGATTGATAAAGCAGGGAAGGTATGCTGATTTCCGAAGCCAATCTTTTCTTGCTTTTCTTCATTGGTAATTACAGTCCATGGGTCTGCCTCAGTTCCGGTGCCAGCAGTAGTAGGGATGGCAATGATGGGGAGTGCCTTGGCAGCAGGACGTCCCTTTCCGCTTCCTCCGATGACATAATCCCAGTAATCGCCTTCATTACATGCCATGACAGCAATTGCTTTGGCGGAGTCAATGCTGCTTCCTCCACCCAGACCGATGACAAAGTCGCACCGTTCAGCACGGCAGAGTGCAGCGGCTTCCATTACATGCCCTTTGATGGGGTTAGGTAAAATCTTGTCGAATACCACAGCTTCCGTATCATTATCCTTCAGCAGTTCGATGACTTTATCCAAGTAGCCGTATTTTTTCATGGAAGTGCCAGCAGAAATCACAATCAGGGCTTTTTTACCCGGCAGTTTTTCAGTTGCCAATTTTTTTATTTCACCACATCCGAATAAGAGTCGGGTGGGAATGTGTAAACTAAAAACAGGGTTTGCGTTCATAATATGTACTATTTAAAGTTCGTATTTTCAAATATAAGATTTTTCCTTGAAAGTTGCGCACTTGTGAAGTTTAAATATTGTTGCATATCTTCCTGCCTTCGTCCTTTTTTTTAATCTGCCGGATGATAGATAAAGAAATGCAGAACCTGTTAATAATTGAAGCTGCTGCCTCCCAGAAACTCTCGGAGTAGGGAAGTGGGCGGAAGCTCCTTATCCTGTACGGGAGTGAAATACGAGAGGAAACGCAGCAGGCGGTGAGCCTCCGAGTATTCCGGACAGCTGTTCGGAACTTTACGTAACACAGGTTCCACATTCTCTTTCAGTACAGCCAGTTCAAAAAGCAAGGCAGAGTTGAACATGGCATCGGCATATTCCTGGTAAGGGAAAATCCATTTATCCTCTCCGGCACGTACGCTGGGCCAGCGAGCAATCGTTTCCTCTGCCGAGTAGTTGCGGTATTTGTAGTCGCGGATGATGCGGCGCAACAGTCGGTTGTCAGTTGTCGGAATATAATTATGATTGTCCAGCAAAATAGTGGTCAGTGCCGAGACATAGATTTTATATTTGTTTGCAGCCGGAATGTTAGGCGTAAGTGCCGGATTCAGCGCATGTATGCCTTCAAGAATCAGAATCATGTGTTCATCCACGCGCAGTTTTTTGCCGCTCATTTCCCGCTTGCCGGTTGTAAAGTTGAAGCGTGGAAGCTCTACTTCCTCACCCGCCAAGAGTGCTTTCAGCTGTTTTTCAAAGAAAGGCAAGTCGAGGGCATAGAGCGACTCAAAGTCATGTTTCCCATTCTCGTCGAGAGGCGTATCTTCCCGGTTTACAAAATAGTCATCCAGTGAAATGGGGTAGGGGCGCATACCGTTTGTCATCAGTTGGATGCTGAGGCGTTTGCTGAAGGTGGTTTTCCCGGAGGATGACGGTCCTGAAATCAACACCAGTTTTACGCGTTCCCCGTTTTCGTTGCGGTGCGTAATTTCATCGGCTATGCGTGCGATTTTCTTTTCTTGTAACGCTTCGGAAACATTGATGAGGTCGGTGGCATGTCCGCTGTTGCAGGCAATATTAAAGTCGCCCACGGTACTGATACCGAGAATCTGGTTCCAGCGGTGATATTCTTGAAAAACCTCCAGCATTTTCTCTTGCTTTACCAGTTCTTCCAGCTTTTCGGGGTTGTTGCGACTGGGGATGCGTAAAAGCAGTCCGTCGTAATATTTAACAAGGTCAAACAAGTGGAGGTAGCCAGTGCTGGGAACCAGACTTCCGTAATAATAATCTACCGTATCGCCTAACCGATAGTAGTAGGAGTACAGCTGCCCGGAAGTTTCCAGCAGTTTGGCTTTGTCGAGCATGCCGCGTTGGCGGAACAGACGTACCACTTCTTCGGTGTGACATTCCATACGCAGATAAGGAATATCTGCATGAATGATTTCCTGCATTTTTTGCTTGATGCGCATCACATCGTCTAATCCGATGCCCCGGTCAAGATGCAGGTTGCAATAATATCCTTTTGAAACGGGGTGTTCCAGAGAAATGCTTCCTTCAGGATAAAGTTCTTCTACGGCTTTTACCAGCACGAAACAAAGCGACCGTACATAGGTGCGCATACCTGAAGCACTGGTGATGTCTAGAAATTCAACATCTTTATTATAATACACCCTGAAGTCGAGGCTTTCTACCTTGTTGTTTACTTTTGCGCTGACCGGACCATAAGGCATTTGAAGATTAAAACCAGTATAAATAGTCAAAAGTGAACTCCCTTCGGGAAAAGATTTTGTTGAATTAGTATTTTTGCAATATATTTGTAGCATAATCGTAATATGTATTACTAACGTTAAATCTGGTAGTTAATATACGAAGAAAACATTTAACTGCCTAATTTAGCCTAAATGAAAAGCTAATGGAATATTCTTTTTATGATTTTTTAGCGCTGCTGGGTTCGTTGGCGTTGTTCCTCTATGGAATGAAAATCATGAGTGAAGGACTGCAAAAGTTCGCGGGCGATCGTTTGCGGAGTATTTTAACCGCAATGACTACCAACCGGGTAACCGGAGTGTTAACAGGTATGCTGATTACAGCACTGATTCAATCTTCTTCAGCCACAACGGTAATGGTTGTGAGTTTTGTCAATGCGGGTCTTTTGACCTTGTCCCAGTCTATCGGTGTAATTATGGGGGCAAATATCGGTACAACGGTTACCGCATGGATTATTTCAACTCTTGGCTTTAAAGTAGATATTTCTGCCTTTTCATTGCCTTTGCTGGCAATAGGTATTCCCCTTCTCTTCTCCCAGAAAAGTTCCCGAAAGTCTATCGGAGAATTTATTTTTGGTTTTGCCTTCTTGTTTATGGGGCTTAACTTGCTGAAATCAAACGCTCCCGACTTAAGTCAAAACCCTGATATGCTGGCATTTGTCCAGAACTATACGGATATGGGTTTTTTCTCCGTCCTTCTGTTTGTGCTGATCGGTACGATATTAACCATGGTAGTGCAAGCTTCGGCAGCCACCATGGCTATTACCTTGATTATGTGTGCCAATGGATGGATTAGCTTTGAGTTGGGAGCTGCCTTGGTTTTAGGTGAAAATATCGGTACCACGATTACTGCAAACCTGGCAGCTCTTACCGCTAATACTCAGGCACGGCGTGCAGCGGTTGCTCACTTGATGTTTAACGTGTTTGGTGTGATTTGGGTGCTTTCTATCTTTGAACCGTTCCTGTCGGCTGTAAATTGGATTATATCCGATGTAATGCATATCAGTGATGCGGGTGGAGTAGCTGTATCATTTAAGCTGTCGGCTTTCCATACCTGCTTCAATGTATGTAACGTTTTAATCTTGATTTGGTTCGTTAAGTTTATCGAAAAAACCGTTTGCCGGCTTATTCCCCAAAAAGAACAGGAAGAAGAATACCGCCTTCAGTTTATTACGGGTGGTATGCTTTCAACAGCTGAACTGTCTATTGTTCAGGCCCGTAAGGAAATCAACTTGTTTGCTGAACGTATTCATCGTATGTTCGGAATGGTGAAGAATTTGCTGCATACAGAAAATGAGAATGATTTCAATAAGCTGTTCAGCCGGATTGAGAAGTATGAGAATATCAGTGACAGCATGGAGGTGGAAATTGCCAATTATCTGAATCAGGTTTCTGAAGGACGCTTGAGCTCGGAAAGTAAGATTGAGATTCGCGAGATGCTTCGTGAGGTGACTGAAATAGAAAGCATAGGCGACAGCTGTTATAATTTAGCGCGTACGCTGAGCCGTAAGCGCCGTGGAAATGTGGATTTTACAGAAAGCCAGTATGAACACATCGAGCAGATGTTCAGTCTGACCGATCAGGCTTTGGCGCAAATGATAAGTTTGGTAGAGGATATGCATCATCAGGTAGATGTAAATAAATCATTCAATTTAGAGAATGAAATTAACAATTACCGCAATCAGCTGAAAAATCAGAATGTGATTGACGTGAACGATAAGAAGTATGATTATCAGATGGGAGTGCATTACATGGATCTTATCGGCGAGTGTGAGAAATTAGGAGACTACGTGGTGAATGTGGTTGAGGCTCATACAGATACGAAAGAGAAAAAAGCTTGAAGATAAAGGTCTTGAGAGCCTTGTTTTGGATTATGGAATGTCCTTGCTGCAATAGGTGGCGAGGGCATTTTTTTTATCAGGAGCAGAATCTTGTGATTTTGGGGTGTGTTGAAAATAAAAAAGGTGGAGTCTTATAAAAGAAACTCCACCCGTATTTGGTTTAATAAAAGCCTGTTTACCAGATGCTTATTTTTCAATGCCTAACAATTCAACTTCGAAAATCAAAGTAGAGAAAGGCTTGATTTTTCCAGCCTGCTGTGCGCCATATCCCAGTTCTTGAGGGATGTATAATTCCCATTTTGAACCAACCGGCATCATGGTCAAAGCTTCTGTCCAACCTTTGATAACACGGTTTACACCGAATGTGATAGGATCTTTAGAGCTGTCAAACTCAGTTCCGTCAATCAAGGTACCTTTGTACATCACCTTTACAGTTGAGCTGTCGGTAGGAATGGCACCTGTACCTTTGGTGATTACCTTGTACTGCAAGCCGCTGGCAGTGGTTTGTATTCCTTCTTTACCTTTGTTGCTTGCAAGGAATGATTCATTTTCTTTTTTATAATCAGCATATTGAGCTTCCATCGCTTTTGCTTTTACTTCCTGCTGTTTGCTTTCAACGTAAGCTCCAGCCTCTGTAGCCGATGTAGAAGTTTGTTTTTTGACAGCAGCAACGAATCCGGCCAAGTAGTTTTCTTTACTCAGTGACTGTGCAGAATCTCCTCCGAAGATACGGCGGTTGCTGTATTCAAACATCTGTCCGCTTACCTGCTGACCAATCTGCATACCCACCATGTATGCTTTCTGTTTTGCATCAGTTTCTTTGCATCCTTGTTCCAGACCTTGGATGAAGTTTGCCATGGTAGTAGAGTCAACTCCTTGTCCTTGAACAAATTCCATCAATCCTTGGGTTGTGGCAATACCCATCATATAAGAAAGAGAATCTACGTCACTTTTTAAGTTTGCTTGTGGGGCATGTGAACATGATGCAAGACCAGCAGCAGCCAGCATCATTAATACTGAACTTTTTTTCATTTGCTCGTTTGTATTTAAAGTTTTATGATTATTAAAGTACTTCGATTAATTCAACCTCGAAAATAAGTGTGCTGTGAGGAGGTATCATTTCTCCGGCTCCCTGAGCGCCGTAAGCCAAATCAGAAGGAATGTAAAGTCTCCATTTTGCTCCTTCTGTCATCAGCTGTAAAGCTTCTACCCATCCTTTGATTACTTGGTTTACTCCGAATACAGCTGGTTCACCGCGTTTGATAGAACTGTCAAACAGAGTACCGTCAATCAGTGTGCCTTCATAATGACAGCGTACACGGTCGGTTGCCTGAGGTTTCTTTCCGCTTCCTTCGTTGATTACTTCATACTGAAGTCCGCTTGGTAATGTAACAATATTCGGGTTCTTTTTGTTTTCCTCAAGGAATGCTTTGCCTTTTGCTATGTTCTCAGCATTCATCTTTTCTTCCAGCTCGGTGAAATATTTGTTTACTATTTCACGGGCTTCTGTGTGTGTGATAGCTGTTTGATTTCCTTCTAATACGTCTTTGATGGCCTGTGCAAAGTCATTTACATCGATGTTGCGGGCTCCCATGCCCAAAAGGTTCTGGCCTATACCCAGACCAATGGCGTAGCTAAATTTATTCATAAATAGATTTTATCATTAAATTAATTTTTTATTGAGGGCAAAGGTATCTTTTTTCTGTGAAAGCTGAATAGTTTGACTTATAAAATTTCTTATTTTTGTGATTATAAACAAAATAAATAGGATATTATGAAGAATTTGGTGGTTTTGACCGGTGCGGGCATGAGTGCTGAAAGCGGAATCAGCACGTTTCGTGATTCAGGTGGATTGTGGGACCGTTATCCGGTAGAGCAGGTAGCTACTCCTGAGGGGTATGCGGCAAATCCAAAACTTGTGATTGATTTTTATAATGAGCGGCGAAAGCAGTTGCTGGAAGTGGCTCCGAACAGGGGGCATGAGCTGTTGGCTGAAATGGAGCAGGATTTTAACGTGACGGTTGTTACGCAGAATGTAGATAATCTGCATGAACGGGCAGGAAGTTCGCACGTGGTGCATTTGCATGGCGAGTTGACTAAGGTTACATCGAGCATCGACCCTAATAATCCGGCTTATGTGAAAGAGTTGCTTCCGGAAGAATATGAGGTAAAGATAGGCGATTTGGCAGCTGATGGTTCACAGCTTCGTCCGTTTATTGTTTGGTTTGGCGAGGTGGTTCCGATGATTGAAACTGCGATTGATTATGTTGAGAAGGCTGATGTCTTTGTAATTATAGGAACTTCTTTGAATGTATATCCGGCAGCAGGCTTGCTGAATTACGTTCCAAGAGGGGTTCCTGTTTATCTGATAGATCCGAAAGAAGTGAAGATCTCTTCGGGGCGACCGGTTACGGTGATTCAAAAGGGGGCTTCGGAAGGGGTGGCTGAATTAAAAAAAATGTTATACGGTGTGTAGGATAAAAATATTCTCCCTATATTTGCTAAAACAAAAAAGTATAGTGATTAATTTTTAATTAGAATAGATTATGAAAAAGTATGTTTGCACAGTTTGTGATTGGATTTATGATCCAGAAGTAGGTGATCCAGAAGGTGGAATCGCTCCGGGAACTGCATTTGAAGATATTCCAGAAGATTGGGTTTGCCCTCTTTGTGGAGTTGGTAAGGAAGATTTTCAGCCGGTAGAAGATTGATTGGAGTTGAAATAATAAAAAAAGGAGGGCATTGATGCTCTCTTTTTTTGTGGATGAAATTGCGCTTCTTAAATAAAAGAAAAAAGGCTTAACTGAATCAGTTAAGCCTTTTTCTTGTCGGAATGAGGCGACTCGAACGCCCGACCCCTACGTCCCGAACGTAGTGCGCTACCAACTGCGCTACATTCCGATTGCTCTCGTTATTTCTTGATTGCGGTGCAAAGGTAGGTATAATTTTGGTATTGCCAAAGAATACTGCGACTTTTTTTATCAAAAATTCGTAATTCGATATTTTTTCAAAAATATTTCAATTTTGTTTTGTAGATTGAAAAAGTTTTCATACCTTTGCAACGCAAAACAAAAACGGTGCCATAGCTCAGTTGGTAGAGCAAAGGACTGAAAATCCTTGTGTCCCCGGTTCGATTCCTGGTGGCACCACTTGTAAAACTCCGAAATACTTCATTAGCAAGCATTTCGGAGTTTTTCGTTTTAGTCACTACACCCAATAGTCACTATAAAAGTCACTATTTAAACCCCAGTAAACCTGCTCAAATCGCTTTGATTAAAGGCTATTTAAAGACTTCTTTTAATCTTAACTTGCGCTGCGGCAATTCCATTTCTTCAGGCACTCCTTTACCGTGTCCGCTCCTTTGGCTGGAGCTTCTTCTTTTCTTTTCATGGCAAATCTTTTTTAGGGTTGAAAAAGGCAAAGATAAGTGCCTTACCTGTCAAAAAAGAAATGCACAACATCAATCTGCTGAACAGACTTCATTTTCCCTATCTGTTGTTCTGGTTGATAAGGTTTACAATCACTTTCAGCATGGTGTCCTTTTCCTCTGTACGGCTTTCCGCTATCATCAGGGTGAGCGCCACCAGGGTATTGTCTGCAATACGCTTGGTGCCGTCTTCATTGTAAAGGATGCTATTGCCATTGAGAAACCATAGGAACAGCGTGGCAGCGATACGTTTGTTGCCATCGCTGAAGGAGTGGTTCTTGGTGACAAGGTAAAGCAGTATGGCTGCCTTCTCTTCAACCGAGGGATAAAGATCCTCGCCTCCGAAGGTCTGGTATATCTGCCCGATGGAACTTTTGAACGAGTCGTCTTTCTCATTGCCGAAAAACGGACTGCCTCCGAACTTCTCATGCAGTTGGTGAATCACCTCCATGGCATTTTCGTAAGTGGCATGAAAGGCTGCCCGGGGTGTAGTCTTTTCTATCGTCAACTCCTGATAGTCGTAACGATCGAGCGTATCGAGCGCATAAGTATAGTCCACTACGACATTGAGCAGCGAACGGCTGTCCTCGGTCAACTTCTCCTGATTCTGGATAGTGCGTCCCAGCACTTTCACCAACTGGCTGAGTTCATCGAACTTCTGGCTGGCTATGCGCTCATTGATGGCATAACCTTGAAGTAGGTATTGTTTCAAGATTTTGTTTGCCCAAATGCGGAAAGCGGTTGCATTTTTTGAATTGACGCGATAACCAACCGAAAGGATTGCATCAAGATTGTAAAATTTCGTTTCTTTGGTCTGCGTTTTTCCGGTCATTGCACCATGCTTAGTGGTTGTTTCCATTTTGGAAATAACCACTTCCTCTATAAGTTCACCTGATGCAAAGATGTTCTTAAGATGTTTAGAAATAGCCGGAACCTTCGTGCCGAATAATTCTGCTATTTGACGCTGAGTCAACCATATAGTCTCCCCACTGACAGTTACGTCCAATTGCATCTCGCCATTGGGCATCTGATAAATTACTATTTCATTCTGAGTATTCATAAGGTAAAGTTAGGATAAAGTTTTGAAGTTATGATACTTCCTGTTTTTATCAACACTAAAACACATCAGCTTTCGCGCCATTGGCTATGGCATCAATCTCATCCGCAATCTCGTCAGAAGAGAGCTTGATGTAATCTATGAAGCAGATTTCTTTTCATTTTTCGTATCCTGTTCATTGTATTTTTCTTTGTTAGGATTAAATCTGTACACAAAGATAGCAAATGTCAGGAAATCAACGTGCAAAAAGCATAATTACATGGTGGGACATTTTATGCGTGGCAGAAAATGGAAGGCGAAAAAAGGCTGTGTACCACCGGTTCATTAAAACCGGCACACAGCCTTTTTGTCGATTAGGGGAGGGGAATTATCCAAACATTTTGCTGACTCTGTTAATTCCTTCAACGAGGAGGTCTACTTCCTCGAAGGTATTATAGAGTGCGAATGAAGCACGTACGGTTCCTTCGATACCTAAACGGTGCATGAGCGGTTCGGCACAATGGTGCCCGGTACGAACAGCAATGCCTAGTCGATCGAGCAAGGTACCCATATCAAAATGATGGATGTCTTTTACCAGGAAAGAGATGACTCCTCCTTTTTGCCCGGCTTCTCCGAAGATACGGAGCCCTTCAATCTCTTTCATACGTTTCATGGCATATTGAGTCAACTCATGCTCATGAGCGGCAATAGCTTCTATACCGATTGATGAAACATAGTCTAGAGCACGTGCCAATGCGGTTGTTCCCACATAGTCGGGAGTTCCCGCTTCGAATTTGAAGGGGAGTGTGTTAAAGGTAGTCTTTTCAAAACTTACGTTTTGTATCATTTCACCTCCTCCCTGATACGGAGGCAGGCGGTCCAGCCATTCCTCTTTTCCGTAAAGCACTCCTACACCGGTAGGTCCGTAAATCTTATGTCCACTGAAGGCATAGAAATCAGCTCCCAGCTCCTGCACATCCACTTTCATGTGAGGAACAGCCTGTGCCCCATCCACTAACACCGGAATATTGTGTGCGTGGGCAGTAGCAATCATCTCTTTTACAGGGTTGATGGTTCCAAGTACGTTTGACATGTGGGTAATAGAAACCAACTTTGTGCGTTCTGTAAAGAGTTTGGCATATTCATCTAAAAGTACCTCGCCTTGGTCATTCATAGGAATAACTTTCAGCTTAATCCCTTTTCGTTCAGCTTGAAGTTGCCAAGGAACAATGTTGCTATGATGCTCCATGGTGGAGATAATGATTTCATCTCCGGCTTCCATTTGGCTGTCGGTAAAGGATGAGGCTATCAGATTGATACTTTCAGTCGTTCCACGGGTAAATATGATTTCGGCAGTGCTGCGTGCATTGATGAAGCGTCGTACTGTTTCACGTGAGGCTTCATGAAGCTCTGTGGCCTGCTGGGAGAGGAAGTGTACGCCACGGTGTACGTTGGCATTTACCGAGTAATATTCTTCGGTAATAGCTTCAACTACGCAGCGGGGCTTTTGGGTAGTGGCAGCATTATCGAGGTAAATAAGAGGTTTCCCGTACACCGTACGAGACAGTATAGGGAAATCCTCTCTTATGTGGTCAATGTTATACATTTGTCTTTTGGTTTTAAAATTCGCCTTTATTTGCAGATGGCACATCCCTGGCATTTGTTCAGTTCACCGCGGAAGCGTTTTTCTACCAATAGGTGAAGCCGGTCTTTTAATGCATCCATACGTATATTGTCAATGACCTCATTGACAAATGAAAACATCAGAAGTAGGCGTGCTTCTTTTAAGGTAATACCGCGTTGGCGCATATAGAACAGTGCATTCTCATCTAACTGTCCGACGGTAGCTCCATGTGAGCATTTCACATCATCGGCATAGATTTCAAGTTGCGGCTGTGTGTACATACGTGCTTCACGGGTAGCGCAAATATTGCGGTTGGTTTGCTGTGATGAAGTGTGCTGTGCTCCTTCTCTTACCAGAACTCTACCGGCAAATGCTCCGACTGCCTGGTCATCAAGTACGTATTTGAAGAGTTCGTTGCTGGTACAGTCTGACACTTGATGGTCGATGAACGTATGATTATCGACTTGTTCGTTTTTATCAGCAATAGCTACTCCGCACAGATTGACTTCAGCACCTTTTCCTGCAAGTGTAACCTGAGTGGTGTTCCGGGTAGTTCCGTTATGAAGGGTCATGCCGTTCAGCAGTACGTTGCTGTTTTCTTCCTGATGGACGTACAGGTTGTTAAAGCGTATGGTACTGTTATGAGTCTCTTCCAGTTCGTATAAGTCGAATACCGTATTGTCATGGGCGAATACTTCAATGACTTGTGTGGAAAGGAAGTTAACTTCATCCATGGCATGGTCGCAAATAAGCAATTTGGCTTGTGCACCCTCTTCCAGTATAATCAGTATACGCCGGTTTACCATGGTGTTGGTATCAGCACGCAGGATGTTGACAAGCTGGATAGGCTTATCGATTACCGTGCCTTTAGGAACATACATGCACACACCGTCTTGAGCGAACATCGTATTAAAGGCTGCAATAGCATCTTGCGATGTATCTGCCAGTTTGCCGTAATATTTCTTAATCAGCTCCGGATGAGCTTCGGCCATCTCTTTCAGGCTTCCGAAGAGTACTCCGTCAGGAAGGGTAGCGGTAGGCTGTGCCTTCTGGTAGAAAGAGTCGTTCACTACGAAGTAAAGTGAGGTACTCATATTGGGTACATCGCACTTGAATACTTCATAGGGGTTGACCGGAAAGTCCAGGCGGCTTAGGTTTAGCCCGTAATCTGGAGCAAAGTATTTGCTTACATCAGTGTACTTGTACTTTTCATTTTTCCGCGTGGGAAATCCAAGCTGCTCGAAATCGGCAAAAGCACGGGCGCGTGGGGCATTCAGGACCTCTGCGCTGTGTTTGCAAATCAGAGCTTCGTATTGTGTGAAAAGATCAATATATTGTTGTTCTGCTTTCATTGCTTATTCTCCTAATTCTTTCTTAATCCAGTCGTAGCCTTTTTCCTCCAGCTCAAGAGCCAGTTCCGGACCGGCGGTTTTTACGATTCGTCCTTTGTAAAGCACATGTACGATGTCTGGCTTGATATAGTCGAGCAAACGCTGGTAATGAGTGATGACGATGCAGCTGGTTTCTGGAGTTTTCAGTTTGTTGACTCCTTCTGCCACAATACGTAAGGCATCAATATCAAGTCCAGAGTCTGTTTCGTCCAGAATGCTTAACTTCGGTTCCAGCATGGCCATCTGGAAAATCTCGTTTCTCTTTTTCTCACCTCCTGAGAATCCTTCGTTGACAGAACGGTTGGCCAGCTTGCTGTCTAACTCAACGATTTCACGTTTCTGGCGCATCAGTTTCAAGAATTCACTGGCAGTAAGTGCCGGCAGTCCTTTATATTTCCGCTGTTCGTTTACGGCAGCTCGCATGAAGTTTACCATGCTTACTCCAGGTATTTCTACCGGATACTGGAAAGAAAGGAAGAGCCCTTCATGACTGCGGTCTTCTGCATTCAAGGCCAGCAAGTCTTTGCCGTTAAAAGTAACCGAACCTTTGGTTACTTCATAGGCGGGGTGACCTACCAATACATTACTCAGTGTACTTTTCCCGGAACCGTTCGGTCCCATTATCGCATGTACCTCTCCTGCTTTTACGGTGAGGTTAATTCCCTTTAATATTTCTTTGCCATTAATGTTGGCATGTAAGTCTTTGATTTCTAACATAATGTTCTGAATTAAATTATCCTACGCTTCCTTCTAATGAGATGGACAGTAATTTCTGAGCTTCAACGGCAAATTCCATGGGAAGTTTGTTGATAACTTCTTTGGCATAGCCGTTGACAATGAGTCCGATAGCATCCTCTGTCGGAATTCCGCGCTGGTTGCAATAAAATATTTGATCTTCTGATATCTTAGAAGTTGTTGCTTCATGTTCTACCACCGCTGTTTCATTGTGGATGTCCATATAAGGGAATGTGTGGGCGCCACATTGGCTTCCCAGCAGCAGCGAGTCGCACTGGCTGTAATTTCGTGCATTTTCAGCTTTCTCGGCTACACGTACCAGACCTCGGTATGAGTTCTGGCTTTTTCCTGCACTGATACCTTTACTTACGATCGTGGAACGGGTATTTTTTCCTATATGAATCATCTTGGTTCCTGTATCTGCCTGTTGATAGTTATTGGTTACAGCTACAGAATAGAATTCAGCCACAGAATTGTCACCGCTGAGTATGCAGCTTGGATACTTCCATGTGATGGCAGAGCCGGTTTCAACTTGCGTCCATGAGAGCTTACTGTCTACTCCCTTACAGTTGCCACGCTTGGTGACAAAGTTATAAACTCCTCCTTTACCTTCAGCATCGCCTGGATACCAGTTTTGCACGGTAGAGTATTTTACTTCAGCACGGTCGAGAACTACAATTTCTACGATGGCAGCGTGAAGTTGGTTCTCATCACGCATAGGGGCGGTACATCCTTCCAGATAAGAAACGTAGCTGTCGTCATCGGCAACAATAAGTGTGCGTTCAAATTGCCCGGTATTTGCTGCATTGATACGGAAATAAGTTGATAATTCCATAGGGCATCGTACACCTTTCGGGATGTAGACGAACGAACCGTCGCTGAAAACTGCAGAGTTGAGTGCTGCAAAGAAGTTATCCCGGTAGCCTACCACTGAGCCAAGATATTTTTTAACCAAATCAGGATGTTCGCGTACGGCTTCGCTCATAGAACAGAAGATGATACCCTTTTCCATCAGCGTCTCCTTGAAGGTGGTTTTCACCGAAACAGAATCCATTACAGCATCTACAGCCATTCCGCTGAGTGCCATTTGTTCTTCCAGAGGGATACCCAGTTTGTTGAAGGTTTTAACCAGTTCTGGATCTACTTCATCCATGCTCTTAGGTCCTTCTTTCTTCTTAGTAGGGTCGGCATAATAAGAGATGGCCTGATAATCTATTTCAGGGATATTAAGATGAGCCCACGTAGGCATTTCCATCGTCAGCCAGTGGCGGTATGCTTTCAGCCGGAATTCAAGGAGCCATTCAGGTTCTCCTTTTTTGGCTGATATTAATCGCACCACTTCTTCGTTTAACCCTTTTTCGATGATGTCTGTATGAACGTCCGTGGTGAAGCCATATTTGTACTTCTCCTGCGTAAGTTCTTTTACATATTTATTGGGTTCTTGTTGCATATGTCAGTATCTATTAGTTGTTTAGTAACGTCTTTTAGGGTCGGAATAAATATTCCGGAAAAGTTTTTCATCGGATAATATAACATAGAATCCGTTTTCTTGGTTGAGGGTATCAAAGCATTTTCTGCATCTGCATAGTCAATAAAATAGACAATCATGCTTGCTAATAATGCATATTTGATGCCACCTAAACCGGCTCCTAACCATCGGTTAACAAATCCCAGTTGAACCGCATTGATGACTTGGGTCAGCAAGGAAGCTATCAGGGAGAGACCTATCGGTACGATTAACCAGATGAGAATGAAAGCAATGATTTGACCAAAACTGACAGAACTTCCTATTTTTACGGCAAGCTGTTCGCCTACTGAAGAAAATAAAGCTCTTGCCAGCAAAAGTCCGGCAATTAACCCAACCATGGAGACCAGCTGTTTTATGAAGCCTTTGGAAAATCCCATAATAGCTCCGGCTGCAATAATCATTACTATAATTCCGTCAAGAGTTTCCATTCGTAATCAATAAAAAGTCATCCTGAGTGCAGAAAAGATTCCGGCAACATCCATCAAGCGCTGACCGGATCCTTCGCTACGCTCAGGATGACATTACCTTATCGTAAACATGCAGGCTAATTATTAGCCCGCATGATATATATGTTGTTTATAGCGTCTGTTTTACTTCGATTTCCTCGTATGTTTCAATGACGTCGCCTACTTTCAGGTCATTACAGTTAGTCAAGCTGATACCACATTCAAAGTTGGTACCTACTTCTTTCACATCGTCCTTGAAGCGTTTCAAAGCATTGATACTTCCTGTAAATACAACGATACCGTCACGAATCAAACGGGCTTTGTCGGAGCGTTTCACCTTACCGGTTTTAACCATTGCTCCCGCTACCATACCCACTTTGCTGATGTTGAATACTTCACGCACTTCGATGGTTGCAGTAACTTGTTCTTTCAATGTCGGTGCAAGCATACCCTCCATTGCTGACTTCACTTCTTCGATGGCATCGTAAATAATAGAATATTTGCGGATATCTACACCATCTTGTTCCGCTAACTTGGCAGCATTGTTTGACGGTCGTACTTGGAAGCCTACGATGATTGCGTCGGAAGCTGCAGCCAATGATACGTCTGATTCAGAAATCTGCCCTACACCCTTGTGGATAACGTTAACTTGAATTTGTTCAGTTGACAGCTTGATCAATGAGTCACTCAATGCTTCTACTGAACCATCCACGTCACCTTTTACAATGACATTTAATTCATGGAAGTCGCCTAAGGCTAAGCGGCGTCCCACCTCATCCAGCGTAAGCATTTTCTGTGTACGCAAGCCTTGTTCACGCTGTAGCTGTTCACGCTTATTGGCAATTTCTCTTGCCTCTTGGTCGGTATCGAATACATGGAATGTATCACCGGCAGCTGGTGCTCCGTTTAATCCGAGAATCAATACAGGTTCGGCTGGTCCGGCTTCCTTCAAGCGCTGGTTACGTTCATTGAACATAGCTTTTACTTTTCCGTAAGAAGTACCTGCCAATACAATATCACCTACATGAAGCGTTCCGTTTGAAACCAATACTGTAGCCACATAGCCGCGTCCTTTATCCAATGATGACTCGATGATAGAACCAGTAGCCTTGCGGTCAGGGTTTGCCTTCAGATCAAGCATTTCAGCTTCCAGCAGTACTTTTTCCAAGAGTTCTTTGACTCCGGTACCTTTTTTGGCTGAGATATCTTGTGACTGATATTTACCTCCCCATTCTTCCACCAGGTAGTTCATGGCAGCCAGTTCTTCTTTAATCTTATCAGGATTAGCACTTGGTTTATCTACTTTGTTGATGGCAAAAACGATAGGTACACCTGCAGCCATGGCATGATTGATGGCTTCTTTGGTTTGCGGCATGACATTATCATCGGCAGCAACAATGATGATAACAACGTCTGTCACCTTGGCACCACGTGCACGCATAGCGGTAAATGCTTCGTGACCCGGAGTATCGAGGAATGTAATTCGACGTCCGTCTTCCAGTTTAACATTGTAAGCTCCGATGTGCTGAGTAATACCACCGGCTTCGCCTGCGATTACGTTTGCCTTACGGATGTAGTCCAATAAAGAGGTTTTACCATGGTCAACGTGTCCCATCACAGTAACGATAGGTGCGCGTGGTTGCAAATCTTCTTCTGCATCCTCTTCTTCTTCGATGGCCTGAGCCACTTCAGCACTGATATATTCTGTTTTATAGCCAAATTCTTCGGCAACCAAGTTAATGGTTTCTGCGTCCAGACGCTGGTTGATAGAAACCATGATACCTACACTCATACATGTGGAAATTACTTGAGTTACAGATATATCCATCATGTTTGCCAATTCGTTGGCTGTAACAAACTCTGTAAGCTTAAGTACTTTGCTTTCCTTCTGTTCCAGTTCCTCCTGTTCCATTTGGCGATTCTGGATGGTTTCGCGTTTTTCCTTACGGTATTTGGCAGCTTTGTTTTTTCCTTTATTGGTTAGGCGAGCCAATGTTTCTTTTACCTGTTTTGCAACATCTTCGTCACTGACCTCTTGTTTTACTACAGGTTTTTTGAAGCGGTCTTTTCCATGTTTTCCGTTTCCTTGGTTTTGTGAACCTTTTCCCGGCTTCTCATGGCGTCCTCCATTGTGAGCAGAAGCATTAGCCGCATCGTTTAAGTCAACACGTTCTTTATTGATACGATTGCGTTTTTTCTTTTTAGCAGCATCATCATTATTGCTTGATTTATCTGCTTTTTCATCTGTCTTGCGTATCTCTTTGATAATAGCGTCTTTCATTTGCTTGCGCTGTTCCTGACGCTGTTTATCTTTTTCTTCACGTTCCTTGCGTCGTTCTTCTTTCGACTTCTTTTTGGGACGGGTAGATTGATTTAATGCAGCTAAGTCAATCTGACCTACTACATTAATTTTTGACTTAAATTCTGTTGGACGGATTTTAAAGATCTCTTCTTCCTGCTTTTCCGGTGCAGTGTCCACTGTTGAGATTTCTTTTTTTTCTTCTTTTTCCATCGGCTCTGGCTTCAATTCTTCTGTTACGGTTTCTGTCGGTTGCGTTTTTTCTACTTTTTCATATTTTGGCTCCTCCTCTTTTTTGAGGTCAGAAACCTTTTCCTCTTTTATGTCTTGGAGTTTGGGTGAAGCCGTTTCTGCCGCAGGTTTTGTTTTTTTCTTGTTCAGGTTATCTAAATCAATTTTTCCCACCTGTTTGAATTTAGGCCGTACTTCTTCGGGAATTTCGGTCTCTATAACTTCCGGCTTGGCGGTTTCGGGTTGTAAATCTTCAATAGAAACAGAAACTTTGTTCCGTTCTTTATTCTGTCGTTCCTGGAAAATTTTCTCCGACTCTATTTTCAAGTCCTTGTCTTTACTGAATTCTTTAACCAATACATTGTATTGTTCTTCAGTAATTTTGGCATTCGGACTTGCTTCGATGGTATATCCTTTTTTCTGCAAAAAGTCAACCACAGTGGTAATTCCCACATTTAAATCTCTTGTAACTTTATTCAGTCTAATCGTCATAAGCTTTTTTTAGTTGAAAATTGAAAATTGAAAATTGAAAGAGTCGGAGAACGGAGCGACGTTGGCTTAGTCTTCGAACTCTGCTTTCAAAATTTTCAGCACGTCGTCTACGGTATTCTCTTCCAGATCGGCCTTTTCGATCAGCATTTCACGAGGTGCGTTAAGTACCCCTTTGGCGGTATCAATACCAATAGCCTTAATTGCATTGATAACCCATTCATCGATTTCATCCTTGAATTCATCCAAGTAGATATCTTCATCGGCTGCATTTTCATCCAGTTCACGGTAAACATCAATGGTGTATTCGGTAAGCATGCTGGCCAGCTTGATGTTTAATCCCCCTTTTCCGATAGCTAATGAAACTTCTTCCGGCTTGAGATAAACTTCGGCTTTCTTTTCTTCTTCGTGCATAACGATAGATGAAACTTTAGCCGGGCTTAAAGCACGCTGGATGAATAGCTGGATGTTTGAGGTGTAATTGATTACATCAATGTTTTCGTTACGTAATTCGCGTACGATTCCATGGATACGTGAACCTTTCACTCCTACACATGCTCCTACAGGATCAATGCGCTCATCGTATGATTCCACTGCAATTTTTGCACGTTCTCCCGGAATGCGGGCAATCTTGCGAATGGTAATTAATCCGTCATTGATTTCGGGTACTTCCTGTTCGAAGAGACGCTGCAAGAATGC
Organism: uncultured Bacteroides sp.; assembly: GCA_958453305.1. Taxonomy (GTDB): domain Bacteria; phylum Bacteroidota; class Bacteroidia; order Bacteroidales; family Bacteroidaceae; genus Phocaeicola. The sequence continues at coordinate 19,096 of CAUDXH010000009.1, read as the reverse complement.
AGGGGAAGTACGGCTAAGAATGATTTTCGGATTGTTGTTTTTATTGTCTACGCGAGCTACGACAGCACGTGCTGTTTCTCCTTTGCGATAAAAATCGCTGGGAATCTGTTCGGTTTTAGGCAGTAGCAGTTCATTACCTTCGTCATCCAGCAGCAGGATTTCCTTTTTCCATATCTGATAGACTTCAGCGCTGATAATAGTTCCTACTTTGTCAATATATTTATTGTAAAGACTATCTTTTTCGAGCTCTAAAATTTTGGAGGCTAGGGTCTGACGTAAGTTCAGGATAGCACGGCGACCAAATTTTTCGAAGATGACTTCATCGGTAACTTCTTCTCCCGGTTCATACGATGCGTCGATCTTTCGTGCTTCTGTCAGTGATATCTGTAAATTCGGATCGGTCAGCTCATCGTCTGCTACAACTTCACGGTTTCGCCATATTTCGAAATCGCCCTTATCCGGGTTTACAATGACGTCATAATTTTCATCTGTACCAAACATCTTAGCAATTACGCTCCGGAAAGATTCTTCCAAAACGCTTACCATTGTTGTACGGTCGATATTCTTTAATTCCTTAAATTCCGAAAAGGTGTCAATCAAACTGACTATTTCTTCTTTTTTGGCCATAATTATTTAAAGCTAATTAAGTATTTGGTGTATTTTATTTCATCGTAAGTAAACGTTACCGCTTCTTCTACCAGTTTGGGGCGTTTAGCTCCTTCCGGTTTCACTTTTTTCTCAATGATGACGGTGAAATTTTGTTCGTTTACATCGGTCAGGACACCGACCCATTTTTTCCCGTCTTTAGTTAGCACCTCTACATCTTTTCCGATGTGAATTTGGTATTGTTTTAATACCTTAAACGGTTGTCCGATACCGGCAGAACCTACTTCCAGTTCGTAGTCTTCTTCTTCGCGGTTTAATTTTGACTCGATATAGCGGCTTAGTTCCACACAATCGTCAATCCATACTCCTTCGGCATGGTCAATCTCAACGACAATTTTGTCATCCGGACTTACAGTTGTATCTACAAGGAAGTAATCTTTATCTTCCAACCATTCTTCTACAATCCGGGTTACAATGTTTTTATCTATCATGTATTAACTATTAAGAACAAAAAAAGGAGCTTAATTGCCCCTCCACCTTTCATCCATTTCGATTGCAAAGATACAAATAATATAATGTGTAACAAAATAATCGGATAAATATTTCGTTAAACGTTTCTGTTTACGTGGAAAATGGCAGGAATCGGACTGGGCTCTATGCGAAACTTGGCAATCTTGCAGGTTGTTTTGACAGCATGTTTATGAAGTCTGGTTTGTCTGTGCATAAGGTTATATTTCTTGATTCGTAAGAATGTATTTTATAACCCATAATAGTGGGTTTTACGACCCATAATAGTGAGTTGTAGAATTTGGGTTTGAATTTCCATATTAGTTTTCTGTCTCGTGTAAGACTGTTGGGGGAGATATTTGCATCTGTTGAGTGCTTTTTCTCTTTATGTTGATACTCTGACAGCCGGAAAAGAGGGCTGATGAAGTGAGTTTCGTTTTGTTCATTGTCGTTCGTTTACGTAGCTTTACCGAGTGTTTTAATGGGCAAAGAGGACAATTATCCTCCAATAATCTTAATTTCTTAAAAAGTATTTATTGTAGATATTGTGTATTCTTTTAATCTGTTGTAAAATAATTGTTTAAATATTATCATGTAGATTTATTATCTGCTTTTATTTGCCTTTGGTAGATTGATTTCTGGACTTTTTTTTAGGCGGATTCTTGCTTGTTAGTTATGTTTGCAATCAAAAGTTAAAACCTTTTTAATTGTTTAAACTAATAACTAACCTTAAAACAAAACACAAATGGAAAGAAAAAGAAGCTATTTTAAAGTATGGCAGAGTTTATTCTTGCTTGCTTTAATGTTTCCGGTGTTTGGCTTTGCTCAAACCATCCAAGTGAATGGTACTGTGCTTGATGCTTCAGGAGAATCAGTCATCGGTGCCAGTGTATTAGAAAAAGGAACTACAAATGGGGTGATTACTGACCTTGACGGAAAGTTCCAGTTGGAAGTGTCAGCTAAAGGTACACTTCAAATCTCTTATGTGGGATTTCAGACTCAAGAAATTCCGGTTAACAATCAAAAAGTCTTTAATATTACGCTGAAAGAAGACAGCGAAATGCTGGAAGAAGTAATTGTGGTAGGTTATGGAACGATGAAAAAAAGTGATATGACCGGTGCGATTTCTTCAGTTGATACGGAAGAGTTGGTAAAGCGTGCCACTACTAATCCGGCTGAAGCCCTCCAAGGAAAAATTGCAGGTGTAAACATTATGAAATCGGGTGGTAATGCCGGTGCAGGTGTTTCTGTAAAGATTCGTGGTGTAAAATCATTCGGTGATAATGAACCTCTTTATATTATTGACGGATTTCCCGGTGATATTAACAGTGTGAATCCGGTGGATATTCAGTCAATGGAGGTTTTGAAAGATGGTGCTGCTGCTGCTATTTATGGTTCGGTTGCTGCGAATGGTGTGGTAATCATCACAACCAAGAATGGTAAGAAAGGTGAAACTCATATCGATTTCAATACTTACCTGAGTTTTACCAATGTTGCTAAAAAGCTGGAGCTGGTTAATGCAGAGCAATATAAATCGTTGATTAAGACGATGTATGAAAATGCGGGTAAGGCCGATAAGGTTCCTGTTTACTGTAATACTGATACAGGTGTTGATACAGACTGGCAAGACGAGATGATGCGCAGTGGATTTGCACAGAACTATATGTTCAGTGTGCGTGGAGGTGGAGAAACCGCTCAATACTCTGTGTCTTATAACCATGCTGATGAAAAAGGTATTTTCTTGGGTAATAACTTCCGTCAGGATAATGCCCGCATGAAGTTGCACATGAGTAAATATATTTTTGACGTGGATGCGAACTTAAGTTTCCGCTATACTAAGAGTAAACAGCCTACTTATTCATTGCGTGAGGTTTATAATGTATCTCCGTTAGTGCCTGTTTATGATGAAGATGAAAAATATGGTTTTGGATTGACCTCATCGCAGGGCTTACCGGCTAATAACAACCCGATGGCAGACCATTATTACCAAGATGCTGCTACTAAGACTTTTACTACCAATGCGAATGTCTCGTTAGGTGTGAAAATTACTTCTTGGTTAAACTTCAAGACAAGTTATGCATATCGCGGAAAACATTATCGTTATAATATTCATTATCCTGATTATATTTCTAATACGAATGCTCCTCATCCTTATCCGTACAGCAGCGAATCAACTTATTATTGGGAAGAACAGGTTATTGATAACGTGTTGAACTTTAATAAAGAATTCGGCAAGCATAGTGTAGGTGCCATGATTGGTTCATCTATTACTTCAACCAAATATACTGAAAATGGTATTGGTGTGGAAGGTTTTGTTACTAAGTATGGTGTAGATAAAGACGGAAACTTGACACAAAAGAATGAACCGGCCGGTTTCCTTAGTCCGAACTTTTCTACCATTGATGCCGGAAAGGGAGGAACTTACTCTGGTAATGGTACTAATTGGAAGTATAATCGTGCTTCTTTCTTTGGCCGTATCAATTATAACTATGATGACCGTTATTTGGTTCAGGCAACTCTCCGTCGTGACGGATCTTCTAAGTTTGGTAAAAACAACCGTTGGGGTATGTTCCCATCGGTTGCTTTGGGATGGAGAATCAGTCAGGAATCATTCTTCCCGAAAGGTACATTCATTGATAATTTGAAATTCCGTGTGAGCTGGGGACGTTTAGGTAATGAAAATGCATTGGGCTATTATGACTTCCAGTCTTTGATATATACTTCAAACACTTATTATGGTGGTTATGTACAGGGAGACGGACAGAATCCATGGCCGGGATCTGTTGCATGGAATATCGAACGTAATGATTTGCAGTGGGAAACTACTGATACCAAAAATATCGGTTTCGACTTTGGTATGTTTAACAGCCGTTTGACTGGTAGCATCAACTATTATATTAATCAGACTGAAGATTTGTTGATTACCAAGAAACTTTCTCCTTCATCAGGCTTCCAGAACCCCGTTTTAAATGTGGGTAAAATCCGTAACCGTGGTTTCGAACTGGAATTGAACTGGGCTGATAAAGTGAAAGACTTTGAATATAGTGTAGGTTTCAATCTTAGTACTACACATAACGAGGTGGTTTCTTTGGCAGATAAAGGACAGGCTCTGTATTGCTCTGGTTTGATTTATGGAACTGACTATACACCGGCTTATGCAACAGAAGGTAAACCTATCAGTGCATTCTATTTATATCGTACAGATGGCATTTTCCAGACCGATGCCGAAGCAGCAGCTTATGTAAATAAAGACGGTGAACGTTTACAGCCGGAAGCTAAAGCTGGTGATATCCGTTTTAAGGATGTGAATGGCGATGGCGTATTGGATGAAAGTGACCGTGAATATGCAGGTACAGGTATTCCAAAAGTAGAAGCTAACTTGAATTTGACCGGTGCTTATAAAGGTTTTGACTTGACTTTGTCATTCGGTAGTGCATGGGGACACAAGTTGTTTAACGGTAACCGTTATTACTATGAAAGCATGAAGACACCGGCTAACATGATGACCAGTGCTTTGGATGCATGGAGACCTGACCATATAAATACAGATGTTCCTCGTGCGGTATTGAATGACCCGAACAACAATGCACGTGAGTCTGACCGCTTCTTGGAAAATGGTAATTTCGTTCGTCTTCGTCAGGCACAGTTGGGTTATACGCTTCCTTCTGCATTGATGAAGAAAGTACATATTGAAAAACTGCGTTTCTACGTAAGTGGTGAAAACTTGTTTACCATTACCAACTATTCAGGTATTGATCCTGAGTTCTCACGCTCAAGCCCGTTGGATACCGGTATCGACCGTTACATTTATCCGTTTACCCGTTCATTTACAGTGGGTGCCCAGTTAACGTTCTAATTACAAAAGCATAGAAAAATGAAAAAGTTTTTATATTTAGCAAGTATATGCCTCGCTATGTTATTCACTTCGTGCGAGGACTTTTTAACCGTGGAGTCACCGGATGAGTTAACGTCCGATAATTTCTGGAGAGATAAAAATGATGCAGAAGCAGGCTTGTCGGCTGCTTACTCTCAGTTGTATCATGGAGATGCTTATGCAACCAGTGAGGTGCGCTGGCCGGTAGAGGAATATCGTTCAGATATTTGTATGTTGGGAACCGATGCAGGAAACTATGACCAGTGGGTGGGATTGTATAATTTTACCTATACCAATGGTAACACCCAGTTTTCTTACTATTATCAAGACTTGTATAGAGGAATCAACTTTACCAATCAGGTGTTGGCTAAAGTTCCTGAAATACCTGCGGAGAAGTTGGATGAGACTTCACGTAGCCAAATACTGAATGAAGCTCACTTCTTACGCGGCTATTATCACTTGATGGCTCTATTGAACTGGGAGAAAATCATTATCCGTGATGAATACATTACAGAAAACAATCAGCTGAATAAGGGACTTTCAGAGCGTGCGGATGCATGGAAGTTTGTGATAGATGAGTTGGCATACGGAAAAAATCTGCCCGACGTGCGTGATAATACAGAAACCGGACGTGCTACCAGCGGTGCAGCCAATGCCTATCTTGGATTTGCTTTCCTGACTCGCGCTTATGAAGAAACTGCCCAGAAGGATGCCCATCTTACTGCCGCTCTAACTGCTTTAAAAGCAGTTCAAAGCTCTACAGCTGGTTATACTTTGGTCTCAGGAGATAAATTTATCGATATGTTTAACGGTACCAACAAGAATTGTAAAGAGTCAATATTCGAAGTACAATTTACAAAGAATGAGGCGAATGGTTCATCTCACATTTCATGGATGCACAACTGGATTGCTTCATCCGAGTTGGGAGGTTGGGATGAAATTTTACCAAATGATTTCTTGATGGAAGAGTATAAGCGTGAAGGAGTGAAAGCCGATGGATTGTATGATAATCGTTTGTATGCTACCATTTATTTCCAATGCCCTTACTTCAATGACGGGACAGGAAGGGTTATGGGAAAAGATTATAACTACTTCTTCAGTAAACACGATAAAGATGACAACATCATTTCGGGAACTGAATATGATAAGCCTTCTTTCCGTAAATTTACTCCTAGAACATTGGCTGAAATGGGAGAATCATGCGCATTTAATATTCCTTTGATGCGCTATGCAAATGTTTTGTTGATGATTGCAGAAGTATTGAATGAACAAGGTCATCCAGATCAGGCTGTTCCTTATATTAACGATGTACGTCGTGAACACGGAGGTATGCCGGGAATTGCTGCAAACAGTGATTATAATGCAGTTAAGAAACAGATTGAACACGAGCGAATCATTGAATTCCCGTTGGAAAGCTATCGCTGGTACGATATGCGTCGTTGGGGTGTAACAGCTGAACGCTTACAGGCAATCGGCCGTACAGGTTATGATGAAGCTAAAGCATTTTATCCTATCCCGAAATGGGAACTTGATGCAAACCCGTTAGTGAGTGAATAAGGTTTGCACTGTGATATGATATAATGACATAAATGAAAATCCAGCGTTTACCATCTATATAGCGTTGGAAACGCTGGACTTTTATTTGAAATTTTAAATAGTTATTTTTGCCTATAAAGACAAAAAGAATATGTTTACAGTTATTGGACTAATGTTAGGAGGCATGTGTATCGGTTTCCTTTTGCGCAAGCAACAATTTACGTGGATACACAAGTTTATAACCGTATTGATTTGGACCTTGCTTTTTCTTCTGGGTATAGAGGTAGGAGGCAACCGTCAAATCATTGAAGGGCTTGCCACGTTAGGGCTTGAAGCCTTTACCATTACCGTAGCTGCCGTCTTTGGCAGTTGTGTAGCCGCCTGGGCATTATGGTTTCTGTTATATAAGAGAAAGGGGAAGAACGCATGAAAGGTAGTTTGATTATTGTCGGTTTCTTTGCGTTGGGATGTTTGTGTGGCTTATTCCAGGTTATCCCTTTTGATCTGGCTTCTACCAATATCAGTTTTTATGCCTTATGTGCTTTAATGTTCAGCGTAGGGATAAGTATTGGTAATGATCCTCAGACTCTCAAGAATTTTCGTACACTGAATCCCCGTTTGATTTTTCTGCCGATTATGACTATTCTAGGGACGCTGTCGGCAGCAGCTTTAGTCAGTTTGCTGCTTCCTCATCGGAGTGCAGCTGAATGTATGGCTGTGGGCTCTGGTTTTGGATATTATTCACTGTCGAGTATATTCATTACAGAATATAAAGGTCCAGAGTTGGGTACGATTGCATTGCTTTCGAATATTACACGTGAAATCTTGACTTTGTTAGGTGCGCCGTTACTGGTTCGTTGGTTCGGCAATCTTGCTCCGATTTCTGCCGGAGGAGCAACTACGATGGATACCACGCTTCCCATCATAACCCGTTATGCCGGACAGCAATTTGTAGTAGTTTCTATCTTCCATGGCTTCGTAGTTGATTTTAGTGTCCCGTTTTTAGTAACATTCTTCTGTAGTATTTAAAGAACAATATCACACATGAAAAAACACTTTTACATATCATCATTTATTCTCTCTTTGACCTGTGCATCTGCCTGGGGCGATAATGTGCCTTGGCAAGATGCCCGTGTCAATGAAATTAACCGTGAATCTTTAGAGGCGCACTTTCTCCCGTTTATTAACGAGAAAGCTGCACTTGATCAGCAGGCTTTGCCTGATGTGAAGCGATTTGAAGTAAATACAGCAACCGAACGCCGTGTTTCGCTGAATGGAACATGGAAGTTCTTGTTCTCGAAAAACAACGATGCTTGTCCTGAAAACTTCTATAAACAAGGGTACAGCACTCGTAAGTGGAGTAATATCGAAGTACCGGGAAGTTGGGAGGTACAAGGATTTGATGCTCCTATCTATACCGATACACGCTATCCGTTTCCGCCGAATCCCCCATATGTCCCTACCGATTATAATCCGGTAGGTGCCTATGTACGTGAATTTACGGTGCCTCAAGGATGGGACGGAATGGATATTTTTCTTGACTTTGAGGGGGTAGAATCGGCCTTTTACTGTTGGGTGAACGGCGAACTGGTGGGCTATAGTGAAGACAGCCGTTTGCCCGCTCACTTCAATGTGACTAACTATTTGAAAAAAGGAAAAAACAAACTTGCCTTGAAAGTATTCCGTTACAGCGATGGCTCTTATCTTGAAGGTCAGGATTACTGGAAGTACAGTGGTATCGAACGCGATGTGTATCTGTATGCCCGTCCGCAAAGTCGTGTAAAAGACTTCAAGCTTACAGCTGAAATGGTCAATGCCTATAAAGACGGTGATCTTGACTTGGATGTGGTCTTAAATAAGCCGCAACAAGGACAACGTGTAGAAGTTAAGCTGCTGGATGCAGCCAATCAGGTGTTCTTCTCGAAAGATAAACAAATCAGCGGAGCGGCCGATACGCTTTTCACGGTTGAAAAGTTTGTAAAAGACGCTCTTCCCTGGACTGCCGAAACCCCGAATCTTTATACTTTGGTCGTAAATATGTTCGATGCACAGGGAAAGCCGATGGAGTCGTTTGCGCATCCTTTTGGCTTCCGTACGGTAGAAATGATTAACGGTCAGCAGCTGATTAATGGTGTGCCTGTATTATTTAAAGGAGTAAATCGCCATGAGCATGACCCGCATAAAGGAAGAAGTATTGATGTGGCAAGTATGTTGGAAGACATTCGCCTGATGAAGCACTTTAATATCAACTCGGTGCGTAACTGCCATTATCCGAATCACTATCAATGGTATAGCTTGTGCGATAAATACGGGTTGTATTTGGTTGATGAGGCTAATATTGAGAGTCACGGTATGATGTTTCATAAAGATGAGACCTTGGCTAACTACGAAGACTGGGAAACCCCTTTCATGGAGCGAATGAGCCGCATGGTGAAACGTGACCGTAACTATACTTCGATTGTGACTTGGTCACTGGGAAATGAGTCGGGCTACGGCAAGCATTTTGAAACCATCTATCATTGGACAAAGAAGTTTGATGCAACTCGTCCGGTGCAGTATGAAGGAGGCGGTTATCAGAGTGTATCCGATATCTATTGTCCGATGTATGCACGTATCTGGTCATTGCGCCGTCACATCAACCAGCGTGATGCCCGTCCGATGATTCTTTGTGAATATGCCCATGCCATGGGAAACAGTGTGGGTAATCTGCAAGACTATTGGGATTTGATTTATAAATATGACCAGTTGCAGGGTGGATTTATCTGGGACTGGGTTGACCAGACTTTTGCCATTAAAGATGAAAAAGGACACGACATCTGGGCTTATGGAGGCGACATGGGCTATGTAGGCGTTCATAATGACTCAAACTTCTGTTCGAATGGTTTGGTGGCAGCCGACCGTACGTTGCATCCGCATATTTGGGAAGTTAAAAAGGTTTACCAGTATGTTCATTTTAAACCGGTAGCCTTTACTGCCAACCGGGTGCAAGTCACTAACTGGCATGATTTTATTGATTTATCTGGCTATCAGTTGAAGTGGACAGTTGAATCAGACGGAAAGGTGATACAAGAAGGATTGATGGATTTCCCCGATATTCCGGCACGCCAGACGGGTGAGGTTATTCTTCCGCTGAAAGCCATTCCCGCCAGTCAGCAGGAATATTTCTTGAAACTGGAAGCATTGACTCGGAAAGACGCCCCAATGGTTCCAGCCGGTCATATTGCAGCCATGGAGCAATGGCAGTTGCCTGTTGAAAAAATCGCTCCGAAGATGGAAACAGTGTCAGGAACCCTGCAGAGCCAGCGTTCAGCTGAAGCGATTACCGTAAAGGGAGAAAACGGCTTCTCTATAAGCTTTAATGCTCAGAACGGAGAAATGACCGCATTGAATTATAATGGCAAGAACTTGGTGAAAGAAGGTCTGCAGGCTAACTTCTGGCGCAGTTTGACCGATAACGATGTGGCCAATGGAACTGATGTTCGTTGCCGTACTTGGAAGAATGCCGGAAAAGATGCTGTGCTGAAGTCTATCGATCTTCAGGTAAGTGCTGATAAGAAAATGGCAACAGTCATTACTTCTTATGATTTGAAGGAACAAGAATCAGCCATACAGGTTATTTACCGTATTCGCCCGAATGGAGCAGTGAATGTAGCCATGCATTTCACTCCGGGTAAGAAACAACTGCCGGAAATGCCTCGTCTGGGTATGCGTATGATTCTGCCGGCTGAGTATGACCAAATGACTTGGTTAGGTAGAGGCCCGCAGGAAAACTATGCCGACCGTAAAGACTTTGCTGCAGTTGGTTTATATAGCGCAAGCGTATGGGAACAGTATCATCCGTATGTGCGTGCGCAGGAAACAGCCAACAAGTGCGATGTGCGCTGGGTTGCATTACGTAATCAGGCCGGTGAAGGTATGCTGGTTACCGGTGGAGAACCGCTCAGTGTAAGTGCATGGAACTTTCCGATGGAAGACTTCTTGTACCGTCCGTTTGACAGCGGCCGTTTACATGGAGGAAGCATTGAAAAGAAAGATATGGTATGGTTGAATATTGACCACATGCAGATGGGAGTGGGAGGTGATAATACGTGGGGAGCTCAAGTACACCCTGAATACACCATTACGCCGTGTGCATGGCAGTATAGCTTTACCATCCAACCGTTGAATGCTCAAAGTGATGCGGTTGAACTGTCACATAAAGTTTGGTTTTAAATAAAAAGAAGTGGGGAAATCAGTTTGAGAGGAAAAACTCGTTTTTCATCAGACTGATTTCCTTGTTAATATGCAAACTTAAAAGGAAATATATGAAAACAAATTTGATTAAAACGTTTGCTGTTTCCGGGCTTATTGCCAGCTTTGCAGCTTGCGGTCAGCTTTCCGAAAAAGCTTCTTCAAATGATTCTCGCTATGAGTTTGGTAATATTGTAGATATTGCTTATACGCCAGATGCAGCGGGATATCAGAGAGGGTATAGAGGGCTTTTTACTGACGCTGGTTCCTGGATGGGATTTACCCTTCCGCAAACAGATAAATGGATTAACGGTGTTTGTGGTCCGTTTAGTATTGATAACCGCATATGGTTTGCGCAGTCGGTTGCCGAGGTCGGCTTTTTAGGAGACTCTTCATCGTTTACCCCAGACTCTACTTCTTATTTCCCCGGTGAAGTCTATTTGTCGGCTTCTTCTCCATCTGGGAAAATAACACAGCGTGTGAATTTTGTCAGTGCTTCTACCGCGTTGCTGTCTATCGAATCGGATGTGAATAAAGGTTTTAGATTAGCAGGCAAGGGATGGGATAAAGATGTGCGCTTGGAAATAGGCGAACAGACCGTAACGGCTTATCATCCTAATGGTGAAGTTGTTCAGCTGGTATTTACTTCAGGTGTAACCTTGCAGGGGATTGATGCTAATTATGAAGCCAAAACTGCCGGAGACTGTAATCAGGCTTATGTGGCTATCTCTTTTTATGCATCGGCCAAAGAATTGCCTTTAGGAACAGAGAAGACGCTTGATGTGCTGACTGATCCTCGTGTGAGCATAGAGCAAAATGCTGAACGGTGGGAAGGATACTTGTCTAAAGTATTGCGCGATGACATGAAGCATGAGTATGATCGCATTGCTGCTAAATCGGCTGTAACACTGATAGCCAACTGGCGTACACATCGTGAGGGATTGCTTCACGACGGTATCGTTCCGAGCCATGCGGCCAGCTATTTTGTCGGTTATTGGGGATGGGACAGCTGGCGTTCATCGGCTGCATTGGCACGTTTTGCTCCGGAGGTGGCAAAAAATAATATCCGGGCCATTTTTGATTATCAGTGGGAAGACGGTATGCTGATTGACTGTATGTACACCGACCCTGCTGAAAATAACGCACGCGACAGCAAGCCGCCTTTGGCTTCATGGGCTGTTGATGAAGTGTTTATTCACAATAATGACACTGCTTTTGTGCGTGAAATGTATCCGCAGCTGCTTAAGTTTTATAAATGGTGGTATGAGAAGCGCGACCACAACAAGAATGGTATGTGTGAGTTTGGTTCAACCGATGGAACCTTGGTGGCTGCCGGATGGGAGAGCGGAATGGATAATGCAATCCGTTTTGATCATACCAAGATGCTGAAAAACGGTAAGGATGCTTGGAGTATGAATCAGGAAAATGTAGACTTGAATACGTATCTGGCTGTAGAAGCGCGTCTGTTGAAAAAGTTTGCAGGAATTATCGGAGTAGAGTTCGATGGTCCTGATTACAGTGATAAAGTAGCAGATTATTTCTTTGATGAAAAGATGGGGTATTTCTTTGACCGTCGTTTGGAAGATGGCAGCTTTATAGAAGAACCGGCTTGTGAAGGATATACTCCTTTCTGGGCTAAGATTGCTACGAAGGAGCAGATGGAGAAAGCACTGGTGCTGCTGACCGATACGTCTAAATTCTCTACTTATATTCCGTTCCCCACGGCTGCTGCCGATAATCCGAAGTGCGATCCTAACGGCTACTGGAGAGGTCCTATCTGGCTTGACCAGACTCATTTGGCTATTACCGGATTACGTAATTACGGCTACAAGGATTTAGCAGACGAGTACACCCGTCAGGTATTCGACCGCTGTGAGGGCTTGACCGGTGATGCTCCGATTCATGAAAACTATGGAACGCATACAGGCGAACTGTTGGAAGCACCTCATTTCAGCTGGAGTTCGGCTCATTTGCTGATGTTGTATGAAGATTACGGAAAGTGATTTTTCTTTTGCTGAAAGTCTGAAGAATTTCGGCGCTCCGGTTGATTTCTCGGGCTTAAGTTCTGTATAGTAACCCTTGTGGTTTCGTTTCGCTGCTTTGTCGGCGAAAGAAAAACGCCTTGACATCTCATTTGAGAGGTCGAGGCGTTTCTGTTTGTTTGTCAAGGTATTTGGAATGAAATACCTTGACGTTTTATCTGTGGTCAGTTACAGACTTATTTTTCACTTTTCTGTCTGATTTCCACGCGTCTGATTTTTCCGCTGATGGTTTTAGGCAGTTCATCAACAAATTCAATGACACGCGGGTACTTATAAGGAGCCGTAACCCGTTTCACATGATCCTGCAGCTCTTTTATCAGTACCTCATTGGCTTTGTCTTTATAGTTGGGAGCCAGTACGATGGTAGCCTTGACCACCTGTCCGCGAATTTCATCGGGAACTCCGGTTATGGCACATTCCACTACGGCAGGATGTGTCATCAGAGCACTTTCTACCTCGAAAGGCCCGATGCGGTAGCCGGAACTTTTGATGACATCATCGGCACGTCCCACAAACCAGTAATATCCGTCTTCATCACGCCATGCCACATCTCCGGTATAATAAATGCCGTCGTGCCATGCTTCGCGAGTCAGTTTTTCAGCCCGGTAATACTCTTTGAACAGTCCCAGAGGCTTTCCTTTATCCGTACGTACAACGATTTGTCCCTGCTCTCCATCTTCTGCCGGACGTCCGTCAGGTTTCAACAAGTCAATGTGATATTGTGGATTAGGCACTCCCATACTTCCTGGTTTCGGTTCCATCCAGGGGAACGTAGCTAATGTAAGTGCCGTTTCGGTTTGTCCGAAACCTTCCATCAGGCGAATACCGGTAATCTTTTTAAAGGTGTCGTATACTGAATAATTCAATGCTTCGCCTGCTGTGGTACAATACTCTAAAGAGGAAAGGTCGTATTTGGAAAGGTCCTCACGAATCAGGAAACGATAGATGGTAGGAGGGGCGCAGAGGGAGGTGATATGGTAATCGTGGATTTTCTGTAAGATGTCGGCCGGTGTAAACTTCTCGTGATCGTAAACAAAGATGTTGGCTCCGGCAATCATTTGTCCGTATAATTTTCCCCATACCGCTTTTCCCCATCCGGTATCGGCTATGGTAAGATGCAGACTGTTTTCGTGGAGGTTATGCCAGAAACTTCCGGTAGCAATGTGTCCTAACGGATACGTGAAGTCATGTGCCACCATCTTGGGTTCACCCGTTGTGCCGGAAGTAAAATACATAAGTGAGATGTCTTCGTTGCTGTTAGCTTGTTCCGGGCGTATAAACGGAGCCGCCTGTTCTATTCCTTTGTGGAAGTCTTCGAACCCTTCCGGATATTCAGGACCCACGCTGACCAGTTTTTCCACTGTAGGCGATTCAGGAAGAGAAGCAGTTATGTGGTCTGTGATCACCTTCTCTCCGGCAGCGACAATCATCTTGATGTCAGCAGCATTGCAGCGATATACGATATCTTTTTTCGTGAGCAGGTGAGTGGCGGGAATTACCACAGCTCCCAGTTTGTGGAGGGCGATAATGGAAAACCAGAATTCATAGCGGCGCTTCAGAATTAGCATCACTTTGTCTCCCCTGTTTATACCGAGGCTTTGGAAATAGGAAGCCGTCATGTCTGTATATTTCTTCAAGTCGGCATATGTAAACTGGATGTGTTCTCCCTTGTCGTTCGTCCAAAGCAGTGCGTTTTTAGCAGGCTGTTCAGCAGCCCATGCATCCACCACATCATATCCGAAGTTAAAGTGACTGGGAACTTTGATTTTGAAATTCTTTATGAAGTCCTCCTGCGAGGAAAAGTGCGTCTGTTCTAAAAATCTTTCTAACATGGTTGTATTAGTTTTTGTCTTCTCTGTAAATATATATCCTCGTTTTTATTGCATCACGATTGCCAGGAACTTAACTGTTTTTCCGTCCAGAGCTTTCATGCCATGCGGCAGAGAAGAGTCAAAATAGAGGCAGTCTCCCGGATTCAGAATCAATTCTTTTCCATTGATGTTCAACTGCATCCGGCCTTCTATAACCAAGTTGAATTCTTGACCAGCGTGTGTGTTATAATAAATAGGTGTATCTTCCGGTTTGGCTTCCACGGTAACAATAAACGGATCGGCCTTGCGGTTGCGGAATCCTGAAGCCAGCGACTCATATTTATAAGCTTTGGTGCGTTCCACGGAAATGCCTGTACCTTTGCGGGTGAGGAAGTAGGCACTCATTTTGGGTTCTTCACCAAACATCAGTACGTCCAGTGGAATATTAAATCGTCGGGCTATTCGCTGTAAAGTGCTGACCGCAATATCAGTTTCTCCCTCTTCTATTTTACGGTATTGTTCGATATCCAGTCCTGAGTCGGCAGCCATTTGCTCAATGCTCAAGTCTAAAGCGTCACGCAGTCCGCGTACCCGCTCGCCTATTTGTCTGATTTGTTCGTTCATAATGTGATTTGTTTGCTTTCGTCAAAATTACGAAAGTATTTTATAACAGAAAGCGAAAAAACTGAAAAAGTTTTTCAGCTTAATGAAGTAAATATAAGGCGAAGCATATCATTTGTACGGTAAATGCTTTGTGAAGTCATGAAAAGCCGTATCTTTGCAACTCGAAAGTTTGATTTATATTTGATTCCTAAATGAATAGAGCAATGAATAAAAAGGTTTATGTCATAGCAGCATTGCTGTCGGCCGGATTGGTAGCTTGCAACAATGAACCTGTTTTTAAGGTAGAAGGTGAAGTGACCGGAGCTGCCGATAAAATGTTGTATCTGGAACAGAGTGGGCTGGAAGGTATTGTTTCGCTTGATTCTGTGGAATTGGGAACGAGCGGTACGTTCAGCATGACAGGTAAATGCCCGGTGTCACCAGATTTTTATCGTTTGCGTGTTGAAAATAAAGTGATTAATTTTTCGGTCGATTCAACCGAAACAGTTGTTGTACACACTGATTACCCAACGTTTGCTACTCAGTACCGTATTGAAGGCTCGGAGACCAATCAGAAGATCAAGGAACTGTCATTGAAGCAGGCTGACCTGCAGCAGAAAGTGACCCGGTTGGGACGCTCCGGGCTGCCTGCCGGAATAGCGCAAGACAGTTTGGTTAAACTGGTAAATGCCTATAAGAAAGATGTTCAGCGTAATTATATATTTGCTGCGCCTAATAAACCTTATGCTTATTTTGCCTTGTTCCAGCAGCTGAACGGATATATGATTTTCGATCCTTTGACCAGCAAGGACGATGTAAAGTGTTTTGCAGCTGTTGCAACCAGCCTGAATAATCAGTATCCGCATGCCGACCGTTCACGCAATCTTTATAATATGGTAATCAAAGGGATGAAAAACACCCGCACTCCTAAAACCACTCCGATGGAGATACCGGCTGATAAGGTACAGGAAGCATCCATTATCGATATTGCTTTGAATGATTTGAAAGGAAATACACGTCGTCTTACAGATTTGAAAGGTAAGGTTGTGTTGATAGACTTTACAGCCTATGCCACCCCGACCTCGGGTGCCCGCAATTTGCTGTTGCGTGAGCTGTATGATAAGTATGCATCAAAAGGACTGGAGATTTACCAGATTTCTTTGGATTCCGATGAACATTTCTGGAAGACTGCTGCCGATAACCTGCCGTGGATTTGTGTTCGCGACCCGCAGGGAGTTTATTCCAGTGTAGTAAGTCTGTATGGTGTAACTCAGCTGCCCACAGCATTCCTGGCAAATCGGAATAATGAACTAAGTATCCGCCTGGATGAAAAAACCGATTTGGAAGAAGCAATTAAGAAATTATTGTAAGATGTTGAAAAGCATGTGAAAATAGGCTTGACTGATATCGTAAAAAGTCTTATCTTTGCCAAAGCATAAAAAAGGAAGGGTTCCGACATAATTGAACATGTCGGAATTCTTTTTTGTTTTATAGGACAGAATATATATTAATAAACGAATATTTAGGAGGAAAATTATGGCTTATATGTCAGAAGAAGGTTATCAGAAACTGGTAGCCGAATTGAGACACCTTGAGGCGGTAGAACGCCCGAAAATTGTTTCAGCCATTGCTGAAGCTCGCGATAAAGGTGATTTGTCGGAAAATGCAGAATATGATGCAGCAAAAGAAGCTCAGGGCTTGTTGGAAATGAAAATCAACCAGCTGAAAGCTACAATCGGTGATGCAAAGATTATAGATACTTCGAAACTGAATGCAGATTCTGTTCAGATTCTGACTCGTGTAGAACTTAAAAACGTAAAAACCGGAATGAAGATGGCTTACACCATCGTATCTGAAAGTGAAGCTAATCTGAAAGAAGGTAAAATTTCAGTAACTACTCCGATTGCACAGGGATTATTGGGCAAGAAGGTAGGTGATGTGGCTGAAATTACCATTCCACAGGGAAAAATCAGTCTGGAAGTTACAGGTATATCATTTTAAATCAATAAGGCAAGTCTGCTTTGTGCAGGCTTGCCTTATTTAATATCTATTGATATGGCAACAATATTCAGTAAAATTATTGCAGGTGAAATTCCCAGCTACAAGGTAGCCGAGGATGAAAAGTTTTATGCTTTTCTTGATATTAATCCGTTGGTAAAAGGGCATACTCTGGTGGTTCCCAAGCGGGAAGTCGATTATATTTATGACTTGAGCGACGAGGAACTTGCAGCCATGCACGTGTTTGCCAAGCATGTAGCCCAAGCCATTCAGAAAGCCTTTCCGTGTAAAAAGGTAGGTGAGGCTGTTATCGGTCTGGAAGTACCTCATGCCCATATCCATTTAATTCCTATTCAGAAGGAATCGGACATGTTGTTCTCGAACCCCAAACTGCAGTTGAGTGGGGAAGAGTTTGCTTCCATAGCCGCTGCTATTCATAAAGCCTGGGAAGGTCAGTAAGATTAATTTTCTTCTTATTCATCATATTTCGCGCATCCAGCTGAGCGATGCGAAAAAAAACGGAGATACACAATGAATACCCTGTAAAGGGCTATGTGTATCTCCGTTGTTTGTTATAATGAAACAGGAAAAGTCAGGAGTATTTCTCCTCAAATCTCATTTCCACATCGTTGACAAATTTGCGGATGGCGTTTTGGTCATCCTTCTTGCAGATGAGCAAAGCATTTCCATGTTCTGCCACTACATATCCTTCCAAATCCTGGATAACAGCCAGTTTGTCTTTGGGCATGAGAATAATGTTTTCTTTGCAGTTATATAACAGCGTGTTGCTGTTGACAATCACATTCTTGTTTTCATCCTTGGGCGAGGTATCATATAAAGCTCCCCAAGTGCCAATGTCCGCCCATCCGAAGTCGCAAAGCTGTACGTACACGTTGTTTGCTTTTTCCATGATGCTATAATCAATTGAACTGTTCGGGCATGCACTGAAGTCAGGATTGTCACATTCCACACGCGGGCAAACTTCCGACATCATTTCATGGAACGCCTGTAATATCGTATTTACATGCCAGATAAAGATTCCTGAGTTCCAGAAAAATTCACTGCTCTGTATAAAAACTTCCGCAAACTCGCGTGCAGGCTTTTCAATAAACGTTTTTACTTTATAAAAATCGCCTTCAAGGTGTTCGTCAATTTGTATATATCCATATCCGGTTTCAGGATAGCTGGGCTTGACACCTAACGTAAGCAGTTTCCCGGAGTGGGAGGCAAAATCCAGTCCTTTGAGGATGGTTTCTTTAAATACGTCTGCTTTTAAAATCATGTGATCTGAAGGAGCCACTACGATTGTAGCTTCCGGATTGACTTTTTGTATCACGTGTGAAGCATAAGCGATAGAAGGAGCGGTATTTCTGCATTCCTCTTCAATGATAAGTTGATACTCCTGTATTTCCGGGAGTAGCTCTAAAACGTGCTGCTTATAGTCGTGTTGGGTGGTGATGTAAATATTTTCAGGGGGAACAATCTGCTTATACCGTTCATAAGTCTGCTGTAGCAGCGTTTGTCCCGTTCCAAAGAAGTCCAAGAATTGTTTGGGCAATGCCTTTCGGCTGTATGGCCAGAACCGGCGCCCCATTCCTCCGGCCATGATGATACAGTAAAAGTTGTTATGATTCATGATGAAATAAAGGCTTGCATTAATTATTTGCTAAGATAGGCTTTATTTTCGGAAAAAAACTTTGGTGGATTTTAAAAATGATAAAAATACCACAATGAAACGTTGAACTGGAAATATTCGAATATAATTTTCAAAGAAAAAGGGAGAAACATTTGGAGAATATAGAAAAAAGACTTACCTTTGCACCGCAAATAAGACAGATGCCCAGATGGCGGAATCGGTAGACGCGCTGGTCTCAAACACCAGTGGATTC
>CAUDXH010000008.1 GCA_958453305.1 uncultured Bacteroides sp. | reverse complement strand
ACAAACTTACAACTGAATCCTGTTTCCATTTACACAAAATTCTGGACAGTGTCTTTACAGTCGGGAGAGAATCAGGTAACAGTACGTGCTTCGGGACTTTCTGATAATTGTGTGTGGTATAACAATGACTGAATTGAACATATAAATAACGTTTGACTAGGCTGAATCTATCGTTTCATTACTGTGAAACGTTATTTTCATTTAGGTGAAGCGACCGTTTCACTCTAGTAAAACGAGACACTGTCCAGAATTTTGTGTAAATGGAAACAGGATTCAGTTGTAAGTTTGGCTATATAGCTTGGAGTTTTCTAATTTTGAACTATCAAAAAAGGAGTTGTATCGTGGTAGCGGTACAACTCCTTTCTGTTATTAATTGGCTGGAGGTTTATTCTTCTGTTCGGAATGTTGTCCGTAAACGGATGTCCGATGATGAGGCTCCTATTTCCAGTGTCATTTCTTTATCAAGAAGAATGAAACGGTTCTGCTTTTCATCCCATACTTGTAACTCTGTATAAGGGACGGTTAACTCTACTTTTTTCGTTTCTTCTTTACGTAGACTGATGCGCTGGAATGCTTTTAGTTGCTTGATAGGATCTTTGTCCGTATGTTTTCGTGCGGAAACGTAAAGTTGTACAACCTCATCACCATCCATATTGCCGGAATTTTTCAGGTTGAAGCATACCCTTAAGGTATCGCCACGTTCAATAACACGGTCATTGAGAGTTGTTCCAAAGTAATTAAAGTGGGTATAGCTTAGTCCATAACCAAAAGGATATAATGGCTTTTCTTTAAAATACATATATGTCCGACCGTGAGTAATATCGTAATCCATCATGTGAGGAAGGTCGGTGATATTTTTCACCCAGGTTTGGGTTAGTCTGCCTGCCGGATTATAATGTCCGAATATAACATCGCTTACAGCATGTCCCAACTCCTGACTGCATTGGGTGAGATGAAGCAGAGCGGGTACTGTCTGGTTGGCTCGATTGATGGCATAAGGAAAGCTGCTGATCAATACTCCAATTGTATTGGGATTAGTTTGAGCAACTTGTAAAAGCAAATCTTCTTGATCCAGTTGTAGCGACTGGCGGTCGACGGCTTCTTTTCCTTCACTTATGACGGGAGCTTGTTCCCAGCCGGCATCGCAGGTAGGATGGTTGCCGACACATACAATAGCGACATCTGCCCATGCTGCAACCGTGCGTGCGCTGTCCATTCGGTTGGTTTTTACATATCGTACTTCAATATCGTTACCTGCTTCCTCGCGAATAGCATCAAGTACATTTACTGTATAAAAAGGTTTACCGGCGTACCAGTCTTGCAGGACCTCAGTTGCACGTTGTCCGATGACTGCTATCTTTTTTATCTTATGTCTGTCAAGTGGAAGCAAATGGTCTTGATTTTTGAGTAAGACGACCGATTTAAGTGTAGCTTCGCGTACCAGTGCTTTGGTTTCCGGTTTGCTCCATGGGGCAATGGTATCAGTGATACCGATGACTGCATAAGGATTGTCTTCTGTGTGGTCCAGCAAACCAAGTTTGAGAGATATTCTGAGGTTTCCCCGGATTGCTTTTTCTATATCTTCCACACTAATGAGTTTTCGGTGCAGTGCTTCGTATACGGCATCCTTATATTCATCCAGAAACTTCGTAATACCTGCTTTGATGCATGCAGCTGCCGCAGCTGCCCGGTCGTTGTCAAAACGTTTATGGTCGCTCAACAGCAGTCGGAATGCTCCTCCGTCGGTCAGTAGCGTACCGTTCAGTCCCCATTCTTTCATGACGATGCTTCGCAATACGGGGTGCATGATACACGGAGTTCCGTTGTAGGCGTTATAAGCAGTCATCAAGGCCTGTGATCCTCCTTCGGTTACTCCTTTATAAAAAGGATAAGCATAATATTCGCGGAACAGTTTGTCGGAATAGTTGGAAGAAGAAAATGTACGTCCGTATTCGTTACTGTTCGATAAGAAGTGTTTCATAAGTGAAGCATTTCTCCAGTATTTAGGATGATCTCCCTGTATGCCTTTGATGAAAGCTACAGCAAGCCGTGAAGTAAGAAATGCATCTTCACCATAACATTCTTCAGTTCGCCCCCAGCGAGGATCTCTGCCCAAGTCTACATTGGGAGTCCACATGATAAGTCCGCTATCCCGGTATTTTGCGTTTTGAAAGAGATAACGGTTTTCTGTACTGATGTAAGTTGCTACTCGATGTAGTAAGTCGGTATCCCAAGTTTCTCCCAGTCCGTAAGTTTGCGGAAAGCCTGTTGTTGGAGTATTGGCTCTGTCGCCGTATGTTGGTCCTCCCAGTACGATTCCGTGTAGACCTTCTACACTTCCTGATGCTTGTATTCCCAAGCGGGGGACTTGAGTATTGTTTCCCAAAGCATCCACTTTTTCGTCGAGAGTCATTCGCACAATCAAATCGTCAAGCCGTTGTTCTTCGTTTACTGCCGGATCGTTAAATACATTTTGGGCATGTATGATTCCTGTAGTACTTGCTATGAGCAAGGTGAAAAAAAGTTTTCTATGTGTTTTCATAATGTGATGTTATTAAAGACTGATACAAAACTAATGGAAAGCGTTTTTTAATGGAATGAAAAATGTTTCACAAAAGGGTATAAAATGTTTTCACCTCTTCTGAAACAGGGAAAATACTGTCTTTTTGATGCAGAGAAAAACAAAATGTACCATATAAAGAAACAAATTTATACCAGTTTGCAATTATGTCTTTTTTACATTTGTATTATACGATTGAGATTTTGAATCAATATGGAAAACACAAAAATAAACCTATGAAAAAACTGATAATTTCTGCATTGCTTTTGGGAATAACTGGAGGTGGAATTTATGCTCGTGAAAAGGTGATATCTCGGTTATCCTATAACTCCAGTACCTTTTACATCTGTGAAATTGACGGATTCATTTTGGGGACAACGTTTACAGGCAAGTCGTGAAGTTACCATCCCACTGGCTTTTAGTAAATGTGAAGAAACTGGACGTTATAAAAATTTTGAAATGGCTGCCACCCCAGTGACAGCAATAAAGTGACGGGATATTCTTTTGATGACACTGATGTATATAAAACCATTGAAGGAGCAAGTTATCTGCTTCAGACTAATCCGGATAAACGACTAAAGAAATACATAGACAGTGTGCTAGTCATTGTTGCCGGTGCACAGGAGCCTGACGGCTATCTATATACTTCACGCACTATGAATCCTGCACATCCACATCAATGGGCTGGCAGTCGGCGTTGGGAAAAAGTGGAAGAGCTAAGTCATGAATTTTATAACTTGGGACATATGATTGAAGGGGTCATAGCTCATTATCAGGCTACGGGACAACGTAATTTTCTTGATATTGCAATTCGCTATGCAGATTGTGTCTGTAGGGAGATAGGGGAAGGACCGGGAAAACTGGTACGTGTACCCGGACATCAGATTGCGGAAATGGCTTTGGCTAAACTTTATCTTGTAACGGGTGAACAGAGATATCTTGATATGGCGAAATTCTTTCTGGATAAGCGCGGATATACTTCCCGAAGGGATGCATATAGTCAGGCGCATAAGCCAGTTGTAGAACAAGATGAAGCTGTCGGACATGCAGTGCGTGCTGCATATATGTATGCCGGCATGGCAGATGTTGCGGCACTTACAGGAGATTGCATGCTATAGGTTCGGATGTGCATGCTGTCCTTCCAATATCTGTCGTTTTATACCTTCTGTCCCCGGCTATATATATGCTGTGAAAGACAAGGATGTATATGTTAATCTGTTCATGTCGAATGATGTTACACTGAATGTAGGAGGTAAGAAGGTTTCTCTCTCGCAGACAACCTCGTACCCGTGGAATGGAGATATCCAGCTTAGGATTACCCATAACTCTGCAAGGGATTTCACACTGAAAATTCGTATTCCTGGCTGGGTACGAAATCAGGTTGTCCCAAGTAATTTGTATACATACACGGATGAGCTTGATCCTTCATATCGTGTGATGGTGAACGGTGAAGAAGTTTATGCCGATTTGTAAGATGGCTATTTTTCTATTAACCGCCAATGGAAGAAAGGAGATTCAGTGGAAGTACATTTTGATATGAATGTGCGTACAGTTACAGCCAATAATAAAGTAGAAGCCGATCGGGGACGTGTAGCTATAGAACGTGGACCTGTCGTTTATTTTGCTGAGTGGGCAGATAATGATTTTGATGTATTAAGTGTACTCTTGAATCCTCGTTCGGAGTTTAAGGTAATCGAAAGGAAAGATTTGCTTTGTGGCATTAATCAGATTCAGACACAGGCACAGTCGCTGGAATATGATAAGGCAGGACGGTTACTGGTAAAAGACCGTATACTGACACTGATTCCTTATTGTGTATGGGCACATCGTGGAACTGGGAATATGGCAATGTGGTTACCGGATGAAGTCAATGCAACTCGTCCGAAAGCTATTCCTACTTTGGCTTCAAAAAGTAAGATAGATGCATCACATAAAATACAGACATTATTTTCTGTTGCCGATGGACTGATACCTCAGGATGAAAATGACCGTACGATTCCTTATTACCACTGGTATCCTAAAACTGGTACTACCGAATGGATTTCTTATGAATTTCCGGAAGAAGTGCAGGTTTCCACTTCAACTGTTTATTGGTTTGATGACACTCCTTGGGGCAATTGCAGCATTCCGAAATCATGGAAGATTTATTATAAAAATACTGAAGGAAAATGGCTCCCTGTAGAGAATCTGAATGCATACAGTATCATTAAAGGAGAGGGAAGTGCTGTTAAATTTAAAACAGTGAAAACGAAAGCAATAAAATTGGAAGTCGTACTTTCCGATGAAAAAACAGCGGGTATATATGAATGGCAAGTAAAGTAAAATAAAGAGATTGATTATGTTGTTTCTCTCTGATAATTAACTTTTTATCTATATGGGTATAAAAAGTTATAAAGAGGTGATATAAACAAAATATACCCTATAGAGAAACAAAACCGTACCTCTAAGATTCTTCTTTTTGGTTTACTTTGCAATGTTAATGATATAATAATACTGGAAAGAAAAACATAATAAATGTAAACTTTAACTATAAACAATGTACCATGAGTAAACACTTATTCGTAAAATGCACAAACGTGCATCTATGTAGCCTTGCAATGGTAATGTTACTGTTGTTCTTGCCTTCGATGGCAATAAAGGCTGCTTCTCAGAGTTTGACAGTTTCGGGAGTTGTTACTTCGGCAACAGACAAGATGCCTTTAATTGGCGTGAGTGTGTTGGTGAAAGGAACCACTAATGGAACTATTACGGATTTTGACGGAAACTACTCCTTGGGAGTGGAAAAAGGTCAGACTTTAGTATTTTCGTATATCGGTTTTGTTACACAAGAAATTGTTGTTGCCGATCAGAAAACATTAAATGTTGAAATGAAAGAAGATACCGAAACCCTCGAAGAAGTTGTGGTTGTAGGTTATGGCGTTCAGAAAAAGAAACTGGTAACCGGTGCTACTGTGCAAGTGAAAGGAGAAAGCTTGGCAAAGATGAATACTAACAGCCCTTTGCAGGCAATGCAGGGACAGACTCCGGGTGTGAATATTTCTTCTACTTCTGGTCAGCCGGGTTCTGATATGAAGGTAAGTATCCGTGGTTTGGGTACAGTAGGAAATGCTTCTCCTCTTTATTTGATTGATGGTGTTGGTGGTGATATTTCAACATTGAATCCTGCCGATATCGAAAGTATTGATGTTTTGAAGGATGCTGCTTCTGCCGCTATTTATGGTGCACAGGCTGCCAATGGTGTTGTCTTGATTACTACTAAATCTGGAAAAGAAGGTAAGGCACAGATTGCTTTCGATGCTTATTACGGTGTACAGAATGTAGCTCGTAAGGCTGATATGCTGAATGCACAAGAATACATGACTATCATGGACGAACAGGCTGTCAATTCAGGAAATGCTCCTTATGACTGGAGTTCATTTAAAAGTATTTATGATGCCAATGGAAATGTCTATGATACTGATTGGGTAGATTCTATGTTTAAGGATAAAGCTCAGACACAGAGCTACACATTGGGTGTTACTGGTGGATCGAAAACATCAACTTACGCTATGTCTTTGGGATATATGAGCCAGGAAGGTATTGTAGGTGGTAAGGATGTTTCAAACTATGAACGTTATAATTTCCGTATTAATTCGGAACATAAGATTTTTAAGGATTCGGATTTGTTGAAGATTGGCGAACAAGTTAGTTTCGTTTATAAATTAAATAATGGTGTTTCAGTAGGTAATCAATATAACAATACATTAAGAGGAGCGTTCAGTACTTCTCCTTTGTCGCCGATTTATAGTGATAACAATATTTATGATTCTCCTTACAACGATACTTCCAATTCTGATTGGTATAACGGCGACAGTAATCCTTATGGATTAATGATGACAAACACAAATAATGAAAGTAAAAATGCTGTTTTTTCTGGTAATGTTTATGCTGAATTGCAGCCTGTGAAAAATTTGAAATTGAGAACTGTTTTTGGTGCTGTTTATGGCTCTTCTGAATATCGTAGTTTTACTCCGATGTATCAGTTCTCTATTTACAGCTACAACAATACACGTACTTCTTCTTCACAAAATATGAGTCACAGCTTGGGTATGACTTGGACTAATACAGCTACTTACGACTGGAAAGTAAAAGATCATGCTTTCAATGCGTTGATTGGTATGGAAGTTTATCAGTATTCAGGAACTTATCTTTCTGCCGGTACAGGTACACTGAGAGAAGGTTTCGACGATTGGGACCATGCTTATGTTGCAAACGGTACAGCATCGAGTGCAGACGATGGTATGTCGGTTGACGGATATCCTCAGGATGAAAGCCGCTCAGTTTCTTACTTCGGACGTTTTGGATGGAACTGGAAAGAAACATATATGATTAACGCTACTTTGCGTGCCGATGGTTCTTCTAAGTTTGCAAGAAGTAAACGTTATGGTGTATTCCCTTCTATATCTGCCGGATGGACTATTTCGAATGAGAAGTTTATGGGAACTACTCAGAACTGGTTGGATTTCTTGAAATTACGTATCAGTTGGGGACAGGTTGGTAATCAGAATATAGACAATTACCAGTATACAGCTCCTATTACTTCTTCGAATACACATTATATTTTCGGAACTAATTATGGCGCTTCTGCTCAGTCTAGTTATTGGGGAGCATATCCAAGCCGTCTGGCAAACTCTGATGTAACATGGGAAACTTCAGAACAGACTAACATCGGTATTGATGCACGTTTCTTGAGAAGCCGTCTGAGCTTGACTGCCGATTTCTATATCAAGACTACCAAAGACTGGTTGGTTGAGGCTCCTATTCTGGCTACAGCTGGTACTGGTGCACCATACATCAATGGTGGTGATGTGAAAAATACCGGTATTGAATTGGCTTTGAACTGGAATGATCAGATCGGAAGTGATTTTAGCTATAATGTTGGTATCAACGGAGCTTACAATAAAAATAAGGTAGGTAACATTCCGACTGAAGATGGAATTATTCATGGTGATGTCAATATGTTGTATGATAACTCTCCTGAATTCTATCGTGCAGAGAATGGTCATGCTATCGGTTATTTCTGGGGATATCAGACAGCTGGTATTTTTCAGAACAAGGAACAGATTGCAAACTGGAATGCTGACGGAAAACATGGTATTTTACAGTCTGATCCTCAGCCGGGTGATGTGATTTATGTCGACCAGAACCAGGATGGTATCATTGACGATAACGATAAAGTAGATTTGGGTAACGGTACTCCTGATTTTACTTATGGCTTTAACCTTGGCTTCAATTATAAGAACTTTGACTTCTCGTTGGTGGCATATGGAGCTGCAGGCAATCAGATTGTACAGTCTTATAGAAACCATGCAAACAGCAAAGCCAATTATACTTCCGCTATATTGGACAGATGGACTGGTGAAGGTACTTCAAACAGAATTCCGCGTGTGACTAATACTAATATCAACTGGCAGTTCTCTGATTTGTATATACAGGATGGCGATTATCTTCGTATCAGTAATATCACGTTGGGATACGATTTTGCCAAGTTGATAAATGTGAAGGCTATCAGTCAGGCACGTTTGTACTTCCAGGTACAGAATGCATTTACATTTACCAAGTATGACGGTATGGATCCGGAAATCGGTTACGGTACTTCCGACTGGGTTTCTGGTATCGATTTAGGATATTATCCTCGTCCACGTACCTTCTTGGTTGGTGTTAATCTGAAATTCTAATTTATAAATTTTAAAAGAACATCTCTATGAATAAATTTAAACTATATATGTTGGGACTAGGGCTGGCTTCTATGGGATTGGCCTCATGTACCGCTGGTTTCCTGGATGTGGAATCTAAAACAGAATCAACGACAGACAATTTCTATCGTACTGAGAGTGATGCATGGCGTGTACTGATTGGTTGTTACGATGGATGGCAATGTACAAGTTCTAGTGCAGGATGTGCATTCTATTTTGCCTCAGAAGTTATGGCTGATGAATGTTTTGCTGGCATGGGAAATACAGATGCCCGTAATTATCAGGTACTCGACCGTTTTGATGTCAATCAGTCGCCTTCGGATATGAATATTCTGGAAACAGAATGGACTAATTATTATGCAGCAGTATATCGTTGTAATGAATTGCTGGCTCATGAAAGCCAGATAGCTTGGAGCAGCGAAGAAACGAAAGGTACTTATCTGGGTGAATGTCGTGCGATAAGAGCATTATGTTATTTTGATATGGTACGTATGTGGGGAAATATTCCTTTGTTTACTGAACCTGTCAATGAAAATCGCCCACAGTCAGATCCGGATGAAGTCTATAATGTAATATTCAGTGATTTGCTGTATGCTGTCAATAATATTCCGGCCAGTGCTTATCCAAAGAGTGCGGCGGCATCAAATGATGGTCATATTACCAAATATGCAGCATCAGCTCTTTTGGCCAGAGTATATCTGTTCTATACCGGTTATTATGGAAAGGAACCTCAGGTAGAAGGTGTAACAAAGAGCACTGTTTTGCAGGGATTGGAAGATTTCATTGCTGTTGCCGAATCTGAAGGCTACGGACTGGTAGACGAATTTAAAAATTTGTGGCCTGCTGCTTCTACTACATGGGCTTTAAATAAGAGTACTGGCGATTACGAACAAACTTCTACTTATGCTGGCGACGGTAATAAAGAAGTTGTTTTGGCACAGAAGTTTAACTATACTCAAGACTATAACGGAAACAATGATGGTAACCGCTGGCTGGTTAACATGGGATTACGTAACTATCTGGGACATGCGCCTTACGGAAGAGGTTGGGGAGGATGTACGGTAAATCCTAAGATGTGGACATCATACGGTACAGGTGATGAACGTCGTGAAGCTTCTATCATTAATTTGGTAAGTGAGGGTATTTCTGATGAAGCTGATTTTGAAACTTCTTATAAAGATCAGCGTGAACACACCGGATATACAGTGAAGAAATATACTCCGATGTCTAAATGGATGAAAGACGAAGCTAGTGGTTCCTGGTCACTGGTTGATGAAATTTCAGGTCTTGGAGAAGGAGATTTCCAGATTTCTCAATATCAGAATTTCATTGTAATGCGTTATGCTGATGTCTTGTTGATGGCCGCAGAGCTGGAAAGTCCAAATGCACAAGAGTATTTGAATAAAGTCCGCCAGCGTGCTTATACTTCTGAGGATGAAGATGGTAGTCTGACTCTTTCAAGCAACTATCGTGAAGTGACAGCTACAAAAGATAATATCATGAATGAACGTATGCTGGAGTTTGCTTTCGAAGGACAGCGTTATTGGGACTTGTTACGTCAGGGAGTAGAATATGCCGCTTCTCAGATTGCAACCAACACTTCTGTAACCAGTGGTGGCAATCCTGATAATGTAACTATTAAGGAATCAGATATCGTAAAGAAGCAGGGACTCTCTCAGATACCTAACAATCAGATTACATTATCGAATGGGGTATTGAAACAAAATGAAGGTTGGAATTAAAAACACAAGAAGTTATGAAAAAACTGATATCTAAATTATATATTGCATGGCTGATTATAACAGTCGGACTGTTTTCGGCATGTACTCCCGATTCCTTTGAACTGGAAGGGAAAGACGTTACCGTAGACGATCTGGTAGAAGGAATAGCTTTCTCTATCACTCACGATTCGGAAAATCCAAATATTGTTTATCTGAAGAGTTTAATGCCTTCAAGTTATCAGGTTTGCTGGCAACATCCTCAGGGAAGAAGTCAGGAAAGAGAAGTAACATTGCAAATGCCTTTTGAGGGAGAGTATAAAGTGACTTTCGGTGTTCAGACAAGAGGTGGTATTGTTTATGGTAATCCGGCAACATTTACAATAGGTAGCTTCTGTGCAGATTTCGTAAATGATGATTTGTGGACATATCTTACCGGAGGTGTAAACAATGAAAAAGTATGGATATTCGATAATGGATTGTATGGCTATGCTGCTGGAGAAATGACTTATGCCGATCCTAGTACAACAGTAGAATGGAATAACTGGAGTGCTAACTGGGATCCGGGAGTAGGTCATACCGTTGATGATGCTATTTGGGAAAGTACCATGACATTTGGTCTGAAAGGTGGAGCAAACGTGACTGTTTACAATTCTTCTTCGAAAGAAACTGCTTTTGGTACGTTCATGCTTAATACAAGTAATCATACAATCACATTTACTGACTGTGAACTGCTGCATACTCCTTCTTGGAGCGACAGAAGTACTAATTGGAGCCGCGACTTGAAGTTGCTCGAATTGGATGAAAACCATATGCGTATTGGAGTAATGCGTGATAACAGTGAAGGTCCGTGGTGGTTGATCTGGAATTTCGTTTCGAAAGAATATGCTGACAATTATGTACCTGAAGATAAACCAGATCTAGAACCAATTTTGCCCGACGGATGGGAAGATATGGTATCGGAAGTGGTTACCAGCAAAATAAAATGGACAATGTCGGCCGATGTTCCTTTTGACTGGGCCAATCTGGACGGTAGTCTGATGAATAACTTTACTGCCGGCAATTATCCAGACTGGGCAACACCTGTTAGCGGATTGGATCAGCTTTCTATGACTCTCGATTCAAAAACTATGACTTATGAGTTTGCAATGCCTGATGGTACTACTGCAAGTGGAACTTATACATTGGATGAAAAGGGTATTTATACCTTTATTGGAAATGTTCCTTCTTATCATATCGGTGGTGGTGATATCATGTTTGGAGCTGATGGCAATAATCAGTTACGTATTTTGAGCATTGAGTCGGCTGCCGGTAATGTTATGGGAATGTGGGTAGGTGCACGCAATGCTGAAAAGGATGAATACCAGGCTTATCACTTTATTCCTAATGCTGGAGGAGGAACCTCACAGCCGGAGGCTACATCGATAGCTGTAGACAACTCTAAACTGGTTTGGGGACATCTGGAAACCGATAAGAATAATTTCCGTATCGAGCTTTATAATATGTATGGCGAAACTGCATCTGCTAGTCCGATTGATCCGGCAAGCATTGTTTTCGACTATTCGATGGAACTGACATTTACTATCAGTGGCCTTACTGGAGATGCCGCTACCAAAGAATATAATGCAGGACTGATGTGTACTGCTGATGGATGGTGGCCTGCTTATCCAGGAACAAGCGATGTGAAGGTGAAAGGTGACGGTACTTATACCATCAAGATGAAACCGGAAGCTGCTTATAATGGTGTCATTGTATTTGTAATCGATATCTTCGATATGTTCAGTGATATTGCTGATTTGGATGCTGTAAATGTTACAATTGACAGTCTGAGAATTTTGTAATACAAATATAAAGAGGCATACATATTGATGGCTGCTGCCAGATATGTATGCCTCTTAAACTATTAACCATAACGAACTATGAAAAATACTTTTATTTATTTTCTAGGAACTCTTACTTGTTTAATGAGTTTGCTGTTGAGTGCTTGCTCTGAAGATGATGCTACCGGTGCTCCATATCTGAAGATTTCGAAAGAGGAACTGGTTTTTGGAAAGCATGAGGGTGAAGCTCTTTTGTATATACAGTCTAATGTCGCTTATGAAGTAACTTCCGATGCAGCCGACTGGTGTTCTGTTGTTCAACAAGTTTCAACATCCGAAAAAACAGCTAAATATTTGGTACATGTCACAGAAAATCCGAATACAGAAAATCGAACAGCTGTAATTACAGTAAAAGGAGCTGAGGTTAATGGAATGGTGAAGGTGGTACAGACTGCCAATGACTATTTGCTGGTAGAACAGCATGAATACACATTGTCTGGTGAAGGAGGAGAATTTACAGTACAGATGCAGACTACCGGTGATTGTCAGGTTGACATTAATGCAGACTGGATTCAACATGTGGATACACGTGCGGTAGAAACACGTACTGAAACATTCATGGTGGCTCAGAATGCAACAGGAGAGATACGTACTGCTACCATTGTATTTACATTGGATAATCTGACAGAATCTGTTACTGTTACTCAGGAAGCTCTTTCTGTACCTGAAGCTGACAAGACTGGAATGGAACAGGATGCTCCTGAATTGATGAAGAATATCAAAATAGGATGGAACTTGGGAAACTCACTGGAGGCAACAGGTGGTGAAACTGCTTGGGAAAATCCTGCTACAACCCTTGCCATGATAGACAAGATACGTGAGATGGGATTCAACGCTGTACGTATTCCGTGTGCATGGGATCAGTATCTGAGTGATGAAACTACTTACGAAATAAAATCTTCATGGTTGTCACGTGTGAAGGAAGTGGTGGATTATTGCATGCAGAACGATTTATATGCTATTCTGAATATACACTGGGATGGCGGATGGCTTGAAAATGATATTCCCAACGGATATAGTGAAGAAGTAAATAATAAGCAGAAAGTATTATGGACGCAGATTGCCACCTATTTCCGCGATTATGATGAACATTTGTTGTTTGCCGGATGTAATGAGCCTAATGTAGAAGATGAAGATGATATGGCTACTTTGCTGAAATACGAACAGACTTTTGTGGATGCTGTAAGAGCTACCGGTGGAAAGAATGTTTACCGTAACCTGATTGTTCAGGGACCTTCTACTGACATAGACAAAACGATACAGTATATGACTTCTTTGCCTGTTGATATGACTCCTGACCGCTTGAGTGTGGAAGTGCATTATTACAGTTCCTGGCAGTTCTGTGGAATGGAAAATGATGAAAGCTGGGGAAAGGCTTTTTATTTCTGGGGTGAGGAAAACAAAAAATATGCTACCGGAACGTATGAAGGCAGATGGGATAATATCTGTGGGGAAGATTATATAAAGTCGCAGTTCCAGAAGCTGAAAGAGAAGTTTACCGATCAGGGAGTACCTGTTATTATTGGAGAATTTGCAGCTGTCCGTCGTACTTTGCCCGATCAGCAGGCTCAGGAAGGACATGATTTGTCGCGTGCCGCTTTCGATAAGTGTGTTGTACGCGAGGCCAATGCTCGTGGACTTGTTCCATTCTATTGGGATAGAGGTGATGGAGTGTTCGACCGTAAAAATTTGCAGGTTTATGATGAACTGGAATATAATGGATTGATGGAAGGTATAAAATAAATACTAGTTTTGCCCTTCACACCTTTCACTTATTTGTGTAAGTGTGAAGGGCTTTTTATATATGGAACAAAAACATACTGTTCTTTCTCAGAAAAGATCAGCATGTTTTGTTTTATTTATGCTGATGTTTTTTGAAAATTTGTACAAAGAAAAAGTAACTCATCCTGATATTTTTTATAGTATTCGGGGAAGGGTATGCAACTCCTTTTATTTCAGATAGATAAATCGTTTTTTTTGCTTATGCGGAATACAACGATAACAGATTGAGTTAGTCATTGTGTCGAGAGAAAAAAAGGAAGTAAAAGGTTTGTTTGCTTTACAAAAATTTACTTTCTTTGCTTTAGAAATTGATATGTGATATGATAAGAATATACACTTTGCTAGCCTTGCTTTTTTCATTGCTTTCCCTGCATGCGCAGTCTTTCATGTTTAAGCATCTCGAAGTATCCGACGGATTGTCAAATAATTTTGTACGGTGTATTTATAAAGACCGTGAGGGACTTATGTGGTTTGGTACATTAGCAGGGTTAAACTGTTACGATGGGTATGCATTTAAGGTTTTTACTCGTCAGGAGTATAATCAGAATTCACTTCCTGATAACTTTATAGAGAGTATAGTAGAACTGCCTGACGGGCAATTCTGGGTAAAGACAGCAAAGGGGTATGTGCTGTTTGACAAGGCAAAAGAAGTGTTTCAAACCGATTTAACTCCGTTTATGACTTCATTGGGAAGCAGAGGAGTTCCAAGTGATATCTTTGTCGATTCAAAGGAAAATGTTTGGATTTATGTAATGGGAGAGGGATGCTACCGGTATAATAAGAATAGTAAGCCGGCATGTTTTTCTTTTCAGGAACATAAATTGCCGTTGGTCGGTATTTCGGATATAGCAGAGTGTAAGGATGGAATTTTATTTGTCTATGATACAGGCTTGCTGGTTTGTGTTGATCGTGACCGGTTGACTGTCAGATGGATAAAGGAAGAAGTGAAGAATGATAACCAGGATGGTAAGCAAATTGATTTTTCCTTATTTGTCGATCGGGAGGAATGTATTTGGATATATAGTATCTCAGGCGTGTGGGTATACGATTTGGAGAAAGGAAAATGGCAGGAAGACGTTACGGAACGCTGGCGTAACCGTTCTGACTTTGTGCATAGCATTACGCAGGATGCTAAAGGCAGAATTTGGATGGGCAAGGATTATAGCGGTATAGATATTCTTACGAAAGCTGACGGACGGGTAGTATCTGTTTCTTCTGAGAAAAATACAGACCGGAGCCTATCTCATAATACGGTTTATACGTTGTATACAGACAGAGATGGAATTGTATGGGTTGGAACTTACAAGAAGGGTATCTCTTACTATGGCGAAAGCATATTTAAATTCGAAATAGGTTATACAGGTGATGTGACAAGTATAGAGCCTGAAGGAAAAGATAAGGCATGGCTGGGTACAAATGACAATGGAGTAATGCTTTGGAACTATACTACTCGTCAAATAGAAAAACATTTTACATTGGGAGAAGAACCTGTCGTTGCTTTGTTGAGAGCTTCCGACGGGAAGCTGTGGATAGGCACATTCAATGGGGGCTTGTATTGTATAGAAGGTACTGCGATACGTTCGTTTAAAGCCGGTGATGGAAGTAAGCTTCTGAGTGATAAGATTTGGGCTTTGCAAGAAGACCGGAAAGGTAATATATGGATTGGTTTTTTGGATGCCGGTATTCAATGTCTGAATCCTTCTGATTATAGTTTTCAGACGATAGACTTGGAGAAGGCAGGCTTAAATGATAATCATATTGTTTCCTTGTGCTTTACCAATGAAAACGATCTGGTGATAGGTACTGCCAGTCAGGGAGTGGCTGTCTTTGATGTAGAAAGTCGTAAGATAAAGGCTGTTTTGCAGGAAAAAGATAGTGTAGGAATTACTCATAATGAAATAAATCAGGTATTTAAAGATAGTCGGGGACTTGTATGGATTGCCACTCGTGGCGGACTTAATATCTATAATGTAAAGTCTGGAAAAGTGAAGAGCTTGTCTGATGTCATGCCGGATAACGGGGGTATTATTGCAGGAGTGGCAGAAGATAATAACGGAGATATGTGGGTAACATCGGCACGCCAGCTGATTCATCTGAATGTAACGAAAGGTGATACAGGTGAGTATCAGTTTGTTCCGCATGTATATAATGACAAAGATGGACTTCAAAATTGTGATTTTAATCTCAGGTCTATCCGTGAATTGAATAATGGAGCAATACTTCTGGGAGGACTGTATGGCATAAATGTATTTAGTCCGGAAAATGTTCGTTATAATAAATTACTTCCTAAGGTGTTGTTTACTGGTCTTTCATTGTTCAACAAAGAAATACAGGTAGGCGAACGTGTAGACGGTCGTGTATTGTTGCCAGAATCTCTTAATCGTATAGGCAAACTTACGCTGGATTATAAGCAGAATATTTTTTCTATATTCCTGGCTTCCGACAATTTGCTTTTGCCGGAGAAAACACGCTATATGTATCAGCTTAAAGGTTTTAACAAAGAATGGCTTTCACTGCCTGAGGGCGTGCATAGTCTGACTTTTACAAATTTGGCTCCCGGAAAGTATATTCTGAGCGCGAAAGCTGTCAATAGCGACGGATATATCGGTCAGGATGTATCGAGTCTTGAAATAGAAGTCTTGCCTCCGTTCTGGATGTCCTGGTGGGCTTATTTATTGTATTTTATGATTGGTGTAGGACTACTATTCCTGGCACGTTTCCGTTTGCTGAAGCGTGAGAGAGAAAAGTTCAAGTTACATCAGATAGAACTGGAAGTAGCTAAGAATGAGGAAGTAAATAATATGAAGTTCCGTTTCTTTACCAACATCAGTCATGAACTTCGTACTCCGCTGACTCTGATTATTGCTCCGCTGGAACAGATGCTGAAAGAAGAAAGTAATGATGAATCTCGAAAAATGAGGCTTCAGCTTATGTATCGCAACGCACATCGTCTGCTGGTACTGGTCAATCAGTTGCTTGATTTCCGAAAAGGTGAAATGAGTTCTCATCATTTATCACTTTCTGAAGGAGATATCATTACTTACATACAAGGGGTATGCGATTCTTTCTTGCTGATGGCCGATAAAAAGCAGATACACTTTTCGTTCTTTTCGAGTGTAGATCACTTTACAATGGCTTTCGATGCCGACAAGGTGGGTAAGATTGTGATGAATCTGCTGGCTAATGCGTTTAAGTTCACTCCTGGAGGTGGCAGGGTTACGGTTATGGTAGAGCACATTCAGGAAGATGTCGATGTGATAGAAATAAAGGTTGCCGATACAGGGGTAGGAATAAGTGATGCGGATAAGGAACATATATTCGATCGTTTTTATCAGACAGAAAACAAAGAAAACGTGGATGCAACGAGCGGTACAGGCATTGGATTAAGTCTGGTACACGATTTTGTTGCTTTACATGGAGGAGATGTCACTGTTTTCGATAATATCGGTAAAGGAGCTGTATTTGTTGTACATATACCAGTGAAGCATGCTGATGTGCAATATCATCCGGCTAATTCCATGCCGGTTCCGGATTTACTTCCTGAAGCAGCAGGACAGTCTAATGAAGAGGCAGACAAGAGCAAATTCCCATTATTGCTGATTGTAGATGATAATGACGATTTCCGTCTGTTTATGGAGTATAGTCTGGGATTGCAGTATCGGGTGAAACTGGCATCGAACGGAAAAGAGGCATGGGATATCTTGCAAAACTGTGAAGAAATGCCCGACTTGGTGGTAAGTGATATTATGATGCCTGAAATGGATGGAAACGAATTGTGCCGTTTGATAAAAGAAGATAAACGTACAGCACACATTCCGGTGATTCTGCTTTCAGCTAAACAAAATACGGAATCGAAAGTGGAAGGATTGACCATGGGGGCAGATGATTATGTGACGAAACCGTTTAATATGACTATTCTGGTTCTGCGTATCAGAAAACTGATAGAATTAAGCCGTTATAATGTGTCAAAGGGTACTATCGATCCTGCGCCTAGTGATATTGTCATTACTTCTTTGGATGAAAAGCTGATAGAGAAAGCTATAAAATATGTAGAAGATAATATCTCTCGCAGTGATTTGTCGGTAGAAGAGCTGAGTCGTGAACTGGGCATGAGTAGGGTTCATTTGTATAAGAAGATGTTACAAATTACAGGAAAAACTCCTATTGAGTTTATTCGTGTAATTCGTCTGAAAAGAGCTGCTCAACTGTTGCGTGACAGTCAGCTTCATGTCTCGGAAATTGCTTTTCAGGTAGGCTTTAATAATCCTAAGTATTTCAGTCGTTATTTTAAAGAAGAATTTGGGGTTTTACCTTCTGCTTATCAGGGAAAGGAAGATAAGTAACAAATTATACCTAAGTTAGAAACATTTGATAGACCTATGTATTGAAAACTTTCCCTTTTGTAAAACATTATAACTGGTTGTTTTATAGGGGAATGTTTAAATTTGCAATACGAGATAAAGATGTATTTAGTATTTAACTTTAAGCATAGGTTTATGAATATGAAAAACATTTCTTACTGTTTGTTGGCAGGGCTGATTTTTGGGTCCTGCTCTGGCAAGGTCTATGAACAGACAGATAATGGTGTCATCGTTAAGGTTCAGCAAAAGGGAGGACAGGATACTCGCCTGGTTCGTTTTCAGGTAATGGGAGATAAGTTGATACATGTATCTGCTACTCCGGAAAGCAAATTTACCGATTCAAAGAGTCTGGTTGTTGTTCCTCAGGAAAAACAGACTCCGTTTACTGTTTCACAGCAGGGAGATACAATCACTGTTTCAACCAAAGAAGTCAAGGCTTTTGTTTTAAGCTCTACCGGTGAAGTTTGGTTTACGGATGAAAACGGAAAGATGATTCTTCAGGAAAATAAGGGGGGAGGAAAGACATTTACTCCTATCGAAGTGGAAGGTACCAAAGGATATTCAATCCGTCAGGTATTCGAATCTCCCGATGATGAAGCTTTTTACGGGCTGGGCCAGCATCAGGCAGAAGAATTCAACTATAAAGGAAAGAACGAAGAGTTGTTCCAGTATAATACAAAGGTATCTGTTCCATTCATTGTATCGAACAAGAATTATGGTGTTCTGTTGGACAGTTATTCTCTTTGTCGTTTTGGTAACCCCAATGACTATTCTCAGCTAGGACAGGTATTTAAACTATATGACAAGGACGGCAAGGATGGAGCGCTGACCGGTACTTATGTACCTGATGCAAAGTCAGGAGCAGAAACCATTGTTCGCCGTGAGTCTTCTCTTTATTTCGAACATCTGAAACGTGAAGACTTGTCGAAGGTAGTTAACCTGCCTGAGAATTTCCCGTTTATGGGAGCAAAAGTAACGTATGAAGGTATGATTGAACCTTCAGAATCGGGTGAGTTTAAGTTTATCCTTTATTATGCCGGTTATACGAAAGTATATATAAATAATGAACTGGTAGTTCCTGAACGCTGGCGTACGGCATGGAATCCGAACAGTTATAAATTTGCTGTCAACCTGGAAGCTGGAAAGAAAGTTCCTCTTAAAATAGAATGGGAGCCGGATGGAGCTGTTTCTTACTCGGGACTGCGTGTACTGAGCCCAGTTGATCCGAAAGAACAGGGCAAGCAGTCGTGGTGGAGTGAAATGACCAAGCAGCTTGATTATTATTTTGTAGCCGGTGATAATATGGATGATGTAATCAGCGGTTACCGTACTCTTACCAGAAAAGCTCCTATCATGCCGAAATGGGCGATGGGATTCTGGCAGAGCCGTGAAAAGTATAATACCTCTGATGAAATGCTTGGTGCATTGAAAGGTTTCCGCGACCGTCAGATTCCGATTGACAATATTGTCCTCGACTGGAATCACTGGCCGGAAGATGCCTGGGGAAGTCATGAATTCGACAAGAACCGTTTCCCTGATCCTCAAGCTATGGTCGACTCCATTCATGCCATGCACGGACATATGATGATTTCCGTATGGCCGAAATTCTATGTAACAACTGAACATTACAAGGAGTTTGATAAGAATGGCTGGATTTATCAGCAGTCAGTTAAGGACAGCCTGAAAGACTGGGTAGGTCCGGGTTATCATTATGGTTTCTATGAAGCCTACGATGCAGATGCACGTAAATTGTTCTGGAAGCAGATGTACGAACATTATTATCCGTTGGGTATTGATGCCTGGTGGATGGATGCCAGCGAACCGAACGTACGCGACTGTACGGATTTGCAATATCGCAAGGATTTATGCGGTCCTACAGCATTGGGACCTTCTGCCGAATATTTCAATGCTTATGCACTGATGAATGCTGAAGCAATCTATGACGGCCAGCGCAGTGTAGACAACAATAAGCGTGTCTTCCTGCTTACCCGTTCTGGATTTGCCGGTTTGCAGCGTTATTCTACAGCTACATGGAGTGGTGATATAGGAACCCGCTGGGAAGATATGAAGGCACAGATTACTGCCGGATTGAATTTTGCAGTAAGTGGTATACCTTACTGGACAATGGATATTGGTGGTTTCTGTGTAGAGAACCGCTATGTAGCAGGACAGAAACAGTGGAATGAAACAAAAACAGAAAATGCTGATTATAAGGAATGGCGTGAACTGAATGCACGCTGGTATCAGTTTGGTGCATTCTGTCCGTTGTATCGTGCACACGGACAATATCCGTTCCGCGAAATATGGGAAATTGCTCCCGAAGGTCATCCGGCTTACAATTCGGTTGTTTATTATTCTAAACTGCGTTACCGCATGATGCCGTATATCTACTCACTGGCTGGTATGACATGGTTTAACGACTATACGATTATGCGTCCGCTGGTAATGGACTTTACTGCCGATACGAATGTAAACAATGTTGGCGATCAGTTCATGTTCGGTCCGTCATTCATGGTTTCTCCGGTTTATCATTACGGTGACAGAAGTCGCGAGGTATATTTCCCGAAATCAGCAGGATGGTACGACTTCTATACCGGCAAGTTCCAGGAAGGTGGTGAGAAGAAAATGGTAGAGGCTCCTTACGAACGTATTCCGTTGTTCGTGCGTGCCGGTTCAATTGTACCTTTCGGTCCTGAGATCCAGTATACGGATGAAAAGCAGGCAGAACATATCAAGTTGTATGTTTATCAGGGTGCGGATGCTGCCTTTACTTTATATGAAGATGAAGGTGTAAACTATAATTATGAGCAAGGTAAATATGCGATGATTCCGATGACTTACAACGAAGCTAAAAAGCAATTGGTAATAGGAGAACGTACAGGTGAGTTTGACGGTATGTTGAAAGAACGTACATTCGAAATAATTCAAGTGAATGCCAATAGCCCGAAGCCGTTCGATATGAATGCTAAAGGTATTGTTGTAAAATATAATGGAACTTCACAAACCATTCAGTTGTAAAATTTATGAGTCATAAATTTATTCAATCTATTATAATAGGAGTGTGCTGCATGTTCTTATTGGGAGCATGCAGCTCTCCTTCTTCTGAGCCGAGAGAAAGACTGAGCTTTAATGACGGATGGTGTTTTTCTCTGAGTGATGATTCATTGGCTGCACAAGTAGATTTTGCTGACTCGGGTTGGAGAAAATTAAATTTACCCCATGACTGGGCCATCGAAGGAGATTTCAGTCAGGATAATCCTTCGGGAACAGGTGGAGGTGCTTTGCCTGGTGGTATCGGATGGTATCGGAAGACGTTTATTCCAGCGGACGGAGATAAAGGAAAACATTTTCGTATCGAGTTTGATGGAGTTTACATGAATTCGGAAGTTTTTATTAATGGAATTTCGTTAGGCAAGCGTCCTTATGGATATATTTCATTCAGTTACGATTTAACTCCATATCTGAAGTGGGGAGAAAAGAATGTGATAGCTGTACGTGTTGATAATGCTGAACAGCCTAATTCTCGCTGGTATTCGGGATGTGGTATTTATCGTAACGTATGGTTGGTGAAAACAGGAGATATCCGTGTTGCAGAGTGGGGAACCTATGTTACTGCAACAAGTGTTGATACTCAGGAGGCTTCTTTGAAAGTCGTTACAACGGTTGAGAATATAGGAACGCAGGCAGCTGCTGGAGTATCTGTTTATTCTATCCTGCAAGATGCAGAGGGAAAGAAAGTTGCTCAGGCAGAGTCTTCTCTGAATACAATAGCAGGAAAGGCTGTTGATGTTTCTCAAGATTTAAAGGTAAGTTCTCCTTTATTGTGGAGTATTGAACGTCCTTACATGTATACCTTGGTTACAGAAATTCAGAAAGATGGACAATGTGTAGATCGTTATGTAACTCCTGTTGGTATTCGTACGTTTTCTTTTGATGCTGCGAAAGGGTTTACGCTGAATGGCAAGCCGGTCAAAATAAATGGTGTCTGCATGCATCATGATTTGGGATGTCTGGGAGCAGCGGTCAATGTACGTGCCATCGAACGTCAGTTGCAGATCTTGAAAGAAATGGGCTGTAATGGTATCCGTTGTTCACATAATCCTCCGGCACCAGAACTGCTTGATTTGTGCGACCGTATGGGATTTATTGTAATGGATGAAGCGTTTGACATGTGGCGCAAGAAAAAGACTGCTCATGATTATGCACGTTATTTCAATGAATGGCATGAAAAAGATTTGCACGATTTTATTTTTCGCGACCGTAATCATCCTTCTATTTTTATGTGGAGTATCGGAAATGAGGTATTAGAACAATGGAGTGATGCGCAGGCTGATACTTTAAGTCTGGAAGAAGCTAACCTGATTCTGAATTTCGGCCACTCGGCAGACATGCTGGCTAAGGAAGGTGAAGAAAGTGTAAATTCTTTACTTACAAAGAAACTGGCCGATTTTGTAAGAACCTTGGATCCGACTCGTCCGATTACAGCAGGATGCAATGAACCTAATCCTGCTAATCATTTGTTCCGTTCCGGAGCGTTGGATATCATTGGCTATAATTATCATAATGTCAACATTCCTGAGGTTCCAAAGAATTTCCCTGGCAAACCGTTTATCATTACGGAAAGTAATTCGGCTCTGATGACACGTGGATATTACCGGATGCCGAGCGACCAGATGTTTATTTGGCCTGAACGCTGGGATAAACCATTTTATGATTCAACATTTGCATGTTCTTCTTATGAAAACTGTCATGTTCCCTGGGGAAATACTCATGAAGAAAGTTTGCTGTTGATAAAGAAAAATGATTTTATCAGCGGGCAATATGTATGGACTGGTTTCGACTATATCGGTGAACCGACTCCTTATGGCTGGCCCG
Source organism: uncultured Bacteroides sp. (assembly GCA_958453305.1). Lineage (GTDB taxonomy): Bacteria > Bacteroidota > Bacteroidia > Bacteroidales > Bacteroidaceae > Phocaeicola. The sequence continues at coordinate 55,945 of CAUDXH010000008.1, read as the reverse complement.
CACGCAGTTCATATTTTGGTATTGTTGATTTGGCTGGTTTCCCTAAAGATGTATACTATCTCTATCAGTCGGAATGGACAGATAAACAAGTCTTGCATCTTTTCCCGCATTGGAACTGGACCGAGGGACAGGATGTTGATATGTGGTGTTATTACAATCAGGCAGATGAAGTGGAACTGTTTGTGAATGGTAAATCACAAGGAATAAAATCGAAAGATGATAATCATTTACATGTTTCCTGGCATGTAAAATATGAGCCGGGAAGTGTAAAGGTTGTTGCTCGAAAAGCAGGAACAGTGGTTGCCGAAAAAGAAATTCGTACAGTGGGAACACCGAGTATGATACGTCTGACTCCAGACAGAAATATCTTGAAAGCAGACGGTACTGATTTGAGTTTTGTAACAGTAGAAATCTTGGATGCCGAAGGAAATATTTGTCCTCTTGCGGATAATCTGATTCGTTTTGAGGTAGAAGGAAACCTGTTTATAGCTGGAGTTGACAATGGAAGCCAGACTTCGATGGAACGTTTTAAAGATAATAAACGAAAGGCGTTCAACGGTAAATGCTTGGTCGTATTGCAGAATAATGGAAAAACAGGAGCAGCACGTTTGAAAGCGATTTCTGAGGGATTAAAAGAAGCTGTAGCTGATATTGTTTCAGAATAATATTATCTTGGCAGAAAAGAAAAAAGAATATTATGAAAAAGACGTTTATTTTTATAGGATTATTGAGTATTGCATGTGCTTCGCTACATGCACAAAATAAAACGGATATTCCTGTTTATCTGGATGATAAACAGCCGTTGGAAGTAAGAGTACAGGATGCTCTGAAGCGAATGACATTGGAAGAGAAGATAAGACTCAGTTACGCTCAGGGTAAATTCAGTTCACCCGGTTGTCCACGTTTGGGTATTCCTGAACTGTGGATGAGTGACGGACCACATGGAGTTCGTGCCGAAATTAATTGGAACGACTGGGGATATGCCGGATGGACGAGTGATAGCTGTACAGCTTTTCCGGCGTTGACTTGTCTGGCAGCTAGCTGGAATCCGGATTTGGCTGCGAAGTATGGTAAAGCGATTGGTGAAGAAGCACGTTACCGCGAGAAAGATGTCCTGTTAGGACCGGGGGTGAATATTTATCGTACTCCGCTTAACGGAAGAAATTTTGAATACTTAGGAGAAGATCCTTATCTGGCTTCTGAAATGTGTGTTCCTTATATTCAGGAAGTTCAGAAAAACGGTGTGGCTGCTTGTGTGAAACATTATGCTTTAAATAATCAGGAACTTTGGCGCGGGCACATCGATGTGCAGGTTAGCGATCGTGCTTTGTATGAAATTTATCTTCCGGCATTTAAAGCTGCCGTACAGCGTGGTGGTGTATGGAGCATCATGGGAGCATACAATAAAGTACGCGGAATGCATGCTACTCACCATAAACTGCTGAATAATGACATACTGAAAAGTGAATGGGGATTCGACGGGTGTGTGATAACCGACTGGGGAGCCGCACATGATACATATGAAGCTGCCATGTACGGACTGGATATTGAAATGGGATCGTATACCAATGGCTTGACTTCTGAGTCGGAGTTTGGGTATGACGACTACTATTTGGGAAAGAACTATCTGAAGATGGTTAAGGAAGGAAAAATACCGATGGAGGTAGTGAACGATAAGGCTGCTCGTGTCTTGCGCTTGATTTTCCGTACAGCCATGAATCGTCAGAAACCTTTTGGATCGATGACCAATGAAGCTCATGAACAGGCTGCTTATCAGGTAGCAACAGAAGGTATCGTACTATTGAAAAATGAAGCAGCCAAAAAGCAACCAGCTTTATTGCCTGTTGCACCTGATCAGTATAAGCAAATATTGGTTGTAGGTGATAATGCTACACGTAATTTGATGTTGGGAGGAGGTTCTTCCGAATTGAAGGTGAAGAAATTTATATCACCGTTGGATGGGCTGAAAAAATACTTTGGCAATCGTATTGTATATGCACAAGGATATGCAGCTGGCCGTCCAATGTATGGACGTGAGGAAAAAATACCTCAGGCTACAGTCGATTCTTTACGTAATGATGCCGTAGAAAAGGCTGCTAAGGCCGATCTGGTTATCTTTATTGGCGGATTGAACAAGAATCATTTCCAAGATTGTGAAGGAGGTGACCGTTTGTCTTACGAACTTCCTTTTGGTCAGAATGAACTGATTAAGGGCTTGTTGAAAGTAAATAAGAATCTGGTAGCTGTAATCGTAAGTGGAAATGCTGTCGAGATGCCGTGGGTAAAAGAGGTTCCCACTATCGTACAGTCCTGGTATCTAGGTTCGGTTGGAGGAGATGCATTGGCTGATCTACTTACTGGAAAAGTAAATCCTAGCGGGAAGCTTCCTTTCTCTTATCCGGTAAAACTGAAAGATTGTCCGGCTCATTTTTATGGCGAAATGAGTTATCCGGGCGATAGTATCAAACAGGAATATAAAGAGGATGTTTTAGTTGGGTATCGCTGGTATGACACTAAGAAGATTAAACCTCTCTTCCCGTTTGGCTATGGATTGAGTTATACTACTTACAAGTATAGTAAGCCTGTTTTATCGACTAAACAAATGAATGAAGGAGGAACCCTGTCGATTTCAGTAAAGGTTAAGAATACAGGAGTGGTAGCTGGAAAAGAAACTGTTCAATTATATATTGGAGATGAAAAATGTTCTTTGCTTCGTCCGCAGAAAGAGTTAAAAGGATTTCAGAAAGTCTCACTTCAACCAGGTGAAGAAAAAGAAATAACTTTCACGATAAAACCGGAGGACTTACAATTCTTTGATGACCGCAAACATGAATGGGTTGCAGAGCCGGGCATGTTTAAAGCTTATATATCTTCTTCATCAGCTGATACGCAAAATATTGTGGAATTTGAGTATAAATAAAAAATCGTTATTGGTTGTCGGGACATGGTTTTCGGCAACCAATATTTTTTAATATAAGAGGAATCAGAAGATTGTATTATGTGTAGAGATAATATATTACAATAAAAGTTCTAGTATGCATGTTAAAAACTAACGTCATTATATTGAGAATCAGCCGAGTGTTTCTGATGGAATTTCTTCAAAAACACTCAGCTGTATATCAGTGAGCAAATACCCGTTTCTCAGGAAGCAAAATATGCAAAATGTCAGTGCGCGACATTTTGCTTTCCCCTTGCAGAGAGCAGGGTAAGCAGGTTACAGCTTCAGCCCGTCCAGCAACTGAATATAAGTAGAAATGGCTTCTTCTATCTCATGAATCATGATATATTCATCGGCTGTATGCGAACGTGCCGATTTTCCCGGACCGATTTTGACAGAAGGGAATTTCATTAAGGCTTGGTCGGAAAGGGTGGGCGAACCGAAAGGAACTCTTCCCAGCTCAACAGCCCGTTTAACAAACGGATGGTCGGCAGGAATGCTTGAGGAGTTTAAGCGGAAAGAGCGTGCTTTTACCTCACTGCTTACGTGTTTGGCTATTTCATTGAACAACTCCTCGTTTGAGTAACATTCGTTGCTGCGGATGTCAACCACTGCCGTGCAAACATCGGGGATTACATTATGCTGGGTCCCTGCATTGATTTGTGTAAGGCTCATCTTGACCGCTCCCAGCAGAGGGGATTCTTTGGGAAAACGGTAGCTGCGGAACCATTCCACATCGGGCAACATCTTGTAAATGGCATTGTCGCCTTCTTCTCGGGCAGCATGTCCGGATTTTCCGCGTGCGGTCACATCGAGTACCATCAGTCCTTTTTCAGCAATAGCTGGATGCATTTCCGTGGGCTCGCCTACAATTCCCAAGGTGACGGGAGGAAGTTTGGGCAATACGCTTTCAATGCCGTTCTTTCCGGAAACCTCTTCTTCGCATGAAGCCAGATAAATGAGGTTGTAGCTTTGTTCGGTACTGCTTAAGTGGCGGTACACCTGAAACAGTGAAACGAGGCTGGCTCCGGCATCATTGCTTCCCAGTCCGTAGAGTTTTCCGTTTTCCACCTTGGGCGTAAACGGCTGGCGTCTCCATCCGTTGACCGGTTTCACGGTGTCAATGTGCGAATTGAGCAGAATGGTGGGCTTGTTCATATCAAACATGGGGCTGATACACCAGATATTGTTGCCCGAACGTCCGGTCATGATTCCACTTTCCTCAATGTAAGTCTGCAGAAAGTCGGCAGCAGCTTCTTCTTCCCGGCTGATGGATGGAATGCCTATTAAGGCCTGGAGCAGTGTAACTGCTTCTGAAGTATAATAATTGATGTCTATCATAGGATAAAGCTTGTTTTTTCAGTGACAAATATACGTTTTTTTATGATAAGTCTGTGGCTTTTTCAGTTTATAAGTTTTTCGGTTTTCTCTCTCTTGACCATCTACAGATAGTAAACTCGCAGGCAGAAAAACGAAAGAACTGAAAACGGATGGGTATATTATCCAAATAAAACCTTATATTTGCATGAATTAATAAATAGAAATGTGTCTATGACTAGTTCTTATCTGTCTCGGCTTGTTCCGCAGCAAGCGGAAAAGTACGGGAATAAAGTGGTTTTAAAATACCGTGATTATGCAACTGCAACTTGGATTCCTGTTACCTGGACTCAGTTTGCTGCAACCGTGCGCCAAGTATCGAATGCCTTGCTGGCATTAGGTGCAGAAGTGCAGGAAAATGTAGGTGTCTTTTCTCAAAACAAGCCGGAATGTCTTTATGTGGATTTCGGGGCATTTGCCGACCGGGTTGTTACCATTCCCTTATATGCTACCAGTTCGGAAGCTCAGGTACATTATATATTGGAAGATGCAAGCATCCGCTTCTTGTTTGTGGGCGAGCAATATCAGTATGATGTGGCATACAGGGTACAAAATCTGTGCCGCTCGTTAAAGCAGATTATCATTTTCGATCCGGAAGTGAAACGGGCTCCGGGAGATAAAAACTCAATTTATTTCGATGAATTCCTGAAAAGAGCTGAAGGAGGTAAATATCAGGAGGAAGTAGATAAGCGTACGGCAGATGCGGTTTCTTCCGATCTTGCCAATATTCTTTATACCTCGGGTACCACGGGTGATTCAAAAGGGGTAATGTTACATCATTCAAATTATGAAGCGGCTTTTGCCGGACATAAAGCGCGTCTGAAAGAGTTGGGAGAGAATGATGTAGTGATGAACTTCCTTCCGTTTACCCATATTTTTGAGCGGGCATGGTCATATTATTGTTTAGACCGTGGATGTTTGCTCTGCATTAACCTCCGTCCGCAGGATATTCAGAAAACCATCAAGGAGGTTCGTCCTACAGTGATGTGCAGTGTGCCTCGTTTCTGGGAAAAAGTCTATGCGGGCGTACTGGAAAAGATTAACGAAACAACAGGGCTGAAAAAAAGTCTGATGCTGGATGCCCTTCGTGTAGGTAAGGCGCATAACATCGATTACCTGATGAATGGGAAAACTCCTCCTGTGATGTTGCATATGCGATATAAGTTTTATGAACGTACCATCTACAGCCTCTTGAAAAAAACAATCGGAATTGAAAACGGAAACTTCTTCCCGACTGCCGGTGCAGCTATTCCTGAAAAAGTGGCTGAGTTTGTCCATTCGGTGGGCATTAATATGATTGCGGGCTATGGACTGACAGAAAGTACGGCTACGGTGTCTTGTGAGTGGAAAGATGATTTCCGCATCGGTGCCGTGGGACGTCTGCTGCCGGGCGTGGAAGCTAAAATCGGTGAGAATAATGAAATTCTGCTCCGTGGGGGAACCATCACGAAGGGATATTATAAAAAAGAAGCAGTAACACGTGATTCGTTTACTGAAGATGGCTGGTTCCGTACCGGTGATGCTGGATACATCGAAGACGGTTTCCTTTATCTCACCGAACGTATCAAGGACTTGTTTAAAACTTCAAACGGAAAGTATATCGCACCGCAGGCCATTGAAACCAAGCTGGTGGTAGACCGTTATATTGACCAGATTTCTATTATTGCCGATCAGCGCAAGTATGTTTCAGCTCTGATTGTTCCCGATTATAAGCAAGTGGAAAAATATGCAGCTGATCATCAGATTGCTTATACGGATATGAAAGACTTGCTGCAGAAACCGGAAATAGAATCCCTTTTCCGTATGCGTATTGATACACTTCAGCAGCAGTTTGCTCATTATGAACAAATCAAGCGTTTCACTCTGCTGCCCGAACCTTTCAGTATGGAAAGAGGGGAACTGACGAATACCTTGAAAATAAAGCGACCGGTGTTGCTGAAAAACTATGCGAAAGAGATTGAAAAGATGTATGAAGAATAACGTAAAATAATCGTATCTTTGCACTTTGAAAATCAAAAAGAGAATAATATCCCTACTGTATGATAACAATAGAACAACTGAAAGACGTAAAAGAACGTACTGAAGCACTCTATCGCTATTTGGATATAGAGAATAAAAAGGTACAGGTTGAAGAAGAGCAGCTCCGTACGCAGGCTCCCGGATTTTGGGATGATGCGAAAAAGGCTGAGGCTCAGATGAAGAAGGTGAAAGGGCTGCAGGCCTGGATTGAAGGGTATAATGAGGTGAAAACCTTGGCGGATGAGCTGGAGCTGGCTTTTGATTTCTTTAAAGACGAACTGGTGACAGAGGCTGAAGTAGATGAGGCTTATGCAAAAGCTCTGAAAGCTGTTGAAGAACTGGAACTGAAGAATATGCTGCGCTCGGAGGCCGACCAGATGGATTGTGTACTGAAAATCAACTCAGGTGCCGGAGGTACAGAAAGTCAGGACTGGTCGTCCATGTTGATGCGTATGTATATGCGTTGGGCTGAAAGCAATGGTTATAAACTCTCAGTGGCTAACTTACAGGAGGGCGATGAAGCGGGTATCAAAACCGTGACCATGAATATTGAAGGAGCTTATGCCTACGGTTACCTGAAAGGGGAAAATGGAGTTCACCGTCTGGTCCGTGTGTCGCCTTATAATGCGCAGGGTAAGCGTATGACTTCGTTCGCTTCCGTCTTTGTGACTCCTTTGGTTGACGATTCGATTGAGGTGGTTGTTGAACCGGCACGCTTGTCGTGGGATACTTTCCGAAGCGGTGGAGCTGGAGGACAGAACGTAAATAAAGTAGAGTCAGGGGTGCGTTTGCGTTATCAATATAAAGACCCTTACACGGGAGTGGAAGAGGAAATCTTGATTGAGAATACCGAAACGCGTGACCAGCCTAAAAATAAGGAAAACGCCATGCGTCAGTTGCGCTCTATTCTTTACGATAAAGAGCTGCAGCATCGTATGGAAGAGCAGGCTAAGGTGGAAGCAGGAAAGAAGAAAATCGAGTGGGGATCGCAAATCCGAAGCTACGTATTCGATGACCGCCGCGTAAAAGACCATCGTACCAATTACCAGACTTCTGATGTCAACGGGGTGATGGATGGTAAGATTGATGATTTCATCAAGGCTTATCTGATGGAATTTTCAGGCTCGGAGTCATAAAAAACGATTTTATATTGCTCTTTTCCTGAATATATTGTACTTTTGGTATGTTTAATCGATTTTAAAGTAGTAAGCTATGGGAAATAAGAACAGACAAATCAAAAGAGAAAATTACGAGAAGCGTGAAGCTGAAAAGGCAAACCGTCTGTTTAAGATGATTTGTATTGCTTTGCTGCTGTTGGCAGTATTGACGATTGTTGGCTTTACACTGGCTTCATGATAAGACAATATAAACTTTAAGAGTTTTTTCAGAATATTCTTAAATTGCCATTTTGAATGAAGTAAAATAGAGGATGCGTTTAATATATGCATCCTTTTTTTTTGGAGAAAGGGGCGGTCTCGGGAATGGATTCGGTGCAGGCCCTGTACCGTCTTGATGGTTAAGTGGAACCGGATTGAAAATAATCTGCAAGATGATACTGAAGCGAAATGCACCGGTGTAAGAAAAAGCTGATTTTAAAATAAATGAAGTAAGATTTAATATAGTAAACGTATGGCACAGGAAATAGAACGTAAGTTTTTGATTATTGATACTTCATACCGTGAGCAGGCATATGCAGCAAGCCGGATAAGTCAAGGTTATATCTGCAGCGCACGTGGGCATACGGTCCGGGTGCGCATCCGTGATGAAAAAGGCTTCCTGACGATAAAAGGCGCGTCTGATGCCTCTGGCATGAGTCGTTATGAATGGGAAAAGGAAATTCCGTTAAATGAGGCAGAGGAACTGATGAAACTCTGCGAACCTGGAATGATTGATAAAACCCGCTATCTGGTGAAATGTGGTACACATATATTTGAAGTCGATGAGTTTTATGGCGAAAATCAAGGGCTGGTAGTTGCAGAGGTTGAACTGGGAAGTGAAGATGAAAGGTTTGACAGACCTTCTTTCTTGGGGGATGAAGTAACCGGACAGGTGAAATACTATAACTCATTTCTCATGAAGCAGCCATATAAGAGCTGGGAGGAAAATAAACAGGATGGAAATACCCCCTGTAAACTGTCAGAATAGGGGGTAAAAACATTCAGTTGATAGATTTTCACCCTTTTAATAACAGTTATTGTGAAGTGTTCTTGCCTTTTTAGGGGTAATATTGCGATACCGAAAGGGAAAAGAGTTTATCCCTATAAAAGAGAAAGGACATTATGAGAACAGCAGCTTTTGCGCAGAATTTATTGAATGTACAGACAGAACTATTGAACTTCGCATATAAGTTGACATCCGATCGTGAGGATGCGAATGATTTACTTCAGGAGACTTCCTTGAAAGCGTTGGACAATGAAGAAAAATATACTGCAGAGACTAATTTTAAAGGATGGATTTATACCATCATGCGTAATATATTTATAAATAATTATCGTAAGACTTTGCGTGATCAGACTTATGTAGACCAGACTGATAATCAGTTTTATCTGAATCAGAGCATAGATATTGAAGCAGATTCTACAGAGGGGTCTTATGATTTGAAAGAAATGCGTCGTATTGTGAATGCGTTGCCTAAAGAATACCGTGTTCCTTTTGCAATGTATGTGTCTGGTTTTAAATACCGGGAAATAGCAGACAAATTAGGTCTTCCGCTGGGAACAATAAAGAGCCGTATTTATTTTACACGGCAGAAATTGCAGAAGGAGTTAAAAGATTTTCGTTAAACGAAGCTACACTTGACTGAACAAAAAAAGAAACTCTCTATCTTAGAAAAATTAATAACGTTTTTCAGAATGCCGGAGGCTGTGAAGTTTCCGGCATTTACTTTTTATATAGACTTGTATCTGAAGACTTCTGCCCCGTTATTTAGCGGTGGTTCATCCTTGTTTCTTTGAAGAGGAAAAATGCTTTTGGATGAAAGGACGCCATAGGTAATGACCAAGTAAGGATGCAATGATGACTCCTATGCAGTTTGCAATGAAATCAAGCCAGTCTCCGCTTCGGGTAGAGGTGCAGGTGGCTTGCAGAATCTCGATACATCCACTCATTACGATGGGAGAGATGATGGCTCCTACAGCCAGATGACGCATATTCAGCGTGCGGTGGCGTAACAAGTATTCAATCCACAACAAAGTTGACAGACCTCCATACATGCAGATGTGAACCACTTTGTCAAGATAAGGAATTTCATTTAAATCTGTTTTAGGAGGAGAAAAGAAAGATAAATAGCTGATGATTATCACAATGAGAAGTGAAACCGGATAATGCTTGATGTATTGTATCATATTAAATTATAAATTTATTCTGCAAAAATACGATATTTTTTGTATTTTTGCCCCTCGTTATAGTTATAATTCTTATTAAAAAGAGCATTATATGCAGCAAAATCAACGCGAACGGGTAAACTTTGGAAGTAAGTTAGGAGCAATTCTTGCAGCTGCCGGATCTGCTGTCGGATTAGGTAATATATGGCGTTTCCCTTTTGAAACGGGGAATCATGGAGGAGCCGCCTTTATCCTTATTTATTTGGGATGTGTATTTATTTTAGGACTTCCTATTATGATAGCCGAATTTACCATCGGTCGCCGCTCGAAGGCAAGTACAGGTGGCGCGTATGAAAAACTGGCTCCCGGTACGTTATGGAAATGGGTCGGCTATCTGGGCGTATTGACCGGATTTTTGATATTGGGATATTATTCGGTAGTGGCGGGTTGGACCTTGGAATATATTTATCAGGCTGCCACTTGTGGATTCTCCGGAAAAGGTCCGGAAGAGTTCATCGGGATGTTTCAAAGCTTTTCTCAAAATCCGTTCCGTCCTTTAATCTGGTTGTTCTCTTTTATGGCTGCTACGCATTTTGTGATAGTCCGTGGGGTGAAAGATGGCATTGAAAAGTCTTCTAAAGTAATGATGCCCGTCTTGTTTATTCTCGTGGTGTTGCTGGCGGTTTGTTCAGTAACTCTTCCCGGTTCGGAGAAAGGGCTTTCTTTCCTTTTGAAACCCGATTTCAGTAAGGTAACGGCTGATGTGTTTTTAGGAGCCATGGGGCAGGCTTTCTTTTCTATGAGTCTGGGGATGGGATGCTTGTCTACTTATGCTTCCTATTTCGGAAAAGATACCCGTTTGGGGCATACTGCAATGAGTGTAGGCTTGATAGATACGTTTGTAGCTGTCTTGGCAGGCATAATTATTTTTCCGGCTGCCTTTTCAGTAGGTATACAGCCTGATGCCGGACCGTCTCTTATTTTCATAACCTTGCCTAATGTGTTCCAGCAAGCTTTCAGCGGAACTCCTGCTTTGGCATATGTTTGTTCTGTGGCTTTTTATGTATTGTTGGCTCTGGCTGCTTTGACTTCTACGATTTCTTTGCATGAAGTTTCAACGGCTTTTTTGCATGAAAAGTTTCATTTCACCCGGGGACGTGCGGCAACTCTGGTCACAACGGGGGCTCTTATTATAGGAATTGTTTCTTCATTGGCATTAGGTGAATGGAGTTCTTATACGGTTTGGGGAATGAATATCTTCGATGCTCTTGATTATCTGACTGCTAAGATAATGCTTCCCGTAGGAGGTATGTTTGCTGCTATTTTTGTGGGTTGGATTATTGACCGTCAGATTGTCAAGGATGAGGCTACGAATTATGGCACATTAAGCGCTCCCTTTTATCCGGTATATCGGTTGGTGTTGCGCTTTGTAGCTCCGGTTGGCATTGCTTTGATTTTTGTGAATGAATTGGGGCTGTTAGGATAAAACGAAATGTGGAAAGATTTCTTTTATTATTCAAAGTCGGAGCGGAGAGCCATTTTGGTGCTGTTGACAGTGGCAGCTTTAGGTTTGATAACTTATTGGATAAGTTATCAGAAGCAAGATTCCTCCATCTGCCATAAAGAGCATGCTTCTGTAGATTCATTCCAGCGTCAACTAAGACAGCGGGAGAAAAGCGTATACTCGCATCATCGGAGTTTTACGAAAAAGAATAAGCCGGAGCGGAAAGTCGTTTTGCAGAAATTTAATCCCAATACGGCTGATTCGCTCACACTTTACCGGTTAGGCTTGTCCGGTTTTGTGATACGGAACATTTTGCGCTATCGTGAAAAAGGGGGCTCATTTCGTACTGTAGAGTCATTTTCCAAGGTCTATGGTTTATCTTCTGAGCAATATCGCATGCTCTGTCCTTATATTCAGATTCCTGCTCCGAAGGTTGCGTTGTCAGTAGATACGGCTTCTCATCTTCCATCTGTGCATCCGGAGCCTGTTGTTTTAAAGTATGCTGAAGGAACAAAAGTCGATTTGAATCAGGCTGATACATCGATGTTGAAACGTGTGCCGGGAATCGGGAGTATTTTGGCACGGAGGATTGTGGCATATCGTGACCGGTTGGGTGGCTTTTACCGTGTGGAACAGCTACAGGAAATAATGCATGTAGATACGGTTGTAAACAAATGGTTTCGGATAGACAGCTGTGGAATACGTCGTTTGGAAGTAAACCGTGCAGGGTTAGACGAGTTGCGTCGTCATCCCTATATGGATTTTTATAAGGCAAAAGCCATACTGGAATATCGGCGCAAGCGAGGAAAAATAAATGGCCTTTCCCGGTTGGCTCTTTTTGAAGAGTTTTCAGGGAAAGACCTGGAACGTTTATTGCCTTATTTATCCTTCGATTGAATTATTGCTGGGTATATCCGGCAGCTTTTGCAATTCTTAAAGGAATTTCAGTATTGTCGATGCGGCCTTGGAACAATTCAGCCCCGGCACCGATGGCAAAAACAGGTACATATCCGGCAGAGTGTCCGCCGCTTGTCCATCCTACTAAAGCAATTTCATCAATAATGCGTTTAGCTTCTGCCGCAATAGGTTCGTCTTGAGCATATTCACTTTTTTCAAGTTTCATCTGCTGGTTCTTCAAACTGCTTTCATAAACTGCTTTTAGACGTGCTTCTTGTTTGTCTGATAATTTAACAGCATCCCAAAAGCCGAAGTTTTCTTTTAAAGCTTGTTTGATATCTTCCCACGACACCTGATTCTTGCTTTTTTCGCGTAGCCGGTTTACTATTTTTGTAAATCCACTCTCGCTCACCTTCTGATTTTTCAATACTTGCAGATTAAGCTCATAAGGTCCGGTTCCTAGAACAATTCCTCCGGTTTCATGGTCGGCAGTAATTACAATCAGTGTTTCATCAGGATGCTGTGCATAAAACTCGTAAGCCACTTTGATGGCGTTATCAAAATCGATTACTTCTTGAAAAACCGTAGCAGCATCGTTACTGTGGCATGCCCAGTCAATTTTTCCTCCTTCAACCATCAGGAAAAAGCCTTCAGATGCATCCTTCGTCAGGAAATTAACGGCAGAGCGTGTAATGTCTTGCAGGGTGAGGTCTGATTTGGTGCGGTCAATGGCATAAGGAATGGCACTTCGGTCTTGCTTTGAAGCTACTTCCGATTGGAAGAGAATCATTTTATCGGCTTTCTTGCTTTTCTTCAGATAATCTTTATATCCTCGTGCAATGACATATCCGTTTTTTCCAGCCATATCGTAAAGGTTTTCATCGTTGGCGTTATCTTTGTTGGTTGGCTGAAGGAAATCAGAACCGGCATAAAAGTCAAATCCGGCTTTATATAAATCTTTTCCAATGTTATAATAGCTTCCACGTCCGGCTACATGGGCATAGAAAGCGGCGGGGGTAGCATGATCAACACTGACACTTGTAGCTATTCCAACTCGTTTTCCACTGTTTTTTGCCCATACGGCAATGCTGTTTATAGGAGTTTGCAAATCCTTAAGAACGCCGATGGCTCCGTTTTTGGTTTTATGTCCGGTGGCGAGTGCTGTTCCGGCAGCGGCTGAATCGGTAACCCGGTTGGTAGCTGAGAAGGTGGTAGCTACGGTTGAATGAGGAAACTGGGTAAACTGCAAGGGAGAAATTCCGGTTTTTCCTTCTAATTCTCCTAAATAGTATTCAGTTCCTTGAACCTGATTAACTCCCATTCCATCTCCGATGAAATAAAACACGTATTTGGCTTCTTGTGCAAATGTCCATAGAACGGATAGCATGAAGAAGCCGAGCAAAAGCAAAGTTTTTCTCATAATATTTTAGTTTAGTTTGTGCAAATGTAAGAAAAGCAACAGACTTTTGAAAATTAGAAGAGTAGTAAAAACAGAATAAAAGGTAAACGAAAGGTTGATGTAACGTTTCCGTAACTAAAATGAGAAATGGTTCTCACACTTTTACAATAAATAGAAATGGAAAAACATTTATGGTTGTGCTTTTGTAGCATGTTTGCGTTGGCCTCTTGCCAACAAGAAGAAATGAGTATGTCACAGTCGGAAACATCCGATTTACATGTGAAGGCTTCAATCGCAGGAAGTCAATTGGCAGTACGTAGTGTAACATCTGAAGATGGGGCTTCGAATTTTTCAGAAGGGGATGAAATCGGCTTTTTTATGCCTTACGGCTCAACGCAGCTGAAGTGGACATTTGCTTCTGGCAGCTGGAAGACGGATGGAAAGGCTGAATGGAAAGACAAGGTGAACGAATATTCATTTTGTGCTTATTATCCCTATGCAGCGGAAACCGCTTCGAGTGCTCAGGTTGTGATGCCTGATTTGAGCAAACAGACCGGTACATGGAACGGTCTGGGTGAATATGACTTTTTGTTCGCCCATTGTTCGGCTTCATATGAAAGCAACAAAGGTACGGTTTCGTTTACCGGCTCCTCAGCTTTTCAGCATGCTTACAGTTTAGTGACTGTGACATTGGTAAAAGACAAAGAAGGGGAAGAGGTAACTTTACAAAAAGAGTCTTTTTCAGGCGAAGGATTTTTTAGCAAGTACTATTATAAGTTTGGTGACGAGGCAAGTCAGGATGGTATGGTAGCGGCTGGTGAATCTTCTTCTTCTCCGTTGACCTTTACATATGAAGACGGAGTTGTTTTAGATGCTGAAGGAAGCCATTCGGCTGTGATTCTTTTGAATCCTTCGGCTTCAGAGAAAATGCTTGGTTATTCTGCAGCTTATCAGCGTGACGGCATTTCTTATACTGTCCAAACCGATCGGATCAAGGGTGAGTTTAAGCCGGGTTATTGTTATAAATATAAGTTGAGATTAACTAAAGAAGGACTGACCGTTGTGGGAAAAGAAATCAGCCAATGGAATGTAGAGTCTATGGAAGATATCCTGGTAGAAGAAACCCCCGATAATCAATGATAATTAAGCCGGTAATGAGTTTTGTCAGCTCATTACCTAAAGATTAACCAGAAAAAATAAAATAGATTCTGTAAAAGATACAGAGATAGAGCCGCTGAAAGTATTCGATTGTATTCTTTCAGCGGTTTTTTCTTTTCATTTGATGAAAATATCCTTTGCTTTTTTTGTAATGTCTTTTCGCTCTTAGAATAAAAACTTGTACCTTTGCAACTTCTTTATTATAATCAATTCAATTCTATTTTATAAGAAGATGAAAGCACTGAAGGAACGTATTTTACGTGATGGAAAATGCTTTGAGGGCGGTATCCTCAAAGTTGATAATTTCATCAATCATCAGATGGATCCCATCTTGATGAAATCAATGGCTGTAGAGTTTGTGCGTCGGTTTGCAAGCACTAAAATCAACAAGGTGATGACTATTGAGGCGAGTGGTATTGCACCGGCTATTATGGTGGGTTACTTGTTGGAGTTGCCGGTTGTATTTGCAAAAAAGAAAAAGCCGAGTACAATGGAAAATATGCTGACTACCACCGTATATTCATTTACTAAAGACCGCACTTACGATGTCTGTGTCAGCAAAGATTATCTGTGTCCCGGCGATAAGGTTTTATTTATCGATGACTTTTTGGCTAATGGTAATGCTGCAAAAGGAATTATAGATTTGGTGCAGAAAGCCGATGCAGAACTGATGGGTATGGGATTCTTGATTGAGAAATCCTTTCAGCATGGAGGCGATTACCTGCGTGAACAGGGTATTCATGTTGAGTCGCTTGCCATTATTGAAAGTCTGGATAACTGTCAAATAAAAATAAAAGAATAACGATTGATTCATGGAAAAAGAGCAACAATCAGAAGCTCAGAGTGCTGGGCTGATTTATGGTTTGAATGACCGTCCGCCGGTGAAGGATGCTGTTTTTGCAGCTTTACAACACCTGTTGGCTATTTTTGTAGCAATTATTACACCACCGCTTATTATTGCCGGAGCGTTGAAACTTGATTTGGAAACTACCAGTTTTCTTGTTTCCATGTCCTTGTTCGTATCCGGGCTGTCCACTTTTATTCAGTGCCGTCGTATCGGTCCTATTGGCTGCGGCTTGTTGTGTATTCAAGGAACCAGTTTTTCATTTATCGGTCCGATTATCTCGGCGGGGTTAGCCGGTGGATTAGAATGTATATTCGGAGCCTGTATGGTAGCTTCTTCAGTAGAGATGTTTATAAGCCGTCTGTTGAAGTATACACGTAAAATAATAACCCCTCTGGTTTCAGGTATCGTAGTCACCCTGATAGGCATGAGCCTGATTAAGGTAGGTATTTCAGCCTGTGGAGGTGGAGCAGCAGCACAAGCTAATGGAACTTTCGGGGCTTTTCAGCATATCGGACTGGCAGCTTTGGTGCTGGTATTGATTATTTTTTTCAACAGAAGCTCAAACCGCTATTTGCGTATGAGTTCCATTGTGATAGGTTTGATAGCCGGGTATATTGTAGCGTGGATTTTGGGTATGGTTGATTTTTCGGCTGTTCAGAGTTATGGCGGTTTTAATATCCCTATTCCTTTCCGTTACGGTATTTCATTTGATATTTCAGCGATTATAGCATTGGCTTTGGTTTATCTGATTACAGCCATAGAAGCTTATGGTGATATTACTGCCAATTCTTTGATTTCGGGAGAGCCGGTTGAGGGAGAAGTCTTTGTAAAACGTGCTTCGGGAGGTATTTTGGCAGATGGATTTAACTCAATGCTTGCCGGAGTCTTTAACTCTTTCCCCAACTCTATTTTTGCTCAGAATAACGGAATGATTCAGCTTACCGGAGTGGCAAGCCGCTATGTGGGCTATTTTATAGCAGGCTTTTTGATTTTATTAGGTTTGTTCCCTGCTGTAGGATTGGTTTTCTCATTGATGCCCGAGCCGGTGTTGGGGGGTGCCACTTTGCTGATGTTTGGAACAGTTGCCGCTGCCGGAATCCGTATCATCGCTTCGCAGAAAATTGACCGCAAAGCCACTTTGGTTATGGCGTTAAGTTTCTCTTTCGGATTGAGTGTAGAATTGGTTCCTGATATTCTTTGTCAGTTGCCTGAAACGTTGCGTAATATTTTCTCTTCGGGTATTACAACCGGAGGGGTTACTGCTATTTTGGCTAATTTGCTGATTCGTATTAAGGAATAAACCATTGATTGGTTGACAAGGCTTCAGATGATAAGTTGACAGTTTTTTAGAAAGCTTTTCTATCTGTACACAAGTAACCGGACATTTCAGAATCTTGTTATCTTGTTACCTTGAAAGCGAACCTGCGAAACTTGAAATCCATATATTAAGAAAAGGGACTTCCCAATTACGGGAAGTCCCTTTTCTTAATATATGGAGCCAGCTTATTACTTGGCTGTAGGTCCTTGTCCTCCTATTTTCGGCCAGCCCGGATTTTGATATACCACTGAGGTATTCAAATCAGTCTTGTCGCCTGATGCAGTCTGGCGGAATGCATTCTGCGGCAGCGGTGACAGATAGTGAGCTTCTGTAAACTTGTAACCGTTGAATGCCGAGTTGTTTACCTTGCTGATCTGGTACGGACGGATATAAACACCGCTGATTGCTTCGCTTGACATGTTACCTTTACCGCCTTCCACATCGACTACAGTATAGTCTTCTTTATCTTTATTCAAGAAAGTACCTACGTAAGCAGAACCCCAGTAGCGCATACCTTCAATCTGGTAGCCGTTAACTTGGTCGCATGCTCTCCAGCGTTTCAGGTCTGCCCAACGCATGCCTTCACCGATTAACTCGTTACGGCGTTCGCGGCGGATGTTATACAGCTTGCCATCAACCAACTGTCCGTGTGAGTAAGCACCGAAGTCCCATTTGGCTTCTTCGCTCATTACAGTAGCGTTTACAGTTACCATGAAGTCTTTGTTTACTTTAGCACGTTTGCGCAAAGCTTTCCAGTATTTAGTGGCAGTTTGATCTACGTCACCTGTCTTTTCGCAGCATGCTTCCATGTAGTTAAGCAATGCTTCTGTGCCACGGAATACCACGCTTCCGGTAGTACCCTTGTTATGAAGGGTCTGCATATAGTCATTATAGTGCTTTCCTTTCTTGATGGCATATCCGGTAGTCATACGCGTTTCAGCAGCACCCATAACTATCCAGTTGAGGTTTAGATAGTTGATAGTACCAGCCGAAGTATAGTTTTCTATGTCACCGTCTTTTTTGGTGAAAAGTTGGATACGTGAGTCACGGTCTTGCAGGGTGGCCTTTACACTTTGTTTTTCCCATTCTTCCTTGTAACCAGAGTTGCTGTCATAGATAGGAAGACCATTACGCATCAAGAACGAGTTGACCAGTCCGCGAGTCCATCCTGAGCCGCCGCCATTATTTTGCAGCTGCATCTGGATGTTGTGGGTTACGCCCAGTCCTTCGTTAAACTCACGCCACATCAGCACTTCGCTATACTTGTCCATGTCCTCATCGCAGAACATGGTGTAATACGGGTTCAAGCTGGCAAAGGCTTTATCCATACCTTCATTCGCATCGGTGTTTTCTACCAAGTTGTCAACCAATTTGTCGCCTACTACTTTAGCCGATTTCATGGCTTCATCTAAGAAGAAGTTGATTTCGGTGTCGATGTTGAAACCGTCAAGCAGGCTGGCATCACCCGGCCATCCCGGACCTCCGGGAACAAAAGCGGTGCCTTTGTGATGTTTCAGCCAAGTTCCTTCATACAGAGCCACACGTGAACGCAGCAGGTGAGCCACGTCTTTGCTGATGCGGTTCTTTCCGCCGGGAACTTCATCAGCCAAGTATTCAAGGGCGTGGTTTAAGTCTTCCAGAATGAAGCGAGCCACTTTGTGGCGAGGCTGACGTTTGGAAGCTTCTACCAGTGCAGCTTCATCATCAGCCATGGCAGTTTCTATGATGGGGCAGTCGCCGATGCTCTGTAGCTTGTCGAAGTAAGCGTATGCGCGGAGCACGTACATTTCACCGATGTAGTGACGAATGAGGGCATCTGTTCCTGTTATTTTTCCCTCCTTGTATTTAGGCAATACATGATCGAAGAAATAGTTGCAGTCACGTATCTGGAAGAAATTCCATGCATCGGTACGTGTGTCATCATTCGTTGAGGTAGGAACTTTCCATTCTCCGGGTACCCAGCGTGAGGAATAATTCATGGCTGCCTGGTTATCAGTGTGATTGTCGTTTCCGAAAGTGCTGATACCATAACTTCCTGGCTGGATGCTGCTGAAGAAATTATACAGGTTGATGGTGTATGCAGCCAAATCGGCATCGGTAGTGAAGAAAGCTTCCGGAATGATGGCGCTTTCCGGTTCCTGGTCCAGATAGTCGTTGCAGGAAGAAAAGCCTGCCATTGCTGCACACAGTAAGCATATGTTTATATATTTAAGTTTCATAATTGTCAGTCATTAAAAGGTTACACTTAATCCAAATGATACGGTCTTCGACAGCGGATAGGTCTTACCCAAGTTACCGTTGTCATAACCTGCACCAATCAGTTCCGGATCGGCAATGTCGGTAAAGTTGGTGATGGTAAACAGGTTTTCTGCTGATACGAAGAAGCGCAAGTTTTCCACATAGAATTTTTCAGTCAGGCTCTTGGGAAGCGTATAGCCCAAAGTCACATTTTTCAGACGGCAGTAAGCTGCATTCTGCAAGTAGCGGGTCTGTGTATTGGTGTTGCGACTGCCATTCCAGTCAGGGCGTGGATAATAGGCACCTTTGTTGTCGGGTGTCCAGTAATCAGCATGAGCCTTGAATCCCAAAGCCTGCCATTTACTCGTACCTGTAGCTCCCCAGAAAGTAGCACTTCCTGCCATGTAGTCACGTTTCAGTGTCCCTTGGAAGAAAAGTTTCAAGTCGAAGCCTTTCCATGCAGCGTCCAGATTCAAACCGAAGTTGTAGCGTGGAGTAGAGTTACCTATTACGGTCAGGTCACCATGGTCATCGGCTGTATATTCGCCTCGGTCTACCTTTCCTTCACCGGTAAGGTCTTTATACATCACGTCACCTGCTGTCCAGTTGCTACCCAGAAACGACTGGTCGTTGTTAGCTAAGTGCTTATCCATTTCTTCTTGTGAACCGGCAATTCCCACAGTGGTATATCCCCAGATATCACCGTATTTGGCGCCGTCATAATAAGTCTGTCCTAAGTCTTTCGACGGGTTCGGGTATTTGTCGATAGTAATCTGGTTGTCGCTTAAGGTCAAAGAAACACCATAACTGAAGTCTCTGATCATGTCGCGCCAGCTGATTTGCAAATCCCATCCCTTTGATGTCATATCCAAGTTGTTGGTATTCGGTTCCTTGGCTCCCAATACATCGGGCAACTCCATAGCCGGACCTACCATATCATATGTCTTGCGCTGGAAGTAGCCGAACGAACCAGTCAGGCGATTGTTGAATGCACCCCAGTCGAGACCGATTTCCCATGTACGGCTTCTTTCCCAAGTAAGCAGTGCTGATACCAGCGGAGCCTGTTCGGCTGTATTCGGTTTTGCATTGTTCACCAGCCAGTTGCCGTTGTTCGTTTTGTAGGTCATGGTGGGGTAGAAAGGATACCAGTTATCGGTATTCTGATTACCCAGCTCACCCCAAGAAGCACGAAGTTTCAAGGTGTTTACGGTCTGCGCCAAGTTTTCCCAGAAAGCTTCCTGGGCAATGTTCCATCCTGCAGAGAATGAAGGAAACCAGTTCCAGCGGTTTTCACGCAAGAAACGTGAAGAGCCGTCGTAACGGATATTGGCTTCCAGCAAATAGCGTCCTTTATAGTCGTAGTTCAAACGTCCGAAGAAGCCGGCAGTAGTCCAAGTGTCGTAACCACCGCCTACGGTAGGATTCAAACCGGTGGTGTTCAGGGTAGGAAGACCGGCTACGATGCCATTCTGTTGTGCGGTGATGCTGCGCTGGCGGAACCATTCGCTTTGGAAACCTGCCATTACCTTGAAGTTATGGTCGGCAAACGAGTGGCTGTATTCGGCAAAGAGGTTCGGATTGAAGTAATTGCTCTTGTAGTTATATTCCTTGACCGAGGAGTTGGCATTGAAGTCAACGAAAGGTTCATTGTCTACATTATATCCGTAAGTGGTTATCCAGTCGGTGTGGTTATTCTCATTATTGATACGGTAGTTTAATTCCGCATTGATAACCAGTCCTTTCAGTGGAGTGAGGCGGAAAGCCAGCTGTTGGGCAAGGATGTCTTTCTGCGACTTGTACAAGCCACCGTTTTGCATACGTTCGATGTATGATTCAGCCACGTAGTGTCCGTTCGGGTCAACGGTCGGAATAATCGGCCAGTAACGGCACATGTCGTGGTAGAACACGTCGGTGCCGTTTACCATTACGGTAGGAGCCTGATAATCTGTACGGGTAAAGCGTGCGCTATACGTCATCTTCAGCCAGCTGGTGATGTCGGCATCAATTTTGGCTGTTACGGCATAACGCTGCTGGTTATCGTCTCCGTGACGCAAGATACCGTCTTGATCCAGATAGTTAGCTGAGAAATAATATCTCATCTTCTCACTACCTCCGTTGATACTCAAGGTGTGTTCATGTGAGAAACTGTTTCCGAAGTGCTCTTTCAGCCAGTCTGTGTTTGCGATAGGCAGCAAGTCGTTGTTATCCCATACTTCCCAGCGGTTGTTCGAGTTGGCAAACATGGTCTTCATGCTCGGGTCGCTCTGGGCATCTTTAATGGCCTGCAGCTTTTCAGGCGAGAACCAAGTTCCGCTACCACTGTATTCGCTGGCATAGTTCATATATGTAGCCCATGAGTAAGAGTCCATCATTTCAGGCATGTTCAGCGGAGAGTTGAAACGGAAACTGTTGTTGTAGTTAACAACTGTCTTTCCTGCCTTACCGCCTTTGGTTGTAACTAAGATTACACCACCCGAAGCACGTGAACCGTAAATTGATGAAGCCGAAGCATCTTTCAATACAGAAATATTTTCAATGTCTTGTGGGTTCAGTGAGTTCAAATCGCCTTCCATTCCGTCAATCAATACCAGCGGAGAGGTAGAAGACCCTTTACCGATAGAGCCGATACCACGGATGTTGATGCTTTTAGAGGAGTTCAGCGTTCCTCCTCCAGATGCTACTGAGAAGTTCATACCGGCTACGGTACCCTGCAAGGCATCTGTTACCGAGTTAACCGGACGGGAAGCCAGTTCTTTAGCTCCTACAGTTGATACGGCACCGGTAAGGTTTACTTTTTTCTGCGTACCGAAACCTACTACTACTACTTCCTCCAAAGTTTGTGTATCATCTTTCAGAATCACATTCAAGGGTTTGCCGTCCCAAACCACTTCTTGAGTTACATAACCTACGAAAGAAATCTGGATAACGTCTCCTTTGTTTGCACCGCTCAGCGAGAATTTACCGTCGAAATCAGTAATTGTACCATTCGTAGTACCTTTTATGACTACTGAAGCACCGATGACCGTTTCTCCGGTTGTGTCTTTAATTACACCGGTACAAGTACCGTCTTGCTGTGTCATTTTTACATCATCAATTCCCATGGAGGGAAGAGCGAAAGCTGTTCCACCGGAAGCCCCAGCTAGAAACAGCATCATGCTGACCGATTTAAGTCGTTTTAACATAACTATGATATTAAGTATTAGAAATAAGGATACGAGTCTGTACATTCGTCAGTTTGCTCATATTCCCAGAATTAAAAAAATCAAGTTAGTAGATAAGTTCTGCAAGAACTTGATAATACTCAGACGGCTGGGCATAATAGGCTTGTAATGACTAAAACGCTAAGACTAGTAAAAGATTTAAGTCCAAACGGGAACAGAAGCAGAGAAAAAGAAGTATGGCTCTGCCAAGTTTATTTCTTATAAATGTATGGTTTACATTTTGAATATATTAAACTTGCATTGCTATTAGCTAGGGGTTTTTATTATTTTTAAAATAAACTCAAGAAGAATAGCAAAAATATGAAAAATATCACTACCTTTGTTGTATGATTAGTTCATCAGACTAACACTCATACAGGTAAGTTCTTGCAGAACTTTGTCCTTAAATATGGTGTGATGAACTAATTTTTTGTTTGAAAGGAATCTTAAGTCCTCAAGCGTATTTCTATATTCATTGTATGGAAGTTGAACCGCAAAGCGATGTCTGCCGGCTCATGAAAAGAGAAGATAGGGCTGCTTTTTTGTCATCAAGATTGAAATAAGGCGTGTAGGCATGTAGATAGCGGTGCGCCCTACACCGTCCTACACTGCGTCCTGTGTGCCTTAAATTCTTGTTTACAAGTTTGTTAACCTTGAAAACGTATAGGGCTGCAGGCAGTTTTCGTAAAAAACAATTTCAAGAGAGGAAACAAGTAAATGAATGATTAATAATAACAGAGAAGAGTCGTAGTAACGACCAAGCCTTGCCGTTAGTAATGACCGGGATTCGTCGTAAGTACAGCTTGCCGGAACCGAAAGAAAGGAAAATAAAAATGCCTAGGCGTTTCGTTTAGAACGTCTAGGCATTTTGTATGAATCGTCAAGGCGTTTTTCCGAGTTGGCTGTGGCAAATCGGAACCATATAGCCTTGATGAGAGAATCTCTGTTTAGAACAGCTTGGCAGGATATTCGCCTGCGTCAACCAGAGCCTGGATCTTGTCGACCACGCTTTGTCTGTCGGCAGCATAAGTCACGCCAAACCATTTAGAAGTTGTATCAAGTACCTTAACGGTAGCAGTACCTTCGTTAATCAGTTTGTTAACCATTAACGGGATGAAGTATTCAGCTTTGATGTTGCTCAGATTTGCTTTCAAGAATTCTACGAAATAGTCTTCTGAATAGTTGAAATAATCGGGAGTGAATCCCCACATATTCATTGAAACAGGAGTGTTGTCTTCAACGGCTACCCATTCTCCGTTTTCATCTTTATAGCATACCGGACCGTTTACACGCATAATTTCGGTACGTTCAACAACGGTAGTGAGGTGACCTTCTTCGTTGGTAGAGCAGATACCGCGTGCCACTGTTCCGCTTTCAGATAATGTATTTCCAACGCGGAAACCTACCATACAGTAATCGTTCTTCTTTCCTTCAGGCAATTCTGACAGATATTTTCCGATTACGGCAAAGCTGTCGCGTCCGTAGAAGTCATCGGCGTTGATCACTGCAAACGGTTCTTTGATAACGTCTTTACCCATTAATACGGCATGGTTTGTTCCCCAAGGCTTAACGCGTTCTTCAGGGCAGGTAAAGCCTGCAGGCAAATCGTGTATATCTTGGAATACTACTTCTACGGGAATGTGGTTTTCATATTTGCTGATGATTTTTTCACGGAAATCTTTTTCAAAATCTTTACGGATAACAAATACAATTTTTCCGAATCCTCCGCGAATTGCATCGAAGATAGAATAATCCATAATAGTTTCACCGTTTGGACCCAGTCCGTCAAGCTGCTTCAAGCCCCCATAGCGGCTTCCCATACCAGCTGCCAATACAAATAATGTTGGTTTCATAAGTATATTAAAAGTTAGTAACTGCCACAAAGGTAGGAAATAATATGGAGCTAATGGCAGACTTAGCTAACAAAATCTGCCTTCGGTTGCTTATTTTTTCCCTATATTTGCAATAATAACAAAAAATGAAGCAAAGTTCATGAAAAGATATATCAAGTGGGGAATAGGTTTTTTTATCTCTCCTATACTTCTTTTTATTATGGTCTGTATTTTGATATATATTCCTCCCGTCCAGAATTTTCTGGTAGGGCAGACCACCCGTTATGCTTCGCAGGCCACGGGCATGGATATACGTATCGGGCGGCTCTCGTTGGGCTTCCCGCTTGATTTGGTGGTGTATGATGCTTTGGTGGTTGATCATCCCGATACCATTCTCGATGTCCGTCAGCTCACCGTGAAAGTTCAGTTTTTGCCTCTGCTGAAGCAGCAGGTAGAAATCGATGGGGTACGTCTTCAGCAGGCATCGGTAAATACGGCCGGGCTGATTGAAGGCATGAGGCTGAAAGGCGATTTAGGTGAGTTGTTTCTCCGCTCTCACGGAGTAGCCCTGTCTCCTGAAACAGCTATGGTGAATGACCTTCAGTTAAAAGATACACATTTGTTTCTTTCTTTAGCAGATACTACGGCTGCCGATACAGTAGCTTCGGAGCCTACTTTCTGGAAGATTAAACTGCAACGTGCCGATTTAAGCAATGTCTCGTTTGCGATGGATATGCCGCTCGATACGATGGATTTCCGCGTGGCACTTGGTGAGGCTTCTTTGCGCAATGGCTTCATTGACTTACATCAGTCGGCCTATACTTTTGGGCGTTTCAGAATCAAGCGGGGAGCAGCAGCAGTGAATATGGGTAATACTCCTTTGGATGAAGAGGGAGGACTTGATCCTTCGCATTTGGCGTTCAGCAACATTAATATCGGGATTGATTCTATTTATTATCGGGGAAATCATATCCGGGCACATATCCGTGAATTTGGGCTTAAAGAACGTTCGGGGCTGGAAATCGTATCAACAGAAGGAAGGCTGGTGACCGACGAGAAGACCATTCGGGTGCCTTCACTGGAAATCCGTACTCCCGATTCTTATCTTACGTTTGAGGCAGATGCCGACTGGAGTCTGACATCGGCCAATGGAAACGGTGGCCTGAGAGGACGGTTAATGGCAGAAATAGGTAAGCCTGATTTGTTTAAAATCATCCCTCACATGCCGGAAGAGTTTGTGAGAAGCTTCCCTTCCGCCCCTCTCCGTATCCAGGCTGGCATTGACGGAAGTTTAAATCAACTACAGTTTACAGGGTTTAATGTAACTGTTCCCGGAAGCTTTGAGATGAGAGCTGATGGAAATCTGACGGATGTGCTCGACAGTATCTCACGAAAAGGACATATCAATCTTTCGGCTCAAGTGCAAGATATGCGCTTCTTGAGTAAACTTACAGAAGGGGTTGTAATCCCTTCCGGAACTGGCTTGGAGGGGAAATTCGGGCTGGAAGGAAGTGAATTGAAGGCCGACGTGCTCTTGAAGCAAGATTCAGGCAAGGTTGCTCTTCTGGCGGGATATAACCTCAATGGAGACAGGTATCAAGCCGACCTGAAAGTGGATGCTTTGAATTTAAATGCCTTTATGCCTTCCGATTCATTGTATATGCTTTCGGCTTCGCTTAACGCCGAAGGGGAAGGACTTGACTTTTTTGATTCGCATACAAGGCTGGAGGCATCGGGAGGAATCGCTCATTTAGAGTATGGAAGTAAAGTGTTGTCGGGTGCTAACCTTACAGCCTCATTGAAAAATGCCGCAGCTAAAGTAGAATTGGGAATTAAAGATAATGTGATGGATGTATCCTCCATCATTCAGGCTGAACTGCATCCCAAGCGTATCGAGGCCGATTTAAATGTAAATGTAAACTGGATGGATCTTTACGGGATGAATCTGGTAAGCAAGCCTTTTAAGACTGCCGAGAGGATAGATGTACACTTTCATTCAGACATGAAAAACAGCCACGCACTGAAGGCTTCTGTCAGAGAAATCCGGCTGATAACAGCCGAAAAAACATTTAAGGCAAAAGATATCCACTTCGGACTGAATACTGCGAATGATTCAATCCGGAGTTTTGCCAATGCCGGTGATCTGGTTTTCCTCTTTCGGGCAAAGGGGGGACCGGAGCATCTTTCGGCACAAATAGAGAAACTCCTGTCTAAGGCTTCTGAACAGTGGACCGCCCGGCAGATAAACCAACCTGCCTTGCGTGAACTTCTTCCCGTTACCACCTTTTATGTGTTTTCCGGGAAAGATAATCCACTGGCGAATATGATGGCAGCTAATCGTGTAAGCTATAACCGTATGTTTGTGAAGATGGAAACGTCGCCCGAAAACGGATTAAACGGGTCGGCTTACTTGAATAATTTGCGTACCGATAGCCTTGAACTGGATAGCATTTATTTTCAAACCACACAAGAAGCCTTACGGCAGGTCTTCAAGAGTGGCATTATAGCCGGAAACAAACCTTTCCAAGAAGCCTTTGATGTTTCATTAAACGGTGCCATTGATTCTACTTCTGCCAATGTGATGATAGAATATCTGAACGGGAAGAAAGAATGTGGAGCACGCATCGGGTTTCTTGCAGCTTTGCAGAAACACGGAATCAGCCTGCAGATTTCGCCTAACGAGCCCACGCTGGTATATCGTAAATTCCGGGTCAATCCGGGAAATTATATCTATCTGAGTGATAAAGGACGTATATGGGCCGACTTAAGCATATTCGATGAACAGCATACGGGAATT
Source organism: uncultured Bacteroides sp. (assembly GCA_958453305.1). GTDB lineage: Bacteria > Bacteroidota > Bacteroidia > Bacteroidales > Bacteroidaceae > Phocaeicola. The sequence goes on along the minus strand of CAUDXH010000008.1, from coordinate 29,098 downwards.
GGTTTGTATTCCACCCCCGATTCTACCGTGCAGCAAGATCTTACCCTGTCGCTAAACCGTATTGATATAGCCGAGTTTCGCCGCATTGTTCCTTATATGCCCGATGTGGCTGGTATTATTAATGCTGAAACCCATTATATTCAGTCGGAAGATCAGGTTCAGGTTTCGGCTGACGTAATGGTGAACTGCTTTGCTTATAATAAACAAACCCTGGGTGACTGGTCTTTAAGTGCGGTTTATTTGCCGGAAAAAACAGGAGAACAGCGTATTGACGGATTTGTGATGCGTAACAGCAAGGAAATCATGAGTTGGAACGGGTCTTATTTCCCCGCTCAGTTGGAAGGCTCATCTGGGACTCTTTCTGCAAAAATGGCACTGAACCATTTCCCGCTTGAAGTGGCAAATGCTTTTATTCCTGACCGGATGGCTCTTTTATCCGGCGACTTAGATGGAACCATGTCAGTTAAAGGAGCAGCAGATAAGCCGCTTATGAACGGGCGGATCAATTTAGATAGTGTTAATGTACAGGTGCCGCAAGCCTCCTTGGATTTGCGTTTTGATAATCGTCCGGTGCGCATGGTGGATAGTCGCTTGCACTTTGACAAGTTTAAGATTTTCACCAAAGGAAAGACTCCGTTTACGATTGATGGTGATGTAGATATGGTCGATTTGGCGAAAATGAAGCTTGACCTGCGGATGCATGCCAATAATTTTGAGGTGCTTAATGCCAAACGGACGAAAGAATCAATGGTTTACGGTAAACTTTATGTAGACTTGAATTCCGTCATCAAAGGAGAGATAGAGTCTTTAAATGTGCGTGGCAATGCCAATATCTTGGGAACAAGTGACTTTACTTATATTATGCAAGAGTCGCCTTTGACTGTTGAAGACCGGTTGGGTGAAACTGTAACTTTTGTGAACTTCCGCGATACAACCGAAGTACCGAAACGGTCTATTCCTACGATGTCATTAGGAGGAATGAATCTGATGATGACCTTGCATATTGATGAGGCAGTGCAGTGTCGGGTTGAAATGGATGAGGAGGGTACAAATTACATGCGCTTTGAAGGAGGAGGCGACTTGTCTTTTCAATATACCCCTGAAGGAAGTATGTTGTTAAACGGACGCTATTCTCTGATGAGCGGAGAGATGAAGTATGAAATGCCGGTGATTCCTTTGAAAACCTTCCACATTGAAAACGGAAGTTATATTGAATGGACTGGTAATATCATGAATCCAAACCTGAATATTCAGGCTTCTGAGCGTGTGCGTGCTTCAGTGGCTCAGCAGGATAAGAGTTCGCGTACGGTTAACTTCGATGTTGGAGTGAATATTACAAATCGTCTTGAGAACTTGGGATTTACCTTTACTTTGGAGGCTCCCGATGACGGAGGAGTACAGAATGAATTGGCAGGCATGTCGGCAGAGCAGAAAAATAAAATGGCTGTAACCATGCTGGTTACAGGAATATATATGCCTGAAGGAGGAGGAAGCGGTGGAGGAGGACTCTCTGCAAACAGTGTGCTTAACTCGTTCCTGCAGAGTGAAATTAATAAAGTGGCTGGCAGTGCGCTGAAAACCATTGATGTGAACTTTGGCATGGAACAGACCGAGCAGGGTGAAGATGGTTCTACTCGTACGGATTATAATTTTCAGTTTGCCAAACGCTTCTGGAACAACCGTTTCCGGATAGTCATTGGTGGAAAGATTTCAACCGGGAATACAGCTACTCAGCAAGACGAGTCTTTTATTGACAATGTTTCGGTGGAATACCGGTTAGATAATAGCGGAACTCGTTACATCAAGGTGTTCCATGACAAAAATTATGAAAGTATTCTTGACGGAGAGGTGATTGAAACGGGAGCGGGTATCGTGCTCCGGAAAAAAATCAGCAAGTTAAGTGAACTGTTTATCTTTAAGAAAAGGAAGAAAGGAACTGTTGAAAATGCAGAGCAAGAAACGAATTCTAAATAAGATTATAGCATGGTGTGTGGGGGTGTGGGTGCTGGCTTCCTGTTCCACAACGAAGCATTTGGCTGAAGGCGAGGTGCTGTATATCGGAATGAGAAAAACCGAAGTTACCAATAAAAACGTGACTCCGATGGGAATGAAGGCTTTAGAAGAAGCTGAGGCTGCCATAGCGGTGGCTCCCAACAATGCAGTACTGGGAAGTACCAGTATGCGCTGGCATGTGCCGGTGGGACTGTGGATTTTTAACCATTTTCAGCGTTATGACAAAGGGGTAGGGAAGTGGATTTTTAAGAAATTTGCATCTACGCCGGTTTATCTGTCTACAGTCAATCCAGATACCCGAGTGAAAGTGGCAAGCAATTTGTTGCATGATTATGGTTTCTTTAACGGGAAGGTTACTTACCGGGTAGACAGTACGGCTCATCCTAAAAAAGCCCGCTTGCAGTATGCTATAGATATGGGGCATGCCTATTTGCTTGACTCTATTTATTACGAAGGGTTTACTCCGCGGGCTGACAGCTTGATACACGCAGCTTACGACAAGCGCATTATCCGTCCGGGAGACCATTTTGATGTAACGAGACTGAACGACGAGCGTGAACGTCTGGTAAAGCTATTCCGTAATAACGGATATTTTTATTATCGTTCAGAGTTTATTACTTTTCTGGCCGATACGTTGATTCGACCCGGGTACGTGAATTTGAAAATTACTCCCCGGAAGAGTATTCCTGCTGAAGCTTCCCGTACGTATTATATAGGAAATACATCGGTTTATCTGACCGGTCATAACGGAGAGCCTCCTACAGATTCGTTAATGGCTCGTAACTTTACGGTGTATTATTCTGGCAAGAAGCCTGGTTTGAAGTATGGGGTATTGCGTAAGCGTTTCCTTTATCGTCCGGGAGAAATGTATTCACAGCTGCGTCAGGATTATACTCAGGAAGCGTTAGCTCGTTTGGGAGTTTTCAAGTTCAGTGAATTCAACTATGTGCCCCGCAGTGAAGGGTCGGATACGCTTGATATTCGTGTCAATTCGATGTTTGATTTACCCTATGACAGCGAACTTGAACTGAATGTAACAACAAAGAGTACAAAACAAACCGGACCGGGAGCTATATTTAATCTTTCCCGTAAAAACTTTAGAAGAATGGGAGCTACCTTGAATTTAGAGCTGAAGGGTTCTTATGAGTGGCAGACCAGCTCTACGGTGGATGGTGAAAGTTCGGTCATGAACTCCTACGAATTGGGGGCTGCATTGTCCTTGAAATTTCCGAGACTTATTTTGCCTTGGGTGCGCAACCGTATTGACCCTTTCCGCTTTCCGTCGGAAACCAACTTTAAACTTTATGTGGAGCAGATTAACCGGGCACGCTATTTTAAAATGCTTTCATTTGGGGGAACCGTATCGTATAGTTTTCAGCCTTCGCGCAGCATGAAGCATACGGTCACTCCGCTTCAGCTGGCGTTTAATACGCTTCAGCACCGTACTGCTCGGTTTGATTCGATAGCTACTGCCAATCCGATGCTATTCCGAAGCCTCGATAATCAATTTATCCCGTCGCTTTCTTATACGCTGACTTATGATAACAGTTACTTGAAGAGGAAAAACCGTATTTGGTGGGAGAACTCGGTTACTTCGGCAGGTAATGTAACTTCTCTGATTTATGCCGCATTCGGACAGAAGTTTAGCCGGCAGGATAAAAAACTGTTGGGAACTCCTTTTGCGCAGTTCTTGAAATATACTTCTGAGGTGCGCTGGTTGCATCAGTTTAGTGAGCGTCATCAGTTGGCTTCCCGCCTGATGGCAGGGGTAATCTGGGCTTATGGAAATAAAACAATTGCTCCTTACAGTGAGCAGTTTTATGTAGGTGGAGCCAATAGTATCCGTGCTTTTACTATCCGTTCTATCGGTCCGGGAAACTTCCATCCGGCAGAGAACTCTCGTTTTTCATACGTAGATGAAACAGGCGATATAAAGCTGGAGGCCAATCTGGAGTACCGTTTCCGTTTGTTGTCTAATTTCTTGGGCGGAAACTTGAATGGGGCTGCTTTTATGGATGCCGGAAATGTATGGCTGATGCGCCATGACGAAGCACGTCCCGGAGCTGAGTTTACACTTGGAGGATTTCTTGACAGCATTGCTTTAGGCACCGGAATAGGGATACGTTATGACCTTTCTTTCTTGGTGTTGCGCTTAGACTGGGGAGTTGCTCTTCATGTTCCTTATGAAACCGGCAAATCGGGTTACTATAATATTCCGAAGTTTAAAGACGGAATGGGGATTCATTTCGCCATTGGTTATCCTTTCTAAAGGATGACCAATGGCGGGCTGTCCTGATGAAACAGGAATAAGTTAATGGGTTATATCAGGATGTACTTCAAGAACGTAAACCGGAGTAGGCTGAGCCGATACGGTCTGCTCTCCATCGCCTTGATAGGTGGTTTGCACAAACAAATGTATGCTTCGTTGTTGTTCCCATAGCGTCAGATCAAAGGAAGGTTCCCAGGCTCCGACAGAAAAATCGGTAATATCTTTTATATTCCAGTTTCCATTGTTTAAGTTGTCGGTATAAGCCATTGAAATTTTACTTCCCCGTTCTGTATCGCGGAAAAATACCCAAGCTTTACCTTGATCAGCAATGATGCGCGGGCGGGAGATTGGAATCATTTTCGTGCCTCCACCTTTTAATGTGAATGGCTGAGTCCGGTTGGAGATTTGTCGGGTATGCCATTGTTTTCCGTCGTGCCATACCAATCTATACTGAGGGACACTGTCAGTCTGCTCACGCCAATAAGTTGCAATATATGGATTTCCTGAGCTGTCGGCAGTCATGGAAGTTTGGTTGATTAATTCACTGTTTTGAGGAATTCGGCAAGCATATTCTGCATTTTGCTGATTGATAGGTAACGTATAAAGAGTTCCATCGCTTTTTTGCCACGTTTTTCCGTTATCAGTTGAACGTGCATAGCAAAGGTCATGGTTAGTTTCTACCATCCATGTTTCACGCCATACCCATGATAAATGAATCACTCCGGCTTCGTTGACATACAGTTGCCAGTAGGCGTTTCGTTTACCTTCTCCGTCAATCAGTACGTCATGGATTCGTTCCCATGTGCCTGTATTCACGTCATAGCGGTTCATGATGAGATTTCCTTTTCCGGATGCTCCGCTCCGGTAGGCAAATAAAAGATTACCTTCGGCAAGTTGGTAAAATTCCGGATAGGTTACATCGTCTTCCTCTTTTCCAGTCATAGCTGTTTTTTCACCTAAGGATAAGGCTCCCGGAGCTGTACTTTTACAGTAGTTTAATTGATTCCCATGGTGGTCAAAGGCGACGTGCAGATACCCTTTTCCGTCTATTCCCAAACTGATGACATTATGTGCATCAGTAACTTTTCCCTTGTATTGTGTGCGGTGTAGAGTCCATTGTGAGTCGGTCAGTTTTCTTTTCCCTAATGTGAGATAGCCTTCTGCGTCATAATAAGAAATATATTGGAATACTCCATCTGTTACTAAGGAACTGTTTCGGAAGATGGTTGTGTTTACCGAAGTACGGCTGTATCCTTTCCCTACCTCTACTAAGTGTTGTGCGTTAAGCTGCATTCCCCATATAGAAACTGCAATAAGAATGATGATGCTTTTCATGATTAATTGATGTTTTTTGTTTTCAAAGATAAACAATTATTTAGAAGTAAAGATGGGAAAACCGTCATTATGATAGAAAAATAAGCAAAGCCTGCGCTTTTATATTGTTTGGATGAAAACCACTGTCGTTATTTGTATAAAGAAAAGAAGCGTTAAGAGGCATGCTTTATATCTCTCTCTTAACGCTTCTTTATGAGCTAGAAAGCCTTTCGGAACGTACATCCGTTTTTCCATTCCGAACATCCATAGGCTGTTTTTCCTTTAATAATAATTCCCTTTCCGCAAAGAGGACAAGCATGACCTAACATGGCATCCCCTTCCGGAAGTGGATGAGACGGTGCATTAACCACTTTCCGCTTGCGGGGAGTTTTGGGTTTTGATGGAGCATCTGCAGAAGTTGAGGGTTGCTTGCTCTCTTTTTTCCGTGTGATTGTTTTCCGGTCGGCAGGAGTGGGGGCTTCCTCTGTTACGGTTACGCGTCGGTTACTGTTATCGCGCAATACCGTGTAAACAATGTCGGAAACCATTTGCTTCAGTTCATTGAGGAATGTAGCTGCGTCATAGCTTTTCCGTTCTATTTCGCGCAGTTTTTTTTCCCATATTCCGGTCAGTTCAGCCGATTTCAGCAACTCCTCTCGGATGAGACCAATCAGTTCCACTCCTGTGGGAGTAGCAATCAGGTTTTTTCTTTCTTTACGGATATAGTGTCTTTTAAAAAGCGTTTCAATGATGGCTGCGCGCGTAGAAGGACGTCCGATTCCGTTTTCCTTCAAAGCATCTCGCAGTTCATCATTATCCACCAGTTTTCCGGCTGTTTCCATTGCCCGTAGCAAGGTAGCCTCCGTATAGGGGCGTGGAGGTTGCGTCCATTTTTCATTCAGTTGCGGCAAATGAGGGCCATTTTCTCCTTTGGTAAATAAAGGCAGGGCTTTTTCTTCCTCTCCTTCTTTATTTTCTTCCGGCTGAGGCTCTTTTAAGAAGATAACTCTCCATCCCGGATCAAGAATCTGCTTGCCGGTAGCCTTAAATTCTATATCTTCTGCCTGTCCGGTTACGGTGGTTGTTGAAAACCGGCAGTCGGGATAAAATACCGCAATAAACCTGCGGGCAATGAGGTCGAATACCCGCTTTTCCATATCCGTCAGTCCTTGCGGATTTACACCGGTAGGAATAATGGCATGGTGGTCGGTAACCTTGCTGTTGTCGAATACCTTCTTGGATTTAGGAAGCGGTTTTCCTGCAAGCGGTTCTGTATAGGTGGCATAATCGCGTAATCCTTCCAGAATCTTAGGGCATTTAGGATAAATATCATCGCTTAAGAACGTAGTATCCACACGCGGATAAGTAGCCACCTTCTTCTCATAAAGCGATTGGATAAGCTGTAAAGTCATATCCGCCGAGTAACTGAATTTCCGGTTACATTCCACTTGCAGTGAAGTTAAGTCGAACAGGCGCGGAGGAGCTTCTGTCCCTTTCTTCAGTGTGATGTCAGTAATAAAGAAAGGTTGGTTTTTGATGCGTTCCAGAAGTTGAAGACCGGTTGCCTCATCCGTGATAGGGGGGATACCCCGGTTTACATCTTCTTTTGCAGCTGTTTTCTTCCGTGCTGTGGGATTCTCTTTTTCCTTTTCTGCTTCTTCAGCCAGTTCCTCATCGCTTTTTCGTACGATGGCACTGAAGAGAGTGTCACGATATACTGTTTTCAGCTCCCAGTATTGTTTAGGGACGAAATTTTCTATTTCCTGCTGACGCTTTACTATGAGGGCGAGTGTAGGAGTTTGTACCCGTCCGATAGAGAGTACCTGTCTGTTTTGTCCGTACTTTAGTGTGTAAAGGCGTGTTGCATTCATACCTAAAGTCCAGTCGCCGATAGCCCGGCTCAGCCCGGCTTCGTAAAGCGGTTGAAATTCAGACTGATCTTTCAGATTGGCGAATCCTTCGCGGATGGCTTCTTCCGTGAGCGACGAGATCCAGAGACGTTTGACCGGGCATTTGGCTCCGGCTTTCTGCATGACCCATCGTTGGATAAGTTCACCCTCCTGTCCGGCATCACCGCAGTTGATAATCATGTCGGCCTGTTGCATCAGTCCCTCAATGATGTGGAATTGTTTTTCAATCCCTCCGTCATTGATGAGCTTGATTCCGAAGCGTGGCGGAATCATTGGCAGACTTCCCAATGACCATGATTTCCACGAAGGAGTATATTCATGAGGTTCCTTCAGGGTACAGAGATGCCCGAAGGTCCAGGTTACTTGGTACCCGTTTCCTTCAATATATCCTTCTTTCTTGTTTTTGGCGCCGAGAACTTCGGCGATGTCACGTGCCACACTGGGCTTTTCGGCGATGCAGACTATCATAGTAAAAAGTAGAGCTCTTGTTTTCAGCAAAGGTAGCGTTTTTTGCGGTGATTTCTTTACTGGAAAGCATAAATTCATCAGGAATCATTTGTCAATATGTCTGTAGCTGACCGTAATTGGTTGATTTGTATTGCATATGTAGGGCTTATTTTAAAATTTGTAGTTAAATTTGTGGAATGAATCATCAGATTATCTTAAAAACGGACTGACATTTTTGTCGGTTTCGGCAAGACTGTGTATTTTGGCAAAGAATTTGTACCGGTTTCATAAAAAGGAAAAATTATGTTTATTTGGATTGTATTTATTGGCATTGCCATTATCAGTTATATGGTGCAAGCCAGTTTGAAGAGTAAGTTTGAGAAGTATTCGCAACTGCCGTTGACTAACGGGATGACCGGGCGTGAGGTGGCGGAAAAGATGCTTCGTGACAACGGAATTTATGATGTACGCGTAACCAGTACGCCGGGTATGCTGACCGACCATTATAATCCGGCTAATAAAACCGTAAATTTAAGTGAAGAAGTGTATGACACTTGTAGTGTAGCCGCAGCAGCCGTAGCGGCGCATGAGTGCGGACACGCCGTGCAGCATGCACGTGCATACGCTCCGCTTCAGATGCGTTCGGCACTGGTTCCGGTAGTGCAGTTTGCTTCATCTACCGTGTCATGGATTCTGTTGGCTGGTATTTTTATGGTACACTCGTTTCCGCAACTGCTGTTTATCGGAATCTGTCTGTTTGCCATGACTACGCTGTTCAGTTTCATTACGCTGCCGGTAGAAATCGATGCGAGCCGCCGTGCACTGGTATGGTTGAGCGGAGCGGGTATTACGAATGCGTTCAATCATAAGCAGGCTGCCGATGCCCTGAAGTCGGCTGCTTATACGTATGTGGTGGCAGCTTTAAGTTCACTGGCTACACTGATTTATTACATTATGATTTATATGAACCGCCGGGAGTGATACCTCGGGGGTGTACTCTTTATTTAGACAGAAGAACAAGTTTCCAATCTTTCTTTCATGAAAAGTAGTTCTTTTGTTCTTCTGTCTAATTCCAAGTTTTCCGTATCTTTGTCGAAAAATTTAAAGATTAAACTATTATGGCTACAAAACCTTGCATACCTAAGGGAACGAGAGACTTTTCGCCCGTGGAGATGGCGAAGCGTAATTATATATTCAATACCATCCGTGAAGTATTCCATTTGTACGGATTCCAGCAGATTGAAACTCCTTCGATGGAAACACTTTCTACGCTGATGGGTAAATACGGAGAGGAAGGCGATAAGCTGTTATTTAAGATTCAGAACTCTGGTGATTACTTTTCGGGGCTGACCGATGAAGAGTTGCTGAGCCGTAATGCAGCGAAACTGGCTTGCAAATTCTGTGAAAAGGGACTGCGCTATGACCTTACCGTACCTTTTGCCCGCTATGTGGTGATGCACCGCGACGAGATTACTTTCCCGTTCAAGCGTTTCCAGATTCAGCCCGTATGGCGTGCCGACCGTCCGCAGAAGGGACGTTACCGCGAATTTTATCAGTGCGATGCCGATGTGGTGGGAAGCAATTCGCTGCTGAATGAAGTAGAACTGGTGCAGATGATTGATGCGGTGTTCGGAAAGTTTGGTATCCGTGTATCTATCAAGGTAAACAACCGCAAGATTCTGACAGGTATTGCTGAAATCATCGGTGAGGCGGATAAGATTGTGGATATTACCGTGGCTATCGACAAACTCGATAAAATCGGTCTGGATAACGTGAATGCCGAACTGGCTTCGAAAGGTATTCCGCAGGAAGCGATTGATAAGTTGCAGCCGATTATCTTGCTGAGCGGTTCGAACGGAGAAAAGCTGGCTACCTTGAAGCAGGTGCTGGCAGCAAGCGAAACCGGACTGAAAGGGGTGGAAGAGTGTGAGTTTATTCTGAAGACCGTAGCCGGGCTGGGCGTGAAGTCGGAAGTGGAACTCGACTTGACGTTGGCGCGCGGACTGAACTATTATACCGGAGCAATCTTCGAAGTGAAGGCACTCGACGTGCAGATTGGAAGTATCAGCGGTGGCGGACGTTATGACAACCTGACCGGCGTATTCGGCATGGATGGTATGTCGGGTGTAGGCATTTCGTTCGGTGCAGACCGTATCTATGACGTGCTGAATCAGCTCGATCTGTATCCGAAAGAAGCCGTAAACGGAACACAGCTGCTGTTCGTCAACTTCGGCGAAGCCGAAGCGGCATACGTACTTCCTGTTTTGCACAAGGTGCGTGAGGCAGGTATCCGTGCCGAGATTTATCCGGACAGTGCGAAGATGAAGAAACAGATGAGCTATGCCAATGCCAAGGCGATTCCGTTTGTAGCGATTGTCGGTGAAAACGAGATGAACGAAGGCAAGGTGATGCTGAAGAATATGACAACCGGTGAGCAGGCGTTGGTTACTCCCGACGAACTGGTTGCTGCGGTGAAGGCTTGATAAAGTGACCCTAAAATAACGAGGCGTTTCACTTGAAACGTCGAGGCGAATTTTTAAAACGCCTTGATGTTTTGGGTGAAACGCCTTGATGTTTTTGTCTCTATGTAGAAGTGCGATTCTTTTTTTTCTGTTTCTTGCCTGTTATTATTGTATATCAGTTAGATACGGGAAGTAGTAAAGTTGGTGGTTTACTCTTTTTTATGCAGATCGCTGTTGTTGCTTTCCTGATTCATTACCGCTTCATGTTCTTCGCTCTTGTCTAACAGGCGCGGGGAGATTTTCTTTTTGGGAGTAATACCCAGCCCTTTCAGCATTTCTGCCTGACGGATGACGTTCCCTTTTCCTTCCGAAAGTTGTCCGAGTGCATTTTCGTAAGCAGTTGAGGCATTGCGGAGCGTGTCTCCTATTTTCTCGAATGTATCGGTAAAGCTGACGAGCTTTTCATAAAGAGCCGTACCGCGCTTCACGATTTCCTGTATGTTTTTCTCTTGATACTCGCGCTTCCATAAGTCGAGAGCCAAGCGCAGGGCGGCAATGAGATTGGTCGGGCTCATCAGCACCACTTTTTTCTGATAGGCATAGTTCCACAGATTCGGGTCGGTTTGGAGCGCAAGAACGTAGGCAGGCTCGTTGGGAATAAACATCATCACAAAGTCGAGCGATGAAATGTTGTACTTTGAATAATCCTTTTGGCTCAGTTCATCGATGTGCGCCTTGATGGAAGCAAGATGAGCTTTCAGCAAGGCTTCCTGGTCAGCCTTCTCATCAGCTGCCGTATAATTGGCATAAGCCGTCAGCGATACTTTCGAGTCGATGATGACCTGTCGGTTGTCGGGATAAACCACCAGAATATCCGGCTGTAGGCGTTTCCCTTGCTCATTACGAATCACTTCCCCATTTTCATCGGTAAGAAACTCTTGGCGGAAGTATTCTTCCCCTTCGCGTAATCCGGAGTTCTCCAGAATTGATTCCAGAATCATTTCTCCCCAGTTACCTTGAATCTTTGAATCCCCCTTTAAGGCTCGGGTCAGGTTATTGGCATCGTCGCTGATTTGTTTATTGAGCTGCATCAGTTCCTTGATGCGGTCTTCCAGTGAGAAGCGTTGTTTCGATTCCTTGTCATATACGTCCGATACTTGCTGTTTGAATTCTTTCAGGTTTTCACCGAACGGTTTCAGCAGATCGTTCAGACTTTCCGCACTCAGTTTGTTGAAGCTTTCTGTTTTTTGCTGGAATATTTTGTTGGCAATATTTTCAAATTCCAGATTAAACTGCTTGCGGATTTCGGCTATTTCTTGCTTCTGGCTTTCCAACTTTTCCTCCAATGCCTGCTTTTCGCTTTGGAGGGCAGCCGTTTCCTGACGTGCCTCTATGAGCAGGCGGTTGGTTTCTTCGGCCTGTCGGCGTGCAAGCTGGGTTTCCTGTTTTTGCTGGTCGAGGGTTGTGGCAGCCTGCCGCTGTTCGGCCTGCAACATTTCGGCGGCATGACCTTCCTGCAACTGTATGCGGGTACGGAGTTCGCTTGTCTTGCGTGCGGCTGCCAGCCATCCAAGGAGCGTCCCGGCAGCAATTCCTATGAACAGATAGAGTAGTTCCATGATATAAACTGGTTTTCTTGACAAAGTTAAGAAAAAGTGCGGATTGTATTTTCAGGCATAAGAACAAAAGAATGTGTTTTTTTCTTCTTTGGCATAAGAACAGAAGAAACATCTTTTTTAATTTTGGTGGAAGGATGTATGATTTTTGAGATAAAGGCAGTACAGCGTTTGATTCTCATCCGCGAATCTCAGTTGGCTAATTATTTGACAGAAGCACAAAAAGATCATAGTCTTTATTCTATCCTGCTTTTGATAATTAAAATAGAACTTTTTGTCCTTCTGTCAAAATATTAATTAGATGCAGGAGCAGAAGTATTATTGCTTCCTCCTCCCGCTTTCACGTCGTCGTTGTTGATGCCTCGGGAAGTCTTCTTGACCTGTGCTTTCAGTTCACCGAACCGCCAGCTGATGCTGATGCCGTAGCGCCGTGACGGACTTTGATTTTCCGACCAAGAGCGGAAGGTTTCAGTAACCGTTTCATTCTTGAAAGAAAGATATTTATTGAACAGGCTGCTGGCAAAGAGTGATATGTTCAACCGTTTGTCTTTCAGGAATGAGCGACTGAGGTTGATTCCGTAATAGTGGTATGACGAACCTTTACCTTGCAGTGAAATATACGGAGTGCTTCCTCCTCCATAGAGGCTGAAGCGTAAGTCCCACGGAAGCGTTTGCTGGACATTCCCGAAGAAGTCGCCGGTAAATCCGTGGTTGTTTGTGCTTAATTCATGGCTTTTGAAATCAGCGTAGCTTCCTCCGGCATTGATGGAAATGCGCGTCTTACTGCCAGGATTCCAGTTCATCCAAAGCGACAGGCGAGTGCGCTGGCTTTTGCCCACATTTCCGTAGGTGTTTTCCAGTATGCCGTTATTCATAAACGAGTAGGCTTCGATACCGTTGTTGATAAACATATAAGTCAGATTGGCGTTGAGGCTGAACTTGGCAGAGAAGCTGCTGAACGTCAATCCAAGGTTATGTGCCTTTTCTGTTTCAAGGTCTGGATTACCATAGCGAACCGATGTGGGATTGCTCGTATCGCGGAACGGGTTCAGATACCAAATGCCGGGACGGTTGATGCGCATATTATAGTTGGCGCGCAGTGTGCTTGTCGTTCCTAACATATAAGATAGATTGACGCTGGGCACCACATCATCGAAGTTTGCATTAAAGTTCCGGTCGGGAAGATAATCATACTTTACATCCATGAAGGTATGTTCATAACGTACGCCTGCCTTGGCTCCGAACTTTTTCCATTTCAGCTGATAGTCGGCATAGGCAGCAAGTATGTTTTGTCCTTGTTCGTATTTGCTTGAAAGGTCTTCATTTGCCTCCATTTCACCCTGTGCATTTTCCCGGAAATACTTGCTGTCGCTCTTGTTCTGGCGGTAGATATATTTTACTCCGGCATCAATATAATGGATCTCGTTGATAGGGTTCACATAATCCATCTGAGCCGTGTGTTCGTTTGTTTTGGCATCGTTATCGAAATACTGGTCGGTCAGCAGGAAAGGCACGTTTCTTTCATCTTCATACCGGGTTTCTGATTCGTTGTCATTGGGTGAACCGTTGAATTTATAGGAGAGCGTAAGATATTCTCCTTTTTTCTTGAATGAATGTTGATAGTCAAAATTTATTCCCACCTGACTGAACTTGTTTTGGCTGTGGTTTTGGGTGAGATAACTGTATTGTTCTACATGGTCGGTGTTGTCCATGTGTGCAAACGAATGATTGTGGGTTTTGAAATTTCCTCCGAAAAGATTGGCGGAAAAAGTAATCAAGTTAAGCGTGTCTATTTCGTAACTTCCTTCGATATTTCCAAACTGAAAATTCCCTTTGCTGTCAGAGAGTCCATGCTGGCTGAGGTGTCGGAAATCGGTTGAAGTAAAATCTTCTCGCCCGGAGCTATGCTTTCCTTCGGGTGTATTTTGGTGATTGTATGAATAATTTCCGGAGAGGGTCAGTTTTCCTGCCTGCACAGTTCCGTAGGCATATCCGCTTACGCCTATGTTTGAAGCATTGGCTCCCAATGTAACATTATATCCTTGCATCCGGGCATCGGTGGTAATGATGTTCAAGATACCTCCGATACCTTCTGCATCGTATTTTGCTCCGGGTTCGGTAATGACTTCGATAGACTTGACTGAGTTGGCTGGCAGGCTGCGAAGCACTTCCTTCGGATTGTTGCTCATCAGTGTGTTTGGTTTCCCGTTAACGTGCACCTTGAAGTTGCTCGACCCGTTTACTTGGATATTATCTTCTCCATCCACTGTAACCAAAGGTACTTTACGTAACATCTCCAGGGTAGTATTGGTCTTTGAGTCAGGGTCGTCTTCAATGCTGTATGAAATTTTATCGATTTCGGCCTTTACCAATGGCTTTTGTGCCACCACCTCTACACCCTTCAGCATCTCGGCGGCTTCGGCAGTATAGAGGGTTCCTAAGTCGATTTCTTTTTGGCTTCCGGTGAACGTAAACTCACGGATAACAGTTTGTTTTCCCACTGAACTCAGCTGGATGAGATAATGGCCAGCCTCCGGCAGTCTTTCATTAAACCGACCTTTCTCATCGGTCACTGCCAGTTTGACCGGCTTATCCGGTGCCTGCTTCTTTGTAATACGGATGGTAGCATAAGGTTCACTTTCATTGAGCAGGGAATCGACAAGGATTCCTTTTACGGTATAATTTCCTCCTTGCCTTTGAGCTCTGATGGTTGTTACTACGGATAAACAGAGTAGCAAAATACATAGTACTGATTTGTTATTTGCAATTTGCATAGTCGTTTGAATGTTTAAATTTGTAATAGAATAAAGGTGTTGTTTATAAATTGACACCAAAGATAGCTGATTGTTGTCAGATTGTTTTGTGCGTCCCGTTAATTAAAACTAAAAAAACAGAGTTTTTCCTTGTTTGCTTAAGGAAAAACTGGCAGTCGGTGCATGAAGTTGTCAGTCTGAACGCGTCAGTTTGTCAGTTCTTTTGTTATGGCACGGTTTTCGCTTTTTGATTATCGTCTATTCAAACGGACAGAATAAAATAAGATATAAACGTTAAAAATATAAGAACTATGAACATTAAACCATTAGCAGACAGAGTCCTTATTCTTCCGGCTCCTGCAGAAGAAAAGACTATTGGAGGTATTATCATTCCTGATACAGCAAAAGAAAAACCGTTGCAGGGTGAAGTTGTAGCAGTAGGAAATGGTACAAAAGATGAAGAAATGATTCTGAAAGTGGGCGATACTGTGTTGTACGGTAAGTATTCAGGTACTGAAATCGAACACGAAGGCGTGAAATATTTAATGATGCGTCAAAGCGACGTACTCGCCGTATTGGGATAAGTATTTAGTTTTTCAGTTCTTTCGTTTCTGCGTTGTCTCAGTTTCCGGAAACTCAAGAACTCATCCACTTACAAACTTGACAAATTTAAAAATTCAAACAAATGGCAAAAGATATTCTCTTCAACATTGATGCTCGTGATCAGTTGAAAAAAGGTGTAGATGAATTGGCTAACGCCGTAAAAGTAACCCTTGGTCCGAAAGGACGTAACGTAATCATCGAAAAGAAATTCGGTGCTCCTCATATCACAAAAGACGGTGTAACTGTAGCAAAAGAAGTAGAACTCAGTGATCCGTTCCAAAACACAGGTGCACAGTTGGTTAAATCGGTTGCTTCAAAAACCGGTGACGATGCTGGTGACGGTACAACTACTGCTACTGTATTGGCTCAGTCAATCGTAGGCGTAGGCTTGAAAAACGTTACTGCTGGTGCGAATCCGATGGATTTGAAACGCGGTATTGATAAAGCCGTAGCAAAAGTAGTTGAATCAATCAAGTTACAGTCTGAAACTGTAGGCGACAACTATGATAAGATTGAACAGGTAGCTACGATTTCAGCAAATAATGATCCTGTTATCGGTAAGTTGATTGCTGATGCAATGCGCAAGGTTTCAAAAGATGGTGTAATCACTATCGAAGAAGCTAAAGGAACAGATACCACTATCGGTGTGGTTGAAGGTATGCAGTTTGACCGTGGTTACTTGTCAGCTTACTTTGTAACCGACACTGAAAAGATGGAATGTGTGATGGAACATCCGTACATCTTGATTTACGACAAGAAGATTTCTAACTTGAAAGATTTCTTGCCTATCTTGGAACCGGCTGTTCAGAGCGGACGTCCGTTGTTGGTTATCGCAGAAGATGTAGACAGCGAAGCATTGACTACGTTGGTTGTAAACCGTCTGCGTTCTCAGTTGAAGATTTGTGCTGTGAAGGCTCCGGGCTTCGGCGACCGTCGTAAAGCGATGTTGGAAGATATTGCAGTATTGACCGGTGGCGTGGTTATCAGCGAAGAAAAAGGCTTGAAGCTGGAACAGGCTACGCTTGAAATGCTGGGAACTTGTGATAAGGTTACTGTATCTAAAGAAAATACAACCATCGTAAACGGTGCAGGTCAGAAAGAATTAATCCAAGACCGTATCAACCAGATTAAGTCAGAAATCAAGAATTCTACTTCTGACTACGATAAAGAAAAACTGCAGGAACGTCTGGCTAAGTTGTCGGGTGGTGTAGCTGTTCTTTATGTAGGTGCTGCCAGCGAAGTAGAAATGAAAGAAAAGAAAGACCGTGTTGACGATGCATTGTGTGCAACTCGTGCTGCCATCGAAGAAGGTATCGTTCCGGGCGGTGGTGTAACTTACATCCGTGCCATCGATGCATTGGAAGGTATGAAGGGTGATAATGCCGATGAAACAACCGGTATTGAAATCATCAAGCGTGCTATTGAAGAACCGCTTCGTCAGATTGTTGCCAACGCAGGTAAAGAAGGTGCTGTAGTTGTACAGAAGGTACGTGAAGGTCAAGGCGACTTCGGTTACAATGCTCGTACCGACGTTTACGAACATTTGCATGCAGCCGGTGTAGTTGATCCGGCTAAAGTTACCCGTGTAGCTTTGGAAAATGCAGCATCAATCGCCGGCATGTTCTTGACGACTGAATGCGTAATCGTAGAAAAGAAAGAAGACAAACCTGAAATGCCGATGGCTGCTCCCGGAATGGGAGGCATGGGCGGTATGATGTAATCTTCCCCTCTTTTGATATATAAAAAAGAAATCCCGACAAGGTTTTGTTCCTTGCCGGGATTTTTTATTCATACTCTTGCGTGAATACATCATCTGCTATCCTGTCCCAGTACATGATTGTTGATGATATTATTGTTTTTATTCCAGTTTGTTACAGCCCCATTCTGTTTGAAATTCATCTTCAATGATTTGAGGAATTCGAAAATTTGTGTACCTTTAAAAGGAATTTAAAAGCTATTTAAATGATGACTAAAGAAGAACTGATGCGTAAGGCCATTGAATTGTCTTTACGTAATGTAGCTGAAGGAGGAGGACCTTTCGGTGCGGTGATTGCCCGTGACGGAGAGATTGTTGCTACAGGTGTGAATCGGGTAACTCCCGATTGCGACCCGACTGCCCATGCAGAAGTGAGTGCCATTCGTGCTGCTGCGAAAGTGTTGGGTACATTCGATTTAAGCGGCTGTGAAATCTATACTTCATGCGAACCTTGTCCCATGTGCTTGGGAGCTATCTACTGGGCACATTTGGACCGTATGTATTATGGAAATAACCAGCACGATGCGGCAAAGATTGGTTTCGATGATGCTTTCATTTATCGTGAACTGGAGCTTCCCATAGCAGAGCGACGGTTAAAGGCAGAAGAACTTTTACCGGAAGAAGCGATTCAGGCTTTCCGGGCTTGGGAAGAAAAAACAGATAAAGTGGAATATTAATGGCAGGAGCCGAAAACGAGAAATGCCGTTGTGATTCTCATCGCAACGGCATTTTTTATGTTACATTTTCTTTGCTTTCAATAGTTAAGTATGGCTGTTCTGTGAGCCATACGGTTTCATACTTATCTGGTTAAGTTTGTCCAGACGTGATTGCGGCTTGTCAATTCAAAGCCTTCTTTCAAAATGTCTTTAATCTTTTTCATGTTAATGTTATCCTTTTGTCTTATGTTTTACAACACAAAAATACTGCTTTTTCATGGAAGTTGTACTTTAAAACAAGGAAAAAAGTGATAACGTTATCATTATTTGACTTAAATCAATTTTCGAAATCGGTTATGAAGATGGTAGAAGCAGGCGATGGCTTTATCGAAGAAACGGAGAGATTTTGTTGTTTTGTCGGGATGATTTTTACAGCCCATAATGGTGGGTCGTATAACCCATAATAGTGGGTTATATAACTCATAATAGTGGGTCGTATAACCCACCATTATGAGTTGTAGAATTTATAAGGAGAAAAGAGAATCTTTTATTCTTCTTTTTGGTAATATTTTACCCAGTCCACCCACATCTCTACCGGATAGTCTTCAGCATCTATTCCTCCTACCCAGGCACCGCCAATCTGCATATCAACCAGCAGATAGTAAGGGCGGTAGAAAGGATATTGCTCAGCCCCGAGTTCTTCCATGCGCGGATAAGTGAACGTATGGCTTCCGTTGACGGCAAATACCAGACTGTCGGGATAGATATCTACCGAATAGATATTATAGTCGGATGGATTGATGGGGTGAGTGCCGAAATGAGGTGGAATGGTATCGTTGCCGTTTTTTTGTATCGTGTATGAGGAATGAACAGTTTGATAAGCGATACTGTCATAGTTGAGCCGTTCCATGATGTCGATTTCTCCGCCGTGCGGCCATTTCATGTTTTCGGGGAGCATCCATATGGCAGGCCATGTGCCACGGGCAGCTTGCAGTTTAGCCCGGATTTCCATTCGTCCTCCGGTAACTGCCAGTTTTCCTTTGGTATAGACTCCGCCGGTAAGATAATGGGCTGTGTCACTTTTCTGGCTGTGGTTTACGATTCCTCTTAGTACCAGGTTTCCTTCACGGAGGGCATAGCAGGAGTCAAAGTCGGACATGAAGTTATCCCAGTCGGAAGTGCCGCGGGGAATTTTACTCCAATAAGTCGTATCGATGGTTTCACTGTTGAAGTCATCACTCCATACTAATTTCCATTCATTGTTTTTGGGGGTGCACGCTGTTAGTGCACAAAATAAGACTGTGCTGACGAGATGTGATTTTTTCATATGTATTATGTTTAAGTTTTGAGTTCTCAAATTCTGAAGTTTTCGGACTCTTAAGTTTGCCTTGGACTCTTGAGTTGACAAGATTTTAGATGACACCTTCTGTTTTAAGATATTTAAATCTTTATCAACCTGCCATTTGATTTCTTGTCAACTGAAGCCTTGTAGTTTAATCAAACAGACGTTTGAATTCACTTTCAAAATTAGGCGTAAACAATTCTTTACCTAAGTTGGCACGGATTTCCTCTAAGGTCCAGAATCTGCCTCCGCTGAGCTCTTCGCTGGGAGCGATAGAACCATCGAATACCGTTTTATGGGCAAAGACCAGTTCTTTCTCGCGTGCAGATTCAAAGACATAATGAGTAAGCAGGGTTGCATTAAAATCTTCGATTCCCAATTCTTCACGTGCCTCCCTTTTCAGGGCTATTTCTACACTTTCACCTAAATCAATATGTCCGCCCACAGCGGTATCCCATTTGCCCGGCTGAATGTCTTTCCAGTCGGGGCGCTGTTGCAGATAAAGTTCACCTTGGCTGTTGAATACGTGCAGGTGGACTACTGGGTGAAGCAGCTTGCTGCCGTTATGGCACTCTCCACGGGTGGCAGCTCCTGTGATGTTTCCCTCTTCATCAACAAGAGGAAAAAGCTCTTCGTTATTATCTTTCATTACTGTTTTATTTTTTACATGGAAAGGAAAAAGAAAACTCCAGTACCTACCATCAGGCATCCGATGGCGGCATAAAACAAGCGTGCTTGCTTGCGTCCCACATTGCTGACGATAAAGCGTGAGTTTTGTGCTGTAAACAGCCAGTCCCAGTTAAATGCGGCAGCTAAGATACAGAGACAGCCCACCAGCACGAATACCGCCTGAATGAAGTAATGTATTTCCATGTTCTTTAATTAAGCTTCAGATTCAAAGCGAATGCTCCGGGTGCCGTCTTCCGCTTCTTCGATATACACGTTGACCGCATTTCCCGGAAGCAGCTCCTCGATTAATTCCGGCCATTCGATGAAGCACAACGCACCGCTGTAAAAATAATCTTCATAGCCCATATCATATACTTCCTCCAGCTTCTTAATCCGGTAAAAATCGAAGTGATAAATCAGCTCGCCGGCTTCTTCCGAACGGTATTCATTTACGATGGCGAAAGTGGGTGAGTTAATAACATCCGTTACTCCCAGTTCTTCGCAGACCGCTTTGATAAAAGTTGTTTTTCCCGCTCCCATTTTTCCGTAGAAAGCAAAAACGGTGTTGTCTCCCATGGCAGCAATAAACTGGCGTGCTGCTTCGTGGATATTTTCAAGTGAAGTAATTTTTAATTCCATAATGATACGATATACTTGTTGTTCAAGCACAAAAGTATAATAAAAAAACGAATCTCCTGTAATCGATTTTGTTTTTTTCAGTATATAAGAAAGGTGCAATGTTTCCTTTATGCGGCAAATCTTCATGAAGCAACGGAGAAAACAGAAAGGAGAAAAATAGGTTGAGTCCCGACGGTTTGTTTTTATTCCGTTTGCGTTCCCTTATATTTTATGTAACTTTGCCGCATCATGATTGACCAATCCACCATAGACCGTATATTGGATGCCGCACAGATTGTAGATGTGGTATCCGAGTTTGTTACGTTGCGCAAGCGTGGGGTAAACTATATAGGGCTTTGTCCGTTTCATAACGAAAAAACCCCTTCGTTTAGTGTATCTCCTTCGAAGGGTGTATGCAAATGTTTCAGTTGCGGTAAAGGCGGAAATGTGGTTCACTTCATTATGGAGCACGAACAGCTTTCATATTATGAAGCATTGAAGTGGCTCGCCAAGAAGTATAACATTGAAATCAAGGAACGCGAGCTGACCGATGCCGAAAAGCAGGCACAGAGTTTGCGTGAAAGCCTTTTTGTGGTCAATCAGTTTGCTTCCGAATATTTTCAGGACATCCTTTATAATCATATCGACGGACAGCGGATCGGGATGACCTATCTGCGCAGCCGTGGTTTTCGGGACGACATTATCCGTAAGTTCCAGCTGGGATACAGTACAGATGCTCCCGACGGGCTGGCGCGTGCTGCCGCTCAGAAAGGTTTCCGTGAAGAGTTCTTAGAGAAAACCGGCTTATGCTACCGGAAAGACAACGGAACCCTGCATGACCGTTTTTGGGGACGTGTTATTTTTCCGGTTCATACCCTGTCGGGGAAAGTGGTCGCTTTTGGTGGACGCGTGTTGAGTTCGGCTACCAAGAACGTACAGATGAAGTATGTCAATTCTCCAGAGTCGGAAATCTATCACAAGAGCCGCGAGCTTTATGGCATGTACTTTGCCAAGCAAGCCATCGTGCGTCAAGACTGCTGTTTCCTGGTAGAGGGCTATACCGATGTCATCTCCATGCATCAGAGTGGGATAGAGAATGTGGTATCGTCATCGGGTACAGCACTGACTTCCGACCAGATTCGTCTGATTCATCGTTTTACGAATAACATTACCCTGCTTTACGATGGCGATGGAGCGGGTATTAAAGCCAGTATCCGCGGTATTGATATGTTGCTTGAAGAAGGCATGAATATCAAAGTCTGTCTGCTGCCTGACGGGGATGACCCTGACAGCTTTGCACGTAAGCATAACGCTACCGATTACCAAGCGTATATCAATGCGCATGAGGTGGACTTCATCCGCTTCAAGACCAACTTGTTGCTTGAGGAGGCTGGCCGTGACCCGATTAAGCGTGCAGGACTGATTTCAAGTATCGTGAAAAGCATCTCTGTAATTCCCGATGCCATCGTACGTTCTGTTTATATCCGTGAATGCAGTCAGTTGCTTCAGATGGAAGAAAAAATCTTGGTGGAAGCTACCGCCAAACTGATAGGGCAGGCGCGTGAAACCAAGTTCAAGGAAGAGCAACGCCGGCGTGAGCGTGAGCAGCGACGTTTGGCAGCCGGAAATGCAGTGCCGCCTGCACCTGCTGTCCAGGGAGCAGATCCGACTTACGCTGCAGAATCATACCCTCCTTTGCCCGTGCCCGAAGCAGGACTTCCTTCTGTCCCTCCGCTTCCTCCGGAAGTACCCGAAGCATTTTCTGCCGAAGAAGCCTCTCGTCTGCCAAGCGAGGTGCCTCCCATGGAAGCAGTCGATATTCCCGATGCCTACAGTTCGTTTATCCCCTTGACCGGAAATGAACAGACCGTTTTCTATGCCAAAGAAGAAGAACTGATCCGGATGCTGATTCGTTATGGTGAAAAGGTGATGTGCGATGTAGAAGATGAGGAAGGAAACTTGCGTTCTCTCACGGTTATAGAGTGTATTTCTTTTAGTCTGAAGGAAGATGAACTCCAGTTTCACGATGCGATTCACCGGCGTATTTTAAAGGAAGCCGAAGAGCATCTTCAGGATGCACACTTTACGGCTGAGCGTTATTTTATGACTCATCCCGACCCTCAGGTCAGCAAACTGGCTGTAGATATGGTGAGTGAACGTTATCAGTTGAGTAAGTATCATTCGAAGGCACAGAAAATAGTAACCGATGACGAACGTCTCCATGAACTGGTTCCTCGGCTACTGCTCGACTTCAAGATGTCGATTGTGGAAGAAGAAATGAAGCATACCTTGCAGGCTTTGAACAATCCGAGCATCGCAAACGATACGCAGCGTTGCATGGAGATTATGCAGCGGTATAAAGATTTGCATCAGATGCAGAGCCTGATGGCACAGAAAGCAGGAGAGAGGGTGGTGCTGAAAGTTTAATGGATGGTAAACATCAACCGACTTGATTGTATAAATCAACAAAGAGTGAGACAAAATAAAAAAACGTCAAGGTGTTGCAATGCGAACGCCTTGACGTTTTCCTTCAAATGCCGAAGTGTTTTATCTCGGATTAGTCTTTTGCTTTTTATGAAATCAGTAATTGTATTGCAGTTTCAGTAAGTTAGCGGTCTGCCCGTATCAGATTCATAAACTCTTCACGCGTTTTGGCTTGATTAAAAGCTCCGGTAAAGTCGGAAGTGGTGGTGATAGAGTTCTGTTTTTCTACTCCCCGCATCTGCATACACATGTGTTTTGCCTCAATAACCACCATTACACCTAAGGGGTTTAAGGTTTCTTGGATACATTCCTTGATTTGCAGTGTCATTCGCTCCTGAACCTGCAGGCGGTGTGAGAAAATGTCAACTACACGGGCAATCTTGCTCAGCCCGGTAATGTATCCGTTAGGAATATAAGCTACGTGTGCTTTGCCGTAGAAAGGCAGCATGTGATGTTCACACATAGAGAAGAAATCAATATCCTTCACGATGACCATCTGACTGTAGGGTTCTTTGAACTTGGCAGCATTCAGCACGGCTTTGGGGTCCATTTCATAACCTCTGGTCAAGGTGAGCATGGCCTTGGCTACCCGTTCGGGAGTTTTCAACAGTCCCTCTCGTTCAGGGTCTTCCCCCAAAATAGAGAGAATCTCTTTATAGTGGCCCATCAGTTTGTTGATTTTCTCTTCACTCCACTCCATATGGTTTAATTCAGTCATCATGTCTTAGTCTAAAGGAATATTAATTTGTTCACGTACGATAGATACTTCTTTAAAAGTCCCACTGGCTTTTAGTTGACGCATAGCAACATGCGCTTCTTCTATACTCTTGAAATCGCCCACGCGGCAAAGCCAGCGAGGAGGCTGGAAATACGTATAGACCGGCATTTCAGGGAATTCTTTTTTCACCTTTTCTGCCACTGCATTGGCATCATTACGTGCCTGCCGTGAATTGTTTCCGGCATATACCTGTACCCGGAATCCGCGTGACTTGAGTGTTCGCTGAGATTCGGGAGTCGTAGCGCGTATGTAGCGTTTGCCTATCAATGAGGTAATTTGAGCATCTTGGTGAATGGTAACGCGTCCCTCACCTGCACGTTGGGTTTTCAGACTTTCTATGATGGTCTGTTGTGCGTTAGCCAGCTGGACAGTGAATAGCAGAGCAAGAGTTAAAAGGAATTTCATTATGACCGGTTTTTATTGATATGTAATGACAAGAACGAAGCAAGCGGTTCTGTAATAAGTTAACGCAGAGCGGCAGAAACCTCTGAAAGGAGCTGTTTCTGCGCGCTGCGTTAGTTGATGCATTAACAGAAGTTGTTCTGACTTCGTTTTTGCGTCAAGATTATGCGATGATTATTTGAAAGCATCGATGATACCTTTGAAGTCTGCAACTTTCAAAGCAGCACCACCAATCAAGCCACCGTCAACATCAGGGTTAGCAAACAATTCTTTTGCATTTGAAGGTTTGCAGCTACCACCGTAAAGGATAGAAGTGTTTTCAGCAACTTCATTACCGTATTTAGCAGCTACCAAAGAACGGATGTGAGCGTGGATTTCCTGAGCCTGAGCCGGAGTAGCAGTCTTTCCTGTACCGATAGCCCAAACCGGTTCGTAAGCCAAGATTACTTTACCGAAATCTTCAGCTGACAAAGAGAATACAGAAGCCAGCTGTGCTTCTACTACTTCATTCTGCTTGTTAGCTTCGCGTTCTTCCAAAACTTCACCGATACAGAAGATAGGTTTCAAGTTGTTAGCCAAAGCCAATTTAACTTTTTCTTCCAGGATTTCTACTGTTTCGTGGTAGTAAGCACGACGTTCTGAGTGACCCAAGATAACATATTCTGCACCAGTTGAAGCAACCATTTCTGCAGAAACTTCACCTGTGTAAGCTCCAGAAACTTTGTCTGCGCAGTTTTCTGCACCTACACCGATGATAGCTTTGTCAACGATAGGAGTTACAGAAGCCAAGTGGATGAACGGAGTACAGATGATTACGTCGCAGTTTGGTTTGTCTGCTGCCAATGCTTCGTTCAATTCTTTTGCCAATGCAATACCTTCTTGCAGGTTTTTGTTCATTTTCCAGTTACCTGCTACAATGTTTTTTCTCATTTTGCTTAATTTTTAAAGGGTTAAGTATATGTTTTGTTTAAGTTTCTACGTTCTTAAGTTTCTGAGTTTTTAAGTTTGGAGCTTCTGATTTTCTTCTTCATATTTAAAAACAGCCAGCTTGCTGCTTAAAAACTTACCAACTTATTTACTCTGATGATGTACTTAAGTTTTCTTGTTTCTCTTTTTTCTTTTGCTGTCGGTTTCTTACTTTAAGCCAAATCAAGTCGCTGAAGGTCAATGCCAATAGCGGTGCGATGAACCAGATGAAAACCTCCAGTAGCTTGTGCATGGTCGACTTCTGATTGAGCTGGCTTAGTGTCAGCTGGTCAAGCGGTGCATTCAGCTGGTATTCGTCCGGCAAGTTCGATACGCTCCATTTGTTTAATACAACTCCTTTCCGTAACAGCATCAGCCCTGGATTAGAACGTATCATGGTTTTCAGTGTGATTTCATCTGCAATGGCAAACGGATATTCAGCTCCTGTATTTTCCTGCCATGTAGCAATATCCTGTTCGTTGGATGCAGTCAGACAATAGAAGCTGTATCCGTTTTCTACGCTGTAATCATACACTTCATTTATCAAGTCCATTCCGCTGTCGTCAGCCTGATGCAGCCACGGGGCAATAAGTAGAAATGTGTAGGTGTCGTTGTTTAATATGCTGTCGGTTAGATAACTTCCGTCATCTTGATCCGTAATGTCAAAGTTCTGTATGGTTGGCTCATATCCTTTCTCCTTAACCACTGTTTTTGAGTCAACAAACTTCCATGTGGTATCATTGGGAAGATGGTCAATGGTAAAGTCTTTTTTTTCTTCCCCTTTCTGATACGTGAAGATGGTTTCATACGAAGTCAGTTTTACTCCTTCAGGTATTTCCATGCCTTTACGTATGTCAGCCCCAAGGTGATAAGGACGGAAATCGAAAACCGGCAGGTAACGGAGGCAGAACAGCGAAAAGAATATGATGAATATGGTGCTGTATAGTGAAATAATCCAATCTACTTTTCCAGTAACCAGCTTAAACTGATGTTTACTCCATTTAAACACCGAAATGGCAGCAATCAGCAAGCCGATATTTTTAAAGAAAGTTTCCCAATTGGTTAAAAGAACCGCATCACCGAAACATCCGCAGTCTGAAATCGGATTGTCAATTGCAAGCCAGAGGGTAAGCGGTGTCATCAGCGAAAGCAATACAAGTGTGGCGAAGGGAGCAAACCGGCGTCGGATGCCGAAGAACAGATAAATTCCAAGGAGGAATTCGATGATTCCGATTCCCAAAGCTAGTGCATAGACAAACAGCCCCGAATTTAAGCTGAACATTCCCCATGCTTCAAAATAATCCTGTATTTTATAAACAGTTCCCAGCGGGTCGTTTGCTTTGATAAATCCGGAAAACAGAAAAGTCCCTGCCAGAAGAAAGCGGCAGAGGTTTGTCCAAATAACGATTGCTTTATGTAAATGTTTATTCTCCAAACTCTAATTTGATCAGTCCGAAAACGGAATAATTAATCATGTCCATGTAATTTGCATCAATACCTTCCGAAACCAATGTGTCTCCGCTGAGCGATTCAATCTGTTTGGTGCGGTAGATTTTCATCAGAATCAAATCGGTGTATGATGTGGTACGCATGCTTCTCCATGCTTCGTCGTAGTCATGGTTTTTCCGTAGCATCAACTCCAGTGCCTGTTTGGCGTATTTGTCATAATACTCCAGCGCTTGTGTTTCAGTTAAGTCATCGGTTTCTGCATAGCCTAATTCCAGCTGTATCAGTCCGATGATACCATAATTTACAATCGCAATCCATTCTCCGCGAATACCCTCATTGATTAAGGCTACACCTTTTACTTCGATGCTTCTGATCCGGTTTGCTTTGATGAATATCTGGTCGGTTACCGAAGAGGGACGCATGATGCGCCATGCTGCTCCGTAATCGTGTAGCTTTTTTGCAAATAAGTCACGGCAAATTGCCATAACCTGTTCAAATTGTGCTTTGGTATCTTTCATGCTTTTATACTCATATATCGTTGGGCAAAGGTACTGATTTTTCAGAGAAAAGCCCAATTATATAAAATGAATTTAGGCACAGCCTTCACGCTTTCCACAGTCAATAGGATAATTCTATTAGGAAAACTGTGCTTTCGTGAGGACTGTGCCTATATGGTTTGCAAACTTGCTTTCGTTTAGATTAGGAGCATTTCAGAATTTGTCCGATGCGTAAAGTGGTGGAACGTTTGATGCCATTTAATTGGCATAAACGGTCAATTGATACATGGTATTGGCGGGATATGCGTCCTAATGTATCTCCTTTACGGATTTTATGATAACGGATAGCTGATTTCTCGGCTTCTTGTGCTCCAGACTTTCCGGCTTTTACTGCTGCCAAGGCACGTGTACGCTGATAAGCATATCGGTTGGCGCCTCGAACAAACAGATAGCTGTCGGAAACGATGTCTTGGTTGGGAAAGTCGAACATGAATTCGGGATTAATCACTTCTCCCAAAAAGCGTGTTTCAAAATGCAGGTGTGAACCGGTAGAACGTCCGGTATTACCTCCTAATCCGATGGGGTCACCGGCTTTTACATATTCATCTTCTTTTACGATTTGCTTGGAAAGATGACCGTAAATAGTTTCCAGTCCGTTGTCATGGCGGATTACCACATACTTCCCATAGCCGCGGCGTTCGTATTTTACCATGCGTATACGTCCGTCGAAAGCTGCGCGGATGGTATCTCCGATATATACCTTGATGTCTAAGCCATTGTGCATGCGGCGCCATCTCGGACCACACTTAGAGGTAATCTTGGTGTGTGTGGTAGGCATGCAGAATCCGGTTAAGTCAATTCGGAAGCTATCGGGTATTTGTACGGTGTTTCCGTATGCATGTACGCGGTCATTATTCCAGTTGGGGTAAAGGCTGTATGCGGGATAAACAGCTTGTTCGGCTTTTATTTGTCGTACCAATGCTAAAGAATCGACTGCTTTCAGTTTTCGGTCAATCGGAGCTTGACGTGCCAATAAGTCTTGCCCTGATACATGGGTACTGACTAATGCCAAAGCGGCTACTGCTACTGTTTTAATACACTTTAAAATCATTCTATTCTAACTTATTTTCAAGAAACCGAGGAGGGTTTCAACTGTTCAAACTTGGATACATCCTATAGTAGGATATTTAAGGTCTTGCAAAAAATCGTCCCAAAGATAATTTTTTTTCGTCAGAATAAGGTGATTGCTTAACTATTTTTATATGAAAAAGAAGCAGATTGTCTGATTTTTCTCTTTTAGACGTAAGCGTCAGTCCCGCATCATCTCTTCTGGTAGGGAAGAAGGAGGAAAAGGAATTTCTGGTTAGTTATCCGAGTAGACAAACTTTCCGTTTATCCAATGGAAAACCAAAGGCTTATCTTGCAAAAACGGAGTCAGTTTTTGAGCTGTTTCTTTGTCCAGATACTGAGGTGTGGTATATGTAAAAGAAAGCTCGGTGTTGTTTTCAGCTAATCTTGCCTGAAGTAAATACATGTCGGCTGCAGCTTGTAGGTTTTTTAGCGAATCAGCCTGAATGCTGTTTTGTACAGGTTTATAAAACATTTTCTCTTCTGGCAATTGGAGAAAAGGTGTGAGAGAGAGCTTTTTCCATGAAGTATCATAAAAAGAAATATGGCTGTCGGCTACCGGAGCCATATACGTATTGACTACACAGATTACTTTAGTAGAGTCGTTTACGGGTAAAAGTTTCATTTCGGTGATGCTGGCAGAGCTGGTCTGTAAAAGTAAGTAATCGGGGGTAAGTTTTTTCATTTCTGATGTATTGCCGAAACGGTTGCGGACTTCTGCTTTCATGTTGCTGTCTAAAAAGTCGCCGAAATCTTCCCGGTTTACTTTGGTAAGCAGGGGAGAGAGAGAATCAGGGATGGCTATAAAGAGGGACTTTAAATCTTGTGCATAGCTGCTGAAAGTGGATAACAGAAAAATAAGGAATAAAATATGTTTCATAAGCTTGTTCTAAAATGAAGAAATATTAAAGCAATACTTCGGTAAA
Organism: uncultured Bacteroides sp.; assembly: GCA_958453305.1. Taxonomy (GTDB): domain Bacteria; phylum Bacteroidota; class Bacteroidia; order Bacteroidales; family Bacteroidaceae; genus Phocaeicola. The sequence continues at coordinate 40 of CAUDXH010000008.1, read as the reverse complement.
TTTTTACCGAAAAATTAAAAGTTAAACAATAAAACCGGCA
>CAUDXH010000007.1 GCA_958453305.1 uncultured Bacteroides sp. | reverse complement strand
TTATTTACTGCCAGAGCCGCTTAGGCTTGGCGAATTTTTAACGAACTATTGTATAAATTATACCAATTAAAAATTACTTGCATAAATATAGCCTCCTATATTTATATAACAAAGATACGGAATTTAAACGAATATCAGCAAGACATCCTTCATTCATTTTCGATATAGATTTTCCGGCATCTCACTCACCAGTCCGCACAAGCCGGTTACCTTCCCTGTGCACTTCTTCAGCCCTCAGCAAAGCCTTCTCCTTTCCGGCTTCCCTTTCCCTCCGCCTCCCTGAAAACAAGAGAAAAACAGACGGAATAAAACCCCTATAACAAAAAGAATGAAATACACAAGTTTTCCTTTTTGGAAAACTTGTCAACTTGTAAGAATTTTCAAAACCCTAAATATCAGACTATTAATAAACAGAAATAGAAAACAATCAAACCTGTTAATAACTTCTTTCTTTTTTATTTTGCCAATTTAAAAACCCTGTTTACCTTTGCATCGTTTGTTATTGAAAAAGGCGAAACTTCTACAACAATCAAGCCTGTAAAATAACAAACTTATTATATACCATCAATATCGTGGAAAAAAAAACGTATAGCTACGATGAAGCTTTTGAAGCTTCATTGCAATATTTCAAAGGAGATGAACTTGCAGCCCGCGTTTGGGTAAATAAGTATGCAGTGAAAGATTCTTTTGGAAATATTTATGAAAAATCCCCAGAAGACATGCATTGGCGACTTGCCAATGAGGTGGCACGTATCGAAGCCAAATATCCGAACGGGTTAAGCCCACAGGAACTGTTCGATTTATTCGACCACTTCACCTATATCGTGCCTCAGGGAAGTCCGATGACCGGTATCGGCAATGACTTCCAGGTAGCCTCTCTGTCAAACTGCTTTGTCATTGGACTAGATGGAGATGCCGATTCATACGGAGCTATTATCCGTATTGATGAAGAACAGGTTCAATTAATGAAGCGCCGTGGAGGTGTAGGACATGACCTGTCACACATCCGCCCTAAGGGTTCGCCCGTAAAAAACTCTGCGCTGACTTCTACCGGACTGGTTCCTTTCATGGAACGCTATTCAAACTCTACCCGCGAAGTGGCACAGGACGGACGCCGGGGAGCTCTCATGCTGAGCGTATCAATCCAGCATCCCGATTCCGAATCGTTTATCGATGCCAAGATGACGGAAGGAAAAGTTACCGGAGCCAATGTATCTGTAAAACTGGACGACGAGTTCATGCAAGCTGCCGTAGAAAACCGTATGTATACACAGCGCTTTCCCATTAACTCTGAACATCCTACAGCACAAAAGGAAATCAATGCCGCTGCCTTGTGGAAAAAGATTGTACACAATGCATGGAAATCGGCTGAGCCGGGTGTTTTGTTTTGGGACACTATTATACGTGAATCGGTTCCCGACTGCTATGCAGACTTAGGCTTCCGCACCGTATCTACCAATCCGTGCGGGGAAATCCCCTTGTGCCCGTACGATTCTTGCCGACTGCTGGCCATCAATCTGTATTCTTACGTAATCAACCCGTTTACTCCGGAAGCATACTTCGATTTCGACTTGTTCAAAAAACATGTTGCTCTGGCTCAGCGTATCATGGACGATATCATCGACCTTGAGCTGGAAAAGATAGAACGGATTATGGAAAAAATACAATCCGACCCGGAAAGCGAAGAAGTAAAAGGAAGCGAACGTCATCTGTGGGAAAAAATCTACCAGAAATCTGGTCTCGGACGCCGCACCGGTGTGGGTATTACTGCCGAGGGCGACATGTTAGCTGCCATGGGATTACGCTATGGAACAGAAGAGGCAACCGACTTTTCTGAAAAAGTTCATAAAACAATAGCTTTGGAAGCTTACCGTTCTTCTGTCAATATGGCAAAAGAACGCGGAGCCTTTGAAATCTACGATGCTGAACGTGAAAAGAACAATCCGTTCATCAACCGCATCAAAGAGGCAGACCCTGCTCTATATGAAGAAATGAAACAATACGGACGACGCAACATTGCCTGTCTGACCATTGCTCCTACCGGAACAACCAGTTTGATGACTCAAACTACATCAGGAATTGAACCGGTCTTCATGCCGGTTTACAAACGCCGCCGCAAGGTAAACCCCAACGATGCCAACGTACACGTTGACTTTGTAGATGAAACAGGAGATGCTTTTGAAGAATATGTGGTATTCCACCATAAGTTCCTTACTTGGATGAAAGCAAACGGATATGATCCGGATAAACGATATAGCCAAGAAGAAATTGATGAACTGGTAGCGAAGTCACCTTATTATAAAGCAACATCCAATGATGTGGACTGGCTGATGAAGGTAAAGATGCAGGGACGCATCCAGAAATGGGTAGACCACTCTATCAGTGTTACCATCAACCTTCCCAACAATGTGGATGAAGACCTCGTAAACCGCCTTTATGTAGAAGCATGGCGCTCTGGGTGCAAAGGATGTACAGTCTATCGTGACGGTTCACGTGCCGGAGTATTGATTTCTACCAAAAAAGAAAAGAAAAAAGAAGAAGAATGCCACTGCAAACCGCCTCAAGTAGTGGAAGTGCGCCCGAAAGTATTGGAGGCAGATGTTGTTCGCTTCCAAAACAACAAAGAGAAATGGGTTGCGTTTGTGGGTATACTCGACGGACATCCCTACGAAATCTTCACAGGTCTGCAAGACGATGAAGAGGGCATCCTGTTGCCTAAGTCAGTAACCTGCGGACGCATTATCAAAAACTACGATGAAGACGGCGTGAAACGTTATGACTTCCAGTTTGAAAACAAACGTGGTTATAAAATGACCATTGAAGGGCTTTCTGAAAAGTTCAATAAAGAATACTGGAACTATGCAAAACTGATTTCAGGCGTATTGCGCTGGCGTATGCCTATTGAGCAGGTAATCAAGTTGGTTGACTCACTTCAGCTTGACAGTGAAAATATCAACACATGGAAAAATGGCGTGGTTCGTGCTTTAAAGAAATATGTACAAGACGGTACGGAAGCCAAAGGAGTTAAATGTCCGAATTGCGGTCATGAAACTTTAGTTTATCAAGAAGGTTGTCTTATCTGTAAGACCTGCGGTTCTTCCCGCTGCGGATAAATAAACCGAATTTTTATAAAAAGAAAGGTATGTCTACAAAATGAGTCAGGCATACCTTTCTCTCACTTTAAACCGTTACTGCCATGACTTCCAACTCCATGTATATCCATCTGAAGGGGCTGAATCTGTATGCTTTCCACGGAGTATTGCCTCAAGAAAACAAAGTAGGAGCAGAATATACCATTGATTTACGCTTGAAAACCGACTTCACACAAGCAGCTGAAAACGACCGGTTAGAAGGGACCATCAATTACGCTCACGTTTTTGAAGTGGTAAAAGCCGAAATGCAAATTCCCTCACTCCTCTTAGAGCATGCTGCCTGCCGGATTGCCCGCCAGCTGTTCAAAAACTTCGCCGGCCTGACAGAAATAACCATCTGCCTGTATAAGCAAAACCCTCCGATGGGGGCTCAATGTGAACAGGTCGGAGTAGAGGCCACTTATTATCCCTAATCTCTCTGATTCTCTTATGAAAAAAATCATTATATTCGATTTAGACGGAACCTTGCTGGATACCATTGCCGATCTTGCCACTGCAACGAATCAAGCCTTATCCTTATTTGGCTATCCTATCCACGAAACAGATGCTTACCGCTTTTTTGTAGGAAACGGCATAAACAAGTTATTCGAACGGGCCTTACCCGAAGGTGCCCGCTCGGAAGAAAATATCCAGAAAATACGGTCGGAGTTCATCCCTTTTTATAACTTGCATAATGCCGATTTAAGCCGTCCCTACCCCGGCATTCCAGCCTTACTGAATACACTTCAAGAAAAAGGAATGAAAATAGCAGTTGCATCGAATAAATACCAAGAAGCCACACGCAAGCTAGTTCATCAGTTTTTCCCTGATATTGACTTTATAGAAGTACTCGGACAAAGAGAGGGAGTGCCTTCCAAGCCTCATCCGCAAGTTGTGTTTGAAATTATGGAAAAAGCCGGTGTAAATGCCTCGGAGACGGTTTATGTAGGCGACTCATGTGTAGATATGCAGACAGGGAAAAATGCAGGTGTAACCACTATCGGGGTCAGTTGGGGATTCCGGCCGCGCACCGAACTGGAATCTTATCAGCCCGACTTTATTGCCGACCGGGCAGCAGATATTCTACAGTTTCTCTCTGAATAAATACGCTCTGCCAGTCCCTTCAAAAAAAGGTGAATATCAAAAAAATCTTTTCAAGATTAGAAGGAACGAAAATATTCTTCTATATTTACTGCCTTGAATAAATTATGTATACCAATAAACTTTGATTATGATGAAAATACCTCGTATCCTTTTCATAGCATGGGGAATTTCCTTGCTCCTCTCAGCTGCTTCTTCAGTCTGTGCACAAAGCAACTCTACCCCTTCTTTCCGCTTTGCTACCCGGGCAGAAGCTCAAATGCTCATTACTGATATTGATGATTATACCCGAAACTGGAATCAGTTTGATATAAACTCGCGTTTGCAGACCACAGAAGGGAAAAAGTCGCAGCTGCTCACTTTAGCGATGAATGAAACCCGAAACTGGAGCGACAAAGAAAAGGAAAGAATAAACCGGGCAATGAAAGCAATCAATGCCCAAATAAAAAAACAAAAACTAAATCTGCCGTTTCCCAATGAGGTTGTTCTGGTAAAAACTACCATGAAGGAAGAAGGCGGAGCGGGTGGATATACACGTAAAAACTGGATTGCTTTAGGCGAAAAAATCTTGAATGAAGCCTCCGACGAAACGTTAAACCGTGTTCTCTCTCATGAAATCTTCCACATTCTTACACGCAATAATAAAAAGTTTAAAGCTGCAGCTTACAGCACCATTGGTTTTCATGTACTTAACCGCGAAATTCTTTTCCCGGCCGACATCATTGAAAAACGTATTTCCAATCCCGACATCAGCAGCCATGACAGCTATGGCGTATTCACCATTCAAGGGGAAAAGAAAAACTGCACCATGCTGCTTTATACACCGAAAGCTTACGATGGAACCGGCTCATTCTTTGAGTATGCCAAAGTGGGGCTTATCCCTCTGAACGAACAGTTCATCCCTATCCAGCATAACGGAGAAACCCTGATTTATAACCTCACCGATGCAGAAGACTTCCTGAGTCAGGTAGGCGAAAACACAAATTACATCATCAATCCGGAAGAAATTTTAGCTGATCATTTTTCTTTCATCCTTACCGGGAAAAAAGAAGTTAAAAGCCCTGAAGTCATAGAACGTCTGAAACAAGTATTAAAAACAAATTATTAACACATAGTAGTATCTGATAATCATACCGAAAAACATGAAAGAAGAAATGGAAAAACAGGTAGGATTGCCGGAAAACGCATTCCGACCGCTAAAAAAAGGAGAAAAGTATAATCCCCTCATGTCACCTCAAAAAAACTACCCCGAAGTAAATCTCTGGTCGGTTTCTTGGGGGATCATAATGGCTGTTATTTTCTCGGCTGCTGCAGCCTATCTCGGTCTCAAAGTCGGACAGGTCTTCGAAGCTGCCATCCCTATTGCTATTATCGCTGTCGGCGTTTCAAGTGCCACTAAGCGCAAAAACTCTTTAGGAGAAAATGTCATGATCCAGTCCATAGGTGCCTGTTCGGGAGTAATTGTTGCCGGAGCCATTTTTACCTTGCCGGCCCTTTATATCCTTCAGGAAAAGTATCCTGAAATGACGGTCAACTTCATGCAAATGTTTATCAGCTCGCTGCTCGGGGGAGTTTTAGGCATTCTGTTCTTGATTCCGTTCCGAAAATATTTCGTAAAAGACAAACACGGAGAATACCCTTTCCCTGAAGCCACAGCAAGTACCCAGGTACTTGTTTCAGGCGAAAAAGGAGGTGACCAGGCTAAACCGTTATTGATAGCCGGTGCCATCGGCGGATTATACGACTTCATTGTAGGCTCTTTCGGTTGGTGGAATGAGAACTTCACCAGCCGGGTATGCGGATGGGGAGAAATGGTTGCCGATAAGTTCAAGCTCGTATTTAAAATCAATACGGGAGCCGCAGTTCTTGGCTTAGGATACATCATCGGATTGAAGTATGCCGCCATCATCTGTGCGGGTTCTTTAGCCGTATGGTTGATTATTGTTCCCGGCTTTTCACTCATCTGGGGAGATCAAGTATTGAATGCCTGGAATCCGGAAATCACTACAGCCGTAAAAGACATGTCTCCCGAAATGATTTTCAAAGAATACGCCAAGAGCATTGGTATCGGAGGCATCGCCATGGCAGGTATCATCGGTATCGTACGCTCATGGGGCATCATAAAAAGCGCAGTAAGTCTGGCTTCCAAAGAAATGGGAGGTAAAAAGGTAGAAGACAACGTAGAACGTACACAGAAAGATATTCCAATGAAAATCATTGCGTTCGGCTCCATCTTTACCTTGCTTCTCATCTTGCTGTTCTTCTACTTCGATGTAATGCAGGGAAATATTCTTCACACGGCAGTTGCCATTCTGTTAGTGGCAGGTATTTCTTTCCTTTTTACCACCGTAGCAGCCAATGCCATTGCTATTGTCGGAACGAACCCGGTATCAGGAATGACCCTGATGACCCTGATTCTTGCATCTGTCATCATGGTAGCTGTAGGATTAAACGGAGCAACCGGCATGGTAGCAGCTCTGGTGATGGGAGGTGTAGTCTGCACAGCCTTATCAATGGCTGGAGGTTTTATTACTGACCTGAAGATTGGTTACTGGTTAGGAAGTACCCCCCGCAGACAGGAAACATGGAAATTTTTAGGAACACTGGTTTCTGCAGCAACCGTAGGTGGAGTCATCATGGTTCTGAATGATTCATACGGATTTACCAGTGGTCAGCTTGCTGCTCCACAGGCTAATGCCATGGCTGCGGTTATCGACCCGTTAATGAATGGAGTAGGTGCTCCTTGGTTACTCTATAGTGCCGGTGCTTTATTGGCTTTGATTCTTACTTTCTTTAAAGTTCCCGCACTGGCTTTTGCCTTAGGAATGTTCATTCCTTTAGAGTTAAACCTGCCGCTACTTGTAGGAGGCGCAGTAAATTGGTATGTAACTACCCGCAGCAAAGATGAGGCAGTTAACAACGCGCGCAATGAGCAAGGTACGTTGCTCGCTTCAGGATTCATCGCCGGTGGAGCATTGATGGGAGTTGTAAGTGCCATTATGCGCTATTGTAATATCAACTTCATCAATGAAGCTTGGCTAAACAATCCGATGAGTGAAATCGTATCTTTAGTTGCATATATTTTACTTATACTATTCCTTGTAAAAGCAAGCTTAAAACTGAAAAAATAGATTTTTTAAATCTGTAAGTTCTCTTCACCTCTCATCAGATGAATGAGAACTTACAGACTTATACTTAAAAAAACGAACCTTTAAAACATCTTCTATGAAAACATTCTTACTTACAGGATTTCTATTCTTGGCTACCCTATTATCTGCACAGAATCCTATCGAAATAAAATTATGGGAAAACGGAGCTCCTAACCAAAATGGAACAAACGAAGAAGCCATTCTTTATGTATTCCCTGCCAAAGAAGCAAACGGGCTTTCCATCGTTGCCTGCCCGGGTGGAGCTTATGCCATGCTTGCCATGAATCATGAAGGACTTGATATGGCAGACTGGTTTAATGCACAAGGCATTACCTATGCTGTATTAAAATACCGAATGCCCCACGGACATCATGATGTTCCTCTAAGCGACGTACAGGAAGCAATCCGCATTATGCACAAGAATGCAGCACAATGGAACATCAAAAAAGTAGGTATAATGGGATCGTCAGCCGGAGGTCATCTGGCAAGTACCGCAGCCACTCATTTTACCCATGATACACGCCCCGACTTTCAGATTTTATTCTATCCGGTTATCACCATGGATCCTACGTATACCCACATGGGGTCACACGACAATTTGCTGGGAAAACCGGCAAGCAAGGAACTGGAAACTCTTTACTCAAACGAAAAACAAGTTACCGCACAAACTCCTCCGGCATTTATCATGCACAGTTCAGACGATACGGTAGTTCCGGTTAGAAACAGTATTGACTATTACACGGCTCTAACCAATAAGCAAGTATCTGCCACCATGCATATTTATCCCACAGGCAACCATGGCTGGGGATACCAAGACCGCTTCATCTACAAGCGTCAATGGACCGGCGAATTAGAGAAATGGCTGCGCGAACTAAATAAATAAGCCACAAGGCTTTGTCATTCAAAATAAAAATTATACCTTTGCAGCCGCTAATACGGGTTATTAGCATAATTCAAATCATTAATTATAAAAAAACAACTAAGAAATGGCAACTAAAATCAGATTGCAAAGACACGGACGCAAAGGATATGCGTTCTACGCTATCGTTATTGCAGACGCAAGAGCACCACGTGATGGTAGATTTACTGAAAAAATTGGTACTTATAACCCTAACACCAATCCTGCCACAGTAGATTTGAATTTTGATCGTGCTTACCATTGGGTAATGGTAGGAGCACAGCCTACTGACACAGTACGTAACATTTTGTCTCGCGAAGGTGTTTACATGAAAAAACACTTGATGGGCGGTGTTGCTAAAGGTGCATTCGACGAGGCTACTGCAGAAGCTCGCTTCAACGCTTGGAAAGAAAACAAACAAGCTGGTCTGGCTGCATTGAAAGCTAAAGAAGAAGACGCTAAGAAAGCTGCAGAAAAAGCACGTTTGGAAGCTGAAAAGAAAGTAAACGAAGAAATCGCTAAGAAAGTAGCAGAAAAGAAAGCTGCTGAAGCTGCTGCAAAAGCAGAAGCTGAAGCTGCTGCTAACGCTGAAGAAGCTCCGGCTGAAGAAGCAACTGAAGCTCCGGCTGAAGCATAATTCTTGATTACTTCTTGAAGAAATTAAAAGAGATGTCTTATTAAGGCATCTCTTTTTTTATGCCACTTTTCAAGACTATTTGATTGACAGACTATTGTTGATTCCGCTTATAAACTAAGGTATAAATCCATTTCTTTCCTCATTCTCCTTCCTCATTCCAGCGTAAAGCGCCCTACAATACCCTACACCGCCCAACACTGCGCCTTACACGCTGCAAAATCTTGTTTTCAACTAGGTTAATCAAAAAAAACGTGTAGGATGCAAGCAAATTCCGTGAAAACTCTTTTAGGAGAGAAGAAAAACGAACATTCTCTCTTACTTCACCATAAGAGCAACAGCAAAACACCGTTAGTAACAACAAGGTTTCCTTTTACTTGCCATCCAAGAATGTTTCTCATTCCATTCACCATTGCCACTCAAGGAGACACACCAGAGGAGGCATAAAAAAAACGCTGTCTCTCCAACGGAGAAACAGCGTTGTGTTAGTTGTCATACAGACGACTGTACTCTTATTATCCCAAGCTGATAGCTTCAGAAGGACAAACGTCAGCGCAAGTACCACATTCTGTACAAGCGTCCGGATTGATAGAATATTTGTCACCTTCAGAGATTGCGCCAACCGGGCATTCATCGATACAAGTACCGCAAGCGATACAATCGTCACTAATTACGTAAGCCATTGTTGTAAAAAAGTTAAGTTATTATTAGTACTAATTGATGTTACAAAGGTAATGTTTTTACCATTCATTGTAACATCCACATTGCAAAATCTACATAATTTGTACTTTGTCTAAATAATATCATTTCATTAAAGACTGATACATCACTTGCTGCATACGTGTACGGATATCCAGCCGCATCAAATTCTTACGGTCGAACGGGCGGGGATAAATGCGGTTACACAAAAAGACAAAAACCAACTCATTATCCGGATCAGCCCAGGCACATGTACCGGTAAATCCGGTATGACCGAATGTAGAAGCCGGAGCTTCAGCAGCACAAGGACCTTTATCGGGGTTATTCATATCGGGTTTATCAAAGCCCAAGCCACGACGGCTGCTATTCGACTTCACCTTCAAAAACAGTTCACAAGTAGCCCGGCTCAAGTAACGACGGTCTCCGCAGACCCCTTTGTCGAGCAACATCTGATAAATACGCGCCACATCTTGAGCCGTAGAAAACAAACCTGCATTTCCGGAAACACCGCCTAAAAAAGCAGCTGCCTCATCATGTACATACCCTTGCAGCGGTCCTCCACGCAAAAAGTCTTTTTTCACCGTCGGCACAATCTCTTCTTTCGGGAAGCGTGCCAGCGGATTGTAAAGCGTACGCGTCAGTCCCATCGGCTTATAAAACACACGTTCCAAGTACGTATCCATCGGCTCACCAGAAACCACCTCAACCAATTCCTTCAGCAGCATAAAATTTAAGCAGCTATACCGGTAAGACCGTCCTTTTAAAGGCTGTTCTGCTATTTTATGTAAAACAGAGTCACGGAACTCTTTTTTTACAAACAAATTCGCTGCCACCTGAAGCGGATAATCGGGCGAAGGTTCTGTAGATACCCACTCACTCTTATAAGAAAAGTCGGAACAAGCATATAAATTGGGTTCAACCTGAATCCGATGATGCGCATCCGGTTTCTTGCGGAACAAACCTCCCTTACAAGACTCGAGATCAATCAGTTCCCTATAAAAGGGATAATAAGCAGGCAAGCCAGATTCATGGTACAACAAATCCTGAATCGTTATGTTTTGCTTGTCAGTACCTTTCAAAACAGGCAGATATTTAGAAACTTTATCGGTCAATCCGAACTTTCCTTCATCATACAGTTTCATTACAGCCAGAAGCGTACCGGTAGTCTTGCTCAATGAAGCCAAATCATACAAATCATTTTCACGGACCGGCTCTTTTCCCTCATACGTATGTGTGCCGAAACATTTATTATAAACCGGCATACCATAGCGATAAATCAAAACATGACATCCGGGATAAGCTCCCTTATCGACCCCTTCGCGTGCAATAGAATCAATGCGCGAGAGCAATGCTGCATTCATGTTCAGTTCTTCCGGAGTATATTCCTGAGGACGATCCGGATCAAGCGTAACTCCCGTACCTGCCGGATAAGTTCCCAAAGAGACTGATAACCGCCCGTTAACTCCCTGCTTTCCTATCAGTACATCAGCCACATAACGCTGAATCTCAGGTTCTCCTGAATGCGCCAGTACCACCGACGATGATTTCTTAACAGCCAGATTCAATCCGTTCAGCACCTTGAGCGAGTTAAAGCAAACCAGCACCACAGGCTTATCGGCAGCCAGTTGCTCAATCAATCCTTTATAAGAAGCCACTTTCGAATCGTGTACAGCCACAATGACCCGCTGAGCCGGACGGATGCGCTTGCGAATTGATGCAAGCGAGTCTAAGTTAGCCCGGATCCATGTTACAGGCAAGGTTTCACGCAGGCTACGGTAAAACGGATAGTCTTCCGTCAGAGTAGAAGAAATACTTAACAGCACCGTACCTGAAAGCGACAAGTCGAGCGGCAACACATCTTCCTCATTTTTCACCAGCGTAACCGCCGCTTGCTTCAGTTTATTAACCAGCACCTGCGTTTCCGATGTATTCAAGCGGTTCATCACCCCGTTTCCTGAAACTTTTTTCTGCTGATTTACTCCCAATATATATTTAAAGGTAAGCACCTTCCGGCATTTTTCATTAATCGTTTCCTCGCTCAACTTACCCGAACGGATGGCACTCATGACTCCTGCCAGTTCACGCTTCAAGTTACGGGGGGCAAGCAGCATGTCGTTTCCCGCCATCAAGGCTTGCGCACATACGGCTTCATTGCCGGAAATGCCTTTCATCTCCAAGGCGTCGGTAAATGTCAGTCCCTGAAAGCCCAACTCTTTCTGAAGCACCCCAGCCACGATGTCGGATGATATAGATGCCGGCTTTTTCCCCAAGGAAGGCACATGCAAATGACCGACCATCATACCACCTACCCCAGCCCGGATTGCTTCCCGGAAAGGAAGCAATTCCACGCTATCCAGACGGGCCCTGTCAAAATTCAAAACCGGAAGTGATTTGTGAGAGTCGGTTTCCGTATCTCCATGTCCGGGAAAATGTTTACATACAGCCAGCACACCCCCATCTTCCAACCCATGCGAATAGGCTACCGCCTTCCGGGCTACCTGCAAAGGAATACTGCCGAACGAGCGTGTATTGATAACCGGATTCTTGGGATTATTATCCACATCAGCCACCGGTGCAAAGTTTACGTGCACTCCTATTTCACGACATTGGCGAGCCACTTCACGCCCGTATTCATAAAGCAAAGAATCATTCTGGATACAGCCCAACACTCTGTTACGCGGAAACGACGGAGTTCCTTTCAAGCGCATGGCCAGTCCCCATTCACCATCAAAAGTAATCAGCAGAGGAACCGAAGCCAATCCCTGCGCATAGTTTGTCAGTTCAATTTGCTTCTGAATATCTCCACCCGAGAACAAGAGTCCGCCCATGCCATACTCCGTTACAGCCTGCTCGATATTCTTCCGGTTGGCCTGCGTGGTAAGAGGAGCTACCGTGTGAATAAACAACTGTCCTACTTTCTGTTTCAGTGTCATCGCGTTCATCTGTTCATCAACCCACAGCTTACAAGCCTCAACATCATCTGCCTGCAAACGAGGAGAAGAAACCTGTGCCATCAGTGCCTGCCCCATCACCAGCAAGCATATACCTAACCAGTTCATACGAATATTCATTTGTTATCAATCCTTTTGCATTTTTACAACCATCTTCCCCACAAAAGCAGCATGTTTACCCATCTGCTGAAGCGGAATATCCATTCCATCTAAGTTTTTATAATATTTGGGAGCATCGAAGAAAGAGTGTGAATGTCCTCCCAATACGATATCTATATGACGGGTATGCTTGATCAGTTCCACATCCGAGTAAGGCTTCCCTTCCCATCCTAAATGAGACAGGCAAATAACCAAGTCGCATGCTTCCTGCTCCTTCAACACGTCAGCCACACGCTGTGCCTCCGCTATCGGGTCTTCAAACTTCACATCTCCCGAACAAGAATGAGCCACCAGCCCACTCAGCTTAGGACCTAACCCGAAGACACCGATACGGATGCCTTCGCGCTCCAGCACAACATACTCTTTGACCAATCCTTCGAGCACCGTACCTTGTACATCGTAGTTGGCACAGACAATCGGAAATTTCGCCATTTTAAACAAACGCGCCATATTTTCCAAGCCGAAGTCAAACTCATGGTTTCCGATGGTTCCGGCATCGTATCCCATCGCATTCATCAATTTGATTTCTACTTCCCCCTTAAACAGGTTATAATAAGGGCTTCCTTGTGAAAAGTCGCCGCAATCAAACAACAGCAAATTCTTATGCTCTTTCCGCTGCTGTTTAATCAGCGCAGCCCGCCGGAGGAATCCGGCTTTTCCTGCCACCAACGTATCAGGAAAGGTAGAAGCATACGGTTCAATCCTACTATGGGTATCATTGGTATGGAGTATGTACAACTCCTTGCCGCCTTGAGCATAAAGCATACTTGAAAGCAAGCATGCAAATAAGAATACATATATTTTTTTCATGGCATCAATCTTCTCTTATCGTTATACTTTCAACCACCTGAATTCGCCCTTCTTCTTTAGCATCAACCGCTTGCCCTTTCTTTTGCATCTCTTTTACGTAATCGAGCAGCAAGTTGCGCAGCAGTTTATCTTTATATACCGTCTTCGACTTCGCTTCCCGGAAAGCCGGCATCCGGTCGTTTCCTTCTGCCAGATAATCAATCGTAGCCACGATATATTCCTTCTTCGGGTCAATAAACTTGCCGTTCACTTTCGGCGAGCCAAATATTTTCCCGTTATTAATCATTAGTTTCGCCCCGCTCAAGCCCTCGCCGCCCACAGCAGCGATCTGTTCAAAAAGCTTTTCCAGCGTAGCCCCATCCATGGTCAGCAGGCACAATGCATTTTCAAAAGGCGCAATCTCATAAATCGTACCGAAAGTAATGTCTCCCTTCGGCAAAGCATTCCGGATACCACCCATATTCATCACCGCCACATCAGCTTCACGTCCCACTTCGGGTTGAGCAGCTGCACGCAGTACATCGGCTATCAAATTAGACAAGGGAGATTCCGGACGCTTGGCTGTCAAGTTTGCAGCCGAATGCCCGATTACGGGCAACATCATACTATCGACCTTCAACTTATACGGACGGAGTATCTCCTCTGCCTCCATATCAGGAAATGCTTCATACTCGGCGGTAACAGGAACCGGGCTTCCCTCTACTTCCACCAACGAATAACCGGATTTACATCCTGCCAGAGTCCCGAATCCGGCAAACGCCAATACTAAAATATTCTTCTTCAAAACACTCTTCTTCATAAACCGATTTGTTTATTGGGGTAAAAATAACCAAAAAAGAAAAGTCTCACAAGAAAAGCACAAAACGAAGCGATAAGACTTCGCATTTTTTAAAAACCTGATGAAATATTTGGCTATGTGCCCAAAAATCACTTACTTTGCACCGCTTTCGCGCAATCGCTGCCAAAGAAGTGTTACTTGGTATGTTGCGTTGTAACGATAAACAATTTAATTTAAAAAAGAAAAATGGATTTAATTAAAATTGCAGAAGAAGCATTTGCTACTGGCAAGCAGCATCCTTCATTCAAAGCTGGTGATACTATTACAGTAGCATACCGTATCGTTGAAGGTAGCAAAGAACGTGTACAGTTGTACCGTGGTGTTGTTATCAAAATCGCAGGTCATGGTGACAAAAAACGCTTCACCGTACGTAAGATGTCAGGAACTGTAGGTGTAGAACGTATTTTCCCGTTGGAATCTCCGGCTATCGACAGCATTACTGTAAACAAAGTGGGTAAAGTACGCCGTGCTAAATTGTACTACTTGCGTGCACTTACCGGTAAGAAAGCCAGAATTCAGGAAAAACGCGTTAACGCATAATTCTGAAAACGATTACTTCCTTACATATAAAAGAGGATATTTCTCACGAAATATCCTCTTTTATTTTTATCCATCCCCCTTCCGCAACCCGGATATTTTCTTCTTTTCCATACCAATGCAAGCCTGCAAGCCATACCGCAAACCCGCCGAAGCGGAAAGATTGAAATAACGGGTCAAGCCGATTGAAACAACGAAACGAATCTTTTGAAACAACAAAGCGTCTTGAAACCTCCTCCAAAAAAGGAGCATTCCCTCTCAGAAAAAGGAAAAC
Source organism: uncultured Bacteroides sp. (assembly GCA_958453305.1). GTDB lineage: Bacteria > Bacteroidota > Bacteroidia > Bacteroidales > Bacteroidaceae > Phocaeicola. Next base: position 74,013 of record CAUDXH010000007.1, on the reverse strand, counting down.
AGACCTGTACCTGCATAAAAAAAGGCCACCGCAAACGGCAGCCTTTTTCAAGAATATATCAAGAAAACAGATTAGTCTTCCTTCACTTCCCAACCCAATGCACTTGCGCCCAATACGGCAGCATCCGCATCTTTCAGCTGAGAAAGGAGCAGTTTGGTTTTTCCTGCATAAATTTTCAAGATATTGTCATCAATCGCTTTCTGGATAGGCTTCATGATATAATCACCCGATTTAGCCAATCCGCCAAACAAGATAACAGCTTCCGGACTTGAGAAAGCAATGAAATTAGCCAAAGCTTCTCCCAAGATACGTCCTGTATATTCAAAAATATCCAAAGCTAACTTATCGCCTTTTACCGCAGCATCATATACATCCTTTGAAACGATATCATCGGCAGGAACATTTCTCAGCAAGCTAGGCTCAGTACGCTGTACCAAGAATTCACGTGCTGTACGAGCCACACCTGTAGCCGAGCAGTAAGTTTCCAGACAGCCTCTACGTCCGCAACCACACTGTCTTCCGGTCGGGTCAACAATCACGTGACCTAATTCTCCGGCAAAACCGTCGTGTCCATAAACCAACTGACCATTGATAACGATACCACTGCCTACACCTGTACCCAGCGTAATCATGATAAAATCTTTCATTCCGCGAGCCGCGCCGTAAGTCATTTCACCGATAGCAGCCGCATTTGCATCATTCGTCAATGCAGTAGGAATGCCCAACTTTTCTTCAAACATAGAAGCCAAAGGAATAATACCTTTCCACGGCAAGTTAGGAGCAAACTCAATCGTTCCGTTATAATAATTTCCGTTTGGAGCGCCTACACCCATACCTTTAATCTTATCGGCACCACCTACAGCCTGAATCAAAGGCAAAAGTTTTTTGCAAACGGCATCTACATACTCATCAATCACATCGTACTGCTGTGTTTTCACAGAATCTGAAGACAAAACATTGCCACGAGAATCAACGATACCGAACACGGTATTTGTACCGCCGATATCCATACCAACCACATAAGGTTTCTCCATATTGCTTATAGTCATACTGTTTTATTTTTATAGGTTAATTATCAAGGCAAAAATAAGGATTCGCCCCCTATGTAACAAATTTTTTCTTGTTTATTTATAGCGAGAACTAACTTTTCTTATATTTGCACCACACCACAGAAAGAAACTTAAGAAATGATACGGCTGACAAATATCAATAAAACTTATAATAACGGTACTCCCCTCCATGTATTAAAGGGCATCAATCTTACTATTAAAAAAGGAGAATTTGTCTCTATCATGGGAGCTTCCGGCTCCGGAAAGTCTACCCTGCTGAATATTCTTGGCATTTTAGATAACTATGACGAAGGAGAGTATTATTTAAATGACATCCTTATCCGGAACTTAAACGAAACGAAAGCTGCCGAATACCGGAACCGGATGATTGGCTTTATCTTCCAGTCATTCAATCTGATTTCTTTTAAGAATGCCATGGAGAATGTAGCTCTTCCATTATTCTATCAAGGTGTCGGCCGGAAAAAGCGCAACCAGCTTGCGTTAGAATATCTTGAAAAATTAGGTCTGAAAGAATGGGCACACCATATGCCGAATGAATTATCGGGCGGACAAAAGCAGCGTGTAGCCATTGCCAGAGCCTTGATTTCCAAGCCACAGATTATCCTCGCCGATGAACCTACCGGTGCATTAGACAGCAAGACCTCGGTAGAAGTGATGAATCTGCTGAAGGAACTGCACGAAAAAGAGGGGCTGACCATCGTTGTGGTCACACACGAAAGCGGGGTTGCCAATCAAACCAACAAAATCATCCATATTAAAGACGGAGTCATCGAACGCATCGAAGACAATATAGACCATAACGCATCTCCGTTCGGGAAATACGGTTATATGAAATAACAGACATGGATTTACTCATTGAAATATACGGCACCATCATGCGCAACAAACTGCGCACTTTATTAACCGGATTTTCCGTTGCATGGGGAATCTTTATGCTCATTGTCTTACTCGGTGCCGGAAACGGACTGATTCACGCTTTTGAGGGACAATCGGAAGGCATGATGATGAACTCCATGAAAATTTTTCCGGGAGTTACGTCAAAGCCTTTTCAAGGAATGAAGGAGGGACGTGCCATTTCACTGAATGAAGGCGACCGCCGGCTGACTGCCCATGCCTTCCCCGCTCATATCATTGCCACCGGAGCTACGGTAAGCAAAAGTGATGCTCACCTTACCTACGGAAAAGAGGTCATAAGCATCGGGTTAGACGGGGTCTTTCCAAACTATCCCGAATTAGAAGCGGTTCAGCTAAAAAAAGGAAGATTCATTAATGAACGCGATATGCAGGAAAGAAGAAAAGTGGTGGTTATCCATGAAAAGACAGAAAAAACCCTCTTTCCCAAAACCAACTCTTTAGGAAAATACATCAATTCTGACGGAGTCATGTATCAGGTAGCGGGTATTTATACTGACCAAAACAGTTTCTCTCCTACCGCCCTCGTACCCTTTACCACCCTCCAGCTTATTTATAATAAAGGAGACAGTATTGACAACCTTACGTTCTCTACCAAAGGCTTGACCGATGAGTCTTTAAACACAGCTTTTGAAAACGATTACCGGCAAACACTCGGTTCATACAAGCAGTTTGCAGCCGACGACGACGGTGCCATTTGGATATGGAACCGCTTCACACAATATTTACAACAGCAAACAGCCAGTGAGATTCTTCATTTAGCCATCTGGATTATCGGAATCTTTACCCTGCTGAGTGGCATTGTGGGAGTCAGCAACATCATGCTCATCACCGTACGCGAGCGGACGCATGAGTTTGGCATCCGCAAAGCCCTTGGAGCCAAACCCATGTCTATACTTTGGCTCATCATTTCCGAAAGTATCACCATTACCACCTTCTTCGGATACATAGGCATGGTAGCGGGTATTGCGGTTACCGAATACATGAATCAAGTGGCAGGCAGGCAGACCATTGATGCCCGTATGTTTTCGGTCACCGTCTTTGAAAATCCAACCGTAGATATCAGCATAGCCATTCAAGCTACACTGACCTTGATTATTGCCGGAACACTGGCTGGTCTGTTTCCCGCCCGAAAAGCAGCCCGAATCCGTCCGATTGAAGCACTTAGAGCAGATTAAACAAAGTATGAAACAAGTCGATTTAGATACATGGGAGGAAATTCTCATCACCATTACCCGAAACAAGACACGCAGCATACTGACTGCCTTCGGCATATTTTGGGGAATCTTCATGCTGGTAGCCCTGATGGGAGGAGCGAAAGGCATGCAGGACAAACTGTCGCAGAACTTTGCCGGATTTGCCACCAATTCCGGCTTCATGGGGGCCAACCAGACAGGAAAAGCTTACAAAGGTTTCCAGCAGGGACGGTCATGGGATTTGGAAAACAAAGACGTAGCCCGCGTCCAGCGTCAGGTACCTGAAGTAGATGTCATTACTCCGAGTCTGGCCAAATGGGGCGTCAATGTCATTTACGGAGAGCATAAAATATCAGGAACTCTGAAAGGGCTTTATCCGGAATACGGAAAAATAGAAGAGCCTGCCATTAGCTTCGGACGCTATCTCAATGAGATTGATATCAAAGAGCGACGGAAGGTGTGCATCATAGGAAAACGTATCTATGAGACCTTGTTCCCGGAAAAAACCAATCCGTGTGGCAAGTTTATAGAGATTAACGGCATCTACTATCAAGTTATCGGGGTCAGCACAGGGATCGGAAACATTTCCGTACAAGGAAGGTCGGAAACTTCTATTCTCATTCCCTTTACCACCATGCAGCAAAACTACAACTTCGGACAAAAAGTACAGTTGCTTTGCTATACCGCACGCAAAGGCTATTCCATCAGTGAGGTGGAAAAGAAGGTTGAAAGGGTTGTGAAGCAAGCCCACCTGATTCACCCCGACGACCAGCAAGCCCTGATAATATTAAATGCCGAAGTCATGTTCAGCATGATGGACAATCTGTTTTCGGGTATCCGCATTCTCAGCTGGATTGTAGGATTAGGTACCCTGCTTGCCGGGGCAATCGGAGTAAGTAACATCATGATGGTAACGGTAAAAGAGCGTACTGCCGAAATCGGTATCCGCCGCGCCATCGGAGCACGACCATCCGACATCCTTCAACAGATTCTTTCTGAAAGCATGATACTGACCTCACTGGCAGGCATGTCGGGCATCTCCTTCGCGGTCTTCCTCCTCAATGTCGCTGAATCGGCTGCCTCCACTCCTTCCGCTCCGGTTCATTTTCAAATCGGATTCTGGGAAGCTGTAGGAGCCTGCATCCTGCTGATGATTTTAGGACTGCTTGCCGGACTGGCTCCTGCTTACAGGGCTATGGCCATCAAGCCGATAGAAGCAATCAGAGATGAATAACCCGAATCCCACAAAAAGACAAGTAACCCTAAAACAACAGAGAAGAAACTAATCAACTACAAATATGAAAAAATACATCAAAGTCATCGTATTCGTGTGTATTGCACTGATTTTCATCGGAACATTCGTGTTCTTATACCAAAAGTCGCAGCCGGAGAAAACCCTTTATCATATTTTAAAGGCTGAAACAGGCGATTTAATACAAACCACGGTAGCCACCGGAAAAATAGAACCGCGCGATGAGGTGGAAATTAAACCGCAGATTTCGGGAATCATAGCCGAAGTATATAAAGAAGCCGGACAAACCGTAAAAAAAGGAGAGGTCATAGCTAAGGTGAAAGTGATTCCGGAGTTAGGGTCACTGAATGCTGCCGAAAGCCGGGTACGCCTGGCTCAGATGAACGGGGAGCAGGCCGAAACAGACCTGAAGCGTATGGAACAGCTTTATCAGAAGAAACTAATAAGCAACGAAGAGTATGAACAAACCTTATTGGCTGCCAAACAGGCGAGAGAAGAATTACAGGCTGCCAAAGATAATCTGGAAATTGTAAAGGAGGGAATTACCCAAAGCAGCGCATCGTTTAGCAGCACCCTGATCCGCTCAACAATTAACGGACTGATTCTGGATGTTCCCATCAAGGAAGGTAACTCGGTTATCATGAGCAACACCTTTAATGACGGAACCACCATTGCGACCGTGGCCGATATGAGCGACTTGATTTTCCGCGGGAATGTAGACGAAACCGAAGTGGGACGCATTCATGAAGGCATGCCCGTAAAAATCACCTTGGGAGCACTGCAAAACATGAAGTTTGATGCCAACCTTGAATACATCTCACCGAAAAGCATAGAAAACAATGGAGCAAACCAGTTTGAAATCAAAGCAGCTATCCAGATACCCGACAGCGTAACCGTCCGGTCAGGCTATAGCGCCAATGCTGAAATCGTATTGCAGCGTGCCAGCCACGTTTTGACAGTACCCGAAAGTGCCATTGAGTTTAAGGGAGATTCGGCTTTTGTACACGTACTTACTGACAGCGTCCCTTCACAGCAGTTCAAGCGTATCCCTGTTACGGTAGGTATCAGCGACGGCATAAAAATAGAAATCAAACAAGGTCTCCAGCCCGGAAACTTTGTACGCGGAATGAAAAAAGAAGAATAAGTCATGAATAACCTGAAGAATATAATAGCCCTGTGCCTCCCTCTCGTCATGGGAAACTTCACGGCTCATGCTCAGCAGGCATGGAGCTTAAAGCAATGCATTGACTATGCGATTGAACACAATTTGACAATCAAGCAACAGGAATCTGTACGTGAGCAAAATGAAATCGAACTCCATACGGCCAAATGGAGCCGCTTGCCCAACCTGAACGGAAATGCTTCTCACACATTCAATTTCGGACGAAGCCTTCAGTCGGATAACACGTACCGCAGTCTGAATACACAAAATACAGGATTAAATCTCACCACAAACATTCCTTTATTTACCGGTATGCAGATTCCTAATACCATTGCACTCTCCAGACTCAATCTGAAAGCTGCGACTGAAGACTTAAATAAGGCAAAAGAAGATATCAGCATTCAAGTTACGTCTTCTTTTCTACAGGTATTATTTAATGAAGAACTTAACAAAGTGGCTCAAGAGCAAGTCTTGCTGAGCAAGGAAATGCTGCGGCAAAAAGAAGCTTTCTTTGAAAACGGGAAAGCATCAAAAGCCGAATGGCTTGAAGCCCAGTCACGGGTGGCTCAAGATGAACTGTCGGCTGTTCAAGCCCAAAACAACTATCAGCTGGCATTACTTGAACTGAGCCAACTCTTAGAACTGCCTTCGCCGGAAAATTTTCAAATTGTTTTTCCCGAAGCAGATGAATCGTCTTTCATCAAAGAACTGACGGCTCCGGAAGACATCTACAGCGAAGCTATCCGGAACAAACCGTCCATTAAAGCAGCCCGATACCGGCTGGAGGGAGCCGCTCGCAACATCCGTATTGCCCAAAGTGCCTATTACCCGCAACTGAGTTTCGGAGCAGGACTCAGCACCAATTACTTTAATGTATCAGGGCAAGCGAATCACAGCTTCAGTTCACAGCTGCGCGACAACTTCAGCCAATACATCGGCTTCTCGCTCAGCGTTCCGCTGTTCAACCGGTTCGCTACCCGAAACCGGGTCCGCAATGCCCGGGTACAGCAGAACATCCTCAACTGGCAGCTGGAAGACAGCAAAAAAGTACTCTATAAAGAAATCCAGCAAGCCTATTACAATGCCGTAAGTGCCGGAAGCCAATACCAAAGCAGCCAGACAGCCGATCAGGCAGCCCAGGCATCATTTGAGCTAATGAAAGAAAAATACAGCAGCGGAAAAGCCAATGCCACAGAATATAACGAAGCACGTACCGCATGGATGAAAGCCGTATCCGACCGCATCCAAGCAAAATACGATTATCTGTTCCGGACCAAAATACTTGATTTTTATAAAGGAATTCCCTTATACTGATTCTCCCAAGAACAGCAGCCTCGGTTTTCTTGGAAGAAAACCGAGGCTGCTGTTCCTGGAATAAGGACTGACAATTTGTCGTTTTTTCACATACCAAAAGATACAACCTAAGAAGAAATTTGTATATTTGCCATTGTAGGCTTCCGAACCGAAGCAACTGAATCTAAATATCAACAAAAACACTTATCAACTATGGCAGATAGTAAAGAGACCCTCTTCTCCGATTTCCCCGCCGTATCCACCCAAGAATGGATGGACAAAATTACAGTGGATCTGAAAGGAGCGGATTATGAAAAAAGGCTGGTATGGAAAACCAATGAAGGGTTTAAAGTAAAACCTTTCTACCGCCGGGAAGACTTGGAAGGATTAAAAACTACTGAAGGGCTTCCGGGACAATTCCCCTACCTACGTGGCAATAAAAAAAATGATAACACCTGGTTTATCCGCCAAGACATCCGGGTAGAAAATCCGGAAGAAGCCAATGCCAAAGCATTAGATTTACTGAACAAGGGCATTGACTCCTTGGAATTCAAAATAAAAGGGAAAGACGTAAGTGAAGATTTTATACACACTTTGCTAAAAGACATTTGCTGTGAATGTATTGAACTCAACTTCAAGACTTGCCAGCGGCAAACCATTAAATTAGCCCGATTCGTAACTCAATATTTCAAAGAAAAAGGATATGCTCCCGAAAAGCTGAAAGGCTCATTCAACTTCGACCCCATCGGGAAAATGCTGAAGAAAGGAAAAGACCGCAGCGAACTCATCCCTACAGCTAAAGAATTAATTGAAATTCTGGCTCCTTATCCTTCTTTCCGATGTATCGCTGTCAACTCCCTCCAACTGAATAATGCAGGAGCTTATATCTATCAGGAATTAGGATATGCATTAGCTTGGGGAAATCAATATCTGGCTTGCATGACCGAAGCTGGAGTTCCGGTGGATACTGCAGCACAGAAAATAAAATTCAACTTCGGCATCAGCTCAAACTATTTCATGGAGATTGCCAAATTTAGAGCAGCACGCTTATTATGGGCTCAAATAGTCAATGAATATAAACCTTCATGCCCGTGTGCCTGCCAGATGATTGCGCATGCCGAAACTTCTCATTTCAATCTCACCCTGTTTGATGCACACGTCAACCTGTTACGCACACAGACTGAAGCCATGAGTGCTGCCCTTGCGGGAGTTAACTCCATGACCGTCACTCCGTTTGACCAGGCTTATGAGACTCCCAACGAGTTTTCAGAACGCATCGCACGCAACCAGCAGCTGTTATTGAAAGAAGAAGCGCATCTAAACCGTATTGTTGACCCGGCTGCAGGTTCATATTATATTGAAAACCTGACTGTATCTATTGCCAAACAGGCATGGGAACTTTTCCTGCAAGTGGAAGAAGAAGGAGGTATGACAGAAGCGGTCAAGGCTGGTCGCATACAGGAAGCTGTAAACGGAAGCAACAAAGCACGCCATGAAGCTGTTTCCAAACGCAAAGAAATCTTACTGGGAACCAACCAATATCCGAATTTCACCGAATTAGCCGGTGAAAAATCTCCTTTGGCTCCTGCATGTTGCTGCGGTAACAAGAACGAGGATAGCGAAAAAGAATTTGCTACCTTAAATACAGACCGTGCTGCAAGCGAGTTTGAATCACTCCGCCTGCAAACTGAACACTCCGGCAAACGCCCGAAAGCATTCATGCTTACCATCGGAAATCTTGCCATGCGCCAGGCACGTGCTCAATTCTCCTGTAACTTCCTTGCCTGTGCAGGCTATGAAGTAATCGATAATTTAGGATTTACTTCTGTTGAAGAAGGAGTAAAGGCAGCCATCAATGCCCAAGCTGATATCATTGTACTCTGCTCCAGCGATGACGAGTATGCAGAATATGCCATCCCGGCATTCCAGGAGGTAAACGGAAGAGCCCTGTTTATTGTGGCTGGTGCACCTGCTTGTATGGACGATTTAAAAGCTGCAGGCATCGAAAACTTTATCCACGTGCGTTGCAACGTATTGGAAACATTACGAGAATACAACAAAAAGTTATTAAGTCTATAAGTTTTTGAGTAGACTAATCCCTTTCAACAAACTTAAAAACTGAAGCTCAAAAACGGAAAGCTATGAAACCTAATTTTAAAAACATCGATATATTTGCCGGATTCCATCCACAAAACGGAATGGAGTGGCAAAAAGAAAACGGCATTACAGCCAACTGGAAAACGCCTGAGCAAATTCAGGTAAAACCGGTTTATACCAAAGAAGACCTGGAAGGCATGGAGCATCTGGATTATGCAGCAGGTATTCCTCCCTATCTGCGGGGTCCCTATTCTATGATGTATACCTTCCGCCCGTGGACCATCCGTCAATATGCAGGATTCTCTACCGCTGAAGAATCTAACGCATTCTATCGCCGTAACCTGGCTTCCGGACAAAAAGGATTGTCGGTTGCATTCGACCTTCCCACCCACCGCGGATACGACCCGAATCATCCCAGAGTAGTTGGCGATGTGGGTAAAGCCGGTGTATCTATCTGCTCACTGGAAAACATGAAAGTGTTATTCGACGGAATCCCGCTCAATAAAATGTCTGTTTCAATGACCATGAACGGAGCCGTACTTCCCATCATGGCATTCTATATCAATGCCGGACTGGAACAGGGAGCCAAGCTGGAAGAAATGGCAGGAACTATCCAAAATGATATTCTAAAAGAGTTCATGGTACGTAATACGTATATCTATCCGCCTGCATTCTCCATGAAAATCATTTCTGACATCTTTGAATATACTTCACAAAAGATGCCTAAATTTAACTCTATCTCTATTTCGGGATACCACATGCAGGAAGCAGGGGCTACAGCCGACATCGAACTGGCATATACCCTTGCCGACGGACTGGAATATCTGCGTGCCGGAGTGGCTGCCGGTATCGATATCGATGCCTTTGCTCCCCGACTCTCCTTCTTCTGGGCCATCGGTATGAATCACTTCATGGAAATTGCCAAAATGCGTGCTGCACGTATGCTATGGGCAAAGATTGTGAAACAGTTTAATCCGAAAAATCCCAAATCACTCGCACTTCGTACGCACTCACAGACTTCCGGATGGTCACTTACCGAGCAAGACCCGTTCAACAATGTAGGACGTACCTGTATTGAAGCGATGGCAGCAGCATTGGGGCATACCCAGTCACTCCATACCAATGCCTTGGATGAAGCGATCGCATTGCCCACCGACTTCTCTGCACGTATTGCCCGTAATACCCAAATCTATATTCAGGAAGAAACTCAGGTATGCAAGAATGTAGATCCATGGGGAGGTTCTTACTATGTAGAATCACTGACCAACGAACTGGCTCATCGCGCCTGGGAGCATATCCAGGAAATCGAACGTCTGGGCGGTATGGCTAAAGCAATTGAAACCGGTATTCCTAAAATGCGTATCGAAGAGGCAGCCGCACGCACCCAGGCACGCATAGACTCAGGTGAACAAACCATTGTGGGTACCAACAAGTATCGCTTGGAAAAAGAAGATCCGATTGATATTCTGGAAGTAGACAACACCGCTGTTCGTCAGGAACAAGTGGAGAACCTGCGCCGGTTAAAAGAAGGACGTAATCAGGAAGAAGTTGATAAGGCTTTGGCAGCCATTACTGAATGTGTAAAAACCGGAAAAGGCAACTTACTGGAGTTAGCCGTAGAAGCTGCCCATGTACGAGCCACCTTAGGAGAAATATCCGATGCTTGCGAAGCAGTAGTCGGACGATATAAAGCAGTAATCAGAACGATATCAGGCGTGTATTCATCAGAAAGTAAAAAAGATGCAGATTTCGCAAAAGCTTGCGAACTGACCGAACAATTTGCGAAAAAAGAAGGACGGCGTCCGCGTGTCATGATTGCCAAAATGGGACAGGACGGACACGACCGAGGTGCAAAAGTTGTAGCAACCGGATTCGCCGACTGTGGATTCGATGTAGATATGGGACCTTTGTTCCAAACTCCGGAAGAAGCAGCGCGTGAAGCAGTAGAAAATGACGTGCATGCAGTTGGTGTTTCTTCACTTGCAGCCGGACATAAGACATTGGTTCCGCAGATTATAGAAGAATTGAAGCGATTGGGACGTGAAGACATCTTAGTCTTTGCCGGAGGAGTCATCCCTGCCCAAGATTATGATTTCTTATATAAGGCAGGAGTCATGGCTATCTTTGGTCCCGGTACTTCGGTTGCCAAATCAGCTTGTCAGGTAATGGAACTTTTACTTGATACTGCAGAAGAATAAAGAACCCCGCTCAATAGCCAATTTAAAGAAACAAGCTTTAACTCTCTTGACAACTCCAGCTTTCAAGCAAGCGGAGAATACCCAGATGAGTTAAAGCTTGTTTGGCATCTGCAAGAGTCACAAGGTTTGTTCAACCATGCTACTCTCCAACCTTATCGTCAGATAAAAAATTTCAAGACAAAAACCGCAGCCAGCAGACACATGCCGGGAGTCAGTTTTTCACGTTTCCCGCAAAGCAGGTTAATCAATACATAACTGATCAGCCCCAGCACGATACCATCTGAGATGCTGTAAGCCAGAGGCATGAAAATGATGCAGAGAAAAGCCGGAATCGACTCCGAATAATCGGTAAAATCAACCTTCTTTACCGACGACATCATCATCAGCCCCACCAGAATCAAGACTGGAGCCGTAGCCGCCCCCGGCACAGCCAAGAAGAAAGGAGCCAGAAACAAAGCCAACAGGAAGCAGATAGCCGTAACAAATGCCGTTAATCCGCTCCGTCCACCTTCTCCAACTCCCGATGCACTTTCCACAAAGGTAGTAATGGTACTGGTACCCAGAGCCGCACCTATGGTTGTTCCAAACGCATCTACCAGAAAAGCCTGCTTCAAATGAGGTATTTTACCGTCTTTTGTCATCATACCTGCCTTGGTAGTCACTCCCACCAGCGTACCGATGGTATCAAACATATCTACAAATAAAAACGTAAATACCACAATCAGCATTTCTTTTGTAAAAATATGCTCCCATTCAAACTTAAAGAAAATCGGTTCAATGGAGGGCGGCATACTCACCACCGCATCCATGTGTGTCACTCCCATCGGAATACCCACCAGCGTAGTGAGCAGAATCCCAAACAGCAAAGCCCCGCGCATGCGTCTCACCAGCAGCACAGAAGTTATCAGCAAACCTATCAGCGCCAGCAAAGCCGAACCAGAAGTAATCTGTCCCAAGCCAACCAGCGTTGCATCATTGTTTACAATGACCCCGGCATTCTGCAGTCCCAGAAAAGCAATAAACAAACCGATACCGGCTCCTATCGCATTTTTCAAGGTCACCGGCAAAGCATCTACAATCTTCTCACGCAAATTGGTCACTGTCAAGATGATAAATATCAATCCCTCCAGCAACACAGCTGTCAAGGCAAACTGCCAGGAATAGCCCAGCGTAAGGCAGACCGTATAAGCAAAAAACGCATTCAGCCCCATACCCGGTGCCAGTCCGAAAGGTAACTTCGCATAAAAAGCCATCAGCAGCGTAGCAAAAGCCGATGCAACAGCCGTCGTGGTAAACAACGCCCCCTTATCCATACCCGCCGCACTCAAAATGTTCGGATTGACAGCCAAGATATAAGCCATGGTCAGGAACGTAGTAATTCCCGCCATCACTTCCGTACGTACCCGAGTCACATTCCGGTCAAAGCCGAATAATTTTTCAAGCATTCCCTTTTTCATCAGAACGTCCATTTCATTGCTAAGGTAGGAATACAATAGAATCCATTACGCATAGCAAAGTTTGTACTCAACTCACACTCTGTTCCCACGCTCAGGTTAAACTCATCGTTCACATGTTTGAATTTATTCAGATTCACCCAGAACTGCGGTTCACTCATGAAAATAAAATCATGTCCGTTATGTTTCTCACGCCAGAAATCCATAAATCCGCTGAATGTATATTTCCCTTCATCGAAATGAAGTGTCCATGTACCGGTAAGCTGGAAGTTATGCGGTTTTTCATTCTTCTGAATATACTTATATAAGACCTGCAGCCCGAACACACGCGAAAAGTCTGCGTTATTCCAATTATATGACACACCACCCAAGAACGCATTGTTGATATAATTCAACCCTCCGTTATACTCCACATGAGCAGCAAAAGGTGCTTTCCAGAATTTCAAGTCACGACCTATCTCCCAATATGCACAGTCCACTCCTTTATCGGTATAATCCATATCTACAAAGAAATAGGTACTTCCCCATTTGTCAGCCTTAAACATTTCCACTGTAGTAGTCACCCAAGGACGACCATCCAACGAGTTATAAAGCGCACGTCCCAAATCATAGTGCAACTGAAGATTCAACTGTGCCATGGCACTCACTGCAAATGTGCAGCAAAAGAACACGAATAAAATTAGTTTTTTCATCGTTCGTTAACGTATTTTTAACAAATTATCAAATCGGCTGCAAAATTACATAAAAAACTGCTACCCTTCCAAATATCCCGAAACAAGGCAAGCATTTTTTATACTGAACCCTTTCTCTTATCGCCTCAACTGAAACAGACAGTCTCCCTAAACGAAAGAAGCAATGAGCAGGAAGCTAAAAACTGAAAACTAAAAAGCCCGAAAACTAAAAAACTAAAAAAGCAATACACCTATCAATAAACTAAAATTCGTATATTTGCTCACAAATAACAACAAAATGAAAAGATTCGTCTCACTCCTCCTGACCTGCCTGATGCTGCTCACCCTGCAAGCACAAATAAGCCCGGAAGCCCTCCGCACGTGGCACAGTAATAAATTCTCCCTGTTCATCCACTTCGGACTTTATTCCCAAGCCGGCGGTGTATGGAACGGACAGCCGGTAACCCGAGGATACAGCGAACAGATACAGGCATTTGCCCCTATTCCCAAAGAAGAATATCATGCACTTGCCCAGACCTTCAATCCTGACCAGTTTCATGCCGACTCCATCGTGGCACTTGCCCAAGCTGCCGGCATGCGCTCCATCATTTTCACCACGAAACATCATGACGGATTCTGTATGTTTCATACCGAAACCACTCCTTACAACAGTTACCATGCCACTCCCGCGAAGCGCGATTTCGTGAAAGAGCTCTCCGAAGCCTGCCAGAAAAAAGGGATGAACTTCGGACTCTATTACTCACTCATCGACTGGAGTTTTCCCGAAGCATCTCCCATGTCGGGACATAATGCCGACTTTATTCCAGCTGCACATCATGCGTTCACCAAGAAACAGCTCACCGAATTACTCACTCGCTACGGAAAGATTTCAGAACTGTGGTTTGATATGGGAGCCAATACTCCTGAACAAAGCCGGGAGCTTTATCAGTTGGTACACCAGCTCCAACCCGACTGCATGGTCAGCGGACGGCTGGGAAATGACCAGTACGACTTTTGTGTGATGGGTGACAATGCTTACCCTGAATCCAGCCTGCAAACTTCTTGGCAAAGTGCAGCCTCTATGTTTAATGAGACTTGGGGCTACCGTTCTTGGCAACAGCGGGGCAATGTAGGCGAAAAAGCGAAAGAAAAGCTGAAAGACTTAATCAGCGTAGCAGCTCACGGAGGAAACTACCTGCTCAATATCGGTCCGAAAGGAGACGGCTCGGTAGTTCCGTTTGAGAAAGAGGTACTCATGCTGATCGGGCAATGGCTGAACCGATATGGCTATGCCATCTACGATACCGAAGCCTCACCGTTCCGGCAAGACTTCAGCTGGGGACAGGTTACCCGGAAAGGCAAACAGCTTTATCTGTTCCTCTCCGGAGTCTATCCGCAAGACGGAAAAATTATACTGAACTTGCCGGGATACAAGCTAATAAAAGGAGACGGGAAAATGGCAACTTACCTGCAATATGGCAACCAGATTGAACTGACCATACCTGCATCGGCTTATAATGACGGAACCATTCATGTCTTGACGCTCGAATTCGATGCGCCCATCCAGCCTCAACCTGCAGAAACGGTACAAGGCATGACACTGACTGCCGGAAATGCAACTCCGCATTACAGCTATTCCTGCTTCGATTATTACAGCAACTACCGCAGCACCACTGCCTATAGCTGGGAGGTAGAGCAACTTTTGCTGAAACAACTGGAACTGATTTATACCGAACAAGAAGCCGGAAAGACCCTCGACCTGACCATTGATAACAAACAATATATCCTTACGCTTGATAAAGGAAAGCCCGAACGTCCTGCCACAAATGCCAAGCTGGCTTTTGCATCCAGTCTCACATGGGGACAGCGGTATGTATGCGGACCGGGAAGCGGTATGTTCGAATCACCTTCCTTCCTGCAAACCGACCTACAGCATGCGCCTGCCAGCGGAAAGACATGGGTACCTACGGATAAAGAGCAAGACGAATTTCCCTGTAGCCCGTTCTCTACCTACTTCGTTATGCAAAATGTATATGCTACCCGCTCCCAACACATCCTGATGGAAGTAGGAGCCGGCAACGGAATCGAAGTCTACGTAAATGGCAAATCCATCATGAAGCATCTGAATCCATACCGATGCACATTCCGTACGGAAAAGCTCATTGTTCCCTTACAGAAAGGCGACAACCAAATCGTACTCCGCGCCTATAACCGGTTTGAAGAACGCACCGGTTATCTGCTCTGCCCGGCAAAAGAACAGGTGGTTTACCGGCAAGACTTTACGCTCCCCGATGCCACCGAAGGCAAACGGCATACCATTACGGTAAAGCCTCACCAGCCTTCTTCGGCACACACTGACGCTGAACTGTCAAATTTACGTATCCGCCTGCGCCGGGTAGCTCTGTAAAGGGACAGAGCACTGGTTTGTTCACGCCTAAGAGGATTAGTTTGCTTTATAATACTTTTTTTTGATTTACATCAATAAAACAGCCAAAAAGAAAAGAAATATGCTGCAAAACATGTTTTGTGTAAATAAAAGCCGTATCTTTGCAGTGTAATAAAAAGGAAACAAGTCCTGGACTTAACTAAAAAGATGTTTTTAAGATAACAAATTGAAAGAACAGAGCCGGTCGGGAGACCCGCTTGATTTAGGTAAAAGTTTTTAGGTATTATTAATTAAAAAGAAAGGATAACAGTATGAAAAAGGTAAAAAACATTTTTCACAAGATGACAAATGCAGACCCTATGATTTGGGGTTATGTAATGCTTAACGAAAACGTTAGCAAGTAAGCAAGCTGATTGCTTCAAAAAGCATCAGCTTTAGTTTAGAATCTGATAAATGCCGAAAGGCACTATAACATTCATATTTTAACGGAAAAGGATGTGCTCTTACGGGTACATCCTTTTTTTATGCACTTTCTCCCGGAAAAGAAAATCCCCCGGCTACTGCTGGAGTAAACCGGGAGATCAAATACAGCTTGCTGAAACTGCTAAGCCCCAATGAGCCACGCTGTATAAGCCACATAACACGCCACTAAGAAAGCTCCTTCAAGCCGCGTAATGGTACACTTCTTGAAAAACCACCCCACTAGCCAGAACAGAAGAGAGGCACCTATCAGTACGGCAATATCGAAATTAGTGATGTTGCCCATGGGCAAGGGAAATATCGTGGCACTTACTCCCAGCACAAAGAATACATTAAATAAATTACTGCCTATTACATTCCCGATGGCTATTCCCGGATTCTTCTTCACTGCCGCTACCACCGAAGTGGCAAGCTCCGGAAGGGAAGTTCCTCCTGCCACCAAGGTCAGACCAATCACCGATTCACTCACGCCCATGCTGCGGGCTACTCCACTGGCTCCTTCCACAAACCACTGTCCGCCGAAGATTAAAGCCAACAGCCCACCTATAATATATAAAGCAGACTTCCACAGCGAAAGTTCCTTCACTTTCTGATCTTCCGGCTGCAGTTCGCCTGCACGGGCTATGGCAAACGTATAACGCAAGAATACCAAGAAAAAAGCAAGCAAGACCAAGCCATCGATGCGGCTGATTACATTCCGCACTCCTCCGTCAAGAAACACATCATTAGCCAAGAAGGCAAAGACGAGCGAAGAAAGGATAACCAGCGGAATTTCCTTGCTGAGCGTTCCTTTCCCTACCTGTATGGGAAGCACCAAGGCGGTACAGCCTATAATCATCAGCATATTGAAGATATTACTTCCCACCACGTTACCGATGGCAAGGTCGGCACTTCCCTGCATGGCTGAAAGCACACTGATTACCAACTCAGGAGCAGAAGTACCAAATGCAACAATCGTCAGCCCGATTACAAGGTCTGATATATGAAAGCGTTTGGCCACCGCCGCAGCACCATCGGTCATTCCGTTGGCTCCCGCCAAAATAAGAGCCAGTCCGCCCACCAAAAAAAAGAGATCATGTAACATCTATGTTTATTTTTTATGTGACACAAATAAAAAAAGCGGCATGAGCCTGTCACACCGCTTTTCATTCAGGTTATTTACACCAGTAAAAATTCATTTATTTACAGTTTCCTGCACAACGGGGCTTGATCTGTTTGAAGAAATCATTTCCCTTATTATCAACCAAGATAAATGCCGGGAAATCTTCCACTTCAATCTTCCAGATAGCTTCCATACCCAGTTCCGGATATTCCACACACTCGATGCTCTTGATGTTGTTCTGAGCCAAGATAGCAGCCGGACCGCCGATTGAGCCTAAATAGAAGCCGCCGTGCTTTTTACAAGCATCGGTTACAGCCTGACTACGGTTACCTTTTGCCAGCATAATCATCGATCCTCCGTGGCTTTGGAACAAGTCAACATACGGGTCCATACGTCCGGCAGTAGTCGGTCCCATTGAACCGCAAGCCATACCGCTCGGAGTCTTGGCAGGACCTGCGTAATAGATAGGATGATCTTTGATGTACTGCGGCAATTCTTCACCACGGTCCAGACGTTCTTTCAGCTTAGCATGAGCGATGTCACGGCCTACGATGATGGTACCGTTCAGTGACAGACGGGTAGCTACCGGATATTTATCGAGTTCAGCCAAGATTTCCGGCATCGGACGGTTCAGGTCAATCTTCACAGCATTACCTTCACCTGCCTGACGCAATTCTTCCGGAATCAGTTCACCCGGATTAGAGTCGAGTTTTTCAATCCAGATACCGTCTTTATTGATTTTACAACGTACGTTACGGTCGGCTGAACAAGAAACGCCCAGACCTACGGGGCAAGAAGCACCGTGACGAGGCAAGCGGATGATGCGTACATCGTGAGCATAATATTTACCGCCGAACTGCGCACCCAGACCAATGCGGTGTGCTTCTTCCAGCACTTGTTTTTCCAGTTCCACATCGCGGAATGCACGTCCATATTCATTACCAGTGGTAGGCAGGTTATCATAGAAACGGGTAGAAGCCAACTTCACGGTCAGCAAGTTCTTTTCTGCTGAAGTACCGCCGATAACGAAAGCGATATGATACGGAGGACAGGCAGCTGTACCCAACGTCTTCATTTTTTCAACCAAGAACGGCACCAAGGTAGCCGGATTCAAGATGGCTTTGGTTTCCTGATACAGATAAGTTTTGTTAGCCGAACCTCCCCCTTTCGTTACACAAAGGAATTCATACTCCATACCTTGAGTAGCTTCAATATCAATCTGAGCCGGCAAGTTGCAGCGTGTATTCACTTCATCGTACATGGTAAGCGGTGCATTCTGCGAGTAACGGAGGTTTTCTTCGGTATAAGTTTTATACACACCTAATGAAAGCGCCTCTTCATCGCAGTAGCCGGTCCAAACCTGCTGTCCCTTTTCACCGTGGATAATGGCTGTACCGGTATCCTGACAGAAAGGCAATACGCCTTTTGCAGCCACCTCTGCATTACGTAGGAAAGTCAGTGCCACATACTTATCGTTATCGCTTGCTTCCGGGTCGGTCAGGATTTTTGCCACCTGTTCGTTATGTGAACGGCGAAGCATGAAAGATACATCACGGAAAGCAGCGTTAGCCATTGCAGTCAAACCTTCTTTTTCGATTTTCAGGATAGGTTTGCCTTCAAACTCGCTTACTGACACATAGTCCTTGGTAAGCAGGTAGTATTCAGTTGTATCTTTACCGTGTTCGAACATCGGCTGATACTTGAATTCGGGTGTTGCCATAAGATGAATAAATTAAATGTTAAGTTTATAGGTTTTAAGTTTACAGGCTTTTGAGTTTTTGAGTTTGATTATCAGCATAACAACAAACTTATAAACTCAAAAACTAAATAACCAGACAGTTAGTTATCGTGGAAGCAAAGTTACAAAGTATTATTGAAACTTTTCTATCATCAAGGTGAAAAAATCACCTCTTTACCTGCCTGCTTCTCACTTAGAAGCCTTATTCAGAATAACCAGTGCTCCGATGACTCCCGGAACCCAGCCTGCCAAGGTTAAGATTAACACAATAAGCACAGAACCGCAGCCCTGATCAATCACCGCCAGCGGGGGAAACAAAATAGCTAAAATAACTCGTAAGATAGACATAATATATAAATAATTAAGGATTGACTACACGCAATAACTCATCTTGAAGAATATCTATACCCGGAAATCCCACATGGGTATAGGCTACGCTTCCATCAGGATTCACCACCAGATAAGCCGGAATGCCCTTGATACGATGTACATCGCAAAGATACTTCCACTGCGCTTCGGTCAGCCGGTAATGGATGCCCGGAATATCTTCCAGCATCGTTCTCCAGACCAGCTCAGGAGAAGAGGGTCCCGTGAGATACAGATACACGATATTTTCTGAAGCCAGCTTTTTACGAAGCGGACGCATCGCCTTGAAGCTTTTCCGGCAAGGCGCACACCATGTGGCCCAGAAATCAACCAGCACGGCCTTCCCCCGATACGGGGCAAGCAGCGAAGGGAGAAGGGTTTCACCCGACAAATGCGGATCGAGCTCAGCCACCCAAGCCTCTTTCTCTGAATTCATGCGCATGAGTTCATTCTTCAGGGCTTGGTTACGCAAACGCACATAGGCACTTATTTCCGGAAACGTAACCGCATCAAGCAGTTTGTTATCGGACGACTGTAATTCTTTCTTCGAGATTATTTTTTCGCACAGTGGCTTCACCCGCTCTGCATCTTCATGAAGCTGAGCCTTCAGGTTCTCATTGCTCATGAGGTCGCTCTCAACGGCATGAAATACGTCTAATGCCGGCGACCGCTTTCCTGATGCCAGCTCTGTATTGATCAGTTCGGCTGCCCCGTTGAACCAAGCTTTCTGCTTTCTTTCATAATTCTTATGGTGGAGCCTTGAAGCCGACATACTCAACTTGGAAAGGTCAATATAAACTGTGGTTTCCTCACCGGGAACCAGAAACAGACGAAGCACTGCCTGATTGACCCTCAGCTTCACCGTATCGGGCTGCAGCATCTCCGTTTCCAGATGAAACGAACCGTCTTGACGGATACGCACCCGGCTGCTCCACTCCTGATCAAACAGCCGGTCATAATAAAGCAGGTTCATGGATAAAGGCATACGCCCATCATAACCCAGCAGATAGCCGTTGACTACCGCCTTTCCGGGCGACAGCCCCGGTTCCGGCAATTCATGCGTCCCGCCCTGCTGCTTCTCTTTCAGAAATTCAGGAACATAGACATAAGGCTCCTTCCGGCTCAGCTGTATGCCGTAAATAGCTCTTCCGGTCCCCTCTTCTATCAGGTCTACTTCATGAATACTCCGGGGAACCGGTGCAAAAGAAAGAACAATATGCACCCGTCCGTTCTCTGGTATTCTTTCCGGCTCAGTCTGCCCGCCTATCGAAATACCACCGGCTTCGCGCAAGCAAAAGCGCTGCTGTCCGGCAACCAGCCAAGTATCCGGAGAGATAACAGCTACACTGCCCGGCTTTCCGTAAAGCACGGCATCCACCTGCGTCTGTTCATCGGTAAGGATCAGTTTCTTCAGTTCCAGTTCAGAGGTATTGGCTGTAATAAACGACGGAGTTTCTACCATACGTTTATAAAAAACCTGCCCTTGCACGGAGCAACAGAAGAAGCCTATCAGCATGATTCCTATCAAACGATACTTCATACGATGAGATTTTGCGTTATTTATAATAAACCACCGATGCGCCCGATCAGTTCATTTCCCAGTTCAGTCTTCACCTTTATGTGTTCAAGTACGGCTGTCACAAACGGGTTGCTCTCAAATACCCCCCGCACTTCCTCAAAGTCACGCACTTGTTCTTCTCTACTTCCATCGGCGCCGAAACCAGTCATCGAGGTCAGCGAGAATTCTTTCTTCGCATCTTCATACACCATCCGGTCAAGCCATACCACGGCTTCCTGCCAGCGGCGCACAATAGTTACAATATCTTTTGCCGTAATTTCATCGGCTTTCAATCCGTAAAACTCCAGCATCTGCTCATAAGCCCACGTCCACTCATAGGTATAATAAGCCGCATGCATACCGGCAAAGCGGTCATGAATTTCGTCCACCGAGTTCAGACGTCCTCCTTCTATATCTTCCATCAAGCGTTCAATCTCACTTTTCGGAGCAATCAGCCCCGATACATCCACCCATTCGCCTGTTCCGATAGGGGTATCAGGCTTCAGACGAGCACGGATTTCCTCATCACTCCGGAAACGAGTCTCTTCCAGACGCTTGATGACGGAGTTACCTAAAAATTTATGGATGGCGGTTTCATAAAAATGAATTCCTTTATTCAAAGCCGAATTCTTGATCTTCGCACTTTGATACGAATAGATTTCAGAGGTCTCGCCCGACACACGTGCCAGCTCCTTCAGAATAGTCCGCCCGGTCATCATCTTCTGAATGGTATACGGACTCAGCAAATTATAATTAATCTGATCGAGCCGGTTCGGGTCTTTACGCAAGTCGCGCTTGGGCCACTTCTGCGCATCGCGGATAGTTCCCACACTCCGCAGGTTAACCCCCGGCACCAGATAAGTGGTATTCTTTTCTTCTATCAGATAAGAGAAAGGCAGATTCGAGGTATCAGGATGGTTGACATGACGTCCCATAACCAGAGAGAAAGCTCCGATACGGGCAGGCCACAACAGATACGAGTCGGAAGTAGTCTTGGCACCCCGTTCCAACGCTCCTTGATGAATCGGTCCGAGCTTATACATATGATTGCTCTGGTTCGATCCCGAACCGGCATTCATAAACGAGAACATACCGGCAATGAGCAGCGTAGATTTATGATGCGTCACCGTGAACGGACCGGCAAAGATGGCACAAGCTTCTCCGTTTTCTTCCTGACAGTTACTGAAAAACAGCGAATCGGAAGCCGAATAGCTATGTCCCAAGTGACAGGCCTGTCCCACAAAGCAACGGGTCAGCACCGTACCATCTTCTACATGCGAACCACTTGAGATGATAAAATCATCACAGATTACTCCGTAGCCGATATGCACCGGTGCATGGACATTACTGTTGATGCTTCCGTTTTTCAGGCGTCCCGTTCCCTCTATTTCGCAATAGTCGCCGACACGTACATTCTTGATGTATCCGGCATCGACAATGGTGACATGGCTGCCTATCGTACCCGTTTCGGAAGCATGCGCCTCAGCATAGTCGCCGATGATTTGCTTCATACGGTCAATCAGTCCCGGACGATGGCGGTAGAGTGCCATGATATACGCCTGATGAGCCGACAAGCGGTCATGAATCACAACTTCACGTCCGCCGGTTTCATTCAATACCGAAACTTCCAGCCCGTTACCGAACTTGCTGCGCTTATCTACCAGAATGATATCTACATTCTCTATAAACGTATGGTCGCCTATTTCATAGTTGGCAATGTAATTTTTTACATTCTCAATGCAGCAGTTGTTTCCTACCGATACATTATGCAAAGTGACATAAGCCAGTCCTGCATGTTTGGTTATTCCTCCGGGCAAATGAAACTCGCCCTCGAATACGCCTAAGCGCACCTTCCCCGAGAAACGGGTATGACGCACAAAGTCGGGTACAAACTCCTTGGCTACCTCCACCAAGTTCCAGTCGGCAGCACTACAATACTGCGCCTCCAACTTTTCTATCTCCTGTGTAGAAAGCAAACGATATTCCATGTTCAGTCTTTGTATTTTGTGTGAGTAAAGCCGGTCTCGTTACAGCCGGATCACTATTCCTCGTAAGTTTGGTAAAGGAAGTCGTTATACGGATATTTCTGCACATGCAGTTCTCTGATTTTTCCATATAACAAAGCCCTCAGCTCTTCTATGTTGGTTTTATTGCGGGCAGAAATAAAGATGCAGTTATCGTTCATCTTAGCCATCCACGTACGCATCAGTTCATCGAGGGTAATATTCTCCTTGGTCTTCGGAGTCAGGTCATCTTCAGCCTTTTCCACATACGTATAAGCATCAATCTTGTTGAAGACAATCACCGTGGGCTTACCTCCTGCACCCAAGTCGGCAATGGTTTTATCGACCACCTGAATCTGTTCTTCGAAATCAGGATGCGAAATATCAACCACATGCACCAGCAAATCGGCTTCGCGCACCTCATCGAGCGTCGATTTAAAAGAATCAACCAAGTCGGTGGGCAGTTTGCGGATAAATCCTACCGTATCAGAAAGCAGGAAAGGCAGGTTTTCAATAATCACCTTGCGCACCGTGGTATCGAGGGTAGCAAAAAGCTTGTTTTCTGCAAACACTTCACTTTTTGCCATCAGGTTCATCAGCGTTGATTTGCCCACATTGGTATATCCCACCAAAGCGACACGAATCAACCTGCCGCGGTTCTTGCGCTGGGTAGACTTCTGCGTATCAATCTCTGCCAGACGCTGTTTCAGCAAAGCCATACGGTTTAAGATGATACGGCGGTCCATTTCCAACTGGGTTTCACCCGGTCCGCGAAGACCCACCGAACCTTTTCCGCCTCCGGCTCCGGAGCCACCTCCCTGACGTTCCAAGTGAGTCCACAGGCGTTGCAGTCGGGGCAGCATGTATTTATATTGTGCCAGCTCTACCTGCGTCTTGGCATTGGCAGTCTGGGCACGCATGGCAAAGATATCCAGAATAAGCGAAGTACGGTCAAGTATCTTCACCTTCAGTTCGTTTTCTATATTGCGAAGCTGTTTGGCAGAAAGTTCATCATCAAAAATAACCATACCGATTTCGGTCTCTTCTTCTTCGTTTTGCACTGCGAGGTATTCTTTAATTTCCTGCAGTTTTCCTTTTCCTACATAAGACACGGTATTGGGATAATCTAATTTCTGGGTGAAACGTTTTACCACTTCCGCCCCTGCCGTCTCGGCAAGAAAAGCAAGCTCATCCAAATATTCATTGGTTTTACGTTCGTTCTGGTTCTGGGTAATCAAACCCACTAAGACAGCTCTTTCCGTCTGTGCTTCCGATATTACAAATTCTTTCATTCAAGCATATTGTTTATAAACGTCGCAAATATAAGAAAAAAGGAACGATGCCGTACTTTTTTAAACAGGTTTCCTTTCTTTAGCCCTTAAAAATAGGTATTTATAAACAAAATGAACTGTTTCACTTAACCCATACAAAATATATGAAGAAAATAAACTACCGTTTGGTTTACAACCGAAAAAAACATTTAAACCGACAAGGCAAGGCACTTATTCAAATCGAAGCCTACCTGAACAAGCAGAAAATCTATTTTTCTACCCACATCTATGTTTACCCCGAGCAATGGGATGACAGGCGCAAACAGATTATTGCGCATCCGCATGACGAGGAGTTAAACCGGATGATTGACGAATCGGTCTTGCAGCTGCAAAGAAAAGAACTGGAATTCTGGAAACAGGGAAAACCCATCTCTCTTTCTCTTCTGAAGCCTCAAAAGAATGAGTCTGAACCTTTCTCTCCCGAACTGATTGCTTTTGGCAGAAAAATGATTGCACAATCATGGCGGAAAGAGAGCACCAAGAAGAATCTCATTACCACGCTTGACATCTTGCAGATTTTCCGACCTGCATTGCGCTGTAACGAACTGACTTATGCTTTCCTGCTGGATTTTGAGAATCATTTGAGGCAGTGTAAATATAGTGTCAACACCATTGCCAAACACATGAAACATCTGCGTACGCTTACGAATGAGGCCATCCGGCAGGGCTACTTGAGCCATAACGACTATCCGTTCCGTAATTACCGTATCAAAACGGAAACCAAAACTCACAAGTTTCTCCTTCCTTCTGAGCTTCAGCTGCTGGAGAATTTAACGATAGCCGATAAGTATCCTGAACTGAGGCATGTACTTGATGCCTTTCTTTTTTGCTGCTATACCGGATTGAGGTATTCTGATTTCACGTCTCTGTCATCCGAGAACTTCATTACGCTCAACGAAAAGCTGTGGCTGGTGTTTCATTCTCAAAAAACCGGAGTCAGAATTACCATCCCGCTTTATTTGCTTTTCCACGGAAAGGCTATCTGCATCTTAAACAAGTATAAGTCTCAGGAGGATAGGCTGTTCCGGCTGAACGGAAACTCAACAGTTAACAAAATTTTGGAACGGCTGCGCCTTCTTGCCAACTTGCACAAGCATATTTCATTTCATACTGCCCGGCATACACATGCTTCTTTGCTGTTGTATCAAGGGGTGCGGATTACGACCATACAGAAACTGCTCGGTCACCGGAGCGTGAAAACCACTGAGATATACAGCGAGGTGTTTCCGGAAACCATTATCAAAGAACTCGAAAAACTGAATCATTGACAGGCTCCGGAAGCAGTGGTGGCAAGCCTTCGATTTGCCACAGTTGCTTTGCTTCATCTCTGAAATTTTGTTCTCACGAAATTTGCATGCACCCTACACGTTTTTAGGGTTAACCAACTATGGAAGAAGAAGTTACCGCGTGCAGGGTGCAGTGTAGGACGGTGTAGGACGCAGATTTGCCTACACGCTTTTTTATCCAGCCAGTTGATTTTCATCCGATGGGCTGACAGATTGCATTTTAAGCGCATGAAAACCACCTTTTCTGCCGGTATAAACTACCGTTTTTCCTGATGCAAACTCAAAACAAAAGCTTTGGCTGTAAAAACAAAGCCTCTGTTTATAGAACCAAAAGCTCTGTTTTTACAAACAGTGGTTCTGTTTATAGATTTCTCCGGCAAATTTCGGATTATATAGGGAAAGAAACTGATTTTTCCACAGGCAGAACCGCTTTTTAAATGCCGTCTCATTCGCATTTTATTATATCGATATTAACACTCTAAGAGCATCTAATACGAAGAAAACATCCTTGCCTGAAGACAAACAGCCATCCGAAAAGGAAATTCTGTAACATGAATTCCTGACCATTGCCGAAGTAGCCTTACTTCTTCGGGTGACAGAACGTACTGCCTATAATTTTATTATGAGAAGTTTCTCGCTACGGGAGAGGTGCTTTCGAGCAATACCGATGCAGGTTCGTCATTAGGGTCTTGCGGTACTAGTTTTCCCTGTATCGCCCATTGTAATATGCTATTCTTTAATTGTTTTCCGTTCATTGTTCGTCTTTCAATTCTTTTTCAAAATTGCGTTTACCTTCTTGTAGTTCAAAGAACTCTTTTTGTTCACGTATTTCCCGGCTTAATTCTTCTTCTGTGGGAAGATAGGTAAGATATTTAGCTGCGAATAGCTGTTTACTGTCTTTCAGAATAGAGTAACGAGCCAAGTCTTTGCTGGTGTCAGAACATAACAACAAACCGATAGTTGGATTATTGCCTTCTTCCTTTTTGAGTTCATCATACATTCGAATATACATATCCATCTGACCAACATCCTGATGGGTTATTTGTGTGGTCTTAAGGTCAATAATCAGATATGACTTCAAAATGATATTATAAAACACGAGGTCAATGTAGAAATCTCCCATGTCTGTTTTGATGTGTTGTTGTCGTGCCACAAACGCATAACCTTTTCCTAACTCCATGATGAAAGTCTGTAAGTGGTCTATAATAGCAGTTTCCAAGTTCGATTCACAGTATATAGGATTGTGAGATAGTCCCAGGAATTCTGCAATAACAGGATTTTTTAGGTACGACAACTTATCCCGTTCAAAGTCTGCGGTCAGGCTGTTCATTTCGTTAGTTACTTCATGACGCAACTGTTCCGGCGTTTGCAACAGACGTCTATAATACTGAGAAGATATATTGCGTTGCAAGGTTCGATAGTCCCATTGTGTACGAGCGGTTTCTTTCAGATACCACAAACGTTCAACTTCATCCTTAACACGCATAAGACGTTCATAATGAAGCCATGACACATTCGGATAGAATGGTATAACAGATTCGTCAGGCAATGATTGACGAATGGAAAACTGAGTGATATTGAATTCGTCAAGCAATGATTGACGAATTTGCAGATTGCGGAACTTGATGTAAAAAGAACGCATATTCTTGATACTCGTCAGTCCGAAACCTCTACCATATTCTTCTGTAAGGCTTTGTGATGCAAGCTCAAGTACTCGCTTACCATATTCGGCACGTTCTTTTCCTTCTTGTTCTTGCTCTACAATACGCCATCCGATAAGCCAATTACGAACCACCAACAAATGGTCGGCAGCACGATAGGCTTGGCTTCTTGCTTCTCCTGCAATATTCTTTAGGTCGGAGACGAAGCGTGATTCCTGTTGGGTCAATCTGTTTTGGGTGATGTTTTTCTCGCTTTCCATCGTTCTAAAATATTTCTTGTTTTGTTCCCGACATATATGTCGACAGCAAACAGCAATTTCTTAATTATCAAGTGAACTACCGCTAAACTAAAGATTTAGCGGCTTCGGAGATACCAATACCTCCTCTCTTTTCCTGCTTCTTCCTGCCATTGCTTTTTAGGACACGAGGTCGGTCATCCACAAGAGGACAGTCCACAGGCTTGACTTTCCCACGCTCCGTGGGTAGGGTTTTCAAGCCAAATTCCTTGATGTTGCAAGCGGCATTGAAGTCCCGGTCGTGATGTGTACCACATTCCGGGCATATCCAACTGCGCTCGCTCAATTTCAATCCTTTGTACACATGGCCGCATTTGCCGCAGGTCTTCGAGCTTGGAGCAAAGCGGTCTATCTTTCAGGTTCAATGCCCAATTATAGACAAAACGGCAGCAGCCGAAGGTCTTTGCAAACAAAACCTTCTGCTCATCTGTCGGATAGATTCTATATTTGTAGGCACGTAACATATGGCAAAAGTAACGATTTAAAATGAGACCATGATACAGAAAGATTACATTTCAAAGAACCACTCGAAGTTTCTCATCAAATATCACGTGATATTTGTATGCAAATACAGGAAGAAGCTACTCATTGGAGCAGTGGAATATGACATGAAGCAAATCATGCAGAACATATCAGACCTGTCAGACTTTAACATTGAGGTCATGGAAACCGACAAAGATCATATTCACATGATGATATGCAGCGAACCAAAACTCTCTCCGCTGCAAATCGTAAGGAGACTAAAACAAATGTAAACAACTGCCATTTGGAAAAGACATGAAAATTACCTTAGACATGTATTTTACTGGGAAAACACATTTTGGACGGATGGATATTTTGTGTCATCAGTCGGAAATGTCAGTCAGGAAACCATCAAAAAATATAATGCCAACAAGAAAACAAAAAAAAAGCCAAAGGCTCAGAACACAGGGCTCTGCTGCCTTTGGCTTTAATTTATGTATTCAGAAGTAATTCTTACGATTCCGATTAGAATCCAGGATTCTGTTTCAATGCTCCGTGAGAAACATTGATGTTAGCCTGCGGAAGAGGGAATACAGCATTTTCAGCTCCGGCTACCACTTCACCTGCTACCTGATTTTTCACTGACTTGTGGTTACGCCACATATCCCATGCCATGTGACCTTCACCGTTCAGTTCCAAACGACGTTCAGTCAAGATGTCATCCAGTGTTACGCTGGTGGTTGTACCGGCTGCATAACCAGCAATACGTTCCTTGCGAAGGTCGTCAATGTATTTCGCTGCATCCGGATTGTTTGTCTTCAGTGCGGCTTCAGCTGCAATCAGATAGATTTCAGACAGACGGAACACCTTTGCGTTATTCACATAAATCTGACCGTCACGTCCCGGATATTTCTGTGTATAGAATGCCTTGTTATTTCCTTCGCCGTCGTCTTCTTCAGCAATCATCGCTTCGCTTACACGGATATCGTTGGCATAAGCTGGGTTTTTAACAAAGTCGGCTACAAACGAGTCACTCATACCTGCTTCAGCATAACCGGTAGGGTCAGTGTAATATCCCAAAGAGTTACGCTGCGGGTTATACAAAGAAGTGGTCTGGAACTCGAAGATGCTTTCATTGGTAAATTCTTTTGCCCATGCAGCAGCATAGTCATCGTATTTATACAATGAGTACGGACCTTCTTCGATGATTTTCTTTGCATCATTCAATGCCAACGCATTGTGGTCAGCTGTTCCACCGATATTCAAGTCGTCCAAGTACAGGTTAACACGTGCACGCAAGGCCAAAGCAGCCCAGTAGTTCATGTGACCGGTAGTGGTATTCTTATTATGTGTAATTTTCAGCGGTTCCATCAGCTTAATAGCTTCTTCCAAATCGCCCAAGATGGTTTCATAAGTCACTTTCAAGGTTGCACGTTCAGGCACGAAAGTATGGTCGAGGGTTTTTGTTACCACTACGATACCCATATCATCCAAGCTCTTAGCTACGGTAGGAAGCTGTGCATATACACGAGCCAAATCAAAGTGGAACAAGGCACGCAATGCATACAGTTCACCCATATAGGCATCTACCTGTTCGCCTTCCAGCCCTGCCGCTTTTGTCTGCTCCATCACCTTGTTGACGCGTGAGATAGACTTGTAGAACAACCTGTAAATAGCTTCCGGCAGGTTGCTGGTAGCATTAGCCAGATATCTTGAAATTTCAGTAGCCTGGTTGTTACCTCCCACACATTTATAGTCGCTACCCTTCAAGTCGGCAAACAGACCGAAGTCACCCGTATAGTTACCAAACTGGGATACATTACCAGTCTGGGTTTCATATACACCGTTCACGGCGTATTTCAAATCATCAACCGTTTGGATGGCAGAAGCTGAATCCCAAGAATCAGAAGGCACCTTATCCAAGGTATCGCATGAAGCCAATGCCACTGCAAACGCAAATGCTGCTAAATATTTTAATTTCATAATTTCTGAACAAGTTTAAATTAGAATTCTAAGTTTACACCGAATACACAGCTTCTCAACTGCGGAGTATCTACCTGACGGTAACCGTTGATTGCCACATCCGGATCTACGTTGTCGGTCTTAGCCCAAATCAACCAAGGGTTGTTTGCACGGAAGTATACACGCAAGCGGTTGATATACTTCTTCACCGGAATGTTATAACCTACAGTCAGCTCACGCAAACGGATGTTGTCGGTCGACTTAACCTGACGGCTTGAGAAGCGGTCCGGACGCTGCGGGTTGCCATAAACCGGTTTCGGGTATGCAGTAACGTCACCCGGTTTCTTCCAGTAATCGGCTGCATCGGCTTCAGGCACTGTATTACCCAGACGGAAACCGTCATTGTGAGTAAAGTAGCCCGGATAGTCGAACATATCGCCACCAAACTGATAAGAAATCAAGAATGACAAGTCGAAGTCTTTATAAGTAAAGCTGTTGGTCATACCACCCATTACATCGGGCAATGCCTTACCTACTACACCCCATCCAGCTTCATTATATTTATTAGTCAGACCTTTAGAGTGGTCAGCCGGATCAACATACCATTGCCCTTCACCGTTGTCAGGGTTTACGCCTGCCCATTCCGGCAAGTAGAAAGTATACATAGACTCACCTTCACGGTGGATATACATCTGTCCGTCACCATACTGGATATCTTTTCCTTCCGGAAGTTTTTCAATGATTGCGTTCTGGAAAGTAAAGTTGAAGTTGGTGTTCCAAGTGAAGTCCTTAGTGATGATGTTCTGTGAGTTGATTTCAATTTCCACACCATCGTTTTTCAGTTCACCCAAGTTATCCCAACGGCTTGAGAAACCAGTTTCGAAAGCAGTAGGAACCTGGAACAACAAGTCGGTAGTTTTCTTCAAATAATATTCAGCAGACAAAGTTACACGTCCGAACATATTCCATTCGAATCCCACGTTCAGGTTCTTTGATTTTTCCCAAGTCAACGCTTTGTTAGCCAACTGTGCCCAGAAGATAGCCGGATTGTTTCCGTATCCAGAACCTGCATAAAGGTCCATATAACCATAATAGTCAAGAGGCAAGTTACCGTTTGTACCGTAAGAAACTTTCACTTTGAAGTCGTTGAACAACGGCATATCAGACATAAATCCTTCTTTGCTCAGGCGCCATGCTCCTGATACTGACCAGAAGTTAGCCCAACGGTTGTCTTCGCTCAAACGAGAAGAACCGTCACGACGGAATGAAGCCGACAGATAGTATTTGTCATCAAAGTTATAGTTTACATTACCGAAGTATGACATCATAGCTGAACCGTAATCATAGCTTGATGCTGCATCGGGCTGTCCGT
Source organism: uncultured Bacteroides sp. (assembly GCA_958453305.1). Taxonomy (GTDB): domain Bacteria; phylum Bacteroidota; class Bacteroidia; order Bacteroidales; family Bacteroidaceae; genus Phocaeicola. The sequence goes on along the minus strand of CAUDXH010000007.1, from coordinate 42,705 downwards.
TTGACAACTCGGGCAATGAGCTTGAGTAATTCTTCACATTTGCAATAATCTGAAGCAAGTTCTGGTCTTCCAATTCAAAACCAGCCATTACTGACAGGTTATGTTTGTCATTGAATGTATCGGTATAAGTCAACGTATTTGAAGTGGTCAGTGTAGAGTTCTGGAAAGTATAGCGAGAACCCATACCACCTACTGCTGCACCGTTCACACCGTTACGGTCCCAATATTCAAAGTGTTTGTTATCGATATAGTCGTATCCGAAGATTGACTTGAAGAAAATCTTATCCAAGAAGTGCAAGCCCAATTCAGCATTGGTCAAGCTGCGGAACATTTTACTCTGAATCCATTCCATAGCTGTATCACTGTTTCTTCCACCCAACATCAGATGCGGGTTGCTTACCTGACCGTAACCGGCATTGGCATTCACCGAACCGTCTTCATTATATACCGGAGCGGTAGGGTCCATTGCAAACAAGATACCCAGCGGAGAGCTTGTACCCAAACCTTGAGCCTGGTCGTTCTGGTCACGGAAACCATTCTGAGTGGTGTGAGCAACCATCTGTTTTACTGAGAAGTCAGCCCAGTCAGTAATCTTCTGGTCTACATTCACACGGGCAGAAATACGCTTGAAGTCACTACCCAATACGATACCTTCACTCTTGTTGTAACCTACACCGGCATAGAATTTAGTGTTTTGGTTACCACCGTTCAATGAAATCTGATGGTTCTGAGTAACAGCAGTACCGTAGATTTCATCTTTCCAGTTGGTTGCAGTTTTTCCGGTAGGATCGCTCAAGAAAGCTGCTACGTCATTGTTTTTATCAACCATCTGATAAGCTTCGTCCTTAGTCTGAACTCCTTCAAACACCATATAGTAGTTAGCCAATGATTCGCGGGCATAGTTTGCATAGTCAGCAGCTCCCATCATCTTATACTGGTCAACTGCCATTTTGTTCCATCCCACTTCACCGTTGTAAGATACACGAGTCTTACCTTCCTTACCGCTCTTGGTAGTGATGATAACTACACCGTTTGCAGCACGTGAACCGTAAAGAGAAGCAGCGGCAGCATCTTTCAATACCGTCATGCTTTCAATATCATCCGGGTTCAAAGTACTCAATACACTCTGAGACTTTCCGTAGTAGTTCATATCGCCATCCGATTTCATTACTACACCGTCGATTACATACAGCGGAGACTTAGAACCATTGATAGAACCGACACCACGGATGTTCATTTCACCCATAGAACCCGGGTCACCGGTAGCAGAAGCGATACGCACACCTGCCATCTTTCCGGCAAATGCCTTATCCAAAGATTCTTTTGAACCCGAAGTAATCTGCTCTGCCTTAATGGTAGATGCCGAACCGGTAAACGATGATTTCTTTGCCGTACCGTAAGCAACGACCATTACCTCATCCAACACCTCTGCATCTGATTTCAAAACTACATTGACAACCGGCTTAACAGCTACTTCCTGTGACTGAAGTCCGATAAACGAAATGAGCAAAGTCTTTGCGGAACTTGGCACATTTGTCAATGTGAAATTACCATCTATATCAGTAACAGTACCTACTGCAGTACCTTTTACCAAGATAGATGCACCTACTACAGGTAAACCGTCTTCCTCAGAAGTGACATGTCCTGTCACTTTGGAGATTTGAGCGTTTACCAGACCTATACCAATAAAAAGGTAGGTCATTAACAGCATCAATTTTCTTTTCATAAAACCTCTCTTAAAGTTTAACTTTACGTTAATTAATAAAAATTTATTCTCTCAAACGATGTGCGAAGATAAGTAATAAAAATGAAATATTTATCCTTTTTGTTAGAAATAGCTTAGAAAAGTTTGTTTTTTAACATATCAACCCCTCTTAAATGCAATTTATACGTATATTTTTCCATTAAATCCTTGTTTTTTGTCAGCATGCAAGCTAATCTGCTTTCTATATTTTATGCTTTTGTTTATAAAGATTCGTTAAATAAGCCAAGTTAAAAATGAGTAAATTTAAACATTGATTAAAGAACTTTTAAACCTGTATCCGGTTCTGCATGGCTGTATTTGATTCATATAATCGAGAAAGTAGAAAATGGGTAGAACAGAAACTGAAAAGAATACCATTCTTTCAACTGCTTTTCCAGAGTGTAACCCCGCTTGTATATCCGAAATGCAACTGAATTCGGATGAAATTATCTGTAAAACGTGATTCTTTCACGCCCGAAAGCCATCGTTTTTCAGCACTTAAGATCCTTCCTGAGCATGAACACCTTTATATAATATAGGTATATTTAGGGAACCGCAAAATGCTTTTTATATTCTTTCTGTTTCTATTCCTTTTCAGGAAGTTTCTGACGAAAAAAAATCCGGCACATTTTACATAAGCTGTATTTAAACCTTATCTTCTCCAGTGCCCAAGCTTATGTGACCTTGAAAATCACACCAACTTTCCATACTTCATTTCGTGGCAGAGCAATTCATAGTTATAATGTGCGCTTTGATAATATAATCCGGTTTCCAAATCCGAAATTTTCTCATAGAGCTGAGAGTTATAAACGACTTCAAGCGCCTCAACAATCGTCATTTTCTTTTCTTCCACAAGCATCATGGTTAACTGCTCTACCAATGAGTCAATCAAAAAAGAATTCATATCTGTCATATTCTCTGTAGTTTAGATATAGATAATTCTGTTCCGAAAAAGAATTGCCGGTTAAGTTTACGATAGGTCAGTTCTTTCACCAATGTTTCTAAAGTTATCATCTGGCGGCTATATCGTTCTAACTGAAAAGCCACTCCATCATCCGCTATCGGACCAATTACTACATCATAGCCATGAGGTTTATTTCTTTTCCGGTTTTCGATAATAAATAAAGACGGACTGTCAAAGACTTTCACTTTGAAAGAAGAATCTTCCAAATATTTCTCATCAAAAGTATAAGTGGAAACAATCGGACTTCCTTCTCCGGCAATGCGCGTACGACGAACAGCCATTTGCCAAGCTTGCTCTTCGATATCGGTCAAATAAAAGCCACGTCCGAAATCTTTATACGGGCTACATTTTTCCAGGCAAATCTGATTGATCTCCACATTCGAACCATGATATAATGTAATCATTCTAATCCTCCACCATTTCGTTTGCAAATCACGGTCAAATCATTAACTGCATCATTTAGCGAAAGCTGATGTTCAGCCTCGTAGCATTCATCAAGGAAAGCGATACCTTTAAAGCGATTCAAATAAGCAAAAGCCTGTTTGCTATTCAGATGGTAGCGTTCAGCAAAAGCATTGATGCAATAAATCATATAGGTAATACGATTTTGAAGTTTTTTATTCATAATCATCTTTTTAGCATTAGTACAAAAATAATTATTTTCAGTTAGATTTACTTCAAACGCCAACAATATTTCACGTTTTCACTAAATTAGCTTATACCCTATATGCTTTCGTGATGGATGTTATATGTTGCCATTTGCACAGCTACTTTTTTCAAGTTCCGCAAAGACTTTGCTCATTTCGTTTATCGGACTTCAGTCACAGGAAGTAGCCGTTAAGCCGGTTGTCAAAGTGGTTTTGAAGTCGGACGCTGAAGTACTTGATGAAGTAGTGGTAACAGCCTACGGTACTTCTACCAAAGGTTCGTTTACCGGTTCGGCTTCGGTTATGAAAGCAGATAAGATTGAGAAACGTCAGGTTTCAAACGTATCGAATGCGCTGGCCGGTGCAGTTGCCGGTGTGCAGATTTTAAGCAATAACGGTCAGCCGGGCGAATCTGCCAAGGTGCGTATCCGCGGTGTAGGCTCTATCAATGCAGGTACTGACCCCTTATATGTTGTCGATGGTGTGCCTTACGACGGTGACTTGTCTTCTATCAACTCGGCTGATATTGAATCAATGACCGTTTTGAAGGATGCTGCCTCTACTGCATTGTATGGTGCACGTGGTGCTAACGGTATCATCATGATTACCACCAAGAAGGGTACAAGCGGAAAGGCACGTGTTAACTTTGATGCTAAATGGGGTGTAAACTCTCGCGCAGTGAAGAACTACGACGTGATGACCAGCCCGAAAAACTATATGGAAAAAGCTTACGAAGCTATCTATAACGGTTACACGCAAACAAACGGCTATCCTGCCGACATTGCTCATGTACAGGCTAACAAAACTTTGCTCAGCAACTCAGGCGGTGGTGTAGGTTATCCAGTATATACTGTTCCTGCCGGACAGTTACTTATCGGCAGCAACGGGATGCTGAATCCGAATGCCACATTAGGTTATATGACTAAATACGGCAACTGGTTGACTCCCGATAACTGGGAAGATGAAATGTTCCAGAATAAGCTTCGTCAGGAATACAACATCAATGTTGCAGGCGGTAACGACAAATCTACTTTCTATATGGCTTTCGGTTATTTGGATGACCAAGGTGTGATTGAAGGTTCAGGATTTACCCGTTTCAGCGGACGCTTGAAAGGGGATTATAAAGTGACCGACTGGTTGAAAGTGGGCGCGAATGTGAACTATATCAATAGTGAGAGCCGCTATCCGGGCGATCAGACAAACACAGCCTCTTCAGGTAATGCTTTCTATATTGCCAACAACATTGCTCCTATCTATCCGATGTATGTACGCGGAGAAGACAAACAGATTATGACCCTGACCGGACGTCCGGTTTACGACTATGGTGACGGAAAAAGTGTTCCCGGATATTCACGTGCTTTCATGCAAATTGCCAATCCGGCAGGCGACTTGATTTACAACAAGACCAACTACATGAGAGACGTATTTAATACCAACTGGTTTGCTGAACTGACTCCCATCAAGGGACTTACAGTAAGCGCACGCTTCGGTTTGAATGTAGATAATACGCGCCTTAACTTATTGAACAATCCGTATATGGGTCAGAGTGCCGAATATAATGGTGAAGTAGTACAGGCTGCCATGCGTACTTACGGTCTTGACCAGCAGTATGTAGCCAACTACAACTTTACCCTTCAGGACATTCATCATTTTGATATTACTGCCGGTTATGACGGTTATACCTACGAATATACCGAACTTTCAGGACAAGGACAGAACTTGTATGACCCGGAAAGTGAATTTGTAAGCAACACCATTGACAAGAAAAACGCTGCCGGATTCAAACAGACTTATGCTACCGAAGGTTTCTTCGGCCGTGTAAACTATTCATACGATGACAAATACTTCGGTAACGTTTCTTACCGCCGTGATGCTTCTTCACGTTTCTCTCCCGACAACCGCTGGGGTGACTTCTGGGCTGCCAGTGCGGCATGGATGATTACCCGCGAAGAGTTTATGAAAAACGTAACTTGGGTAAACATGCTGAAACTGAAAGCTTCTTTCGGTCAGCAGGGTAACGACGACTTGCTTCTTCCGGCTGGAAAATCAGTGGGCGACTCACAGAAGAACTTCTATCCTTGGATGGACCAGTACTCGGTAATGGGTGCAAACGGCATCTTCTCTGACGGTACGCTCTTTGCAAAGGGTAACAAAGACATCACTTGGGAAACTTCTACTTCTTACAACGTAGGTCTGGAATTTGCCTTGTTCAACAATCGCCTGAACGGTTCTGCCGAATACTTTGCACGCAAATCAAGCGACATGCTTTACAACAAGCCGATTGCGGGAAGTATGGGTTACACTTATATCCCAATGAACGTGGGTTCAATGACCAACTCTGGCTTTGAACTTGATCTGACTTATCAGATTTTCAACCGCAAGAACTTCAGCTGGGATGTGAATTTCAACGCTACTTTTGTGAAGAACAAAATCAACGAACTTCACCCCGACCTGAAAGGTCAGCTTATTGACGGAAGCTATATCTATGAAGAAGGCGAATCAATGTATCGTATGTACTTGGTGAAATACGCAGGTGTTGACGAAGAAACCGGTGAAGCTCTTTACTGGGCAAAAGATAAAGACGGTAAAGAATATGCCACTGCAAACTATTCTTTGGCACAGACCAACAAAGTGGGTACCGACAACTTGATGCCGAAAGTATATGGCGGTTTCGGTACAAGTATCGAAGCTTACGGATTTGATGCTTCTATCCAGTTGTCTTACCAGCTTGGCGGACAAATCTATGACAGCGGTTACCGTTACATGATGGCAGGAAAGGGCGCAGGTCAGAACTGGCACAAGGATATCTACAATGCCTGGACTCCGACAAATACACATACCGACGTACCTCGTCTGAATGCACAGGATTCATTTACCAATGCCTCATCCGACCGTTGGTTAATCAGCTCAAACTATTTGAGCATCAACAACATTACCGTAGGTTATACCTTACCGAGCAATTTGGTTAAGAAAATGTTTATTGAAAAACTGCGTGTATATTTCACAGCCGACAATGTAGGCTTGATTGCTAAACGTAAAGGTCTTGACCCACGTCAGAGCTATACCACCTCAACGAACTCGCTGTATTCTCCTATCCGTACCATCTCTGGAGGTATCAGCCTTACTTTCTAAACTAACGATTTAAATTCAGGAAAAAGATATGAAAACAAAATATATTGTAGCTTCTCTTCTCTGTGGCTCGCTTGCTTTCACAGGCTGCCAGGATATGGACACGCTGCCTGAAGGAGGTTATGTGACCGACTCACAAAAGGAAGACATTGTATCAAAACTCCCCGAAAGAGCTGAAGCCAAGGTTAACGCCATCTTCGCTACGTTGAATCAAGCATTTCCTAATGCCGGTGCCTTAGGAGCTGAGCGTCATAATGACATCGGCTACGGAACGTTGATGCTGGCTCTCGGTGCCAACGGAGAAGACGAAGTAAGTGCAGACAACGGTTATAACTGGACTGGCTTCGACTTGACCTTAGAAGACCGTTTCAACACCAACCTTGAATGTCAGATGGTTTGGAACAACCTCTACTCTATCGTATTTGCTGCCAATAAGATTACGGCTACCATTGATGAAAAGACAGAAGATCAGGGCGAACAGTATTATTTGGGACAGGCTCTCGGCTCACGCGGATTTGCTTATCTCATCATGGCACAGTTGTATCAGTTTAACTACGCACAGGCTGCCGACAAGCTGTGTGTGCCTGTCATCACTGAAAAAAATACGGCTACTGCCGAAGTGGAAGGCTGTGAGGCTTCTACCGTAGCGAAAGTTTACGAACAGGTAAACAGCGACTTGAGCAAAGCAATCGACCTGCTGGCTGCAAGTAAAGTAAAACCTGCCGATAAGCGCTACATCAGCCTTGCTACTGCATATGGTCTCCGCGCACGTATGAACTTGGCTATGGGTAAAAAAGCTGAAGCCAATGCAGATGCGCTGGCAGCAATCAAGCAGGCTGAAGCCAACGGCATTTCTCTGCTGAAAGCTGAAAATGTAGGTACTCCGAGCTTCTGGAGCGTAAACGAATCAAACTGGATGTGGGGTATCATCATCGAATCGACTGATGATGTGGTTTCTACAGGTATCTGTAACTTCCCTTCTCACATGGGTTCTTTATCGTATGGCTATGCAAACTATTCGGGAGGTCGCCAGATCAGCAAAAAACTGTATGCTGAAATCAAGGAAGGTGACTACCGTATAGGATGGTGGCTGAAAGATGCGGGTGCTTCAACTGGTGAAGCAGCTACCCTGCCGAACGGAAAGCTGGCTTTAACCGCTGAACAGACTGCTTATGTAAATGAAAACGGCTACGCTCCTTATACCCAAATGAAATTCGGTCCGGATAACGATGTGGTAGCTACCAGCGTAAATGCAAACGACCTTCCGCTGATGCGTTTGGAAGAGATGTATCTTATCGCTGCAGAAACAGGAAGCGCAGACAAATTTGAAGCTTTTGTAAAATCACGTGCAACCAGCGAAGCGGTTTCTTCATACAAGACTGCTTATAACAGCAATCCGGTGGAAGCGGTTTACACACAGCGCAGACTTGAGTTCTGGGGTGAAGGTATCGTTTGGTTCGACTTGATGCGTCTGAACAAAGGTATCGACAGACGTGGTTGCGGTTATGGTGACCCTCAAGTTATCTACAACATCAACGCAGGCGATGACATCTTGTTATGGCGTGTGCCCGAAGCTGAACTTCAGGCTAACAAGCCGCTTGCTGCCCAGCAGGCTTCAGGTGCTATCTTAGGTTCGGGTACCAAACCGACTGCAGTTACTGAATAATTTAGAAGAAACAAGAAAAAGCTGTTAAACAACTAAAAGAAAAAAAGTCATGAAATTAAATACTTTATTATTCGGATTGCTGATGACTCCGGCAGCTCTGCTCACCGGATGCAGCGATTACGAAGATACAGAACTGGAAAGCCCACAGGCTGATGCGAATGCCATCGGTGCTTATTTTCCGAAAAGCTCACAGACTGCGGTTCTAAGACCGGACTCTACTTTCTTCGTAGTCCAAATGAACCGTGCAACAGATGGTAAAGCAGTCACTGTGACTGCTGAAATGACTGAAAATACAAACAATGTATTTTCAGGAATGAACACTTCGTTTGCTTTTGCCGAAGGCAAACAGGCTTCTGCCATGAAGGTTGAATATAAGTCTACTGAATTCCAGCGTGTAGATAAATTGGCTCTGCAAATCAACGAGGGAAAGAAAGACCATATCTATGGGGATGGATTTACCGACTTGAATGTAACTTTCTGTGTAGATTATACATGGGAAAACTACTTGTCAACCAGTATTTCAGACAAGCTTGCCAAGGAACTGACCGGTGAAGATGAAAGCTTCCCCGCCAAACTTCAGTTGGCAACCGATTACGAAAAGTGTGCGCAAAGTGAAGGAAAGAGCGTGGTACGCATCGAAGACCTCTTCGGAAAAGTACAGCTCGCTCAAGGCGGAGCAGCCAGCGTACATTTCGTTCTTGACAAAAACAACCAGAACCCTCAGCTGCTGAGCGACGAGTTCTTCAACAACAACGGGGCGGCTCACATCACCATGCCGAAGGTATTTGAAACCGGTATGACTCAAACCGTATATATCAGCAAAGACGGAAAAGTGGAAGCTGCGGAACTTCCGGTAATGGCTGAATTTATCGACATTACACTGGAAAATAAAGAATTTACCGTTACTTCAATCGTCTATGCTGAAGACAAGGCAAACAGCAAGTTCTACAAGGTGAAGAAAGTAGAAGAAAGCGAAAAAACAAACGGTTCTGACAGTTTCAGCTCTAAAGACGACGCTAAGTTTCAAAATGAAACCAAATTCAGCGTAGATTTTCCGGCTGAGGAAGAGTAAGCAACAAGCCGTAAATCAAGTGGCAGAGACTTGCTTGCAAACAGATTCAAACAGGTAAGTTGACACATACCTTGCTTGAATTACTTCATAAAAAATGTCCTGACGTTTCAACAGAATCGTCGGGACATTTTTTTTATTCATCAAGACGTTTACAACTGAATGCCTTGACGTTTTTGTACTCCGGCAAACTCTCCATTCACCAGATGCTTCATGCACCTTTCGTGAGAACTCAGCCTGCCAACAAGGCAGCAAGATAAAAAGCAAGAAAGCGAAGTTGCCACGCTTTAAACGCTCAGCAACTCCGCTTTCTTCATACAAATAAATCTTCGTATCTAAAGTTTAGCGAACCTGAATGACCAGATAACGGGATACACTCCAGAAAGCAGTAGGATCGGTTACCTTCAAGGTCAACTGTCCCTTATCGTCTTTCTCTAATACATACGAACCTTGCGGATGCGTGGTCAGCAGGTCTGCACGCTTAGAGTATAATTTGATTTCCTTATCTTTCCGGATATCAATCTGAGTGAAATAATCCTTATTGAATTCATTGTCCTTCAGCACTTCACCGCGCTTCAATATCTTCTGATCTTTCAGTTCCGATTTCGTACCAAACACATACCAAGCCATATTCAAAGCCTTATCCTGTGCTTCCACAGTCTTGGTTTTCACTTCGTTTTCGGCACTCAGTTCATCCACGTTACGGTGTAAATCAACAACAGCCTCATCCAGTTCTGCGATACGGATGTTTTTAGCAGCCAACTCTGACTGCAAGGTTTCTATCTGCTGCTGCTTGGCATTGAGTTCGGCAGTCAAGTTCTTAATCGCCTTCTTCAACTGTGCCGACTGGTATGAACTGTTCTGCAACTGTTTTTCCAGCTTAGCAATTTGCTCACGGTTATCTTTCAGTTTCTGGCTGATAAAGCGGATATCTTCTTTTATCTTCTCTGCCGATGATTTACTTTCCAAAGTACCGTTTCCCAAATCTACCCGGTTTTCAGCTTCATTGATTTCACGGAATCCTTCCTGAATTTCATTAAATGAAGCCATGATATCATCTAATTCAGCATTGCGGTTTGTCAATTCCTGCTTCAACGAATCGTTCTCAGCTTGAAGTCCACCCCGATTATTTCCCGTATTCGTACATGAAGCCAATAAAGCGGCTGCACATAATGCAGATAACACAACTTTTTTCATACGCAATTAGTTTTTATTAGTTTTGAGTTCTTTGAGTTTATTAGTTTTTGAGTTTATCCGTTTTTTAAGTAAGGCAAGTTCCCTGATTGGAATATGCAAAACATGAGGCATCCATCCCCAGCCTTTCCGTTCTATTCCCCTCCTCCTAACACAATCACGATTTCTCCTCTCGGCTCAGTAGCCGTAAAGTGAGCAATCACTTCAGCCAAAGTGCCACGCACGCTTTCCTCATGAATCTTAGAGATTTCACGGCATACCGAAACCGGACGGTCCGGACCAAATACTTCTGCAAACTGGGTCAATGTTTTCACTAACCGGTAAGGCGATTCATAAAAAATCATCGTACGCTTTTCATCTTTCAAGGCATTCAGCCGCGTCATACGTCCTTTTTTCTGCGGGAGGAAACCTTCAAAACAGAAACGCTCGTCGGGTAATCCCGAAGAAACCAATGCCGGAACAAAAGCTGTAGCTCCCGGAAGGCATTGCACTTCAATCCCGTTTTTGACGCATTCACGCACCACCAGAAAGCCCGGATCAGAGATACCCGGCGTACCGGCATCGGAAATCAAGGCAACCGTTTCGCCTGCCTGAATACGCGCCACAATACTTTCCACCGTTTTATGTTCATTAAACTTATGGTGCGACTGCATGGCATTCTTTATTTCAAAATGCTTCAGCAATATACCCGAGGTACGCGTATCTTCTGCCAATATCAAATCGGCTTCTTTCAGAATCCGGATTGCCCGGAACGTCATATCCTCCAAATTACCCACCGGAGTAGGTACCACGTAGAGTTTTCCCATATTTCTATCTTTCTTATTTGAACAAAGATAGAAAGTTTTTGCATCCACCGTCGCTATTTGGTTAATTTTTAACACTTGTTTGTGAGTCGGAGGAATTAGCAAACCGCCGCCGTACAGGTTTCCATGCTCTATCAGGCAATGAGGAAAGAAAAAACTAAAATCATTCGCTCATTCAAAAACAACATCGTACATTTGTAATTCAATCAATTAAGAGTCCGTTCAAATGTTGTTCAGGCTTTCAAGAAATACGTTTTCTTTTTTCTTAACGAGTTAAAAGCTTATAACTAAAAACTAAAAAACTAAATCATATGGTTCTATTTTCAGAAGCTCATCGAGATGAAACCTGCCGGAAAGGACGAATAGAAGTAATCTGCGGTTCCATGTTTTCCGGAAAGACCGAAGAACTGATACGCAGGTTGAAACGAGCCACCTTTGCGCGCCAACGGGTAGAGATATTCAAACCCGCCATTGATACCCGCTATTCAGAAGAAGAAGTGGTATCACACGACAACCGTTCCATCCCGTCTACACCCGTCAGCAGTTCAGCCAGCATCTTGCTGCTTGCCTCCGAAATTGATGTGGTAGGCATTGATGAAGCCCAATTTTTTGATGAAGGATTAGTGGAAGTATGCAATGAACTTGCCAACCGGGGAGTGCGCGTTATCATAGCCGGACTTGACATGGACTTCAAAGGACTTCCCTTCGGTCCCATTCCTGCCCTTTGCGCAGTGGCAGATGAAGTGACAAAAGTACATGCCATTTGCGTGAAATGCGGAAATCTGGCCTATGTATCACACCGCACTGTAGCCAATGAACGCCGGGTACTTCTCGGTGAAAAAGAAGAATATGAACCTCTTTGCCGTTGCTGCTACCAAAAAGCAAGAGCCGAAGAACAAAAAAATGCCCACGATGCTTAACCAGAAAAAAATCACATTCGACAGTTTTATCCGAGGGGTGTTGAGCGGAGCGGTTATCATCGCCCTACTCTACCTGCTGAAACGCCTCAGCGGAGTGCTATTGCCTTTTTTCATGGCATGGCTGATAGCCTATCTAACCTATCCGATGGTCACTTTCTACCAGAACAAGCTACACATGAAAAACCGGGTGATTGCCATCATAGCAGTGATGCTCACCCTCCTGATTGCAGGAGCCGGAGCATGCTGGTTTTTCATCCCTCCCATGATAGATGAATGTATCCGCCTCAAACATCTGATTGAAGTCTACTTCATCGAAGGAAACGGAGGAGCGTCTATCCCGAAGACCATCACCCAGTTTCTGCGTGAAAACATTGACCCCGTCTGGCTGAAGGATACCCTGAATGCAGAAAATGTGATGACGGCTTTCCAGAAACTGGTACCGCAAATGTGGAATCTGATTTCTACATCCTATAATATCGTACTGGCACTGATTACCGTATTCATCATGCTGCTTTACCTGTTTTTTATCTTGCTCGACTATGAACAGATAGCCAACGGATGGATAACCCTGCTTCCTGCCAAGCACCGCGACAAGACCATCAAACTGACTACAGACATCAAAGACAGCATGAACCGGTATTTCCGCGGACAGGCTGTTGTTGCGTTTTGTGTAGGGGTATTATTCAGCATCGGCTTTTTAATTATAGACTTCCCCCTCGCTATCGGACTGGGACTTTTCATCGGACTGCTCAACATGGTTCCTTATCTGCAAATCATCGGATTTGTTCCTACCATTCTGCTGGCATTGCTTAAAGCAGCCGATACAGGCGAGAATTTCTGGTGGATTATAGGCTCAGCCCTGCTGGTATTCTGTATCGTTCAGCTCATACAAGATGCTTTCCTTGTACCTAAAATTATGGGAAAAATCACTGGATTAAACCCTGCTATCATCTTGCTTTCCCTCTCCATCTGGGGTTCGCTGATGGGAATGCTGGGAATGATTATCGCACTTCCTTGCACCACCCTCTTACTTTCCTATTACCAAAAGTATATCCGGCGAAAAGATCTTGATTTTTTATCAGAGCAAATACCTACTGAAAATCAAAACAATAGCAAAAAGGAGGAAAAATAATTCAAAAAAAACCGCTGTAACATTTGGTAGTTTCAACCAAAACGCATACCTTTGCACTCGCAATCAGGAAATGAATGCAACGCAGGTTTGATTCGCTAGCTCAGCAGGTAGAGCACAACACTTTTAATGTTGGGGTCCTGGGTTCGAGCCCCAGGCGGATCACTCAAACAAAGACCGCTGATAATCAAGTATTATCAGCGGTTTTTCTTTTTATCCATACTGCAAATTGAAGCACTTTACGGCATGCTGACCATATCGCCCGGAGGTATGACCATAAAGGTCATATCGTTATCAACTTCGTAATTGACGAAGTGAACAATCTACAGTATAAAACAACGGAACTCCGTAACAATACAGAATCAGCCAATGATGAATATGTTAACAATAAAATTTACGGGATAGCCAATTGCCAGCGATATTTGGTTCGAAGCGGAAATTACAATACTCCCGATTATTATGGGCTGTTGAATCGTAACGGCAAGACTGTAACTCCGCCCATATACACATCAATAGAGGCTATCGGTAAAAACCTGTACCTTTGCCAACCAGACGGAGTGATTATCAATAATAAGGGAGAAATAGTGAAATAAGTCTTATGCAAGCATGTACAATTTGCAATGATTATCCAAATAAAAAGTGCCAAAGTCCTGATTGCTATCCAATCAAGTCTTTGGCACTACTTCTTATTACAAAATCAAAATAACCTCTTTATTTCACCGGCGTATTTTCCAGCGTAGCCACGAGGAAGTCATAGAACTTCTTCACGGTCAGGATGTTGCAACGTTCTTCGGGTGTGTGCGGACATTGCAACGTAGGACCGAAGGAAATCATATCCAGTCCCGGAATAACCGCACCGATGATACCGCATTCCAAACCGGCATGGATAACTTTTACTGCCGGAGTTTCACCAAACTGTGCCTTGTAAGACTCTTTCATGGCACGAAGAATCGGAGAGTTTACATCGGGTTCCCATCCGGAATAACCGCCTGAACGAACCACCTGCATTCCTGCCATAGAGAAGCAGCTTTCGATGGCTGTATTGCGATAGTCTTTCATCGAGTCGCGGGCACTGCGGGTCAATACCTTCACTGCTGCCTTTCCGCCGCCGATTTCTACAATCGCCAAGTTGGAAGAGGTTTCCACGGTATCAGGGATGGTCGGGATATAACGTTCTACTCCGTTCGGACAAGCGAAGATGGCATCAACCAAGTTGTCACGAATTTCTTCCGGAACCATCAACTTGGGCAATTCCACCCGTTCGGCTGTAAACGTGATATTGTCTTCAATCGTAGCAAACTCATCACGCCAAACCTGCTCACATTCGCCTACAAATGCCAATACATCGTCTACTTCCGAAGCCGGAACAGTAATCACTACCTCACATTCACGCGGAATGGCATTACGCATGTTACCGCCTTCCCATGAAACAAGGCAAGCCTCATCGTAAGTAATCACCTGATTCATGAAACGGGCCATCAGCTTATTGGCATTGGCGTGCCCCCAGCCAATCTGGATACCTGAATGACCGCCGCGCAAACCTTTCAGCGTCACTTTCAAGGCAACATCTTCAGGGTCGGTTTCTTCTTCCTTATATTCCAAGGTAGCAGTGAGGTCTTCACCTCCTGCACATCCGATATACAATTCTCCTTCATCTTCCGAATCAAGGTTCAGCAAAATATCAGCTTCTATTTCTCCCGGCTTCAATCCGAATGCGCCATACATACCGGTCTCTTCATCAGAGGTAATCAAGGCAACCAGCGGACCATGCTTCAAGGTCTTGTCTTCCATCACTGCCATGATAGCAGCTACCCCCATTCCGTTATCCGAACCGAGGGTTGTACCTTTAGCCTTTACCCACTCACCGTCGATATAAGTCTGAATCGGATCATTCACAAAGTCATGTTCCGTTTCTTTATTTTTCTGCGGAACCATATCCATGTGTGCCTGCAAAATAACTGTCTTGCGGTTTTCCATGCCCGGAGTAGCCGGTTTACGGTAAATGATATTTCCAGCCTCATCCATAGAAGATTCTACACCTACATGCTTACCGAAGTCAAGTAAGAATGCCTGAATTTTTTCCAGATGGCCCGACGGACGGGGAATCTGAGTCAACGAATAAAAATGTTTCCACACATTCTGTGGAGCTAAAGAAAGGATTTCACTCATTTGATTAAGTTTTTGAGTTTATAAGTAAGTAGGTAAGTTTTTTAAAAAGAACTTAAAATGTATGTTTCTTATTTATCAGCGGCAAAGCCACTAATCCATAAATACCTAACAAAATTAATAAAAAGGTTTGAATTCCGTGCACTAAAAGTGCAAATATTCCGGCATCGTCTTTCCCTACCCCATACATCATCATCATGGTAATCACGGCAAAGTGCCAGGGTCCTGCCCCGTTTGGAGTGGGAACTGCCACTGCAATACTGCCCACTACGAACAATACCAAAGCAGCCATCCAGTCTAAGCCTGCCGAAAAATCGAAACAGAACAAGCTTACATAGAACTGAAAAAAGTAACAGGCCCAAATACCTATTGTATAAATAAGGAAAAGAGGAGGATTCTGCACCTTACGTAAAGAAAGGCATCCTGTCCATATATCCCCCAAAACACCACGTACCTTGGCAAACACAGTCAGATTACGGAACAGAAAGAAAGCCAGCAGCAAAGCCGAAAAAATACATATCAGCGTAATATAAAAATTGGTCGAAGCAAACAAGCCTTTCAAGAAAGAGACATCGGTTCCCGTCTTTTCAAAGAAATCGGCAAAAACCCCCGACTGCAGCAGGAGCGTACAGCCCGTGATCAATCCCACACAAAGCGTATCAATCAGGCGTTCGGTCACAACCGTGCCCAATGATTTGGAAAAAGAAACGCCTTCGTATTTGGAAAGTACTCCACAACGGGACACCTCTCCCACACGGGGAAGCACCAGATTGGCAGCGTAGGAAATAAAAACAGCATAGACGCAGTTGGCAGAACGGGGATGTTCCCCCAAAGGAGCCAAAGTCAGCTTCCAGCGCCATCCACGGAACAGATGGCCCAATATGCCAAAGACCAGCGAAAATAACATCCACCCGTAGTTCATTCCCCCGGCAAGGACGCTGCGGACACGGTGAAAATCAAAGTCATGATAAGTCCAAAGCAAAATAGCTGCCCCCAAGAGCAACGGCAACACAATTTGGAAACCTTTATTTAATACTCTTTTTAATTCAGTTCGTTTCAAAACAATCCGTATATTTAAGAATTAATGCTTACCTTTGCATGATACAAAGATGAGATGCAAAGATAATATCTTGACTGAATAAACTTAAATTTTACGGAATGAAATTAGTTAAACCCAAAAAGTTTTTAGGACAACATTTCTTGAAAGACCTGCAAGTGGCACAGGATATTGCCGACACGATAGATACCTGCCCCGATATTCCCGTATTGGAAGTGGGACCGGGCATGGGTGTACTGACCCAATATCTTCTGCGCAAAGAGCGTCCGGTAAAAGTAGTGGAACTTGACTTCGAATCGGTAGCCTACCTCAAGGAAAACTTCCCTCAACTGGGAGACAACATCATCGAACAGGACTTTCTGAAAATGAACCTTTCCGAACTGTTCGGTAATCAGCCGTTCGTACTTACCGGGAATTATCCGTATAACATATCCAGTCAGATTTTCTTTAAAATGCTCGACTACAAAGACCTGATTCCATGCTGTACGGGAATGATACAGAAAGAAGTGGCAGAACGCATTGCTGCCCGCCCCGGAAACAAAACCTACGGCATTTTAAGCGTACTGATTCAGGCATGGTATAGCGTAGAATATCTGTTTACCGTACATGAACACGTTTTCAATCCGCCCCCGAAGGTAAAAAGCGCGGTTATCCGCATGACACGAAACAGTACCCGGGAACTGGGATGCAATGAAAAGCTGTTCAAACAGATTGTGAAGACCACCTTTAACCAACGCCGCAAGACGCTGCGTAACTCCATTGCAAGCATCTTGGACAAAACCAATCCGCTGAGTGCAGACCCCATTTTCAACAAACGCCCGGAACAACTTTCTGTAGAAGATTTCATTGAACTAACCAATCGAGTAGAAAAAGCCTTACAAGCATGAGTAATGAGGATTTACTGAAAGAGGTATCAGAACTGATTGAGAAAAAAGATGCTGATCAGCTCAAATATATATTGAAAGACCTGCATCCTGCCGACATCGCTGAATTATGCAATGAGCTGGATGCAGAGGAAGCACGGTCGGTATATCTGTTATTAGACAACGAGACCGCTGCCGACGTGCTCATCGAAATGGATGAAGACGCCCGTAAACAGTTTCTCGACATTTTGCCCTCGGAAACCATTGCTAAACGCTTTGTTGATTACATGGACTCGGATGATGCGGTTGACATTATCCGTGAAATGGACGAAGACAAGCAGGAAGAGGTGCTTTCACATATCGAAGATATTGAACAAGCCGGCGACATCGTTGACTTGCTGAAATATGACGAAGACACCGCCGGAGGTTTGATGGGTACAGAAATGGTCATCGTAAACGAGAACTGGAGTATGCCCGAATGCCTCCGCGAAATGCGCCTGCAGGCTGAAGAGATGGACGAAATCTACTATGTATATGTGGTGGATGACGATGAACGGTTACGCGGGGTATTTCCTCTGAAAAAAATGATTACCAGCCCCTCGGTTTCTAAAGTGAAGCACGTAATGAAGAAAGATCCGATATCGGTACATGTGGACACGTCGATTGAAGAGGTGGTGCAAACCATTGAGAAATATGACTTGGTAGCCGTTCCGGTGGTTGACAGTATCGGACGTCTGGTGGGGCGTATTACCGTTGACGACGTTATGGACGAGGTACGTGAACAGGCCGAACGCGACTATCAGTTGGCTTCGGGTCTTTCGCAAGATGTGGAATCGGACGACAGTGTATTCCGCCAGACCAGCGCCCGCCTTCCATGGCTGCTTATCGGCATGCTGGGAGGTATCGGGAACTCCATGATTCTGGGAAACTTTGATACCACGTTCGCTGCTCATCCGGAAATGGCTCTCTATATCCCTCTGATTGGTGGTACGGGAGGAAATGTGGGAACTCAGTCATCGGCATTGGTCGTACAAGGCTTGGCCAACAGTTCACTGAGTGCTGAAAACACCTTTAAGCAAATCTTGAAAGAATCAGTAGTGGCTTTAATCAATGCTACGATCATCTCCATGCTGGTTTATATCTATAATTTCATCCGGTTCGGAGCCAGTGCCACCGTGAGCTATTCGGTTTCAATCAGCTTGTTTGCCGTGGTGATGTTTGCTTCCATCTTCGGGACTCTTGTTCCCATGACGCTGGAGAAACTGAAAATCGACCCGGCTATTGCCACCGGTCCCTTTATTTCCATTACCAACGACATTATCGGCATGCTCATGTATATGGGCATCACCGTATTACTATCCTGACTTAGCAAACTTTCTATAAGCAACAGGGGCGAAGGAACAAAGTTTTTCATTCTTCTGCAAAGAGAAAAAACTTTGTTCCTTCGTTCTTCTAACAGACCATCATCCTGACCTCACAAGTCTTCAAGTTACTAATTTACAAGGACTCAGACTATCAGCCAACAAGGGAAGACACATGCCAGACTTGAAGTGAAATGCCCTCCATAGCCTCTCGTCAGGCAGACAACAAAAAAGACATCAGTGCATCTCGTGCCGATTCATTACACAGGACTTAAGAAAAATAATCTGCAAAAAAATATGAAAATCAGATTTTATTTCTTTAATTTGTAACTTTGAGATAAGATTATTCTTTAAAATCTACATACGATGGAAGTAAACGAAACCAACCGCCCACTAACTGAAACACCAGCAGAAGAAACACTGGCAACTTCGGTTCCTACTATTGAAAACAATCAAAACGTTACTTGTACCTCAGCACAAACCCAAGAAGAGGTAATCAAGCGTTTGAGGGAAATCAATGAAAATGCCTGCGAGGCAGACAAGCAAGAAATAGACCAGCTCAAGCAAACTTTTTACAAACTACATAAATCGGAACAAGAGGCTGAAAAAAAGGCCTTTATCGAGAAGGGAGGAAAAGCTGAAGAGTTTACCCCTACACCTAACCCATTAGAAGCTTCGTTCAAGGAAATCATGGGCGAAATAAAAGAAAAGCGAAACGCTATGACTGCCGCCGTGGAACAAGAGAAAGAAGAAAACCTTGCAAAAAAACTGGAGATTCTGGAAAAGATGAAAACGCTGACTGAATCTACCGAAGATACAACTGCCATCTACAATGAGTTTAAGCAGCTGCAGCAAGAATGGAATGATATCAAACAGGTTCCAAGCGGACGCCAAAACGAGCTGTGGAGAAGCTACCAGCTTTATACTGAAAAGTTTTACGACATGGTAAAACTGAACAACGAGTTCAGAGAATATGACTTCAAAAAGAATCTGGAACAAAAAACGCACTTATGTGAAGCTGCCGAAAAATTAGCTGAAGAAACAGACGTCATTTCCGCTTTTCACCAGCTCCAGAAGTTACATCAGGAATTCCGTGCCATCGGTCCGGTAGCTAAAGAACTGCGTGAAAGCCTATGGGCACGATTCAAAGCAGCCTCAACCGTAATCAACCGGCGCCACCAACAGCATTTTGAAGAACTGAAGGAAAAAGAGCAGACTAATTTAGATCAGAAAACCGTTATCTGCGAAATTGCAGAAAGCATGGAATATGATACGTTTACCACATTTAGCGACTGGGAAGACAAAACACAGGAAATCCTCGCCTTACAAGCCAAGTGGAAAACTATCGGCTTTGCTCCTCAGAAAATGAACGTGAAAATATTCGAACGTTTCCGCAGCGCATGCGATGAATTTTTCCGCCGAAAAGCCGCTTTCTATAAATCAATCAAAGAAAGCATGGCAAAAAATCTGGAGATGAAGAGAGAACTGTGCGAAAAAGCAGAGGCCTTGAAGGAAAGTACTGACTGGAAAGCTACGGCTGAACTGTTAACTCAACTCCAAAAGGACTGGAAAAACATCGGACCGGTTTCAAAAAAGCATTCCGATTCAATTTGGAAACGATTTATCGGAGCTTGCGACTATTTCTTTGAGCAGAAAAACAAGGCGACTTCGTCACAGCGATCCATTGAAGTAGAAAATCTGGCTAAAAAAGAAAGCATCATCCAGCAACTCACAGAGCTTCAAGAAAACAGCAACCAAGAAGAAACTAGCGAAAAAATCCGCCAGCTGATTAAAGAATGGAATGAGGTAGGTTTTGTTCCTTTCAAAGATAAAGACCGTATTTATAAAGCTTACCATGCTTTGATTGACAAGTTCAACCTCTCAGCTGCCGAAAAGAAACTGAGCAATTTTAAATCTAACCTAAACAAGGATACGAATCTTTATCGCGAACGCGAAAAGCTGATGCGAACGTATGAGGGACTGAAGAATGACATTCATACATATGAAAATAATTTGGGATTCCTCAGTTCTTCATCCAAAAAAGGGAATAACCTTGTCACGGATATTACCCGAAAAATTGAGCGTCTGAAAGCTGATTTGGATTTGGTTAGCAAGAAAATTGCTGCTATTGACGAAACTTTAAAAGAAACGGCTCAAGATTAATATCTGCAGAAAATAACTCTATTTTAAAAAGAAGGCATGAAGTTTATGATTCCTGAATGGAATAATAAAACTTCATGCCTTCCCTTTTCAAAGAACTTTTCACATATAACAGTAAAAAAAAGAAGAAAGGAATCAATTGAAACCTTTCTTCTTTTTTTGTTGGGCTACTCGGACTCGAACCAAGAAAAACAGGACCAGAATCTGTTGTGTTACCATTACACCATAGCCCAAACTTATATTTACGGTATCCTCTCCATGAAGACTTCCGCTTTTGTAAGATGTTGGGCTACTCGGACTCGAACCAAGAAAAACAGGACCAGAATCTGTTGTGTTACCATTACACCATAGCCCAAAATCATAGAACGTTTGTCATCCTTTTCGTTTGACGCTGCAAAGGTACAACTTTTTTGAAACATACAAAGACTTTTTCTCCTTTTCTTGAAAAAAAATCTATTTTCTCTGCTTTTTTTCGCGAAACAAGGCTTTTTTCAGCCTCATATGTCCGCCTTTTGAAGCGAGTAAAACAAGAATTGAGAAAGGGAGACTTGCAGACCAAAAGCTTAAGCCCAACAATTTTTAATAAAATCTTGTTCTAAAAGCAACTAAAAAATACAAAATTAAAAAGAGAAATCTTCAGTTTCTTTCGTGATATACAGAAAAGCCCGTATATTTGTCACTCATAACAGTATAAAGATATTAAAAAAATTAAATAATGAACGAAACAAACACCTTAGTAGAAAAGATAATTGAAGGCATTCAAGAGAAAAAAGGAAAAAATATCGTCATAGCCGACTTAACCCAAATAGAGGATAGCATTTGTAACTACTTTGTCATCTGTCAGGGTAATTCACCCAGCCAGATAGCTGCCATCGTAGATTCCATAAAAGAACACGTAAGAAAAGAAACCGGAAATAAAGTATATGGAATAGATGGCTTACGAAATGCGGAATGGGTAGCCATGGATTACAGCGATGTGCTCGTACATGTATTTTTACCGGAAGTACGAGACTTTTATAAATTAGAATACCTATGGGCAGATGCCAAACTGACAAGCATCCCCGATTTAGATTAATTTATTGATATTCAAATTAGAAAAATCATGAAAGAAAAATCCAATAAACAACCGAAAGTCAATGTTCCGCGTCCCAGCCTTACCTGGCTTTACCTGGCCATCTTAATAGGATTGATTTATCTTTTCTTCTCTTCCGAAGGAGGTAGTGCCAGCAAAGAAGTGACCTATACGGAATTTAAAGAAATGATCAGTAAAGGCTATGCCAGCAAAATCATTGCTTATGACAACAATACAGTTGAAATGTTTCTCAAGCCTGAGCACATTGTCGACGTATTCAAAAAAGATGCTAAAAATGTAGGACGCAGCCCCATTGTCAATGTACAAATAGGCTCAATGGAAGCACTGGATAAGTTTCTTGATGAACAGACTGAAAAAGGAAACTTCAAAGGAGAAATAAAATATGATAAAAAAGGAGATTATTTCGGAACGATTTTCTGGAATATTGCTCCGCTGCTTCTTTTCATCGCACTTTGGTTCTTCCTGATACGCCGTATGAGTGGTGGCGGTGGAGGGGGTGCTCCCGGAAATGTTTTCAATGTGGGAAAAAGCAAAGCACAGCTATTTGAAAAAGGAGCTAACCGCATTACCTTTAAAGACGTGGCCGGACAGGCTGCTGCCAAACAGGAAGTACAGGAAATTGTGGACTTCCTCAAACAGCCTCAAAAATACACAGAGTTGGGAGGAAAGATACCCAAAGGAGCTCTTTTGGTAGGTCCTCCGGGAACGGGTAAGACCCTGTTGGCAAAAGCCGTTGCAGGAGAAGCTGAAGTTCCGTTCTTTTCTATCTCGGGTTCCGACTTCGTAGAAATGTTTGTCGGAGTGGGAGCATCACGTGTGCGTGACCTGTTCCGCCAAGCAAAAGAAAAATCACCTTGTATCATCTTCATCGATGAAATTGATGCAGTGGGACGTGCCCGCGGAAAGAACCCCAACATGGGCGGAAATGACGAACGCGAAAATACGCTGAATCAGCTGCTGACTGAAATGGACGGATTCGGTTCAAACAGCGGAGTTATCATATTAGCTGCAACGAACCGGGTTGATATTTTGGACAAGGCTTTGCTCCGCGCCGGACGCTTTGACCGCCAGATTTATGTGGATTTACCCGACTTGAACGAGCGTAAGGAAGTTTTTGGTGTTCACTTGAAACCGCTGAAACTGGATGATACGGTAGATGTAGATTTATTGGCACGCCAAACTCCGGGATTCAGCGGAGCCGACATCGCCAATGTATGTAACGAAGCTGCCCTGATTGCTGCCCGACATAAAAAAGCCGCAGTAGGCAAAGACGATTTCTTAGCTGCCGTTGACCGCATTGTGGGTGGACTGGAAAAGAAAACCCGCGTCATGACAACTGCCGAAAAGCGGGCCATTGCCCTTCACGAAGCCGGACACGCTACGGTTTCATGGCTTTTGGAACATGCAAACCCGCTTATCAAGGTTACGATTGTACCGAGAGGCCGTGCTTTAGGAGCCGCCTGGTATCTGCCTGAAGAGCGTCAGCTGACCACCAAAGAACAAATGCTGGATGAAATGTGTGCCACCTTAGGCGGACGTGCTGCCGAAGATGTATTCATCGGGCATATCTCAACCGGTGCCATGAACGACCTGGAGCGAGTAACCAAACAAGCATATGGCATGATTGCCTATGCGGGAATGAGTGATAAATTGCCTAATTTATGCTATTATAACAACGATGAATACAGTTTCAACAAACCGTATAGCGAACATACTGCCGAACTGATTGACAAAGAAGTTCAACTCATGATTAATGAACAGTATGAACGTGCGAAATCGCTGCTGAAAGAGCATGAAGCCGGTCATCACCAGTTAGCTGAGCTGCTGATAGAAAAAGAAGTTATTTTCGCTGAAGACGTAGAGCGCATCTTCGGAAAACGCCCCTGGGCCTCACGTTCTGAAGAAATCATGGCGGCTCAAGACAAAGCACTAGAAGCTAAAACGGAACAAGCAAACACGGAAACATTAGCTTTGCCTCAACAGCCACAAAGCGAAGAGAACAATCATTCTGAAAAGCAAGATTCATAAACAGGCATTCAGGCATCCCTCTTTTTCTTACTTTTGTTTACCGGTCTGAAACATGCAGCCGGAAAACAAAAGTAAAAAACGGAGGTTTATCAAACATTTATACATAAACTTTAAACAATACCTACGTGAAAAATAATCTCATACAACGAACCATTACAGGAATTATTTTCGTAACTGTACTTATCACCTGTATTTTAAAAGGTCCGGTTTCATTTACCATCCTATTTGCACTTATCAGTGCTTTAACCATTCATGAGTTTGGAACGATTATCAGTAAAAACGGAGAAGCGCAAATCAACAAACCTGTCAGTATGCTCGCGGGGGTCTTTTTATTCTTCGGATTTGCTTATCTGGGAGTTGCTCCCGGACATAATGAGATACTGATTCCTTATCTATTCCTAATCATTTACCTTCTCGTAAGCGAACTCTATCTGAAGCGTCCCAACCCTCTTCGTAATTGGGCATATACCATGATGTCGCAGCTATATATTGCCTTATCGTTCGCCTTACTCAACGTATTGGCTTTTCATACCAATGTAAACGGAAGTTCCTCTGAATATAACCCGATTTTACCCTTGTCAATCTTCATCTTCAACTGGGTGAATGATACCGGTGCCTATTGCAGCGGCATGCTGTTCGGCAAGCACAAACTGTTTGAACGCATTTCACCCAAAAAGTCATGGGAAGGCTCCATTGGAGGCGGTTTATTCAGCATAGGTGCAGCTTTTGTCATGGCACACTTCTTTCCGTTCATGCCAACTGCCGTATGGGTCGGACTCGGTTTAGTTATCATTGTATTCGGCACGTGGGGAGATTTGACCGAATCGCTCCTAAAGCGTACTTTAGGCATTAAAGATTCCGGAAATATTCTTCCGGGACACGGAGGTATGCTCGACCGCTTTGACAGCACTCTGCTCGCCGTTCCTGCCGCTGTGGTTTATCTTTATATCATTTCTCTTATCGGATAAACCTCTGGTTTTAAGCAATTCCCCATAAGGGATAAAACGCTTCGGCATTCTGCATTAAACGCCAGGAAACAATAAAGCAAACGCCAAGGAAACATCAATCAATTTCCTTGGCGTTTTTTCTGAAAGTGCTTCACCGTCTTCTTTACCCTTCCGACAGCTGCTCTTTCGGCCAGTTTACCAGATACAGAGTTTCCGAAGCACGGGTAAAGGCTGTGTATAGCCAACGGTAATAATCGGGTGAAACCATCTCGCCGGTCAAGTATCCCTGATCAAGAAAGACACGTTGCCACTGACCGCCTTGCGCTTTATGACAGGTCACTGCATAAGCGTATTTCACTTGCAAAGCATTATAATAAGGGTCTTCTTTTATTTTCTTTATCCGTTCACGCTTGGAAGGCAGATGAGCGTAATCTGCTGACACAGCCTCAAACAGCTTCTCTCCCTGTTCGCGAGGCAACGAAGGGTAGTCTGTATGAAGGGTATCAAGCAGTAAGGTTACCTCCAATTCTAAATCATCATAATCCGGGAAACGCAACACCGCATCAGCAAAACGAAAGCCATACATTTCGCGTACCCGGCGCATCCGGCGTACCACAGCCACATCCCCATTGGCTATGAAGTCAAGCTCCTTGCAACCGGCTCCCCAAAAGTAATTATTCTTCGCCACCATCAATACATCTCCTGCATTCAGTTCATCTTCACGGTATAATATCGTATTGCGTATTCCTCTGTTATACAGATTAGCTCGCTTGTTTGAACGGCAGATAATAATGGTTTCATCCATGCCCACCTTATCATAACTGTCGCTGATAGCTTCTATCAAATCACTTCCCTGAATCACTTTGACATCAGGAAACGGACCAATTTTCACAGAAGGAAGTCTGAAACACGCATCTTTCATGATGGAGTGACGCAGCAGGGTGGCATTGTATAAAATGCCTGAACCGGCAGCCTGACGCACAACCTGAGTAAGCAAGCACTCGGTAACCTCTAAGCCGTATCCTTGCAAAACCGGTACCGAAAGTGCCGGACTCTGCTCCTCACCCACCGGAGGAAGCTGTGCCGTATCTCCCACCAGCATCAGGCTGCATCCCGGAACACTATATACATATTCTATCAAATCATCAAGCAAACGTCCCGTTCCAAACGAAGCCCCCGAAAGTCCTTCATTCGCAATCATGGAAGCCTCATCTACAATAAACAGGGTCTGCCGGTGCAGGTTTGTATTCAACGTGAAATTTTCCATATCGCCCGAAAAGACACGCTGCCGGTAAATCCGGCGGTGGATGGTATAGGCCGGATGATGGGAATAAAGCGAAAAAACTTTGGCAGCCCGACCGGTAGGAGCCAGCAGCACACACTTTCTGCCTACCTCACCCAATGTCTTGACCAAGGCACTTACCAAAGATGTTTTTCCGGTACCGGCATACCCCCGTAATACAAAGATTTTCGCTGAAGAAGACGAAAGAAGGAAATTTGAAAAAGAATTTAAGGTATTTTCTTGTTCTTCTGTTGGTTTATAGGAAAAATTTCGTTTAATTTGCTGCGATAAATCATTATTTAACATAATAGTTCATTAAAAAGTTCATTGAACTTGGACTTGGTTCAAGTAAAATACTTATTTTTGCGCTACGAATATAAACTAAAAAAACAATATTATCATGAAAACAGTTATTAATCTTGTGTTAGCCGTGTGTGCTGCTGCATTGGTATATATATGCTATGGCAGTATTATGGGTCCTATCAACTTTGAAAAAGAACAAGACATCCGTGAAAAAGCTATTATTGCCCGCTTAATCGACATCCGTAAAGCACAGCAGGAATACCGTAGTATGCACCAGGGAGCTTACACCGCAAACTTTGACACTTTGATTGCTTTCGTAAAAACAGCTAAACTTCCTTTCGTAATGAAAGTGGGTTCTTTGACTGACGACCAGCTGAACAACGGTATGACAGAAAAGAAGGCTATGGCACTTATCAATAAAGCCAAAAAAACAGGCAACTGGAAAGAAGTTGAAAAAGAAGGTTTGCAGAATTTCCGCCGTGACACAATGTGGGTAGCTGTACTCGATACAATCTTCAAAAAAGGATTCAACCCTGATTCATTGCCTTACGTTCCTTACGGAAACGGTGCTAAGTTCCAGATGCAGGCTCGTAAAGATACTTTGGAAAGCGGTATGCCTCTGAACTTGTTCCAGGCTAACGTAGATTACGATGTATACTTGAAGGGTATCAACGAACAGGAATTGAATAACCTGAAAGACTTGCAGAAGAAATTAGGTAAATACTGCGGCTTGAAAGTGGGTGACATTGAACAGCCGAACAACAATGCCGGAAACTGGGAATAATTTCATTATGACCAACGAGACATTTAATTTAAATCAATCCGTTCAATATACATTATCCATCCGTCTTAGTACGGATGGATTTTCTTTTTCTATCTATAACCCCCTGAACGGAAATGATGTATTCTTCCGTTCTTATCCAGTCAATGTTCAGCACTCAATGGCTGCCAACATCAAGCAGTTTCTGGCTGATACAGACGAAATCAAACATACATTCAAACAAACCAATATCCTGGTACATACCCAACGGTATACGGCTGTTCCTCTTGAACTGTATGAAGATGAGCAGACAGAACTCCTGTTCTACCAGAATCTGCCCCAGCAAAAGAACGAAGTGATTTTATGCAACATTCTGGGGAAGAGCAATGTGGTGATTCTCTTTGCTTTGGATAAGCTTAGCCATCTGTTTCTGTCGGAACATTTTCCTGATGCACGCTTCTTTGCCAGCATCAGTCCGCTGACAGAGCATTTTTCAATCAAAAGTAAGGCTGGAAACAATTACAAGCTCTTCGCTCATCTCGTGCCTGAATCAATCGACGTGCTGGCTTTTGACAAAGGAAGATCACAGCTCATCAATACATTTCCTACCAAAGGCATGGAAGACAGCTGTTACTATCTGCTCAATGTATGGAAGCAGCTGGGCTATGACCCGGAACGCGACGAGCTTCATCTGTCCGGGCTTTCCGGAAAACGAAAAGAATTAGCTACCTTGCTGCATAAGTATTTACGTCATATTTTTATTATTAACCCTCAAGCGGAACTGCATGTTTCAGGTGAAGGACAGGCTGATGACATTCCGTTTGACATGCAATCTTTAATTTCATGCGAGTAATAAGCGGAATTTACAAACGTCGTCGCTTTGATGTGCCTCACACCTTCAAAGCACGCCCAACTACAGACTTTGCCAAAGAAAACCTTTTTAATGTACTGAATAATTACATTGACTTTGAAGATGGAGTTACGGCACTCGACCTTTTTGCCGGAACCGGAAGTATCAGCATCGAATTGGTTTCACGGGGATGTGACCGGGTTATATCCATCGAAAAAGACGCGCAACACTATGCGTTTATTTCGAAAATAATGAAAGAGGTTAAAACCGACAAGTGCTTTCCTGTGAAAGGAGATGTATTCAGATTCATAGAGCGTTGCAACGAGCAGTTTGATTTTATCTTTGCCGACCCTCCTTATGCACTGAAGGAGTTGAGCTCTATACCCGACAAGATATTTGAACATGGACTGCTGAAACCTGACGGGCTTTTTGTACTGGAGCATGGAAAAGATTTGAGCTTTGAGCAACATCCGAACTTCATTGAGCACCGCCATTATGGAAGCGTAAACTTTTCTTTCTTTAAAGCAGCGGAGCCAACAGACGAACAACCGATTCTATAACTTTATTTTTCCAGGAACGCTTATTCCAGATCTTGGAAGACAGCAGCAGACAGTGTTTCTGATCTTCCAGAAAAATGTTTTTTATAGCCAATGCCGTCGTCTTATCATAAAAGAAGGCATTGGCTTCAAAATTATGCTCAAAACTGCGGAAATCCATATTGGTTGAACCTACCGTTGACAATTCATCATCGCATACCATCAACTTTGAATGTAAAAAGCCTCTGCGGTATAAATACACCTTTACTCCTGCCTTCATCATATCTTCCAGATAAGAGAGCGAACTCTCATGAATCAGCCATGTATCTGCCCGCTTAGGCAACATGAGCCTGACATCAACTCCGGAAAGGGCTGCCGTCTGAAGTGCGGTCTTGATTTGCTCTGTAGGTACAAAATAAGGTGACTGAACGTAGAAGTAATGCCGCGCACTGCAAATGGCCATCATCAATCCTTGCATGATATCCTTCCATTCTCCCACCGGATCCGACGTAACGATCTGGGCAATCGTCTCTCCCCTTGAAGGCATTGCAGGGAAATATTCGGCTGAAGTTATCAGTGAGCGGTCAACAGCATACCAATCGGTAAGAAAAGCGGTCTGAAGACCGTAAACAGCCTTTCCCGAGAGCTTAACCTGCGTATCACGCCAGTTTCCCCAAGAAACTCCCTTCAGATAACGCTCTGCTATATTCATTCCTCCTATAAAACCTACTGCTCCGTCTATAATGGTCAGCTTCCGGTGATTACGATAATTTACCTTACTGGTAAACTGTGGAAAACGAACTTTCAGAAATCCCTGCACTTCGATTCCTTCACACAGCATCTGTTCATAAAAGGCATGTTCTACTTTCCAGCAACCTACATCATCATAAAGCACCCGTACTTTTACTCCGGCACGGGCACGGTCAATCAGAACGTCACGCAGCAATCTGCCCACCGCATCGTCTTCAAAAATATAGTATTCCAAGTGAATATGATGACGGGCACGAGACAGTTCCCGGATCATGGACTGCAGCATAGAGTAGCCGTTGGTATAAAACTCAACCTGATTTCCCTCAAAAGTCAAAGCCGAATTTACTTGAGTAAAAAAACTGACGAGCCTCTGCTTGCTTACGTTTCCCGCCACAGATTCTTGCATCTGGTATTCCATCATGGGGCGTCGGGAGAGGCGAGCATAACCCTTTCTGGTAATCAGCTGCTCTTTACGCGTACTGCGTCCGAAAAAGAGATAAAACAATAACCCTACTACAGGCAGGAAGAACAAGACAAGAATCCAAGCCATGGTTTTTATCGGATTCCGGTTATCGAGAATCACAACAAAAATCGTGGTTATAACTACTGCAAAATAAATTAAATAGAAAAATGTGACAAACACATTGCTCCATATTACACCGTCCATAAAACACCTCCTGTATTCTGACTATTTACCTTTATGTGATTTCCGAATGGAATGGACCATAAAAAGTATAACCAACTTTTTTAGAACCGTTCAAACCAGAATCGATGTTCTTCAAACAAATATAAATCTTATTTGCCGTACATCCAACTACTTAATCTGTAAGTTTCTTCTATATTCATAAAAAAACGGTCTCTGTTATCCCATGACAGAACAACAGAGACCGCTTTCATACAATATTTGAATTATCAATTCGCCATTTCAGAAATGAACTTGATACGAACCAGACGGATTTCTTCTTCCGTGTATTCATCACCCAGTTCATCCATGGCATCTTCAATCTTATCGGTTGTAGACTCCTTAAAGTAGTCATAAATATCCTCCAAGTGATCTTCGTCCATTATCTCATCCAAGAAATAGTCGATGTTCAACTTCGTTCCGGAATAAACAATCGCTTCAATTTCATCAAGCAGTTCTCCAAACTCAATACCTTTAGCTACAGCAATGTCATCTAATGCTACCTTACGGTCAATACTCTGAATAATTGAAACTTTCAGCTTTGATTTATTGGCTACAGTGCGTACACGCAAATCTTCGGGACGGTCTATCTCGTTTTCTTCGCAGTGCTTACGAATCAGTTCACAGAATTCCTGCCCGTAACGTTTGGCTTTACCTGCACCTACACCGGGGATGTTTTGAAGTTCTTCCTGTGTTACCGGGTATATGGTGGCCATCGCCTCTAAGGATGGGTCTTGGAAGATTACATAAGGAGGAACATCCAAACGCTTGGACATCTTCTTGCGCAAATCTTTCAACATCGAATAGAGAACCGGGTCGACCGCACACGAAGCCCCACTGCGCATCGGGGTTTCATCTACCTCTTCTTCATCAAAGTCGGCATCTTCTACTATCTTGAACGAAGTAGGCTTCTTCAAGAATTTATGTCCGGCTGGCGTTACTTTGAGCAGGCCATAGTTCTCAACATCTTTGGTTAAATAACCGGCAATGAGTGCCTGGCGAATCACAGCATTCCATAAACGCTCTTCTTCGCCCATACCCGAACCGAATACTTCTAACTCTTCATGTTTATGAGCAAGTACTTCTGAAGTTTCCTTACCCAACAACACGTCTATAATATAATCTTGCTTAAAATTTTCTTTCACGGCGATGATTGTTTCAATCACCGCACACAATGAATCCTGAGCCTCCACTTGTTTTTTAGGATTTAAACAGTTATCACAATTACCACAATTTTCTTCAGTATATTCTTCTCCAAAATAATGCAACAGAATCTTTCTACGGCAAACCGATGACTCGGCATAAGCAGCCGTTTCCAGAAGAAGCTGCTTGCCTATCTCCTGCTCGGATATAGGCTTTCCTTGCATAAACTTTTCCAGCTTCTGTAAATCTTTGTTTGCATAAAATGTGATACAGAGTCCTTCACCACCATCTCGCCCTGCGCGCCCGGTTTCCTGATAATATCCTTCCAGGCTTTTAGGTACGTCATAGTGAATCACAAAACGTACATCCGGTTTGTCAATTCCCATACCGAAAGCAATGGTAGCCACTATTACTTCAATGTCTTCTTTCAAGAATGCATCTTGATTGGCATTTCGCGTAGCTGCATCCATCCCGGCATGATAAGCACGCGCCTTAATGCCGTTTGCCTGGAGTATCTCTGTCAACTCTTCTACTTTCTTCCGGCTCAGGCAATAAATAATTCCTGATTTCTCCGGATTCTGCTTTATGAACTTAATAATGTCGCGATCTACATTTACCGTCTTTGCACGTACCTCATAATAAAGGTTCGGACGATTAAACGAGGAACGGAATTCGGTGGCTTCAACCATCCCTAAGTTTTTCTGGATATCCATCTTCACTTTGGGAGTTGCCGTAGCGGTTAATGCAATAACCGGAGCTTTACCGATTTCATTAATAATCGGACGGATACGCCTATACTCTGGACGGAAATCATGCCCCCACTCAGAAATACAATGTGCTTCATCAACCGCATAAAATGAAATATTTACGTTCTTCAGAAAAGCTACATTTTCTTCTTTAGTCAGAGACTCCGGTGCAACATATAACAGTTTTGTTTTTCCAGCCAAAATATCCGACCGCACCTGTTCTATGGCAGACTTGGTCAAGGAGGAGTTGATGAAATGGGCAACGCCATCTTCTTCACTGAAGTTACGCATGGCGTCTACCTGATTTTTCATCAAAGCGATGAGCGGAGAAATAACAATGGCTGTTCCTTCCATCAAAAGCGAAGGCAACTGATAACACAAAGACTTTCCGCCTCCTGTAGGCATCAGTACAAATGTATCCTTACCTGACAGCAAATTACGGATGATAGCTTCCTGATTTCCCTTAAAAGTATCAAAGCCAAAATGCTTTTTCAGTTGCTCAGTTAAATTGATATTTTCCGTCATGTTACTCCTGTTTTAGTGGTTTACTTTCGTAAGAATTCTCTCTGTATGTTTAACAAAGTTATAAACAACTTTTCAAATTTCACAACTATTTAAGAGATTATTTTACTGAAATAGTTCTTTTTACACGAGCTCCGCAACTTTATGCCATCTGCAAACGAGACAAATTAGCCTTGCCCATCTGCTCTTTAGCATAATCAAGCGTCACGGTAAACGTATCTACTTTACGCGACGGAATTTCGAACATTGTATCCATCATAATGGTCTCTACTATTGAGCGCAGTCCTCGGGCTCCCAATTTATATTCAATCGCTTTATCAACAATATATTCAAACACCTCAGGCTGGAAATCCAGTTGCACTCCATCCATAGAAAAGAGTTTCACATATTGCTTGATAATTGAATTTTTGGGTTCTGTAAGAATGTTACGCAAAGCGGCACGATCTAACGGATTTAAATAAGTCAAAATAGGAAGACGACCGATGATTTCGGGTATCAATCCGAATGACTTCAAATCTTGGGGTGCGATGTACTGCATCATGTTGCTTCTGTCTATTTTGACCGTTTCTTTAGCAGCACTGTAGCCTACCACATTCGTATTCAGCCGCTGTGCGATTTTCCGTTCTATCCCGTCAAACGCACCGCCGCATATAAACAAAATATTCTTTGTATTAACCGGAATCATCTTCTGATCAGGATGTTTACGTCCTCCCTGGGGCGGAACATTTACTACCGAACCTTCCAGCAACTTCAGCAATCCTTGCTGTACCCCTTCTCCGCTTACGTCTCGCGTAATGGAAGGATTATCCCCTTTACGGGCTATTTTATCAATTTCATCAATGAATACAATGCCTCGTTCGGCTTCAGCCACATTATAATCGGCTACCTGCAGTAAGCGGGTTAAAAGACTCTCAATATCTTCACCTACATAACCGGCTTCGGTAAGGACGGTAGCATCAACAATGGTAAACGGTACATGAAGCAATTTTGCAATAGTACGGGCTAAAAGTGTCTTCCCGGTACCCGTGCTTCCTACCATAATGATGTTTGACTTCTCAATCTCTACATCGTCCTTGTCTTTCGGCTGGAGGAGACGCTTGTAGTGGTTATAAACTGCCACAGAAAGATAGCGCTTGGCATCGTCTTGACCAATGACATATTGATCTAGAAAATCTTTTATATCCTTAGGTTTGGGAAGTTCTTTCAAGTTCAGCCCACTAGCTGATTTTTCATTATGCTGCATGGCTTCCTGAACGATTTCATGAGCTTGCTCCGAACAGGTATCACAGATACAGCCATTCATACCTGTAATCAGGAAACCTACTTCATCTTCAGAACGGCCACAAAAACTACAGCGGCGTTTGTTTTTAGTTGACTTTTTATCTTCCAATTTTATTTATTTTACACGTTATACGGTTGGTTTACGCGAAAGAACTTCATCAATCATTCCATAATCCTTAGCCTCTTGAGCTGTCATCCAATAATCACGGTCTGAATCGGCCCATACTTTATCGAATTCGGTATGTGAGTGATCGGCAATGATGGTATAAAGTTCTTTCTTCAGTTTCTGAATTTCACGGGCGGTAATTTCAATATCCGATGCCTGTCCCTGTGCACCTCCCATCGGCTGGTGAATCATTACGCGTGAATGGGTTAATGCAGAACGCTTACCTTCTGTTCCGGCAACAAGCAATACCGCTGCCATTGAAGCAGCCATACCAGTACAAATGGTAGCCACATCACTACTGATAAACTGCATAGTATCGTAAATACCTAAACCGGCATAAACAGAACCGCCGGGAGAGTTGATGTAGATAGAAATATCCTTTCCTGAGTCTACCGAATCCAAATACAGCAGCTGCGCCTGCAGGGTATTTGCTGTATAGTCATCAATCTGAGTACCGAGAAAAATGATACGATCCATCATTAAACGTGAAAAGACATCCAACTGAGTTACGTTCAGCTGACGTTCTTCCAGAATATATGGGTTTAAGTAACTGGCTTGGGAATTTACCACATCTTCAAGTACCATACTACTCATTCCCAAGTGCTTCGTTGCATATTTTTTAAAATCATTAATCATTTTCGTGATTCTATAAAATTAATACAGAGACACAAAGACACAGAGTTTTTCATTTGAAAGATGACCCTGTACCTCTGTGTCTCTGCGGTTTTATTCTACAAAAATTCTAGGAGAGTGAATTATTGAAACATCTTGTTGAATTCTTCTACAGAAATAGCCTTGTGGTTCAATGTCACCTGACCTTTCAACACTTCAGAAAGTTTAGCTTCTACACAACGGTTTACCAATGCTTCTACGCTTTCACGTTTCTTCAACATTTCCTTAGAATAGTTTTCCAACAGTTCTTCAGGAACGTTCAGCATACCGTATTGTGCAAACTGAGCACGAGTAGCTTCTTTAGCCATTTCAGTGATGTCTGCTTGCTCAACCTTGATATCGTTAGCTGCCACTAATTTTTCTTTGATCAAGTGCCAAGTAAGTTCTTCCAGGCTCTTTTCGTAGTTTTCAGCAACGAATTCTTCGCCTTTTTCCTTGTTGTTTTCCAACATGATGCGCTTCATCAAATCATCAGCAAATTCCAGTTTGCCCACTTTTTCCATAGCGAAAGTACGGATATCAAGCAAGAACTTATAGTCGCTGTCTGATACAAACTGTTTTGCAATAGTTTCCTTAACCTGAGCACGGAATTCTTCTTCGCTATGAGCCTTACCTTCACCCAAAACCTGATCAAACAATTCTTGGTTCAAGTCGCCCGGAATCATACGGGTAATTTCTTCAATCTGGAAGCTGAAGTTGCCTTTGTAGTTAGCAGCTTCTTCTTTCTGTACCTTCAATAATGAAGCCAACTCAGCTTCGTTGTTGTCAAATGCTACAGAAGGATTAAATACCAATACTGTGTTAACCTTAGCATTGTTAAAAATAGCTTTCTGATCGTCATTCTTCATATAAGAAGGCATCATAACGGCACCTTCTACCTGTACACCACCTTCTTTTGTGTTACCGTTTTCATCCAACTCAGCCAACAGACCTTTTACCATATCTTTATCTTGGTATTCGTCTACTTTGTCGTACTTAGCTGTACGCTGAGTATACATCTTAACCTGTTGATCAACCATTTCATCAGTTACTTCGATATCATAGTAATCAACTGTATCGTTATTAGAAAGTTCCAAGTTAAATTCCGGAGCCAATGCAATATCGAAAGAGAATTCAAAGTTTTCGTCTGTTTCAAAGTTTGCATTATTTTCTTTCGGAAGCGGAGCTCCTAACATATTAACCTTGTTTTCACGGATATA
This sequence comes from uncultured Bacteroides sp., assembly GCA_958453305.1. Classification (GTDB taxonomy): domain Bacteria; phylum Bacteroidota; class Bacteroidia; order Bacteroidales; family Bacteroidaceae; genus Phocaeicola. The sequence goes on along the minus strand of CAUDXH010000007.1, from coordinate 6,873 downwards.
TTCGCCTACTTTTTCCTGCATCAGTTTGTCAACCTCTTCCAGCAATACAGATGTACCGTATTGTTTTTTGATCAACCCCATAGGAACCATTCCTTTACGGAAACCCGGCATATTAACTCTCTGACGAAGAGTTTTCAACGATTTTTCTACTTTTTCCTGATAATCAGCTTTTTCAATCTGAACTGTAAGCACTGCACTTACATTGTTTACGTTTTGCAATGAAATATTCATTTCCGAACTTATTTATTTAATTATTACTATTATTCTAATTTACTCTAAAGAGGTTGCAAAAATAATGTTTAATCTTGCAATTACCAAACTGTCAAGCTAAAAAATCATAATAGCAAAAGCTTTGCATCTGTTATCGGCTTCTTCATGAAAGGGGGTGCAATGGATTTAAGCAGAGAAACTAACCTTTTTTCCTTGTTTTTAAGGTGAATTATTATTTCCATCCGGTGGATTGCGCTTTCGGCTATATTGGGATAAAAAGAAAAGGCTCTGCCCTTTCCAAGCAGAGTCTTTTCTTTTCAACCTATCAATGCTTTCAGGTTAATCTTTCTCTATTTTCAGGATGCCACCGGTGTCCGGATTGAAAACAACACGCGTATTAACCTTTTTGTCAAATAAGCCGTCGGTCAAGACCTCCGTGTATCCAAATTGGGTGACAGGAAGTTCTGCATTAAACATCGTGTTTCCCCGATAATGAATTGTCACAGTTCCTTTACCCGGGATATTATAGATTATCCCGCCCGTTTTTTTCTTTTTCTTCTCTTCTTCAGCCGATGATACACCCACCGGAGCCGAATTCGTCACATTTGCGTAAATAGGCTCACCTGCCAAATTATCAGCAGAAAGCATACCTAATTGCCGTGAGAATCGAGATACTACATTATCCTGCATATTATCTTTAGGAGTTATCCAAAAAGTAAACACTTTATCCTCGCGGTCGGTTATACCGGTAAACATTTCAGTCAAAGCCTTTTCTTGCTTATTCAAATTATCAAGTGCCAACTTCATCGAGGCACCGTCTTTTGGCATCGCATCGGCTTGTCCACGGATAATTAAGTTTTTACTCTCACGGATATTATAAATCTCCTTAGCCGTCAGTTCAGCCATCTTGGCCGTTGACCCTGCCATCAGAATTTCCTCCGTCATGTATCTACGCGCATTTTCATGAGGCTGTACCTTTTCAAGCACATACTCCATACCTGCCGTTTTTCCAGAATACGATGTATTGATGGCCTTCACGATTCCATCGTTTGTCAATTCTATATTCGATGCAACACTCTTGTCTTTCAGTTTCATCACATATGCCTTTGTCGAATCAGGCACTCCGGCAGAATAGACTTCTATTTTTTTTATCTCCCAATATTGTTCGGGCTGCGCCGTCACATTATTAAGGCGCAAATAACGTCCGGCATACTGACAAAACTCACCCGGAGTATACGTTACCTTTGTTGCAATAACATCTACTTTAAGAGCTGTCTTCGGCAGAAAATAAACAATGCCTTCATCTGCCCCGGGCGTATATTGAGTTACATCTTCAGCAAAGGCACTCACAGCCGCCATCAGCCCCAGTACAATCATTCCTTTCTTCATAGTCTGTCCATTATTTAATTTCCGATAATTGCTTCCATGCTTCCGGCAAGGCTGCTACAATATCACCAGCCGTCAAACCGATTTCTCCTACACGGCAGCAAGCTATATCGCCTGCCAATCCATGCACATATACCCCCAAGCGGCAAGCTTCTTCTTCCGAATACCCTTGTGCCAAAAGCGAAGTAATCACTCCCGTCAGCACATCTCCACTACCTCCTGTTGCCATACCAGGATTTCCTGTCGGATTAAAGTAACAATAACCCTCCGGAGTAATAACCACCGTCCATGCTCCCTTTAAAACGATATAACACTGTTGAGCAGATGCCAGCTCACGAGCCTTCAACAAACGTTCATATGAATTACTGCAACGTCCAACAATGCGTTCCAGTTCTTTTACATGAGGAGTTAAAATTGTATTTTGCGGAATGCGGTTTAAATAATTGCGGTACGAACTGAAAATATTTAATGCATCTGCATCTAATACAAGCGGAATATTACATTCACTCACCTGATCAATGACAGCCTGTGCGGTCACATCTTCCAATCCAAGTCCGGGTCCCATTCCTATAGCCTGGAAGTTATCCAAGTCCACTGGTTCAGCAAAGAAACGTTCATGCACATCATCCTGCACCATTGCCTCAGGCACACTCGTCTGAAGTAAAGAGTGGTTACAAACAGGGGTATGTACCGTAAGCAAACCGATACCTGAGCGTAAGCATGCACGGGCAGAGAGTACAGAAGCTCCTCCCATCCCATAAGAGCCGCTGATCAGCAAGCCATGTCCAAAGTTTCCCTTATGGGCAAATTTACGGCGAGGCTTAACCAAACGCTTCATTTCTGCTTCCTCTGTAATAAAATAGCGAGTTTCCGTATTTTCAATAAAATCTTTGCTCAGACCTATATCAATGACTTCCCACTCACCTAGCAGCTCTTCATTTTCTGAAAACAAGAATGCCAGCTTAGGCATCTGAACAGTTAAGGTCAAATCAGCCTGTATGATGTATTGGCGCACATTATATGAATTATCTTCACCCATCAGTCCTGAAGGGACATCAATAGAAACTACAATAGATGGCGAAGCATTAATATACTTAACTACTGCGGCAAATCCACCACTCAAAGGTTTGTTTAAGCCCGAACCAAAAAGCCCGTCTATCACGATATCGTTAGCTGTTAACTTCGGGAAGTTAAACTGCGAACTCACTTCCGTATAATTAGGGCATCCGCTCTCCTTTAAACGACGGACATTAGTCAGACACTCATCCGACAAGACTCCCGTCACATTAAATAAGAAAACCTCCACCTCATAATTTTTCAAGAATAACATTCGAGCCATCGCTACAGCGTCACCCCCATTATTCCCGGGACCGGCAAAAACAACAATCCGATGCGATTTATCCCATCGTTTACAAACAGCATCAGTCAACAAACCAGCTGCTTTTTCCATCAAATTAATGGAAAGTACAGATTCATTAGCAATCGTATAGGCATCTGCCTCTTTTTGCTGAGCGCAAGTTAATATTTTCATTTTCGTATTTTTTCTTAAATAGCTATTTGTCGGTAAAAATAAGAAAAAAAATCCGTAAATTTGCACCAATAATAAAAGTTCTATCGTATGGATATAATTCAGATCAAAGATAAACGTTTCAAAACGTTTATTCCAGAAGAAAAAATACTGAGAGAAGTGGAACGTGTAGCTGCCGAAATCAGCAGTAATCTAAAAGACAAGAATCCACTATTTATCAGTGTGTTAAACGGCTCATTCATGTTTACTGCCGACCTGATGAAAAACCTCACGATTCCTTGTGAGATTTCTTTTGTAAAATTAGCGTCGTATGCCGGAACCTCATCTACAGGCAAAGTAAAAGAACTTGTAGGTCTGAATCAGGATATAACCGACCGCACCATTGTCATCGTAGAAGATATCGTTGATACAGGGTTAACGATGGAACTTTTAATTAAACAGCTACGCATGAGCAATCCCAAAGAAATACATATTGCAAGTTTGCTGGTCAAACCTGACAAACTGAAGGTAAAGCTAGACATTGAATACGTAGCAATGAATATTCCTAACGATTTTATTGTAGGATACGGTTTAGACTATGATGGATACGGACGTAACTACCGTGACATTTACACTGTAATTGAAGAATAATATTTTATTTTTACATTATCTAAATAATAACTAAACATGTTGAATATTGTAATTTTCGGTGCTCCGGGTTCAGGTAAAGGAACACAGAGCGCTCGTATTGTAGAGAAATACGGATTAAACCACATCTCTACCGGTGACGTTTTACGTGCAGAAATTAAAAACGGTACTGAACTGGGCAAAACAGCTAAAAGCTATATTGACAATGGCCAGCTTATTCCTGATGCCTTGATGATTGATATCCTGGCAAGTGTATTTGACAGCTTCAAAGACAGCAAAGGGGTTATCTTCGACGGATTTCCACGTACAATCGCACAAGCTGATGCATTAAAGGAAATGCTGAAAGTACGCGGTCAGGAAGTTTCAATCATGCTTGATCTGGAAGTTCCTGAAGATGAACTGATGACTCGCTTGATCAAACGTGGACAGGAATCCGGACGTGCTGACGATAATGAAGAAACAATCAAGAAACGTTTGGTTGTTTATCATTCTCAAACAGCACCGCTGATTGACTGGTACAAAAATGACGGCAAATATTGCCACATCAATGGTCTCGGCACAATGGACGGAATCTTTGCTGATATCTGTACTGCTATCGATAAACTTTAATTGATAAGTTCTTGAGCTTTCATGATTGGCAGGCACCCAACTCCAGTCAATACCATCTGGTATGTATGAGAAGCTCAAGAACTTAAAAATTTCCGAAAACTTTAAAACTCAAACAAATGGCTGAATCGAATTTTGTTGATTATGTAAAAATCTACTGCCGCTCCGGTAAAGGAGGTCGCGGCTCTACGCATATGCGGCGCGAAAAATATACTCCTAATGGAGGTCCTGACGGTGGCGACGGTGGTAGAGGAGGTCATGTTATCTTGCGGGGGAACCGCAACTATTGGACATTACTGCATCTTAAATATGAACGCCATGTCTTTGCTGAACATGGAGGAAATGGCTCTAAAAATAAAAGTTTTGGCAAAGATGGTGCAGATAAAGTGATAGAAGTGCCTTGTGGAACCGTTGTTTATAACGCGGAGACCGGCGAATATGTATGTGACATTACCGATCACGGGCAAGAAGTCATCTTGCTGAAGGGTGGTCGTGGAGGATTAGGAAACTGGCATTTCCGAACTGCTACACGTCAAGCTCCCCGATTTGCACAACCGGGAGAACCAATGCAGGAAATGACTGTCATATTAGAGTTAAAACTGCTGGCTGATGTGGGGCTGGTAGGTTTTCCCAACGCCGGAAAATCAACCTTATTATCAGCTGTATCAGCTGCACGTCCCAAAATTGCCAATTACCCTTTTACTACATTGGAGCCCAACTTGGGTATTGTTTCATATCATGAAGGAAAGTCATTTGTAATGGCAGATATTCCAGGAATCATCGAAGGAGCCAGTGAAGGAAAAGGATTAGGACTACGTTTCTTGCGCCATATTGAAAGAAACTCTTTATTGCTTTTCATGGTGCCAGGTGATACCGATGATATACGCAAAGAATATGAGATTCTATTAAATGAGTTGGCTACATTTAATCCTGAAATGTTAGATAAGCAGCGCGTTTTAGCTATTACCAAATCCGATATGCTAGACGAGGAGCTTATAGAGATGCTTACTCCCACACTTCCCGAAGATATACCTTCTATTTTCATATCATCGGTAACAGGAGCAGGTATCCAGCGCTTAAAAGATATTTTGTGGAACGAGCTAAACAAAGACAGCAACCAGCTTGAAACAGTCCGTAAAGAAGCTATCGTTCACCGTCCCAAAGACATCTCTAAATTACAGCAAGAGCTGCAGGAAATGGGAGAAGATGAAGATTTCGACTATGAATATGAGGAGGATGACAGTGACTTTGATTATGAATATGAAGAAGAAGACTGGGACGAAGAAGCATCTGAAAAATGACAAAGTTTACTCATAATAAAAAAATGTTAGAATACGGTTTAAACCAATCGTATCCTAACATTTTTTGTTTTTCAACCACACGTCATGGAGGGGCCAGCACAGATAACTATGCCTCATTTAACTGTAATCCGTTCTGTGGAGATAACTTTAAAGATGTAGAATGGAACTGCAATTTACTCCGCTCGCTGCTTCCACAGCCCAATCGATTAATCATCCCACATCAAACTCATGAAACAAACATCCGAACCATAGATGCTCACTTTATTCTGCAGGAGCAGCCGCAGCAAGTTGCCCTTCTAGAACGAATAGATGCCCTTATAACCAACATAACCCGACAATGTATATGCATCTCTACTGCCGACTGCATTCCTATTCTGTGCTATGATACGCAGCATCATGCCATTGCTGCTATCCATGCAGGTTGGCGCGGAACTGTTCAACGGATTGTTGAAAAAACCCTGGAGGAAATGAAACGCACCTATGGAACAGAAGGGAAAGATGTAGTTGCCTGTATTGGTCCTGGCATCTCCGTCAACTCTTTTGAAGTTGGAGATGAAGTTTATCAAGCGTTTTATGACGCTCAATTTCCAATGGATAAACTTGCTCAACGCTATCGCAAATGGCATATCGATTTGTGGGAAGCAAACCGGTTGCAATTACTTAACTGCGGAATAAAAAGCCTCAATATAGAAACAGCTCAGATCTGCACCTTTCAACAAAACGAAGACTTCTTTTCTGCCAGAAGGCAAGGTATATGTTCCGGACGCATTTTATCTGGAATTATGCTGCTTTAACACCATCCAAATATAGGAAACATTATCTCCCGTCGAAATCTCACCCAACATAAAAAATATAGGAATCTCCATGCTATAGTTACTCGCACAGGATAACCTTTTCACCTAGAAACAGTATAGGATATCTAAGCCGAGCTAAATTCACGCTATCCAATTAAAAAGTGCTCAAGTCACAGTCTGTCGAAGAGGGATTTCCCAAAGCAAAAAGAGCATAACCGCAGCAAAAAACAACAAATACTTTATACCGGAAAAAGGAACAAACGCACAGGAAGAACGCATGAAGATGCAGGAAAGAGATGTCTGCAAAAGGAAAGGAGCATCCGCAGGAACACGGGAGCATAGCGGCAGGTCACCGCCCGTGCAGGGACAAAAAAAATCCCCGCCCTTCGCAAGAAGAACGGGGACTCAAGACGGCGACTAC
>CAUDXH010000006.1 GCA_958453305.1 uncultured Bacteroides sp. | reverse complement strand
CCGACCCTCTGCTTGTAAGGCAGATGCTCTGAACCAGCTGAGCTAAACGCCCGAGGTCTTGTTCTCATTTGCGGTTGCAAAGGTACGTATTTATTTTAAACCTGCAAATATTTGTGAAGTTTTTCTTTAAAAAAAGTGTATTTTCTTTGTCTGATGAAGAAAAATCCGTGCCTTTCTTGTTTATTTTATCCCAACGGAGGCATAAGGAACTGTATGTGTTGTTTTCCGGAGAGCGTCTTGAAGAAGTGGTTGTTTCTTTTCTTTGGCAACTTCCGGCGAGCAATAAACTCCGTTTGAGCATAGGAGAAAGTAAGGACTTCATTGACAAACAGACTGTGGTGGAAAATGAAATAAGCACGGAGGTATTTTAGGAGCGAGTTTCTCTCTTATTTTATATAGAGATACTGCTTCGGATGATACCTCCGTGCTTTTATTTATGAATGGTAGATTTGCTTTGCCAGTGTTATTCAGCGAAACGTTTAGCTTGTTCAGCGATAAGGGCGTTGTCATCAAAATAATTAATCTTCATGGCGCGGCGTACTTCATCCATGGTTTGTGCTGCAGCTTCACGGGCCACTTCACATCCTTTTTTCAGCATGTCATAGACAGCCGGAATGTCTTTTTCGAATTCTTTACGGCGTTCTCTGATGGGTGACAATTCTTCCTGCATGATGGCACCGAGGAATTTTTTTACCTTCATATCTCCTAATCCTCCGCGAGTATAGTGTGCTTTCAGTTCATCTAAGTTAGGATAATCAGGTAAATAGCGTTCAAAATGTTCGGGACGGCAGAACGCATCAAGGTAAGTAAATACTGTATTTCCTTCCAGCTTGCCTGGGTCGCTTACTTTGATGTGAGTAGGATCGGTATACATGCTCTTTACTTTCTTTTCAACTTCATCGGCTGAATCAGACAGGTAGATACAGTTACCTAACGATTTGCTCATCTTTGCTTTTCCGTCGGTTCCCGGTAAACGCAAGCAAGCGGCATTATCTGGAAGTAAGATTTCGGGTTCTACTAAAGTTTCGCCATAGATATGATTGAAACGGCGGACTATTTCACGAGTCTGTTCAATCATGGGTTCCTGATCTTCGCCGACCGGTACTGTAGTTGCTTTAAACGCTGTAATATCTGCTGCCTGACTGATGGGGTAAGTAAAGAAACCTACAGGAATGCTGGTTTCAAAATTACGCATTTGGATTTCCGATTTTACGGTAGGGTTACGCTGCAAGCGTGATACACTTACCAAATCCATGAAGTAAAAGCTTAATTCGCACAGTTCGGGTATTTGTGACTGAATAAAAATCGTTGATTTTGCGGGATCCAATCCTACGGCTAAGTAGTCGAGTGCAACTTCAATTACGTTTTGACGTACTTTTTCAGGATTGTCTATATTATCTGTTAAAGCTTGTCCGTCTGCTTCAAAAATAAAGATTTTGTCGTAAAGTCCTGAGTTTTGAAGTTCCACGCGGCGGCGTAGCGAACCCACATAATGTCCGATATGCAGTTTACCGGTAGGACGGTCACCGGTCAGTATAATTTTTTCTTTTTTCATGATTTAGAATAATTTGTTTGTGAAAACTGGAGCAAAGATAGGAAAAGGTGAGAGCAATACCAAGCCAAAAGCCTCCTTTTGAGTGCAGATGTTGCTGAATCGTATGCAATTTTATTTGGAGAGAGGTAAAAATGCAAGTTCCATATAGAGTGAAATTATTCCGGAAGTCTTATAAGGTCAGTGAATCGGTTGACTTTTACCGGTCTTTCCTCCTGAAGATAAGTTGACCTGTTGAAGAGTTTAAGTTGTTGGTTTCCATCATGTATATGAATAAGTTGACAGGAATGTGGATTCCCACTTCCTGTCAACTTATAACTTTTTCAGCTCAAAGTAAGTTTAGCTTTTTTATCAGTTTCTTTTTAGAATATAATGTTCAGCTAATGAGCCTTCATTCACAGTTCCTTCTTTGTCGGACAGCATTACTTTATTTTCGTCCAAGACTTTGTAATAGGTTTTTTCCCCGGAAGAAGGAGTAACCAGTTCGATGAGGGTATTATTGATCAGATTATACACGCCCGAAGTTTCAAAAGTTCCATCTTTCACCCCGATATACTCACTTATGAGCTTGTAAGTTTTGTCATCGTTGATGGTAAGCGTTGTTTTGATACCTTCGCAGTCGGCAGCTGGCAGAGTGCCGGTATAGGTTCCATAACCCATAGTGGGTGTGGCAGGGCTTTCCATCTTTATTTCTTCGTTTTCAGCTTGAGCATTGTTTTTCTGAGTGGAATTGCAGCTTGCCATCATTAATAAGGCGATGACCCATACAAAAGATGTTTTCATAATTGGTTTCCTTTCTTTTTATGTTATAAAAATAGAAGCGGTGCAGAGTCTGGTTAGAGACAGAAACACTGTTTTAGTCTAGCAGGTTTGTTATAGCAGTTATAGCTGTATATTAAGTATACGGATGTAACGGAAATTTATGGTAGCAGATTGGATTTATTTTCCTCTGTTTACCCTATGGATACAAATATACAATTTAATGTGGTACGTTGTATATACTTATTGCCTATTTATCTTCAAATTTTAATATTGTGGTTGTAATTTGACGATTCTTTTGGTTTTATATAATTGAAATTCAGTTTGTTGTTAATCTTTTGCGGCTCCGGCAGGGAAAGGGTGCGGAAGGCTATATGAAAACAAACGCTGTAGTGCCATAAAAGGTTGCCGATAAAGAGAATTAAGTCAGATAAAAACTTTGAAAACATTCGTTTGGTAAATACTTTGTTTTCTTCAAAATAAGTTGTTTCTTTGCAGTAAAGTGCCTCTGAAGTGATGTATATGTTGTGTTGTGGAAACCAGTTCAGAGAAGGCTTTTGTCAGGAAAAAACTACAAATCAAATATCTACCACGATGAAAAAAGAATTAAAAAAAGTCCTGGTTTTGGGATCAGGCGCACTGAAAATCGGTCAGGCAGGCGAGTTCGACTATTCAGGTTCGCAGGCATTGAAGGCTTTGCGTGAAGAAGGCATTCGTTCTGTTCTGATTAATCCGAACATTGCGACTATCCAGACCTCGGATGGCATTGCCGATCAGGTTTATTTTCTGCCTGTAACTTCTTATTTTGTTACTGAAATCATCAAGAAAGAACGTCCGGACGGAATCTTGTTGGCTTTCGGTGGGCAGACTGCGCTGAACTGTGGAACAGAACTTTACCAAAGCGGCGTGTTGAAAGAATATAATGTAGAAGTGCTGGGAACTTCGGTTGAGGCGATTATGTACACCGAAGACCGTGACCTCTTTGTAAAAAAGTTGGATGAAATCGAGATGAAGACTCCCGTCAGCGAGGCTGTAGAAACGATGGAGGATGCTCTGGCTGCCGCTCGCCGCATCGGTTATCCGGTGATGATTCGTTCTGCTTATGCTTTGGGAGGTTTGGGCAGCGGTATTTGTCCGAATGAAGAAAAGTTTGTTGAGCTGGCCGAAAGTGCTTTCACTTTCTCTCCGCAAATCTTGGTGGAAGAGTCATTGAAAGGATGGAAAGAAATCGAGTTTGAGGTTATTCGCGATGCAAACGACCATTGCTTCACAGTGGCAAGCATGGAAAACTTTGACCCGCTGGGTATTCATACCGGTGAGTCAATCGTTGTAGCTCCTACTTGCTCTTTGTCAGAAGAACAAGTTACTATGTTGCAGGAACTCTCAACCAAGTGTATCCGTCACTTAGGTATTGTGGGTGAATGTAATATCCAGTATGCTTTCAATGCCGATACAAACGACTATCGTGTAATCGAAGTAAATGCCCGTTTGAGCCGTTCATCGGCTTTGGCATCTAAAGCAACCGGTTATCCGCTTGCTTTTGTGGCTGCAAAAATCGGATTGGGCTATACTTTAGATGAAATCGGTGAAATGGGTACGCCTAATTCAGCTTATGTAGCTCCGTCGCTTGATTATTTGATTTGCAAGATTCCTCGTTGGGATTTGACTAAGTTTGCAGGTGTATCTCGCCGCATCGGTTCAAGCATGAAGTCGGTAGGTGAAATCATGTCTATCGGACGCTCGTTTGAAGAAATCATCCAGAAGGGCTTGCGTATGATCGGACAAGGTATGCATGGCTTTGTAGGAAATGATCATACGAAGTTCGAGAACTTGGATGACGAACTGGCAAACCCGACCGACCTTCGTGTCTTTGCCATTGCCCAAGCTCTGGAAGAAGGTTACAGCATTGAACGTATCTTTGAATTAACCAAAATTGACCCTTGGTTTATCGGCAAGTTGAAAAACATTGTTGATTACAAGGCGAAATTACAGGGATATAACTCACTGGAGGAACTTCCTGCCGAAGTGCTTCGCGAAGCGAAAGTATTAGGTTTCTCTGATTTCCAGATTGCCCGCTTCGTATTGAAGCCTGCCGACGGTAATATGGAGAAGGAAAATCTGGAAGTACGTGCATACCGTAAGAAACTGGGTATCCTTCCGGCTGTGAAGCGCATCAATACGGTAGCTTCTGAACATCCGGAACTGACCAACTACCTTTATATGACTTACGCGGTAGAAGGTTATGATGTGAACTATTATAAAAACGACCGTTCGGTTATCGTACTCGGCTCAGGTGCTTACCGCATCGGTTCATCGGTTGAATTCGACTGGTGTTCGGTGAATGCCATTCAGACAGCCCGCAAGTTGGGATATAAGGCCATCATGATTAACTATAATCCGGAAACCGTTTCTACGGACTATGACATGTGTGACCGTCTGTATTTTGATGAGCTTTCATTTGAACGCGTACTCGATGTGATTGATTTGGAACAGCCGAATGGTGTGATTGTTTCGGTAGGCGGACAGATTCCGAATAACTTGGCTATGAAACTGCATCGTCAGTCGGTTCCGGTACTGGGAACTTCACCGCTTTCAATCGACCGTGCAGAAAACCGTAACAAGTTCTCGGCTATGCTCGACCAGTTGGGTATCGACCAGCCGGCTTGGCAGGAACTTACCAGCCTGGACGATGTGAAGGCATTCGTTCAGAAAGTAGGTTATCCGGTATTGGTACGTCCGTCGTACGTGCTCAGTGGAGCCGCTATGAATGTGTGCTACGACCAGGAAGAGCTGGAACGTTTCTTGCAGATGGCAAGCGAAGTATCTAAAGAATATCCGGTAGTTGTTTCTCAGTTCATGCAGGAAACCAAAGAAATCGAGTTTGATGCGGTGGCACAAAACGGAGAGGTGGTAGAATATGCCATTTCAGAACACGTAGAGTTTGCCGGTGTTCACTCGGGCGATGCAACTCTGGTATTCCCTGCGCAGCAGATTTACTTCTCTACCGCTCGTCAGATTAAGAAGATAAGCCGTCAGATTGCTAAAGAATTGAACATTTCCGGTCCGTTTAACATCCAGTTCCTTGCACGCAAGAACGAGGTGAAAGTGATTGAATGTAACCTTCGTGCGTCACGTAGCTTCCCGTTTGTTTCAAAAGTATTGAAGCGTAACTTCATCGAAACAGCTACACGCATCATGCTTGATGCTCCTTATTCACAGCCCGATAAATCGGCATTCGATATTGACCGCATCGGTGTGAAAGCTTCTCAGTTCTCGTTTGCCCGTCTGCAGAATGCCGACCCGGTATTGGGTGTTGACATGTCGTCAACCGGTGAAGTAGGCTGTTTGGGTGATGACTTCAGCGAAGCACTGTTGAATGCGTTGATTGCTACTGGCTATAAGATTCCGAAAAAATCGGTACTCTTCTCTTCAGGTGCAACGAAGTCGAAAGTTGATTTGCTCGATGCAAGTCAGTTGCTGAGCAGTAAGGGCTATGATATTTATGCCACAGCCGGTACGGCAGCCTTCTTGAACTCGCACGGCATTCCTACCACACCGGTATTCTGGCCGGATGAACGTCCGAATGCAGAGAACAATGTGATGAAGATGATTGCCGACCACAAGTTCGATTTGATTGTCAACATTCCGAAGAACCATACGAAGCGCGAGTTGACTAACGGATACCGTATCCGTCGTGGAGCGATTGATCACAATATTCCGTTGATGACCAATGCCCGTCTGGCGAAAGCATTTATCGAAGCATTCTGCAAGATGAAGCAGGAAGATATTCAGATAAAGAGCTGGCAGGAATATAAATAAGCTTGTTAGTCTAAGAAAATACGCCTTGACGTTTGAACTAAAACGTCAAGGCATTTAAAAAAAACGTCAAGACGTTCTGGTTCAAACGTCTTGACGTTTTTTTTGATGATTTACAATGCAGCCTCAATGGCTTTCATCAGCTCTTGAAATTCTTCTTTCGAGTATCCTGAAGAAGTATAAATTAACTTGCCGTCTTTTCCGAACAGGTAGGCACGTGGAATGCTCTGGTCGGCAAAGAGCGAGAATACTTTACGCTTGGGGTCGGGATAAAGAGGGAAAGAGAAATTCTTCCGTTTGTTGTATTTAGTCAAGTCGGCATCCGTATGTTCGCGGCCGATTACTAGCAACTTGAATTTCGGGTTGTCTTTATACTTGGGATACAAAGATTTCTGAATATCGGCAAGCTCCAGCTGGCACGGAGGACACCATGTGGCAAACAAACTTACCAATACCACTTTCCCTTTCAAGTCTGCCGGAGTAACTTTACCGTACACCTCCGAGTGAAGGGTAATGGCTGGTATCGGATCACCGATTTTCACTTTTTCTGTACTTGCTTCTTGTGCTTTTACGCCCACGGCTATCAACAGCATGAGCAGCAAACTTCCTAATTTCATCAGTTTCATATTCGTATTGTTTTTCTATGTTATACCGACAAAGATATTCGATTCTTGATAAAATTCCATCGGGAAGTGTATCTTTGTAAAGAGATTTAACGAAAGGGGATTTAATAACTTAAAAACCTATAAACTCAAAAACTCAACAACTTACAAACTTAAAAACTCAAACAAATGCTAACATTCATTTCATGTGCCAAGACTATGACCGACCGTTCGCGGGTGAGCGTACCTTTTACGTCGGAACCCCACTTTGCCGAAGAAGCCAAGCAAAACGCCATGGAGATGGCTCAATATAGTGCAGACGATTTAAGCAGGGTGCTGCGGATTAATCAGAAACTGGCAGCTGAAAACTATATGCGCTATCATGATTTCCTTTCCGATGACGGAAAACAACTTCCCGCCTTGCTTTCTTATACCGGGATGGTGTTTAAGCGCATCCATCCGGGTGATTTTACTCCCGAAGACTTCTCGTATGCCCAAGACCATCTGTTGATAACCTCGTTTTTATATGGGTTGCTCCGTCCGCTCGACTTGATTCGGAACTACCGGATGGAAGGCGATGTGAAGTTGCCCGAGAGGGGAGGAGTGACGATGTTTGATTACTGGAAACCTTTGTTGACCGATTTCTTTATCGGCGAGATAAAACGGATCGGAGGCGTGTTGGTGAATCTGGCAAGCGGCGAAATGAAGGATTTGTTTGACTGGAAGCGGATTTGTCGGGAAGTACGGGTCATTACACCGGAGTTTTATACATGGAAAAACGGCAAGTTGGTTGTGGTTACGGTTTATGCCAAAATGTGTCGCGGAGAAATGACGCGTTTTATTCTGAAAAACCGGATAGAGAGTCCGGATGAGTTGAAGCGGTTTGAGTGGGAAGGGTTTACATTTGATGAGGCGGAAAGCGAGGGTGACAAATTGGTTTTTTCCATGCACTAATGGAATCTTATAAAATAAAGTCCACAGATAAATGGTGAGCCTATAATAAGGCTTGCGTTTATCTGCGGACTTTTTATTTAAACCACTTGAGGATTATTTCCCGGTTTTTACTTTATTCCATGCAGGAGGAGTAACTCCCAATAAGTTCCGTACAAAGAAATCATAGCGTTTATGTTCGCCGAAGTCTTCACCCATGGTGTGATGAGCTCCCGGAATCACGACCAGTTCAAAATCTTTGTTGGCTTTGATTAGAGCATTGACCACTTGCATGGTTGAGGCCGGGTCTACGTTGTCATCCATCTCGCCCACTACCAGCATGAGCGGACGGGTGAGCAAGTGTGCATTTTCCACATTCGAACAAGCTTTGTATGATTCGTCTATCGGGTATCCCATCCATAATTCGTTCCACCAAATCTTGTCCATGCGGTTGTCATGACATCCGCAGGCAGAATAGGCAGCCTTGTAGAACTCCGGATGGAACAACACTGCGCCTGTCGATTCCTGCCCTCCGGCTGAACAGCCGAAGATACCTACGCGGTCAATATCCATGTACGGATATTTCTGTGCGGCAGCCTTAATCCAAGCGATATGGTCGGGAAGTCCGGCATCTTTCAGGTTCTTGTAGCATACTTCTTCAAATTCCTTTGAGCGGAAAGAAGTAGTCATACCGTCCACCTGTACTACGATGAAGCCCAGTTCGGCAAGCGAGGTCATCCACCAGTTATACGAAGAGAAGGTCTTCGGTACATACTGGTCGCCCGGTCCGGAGTAGATGTATTCAATAACCGGATATTTTTTTGCCGGATCGAAGTTTGACGGGCGGTAGATTACGCCCCACATATCAGTTTTTCCGTCGCGTCCTTTTGCCGTGAATACTTCAGGAGCTTTCCATCCGTTGGCAGTAAGGCGAGAGATGTCGGCTTTCTCTAATGGCATGATGATTTTTCCGTCGTGCGCATCACGGAGTACGGCTACAGGAGCTTGGTCAACCTTGGAATACACATCTACCAAGTATTTATAATCGGAAGAATACCATGCGCTGTGCATGCCTTCTTCAGGCGTAAGGGCAGTAAGTCCCTTTCCGTCGAAGCCGATGCGGTAATAATGAATCAGATAGGGGTCTTCGTTCTTGTTCATGCCGTTGGCAGAGAAATAAATCTGCTGGTTGGCTTCATCTACATATTGTACACCGCGTACGTACCATTCTCCCTTGGTAATCTGATGTGTGGGGCGTCCGGTAGTCCGGTCGTACATATACAGGTGATTGTAGTTGTCGCGTTCACTTGACCAGATGATGTGTTTGCCGTCGCTCATATAATGACGGAAGATACGTGGATAATTGACATACTTTTCTTCTTTCTCTTCGATAAGCGGGCGTACCTTTCCGTCGGCTGCCGACATTTCGAGTACACGGTATACCTTGTGTCCGCGCTCGTTGTATTCAAACGTAATGCCTTTCCCGTCTTTGTTCCACATGGGGGCAGATAGTTCGTACTGATGGCTGAACAGAGCGGTTGAGGGGATGAGGCGCTTTCCGTCTTCCACACCAAAGATGCAAGGAACTTTGAATGTCAGTTCGTCTCCCGGTTTGGCATACTCTTGCTTGTGGAGCTTGGGTTGCAGCTGGTCGGCAGGAGAAGATTCAACATAATAAACATACCGTTTCTCCACCGGACGGATGCGGCAGGCTGCTACATGCTTTGAGTCGGGCGACCAATAGATGTACGACGAATAATAGTTGCTTAATGTTCCATCCTGACTTAACTGCTTTTCTTTGCCAGTTGCATTTTCTCGGACATAGATGTTGTCATTTTTAATGAAGGCAGTGTATTTGCCATCGGGTGAGGTAACAGGATTTCCTCCTTTCTCATCATCTACTTCCATCCAGTGACGCTGTGGGCGGGGAGCTGGAACCGTTCCTTCTGCAGTCAGCTTGTTGCGGCGGATGTCGAAGCACCACAGCTTCCCGTCGAAAGCGAAGCGTAAGGTATCCATTCCGGCAGTGACGCTACAACGCTGAAGCGGAAGCTTCATCGGGTTGATGTCTCTCCCGGTTTGTTCGTAAAGGGCTTCCGAAAACTTCTTTTGATTGAAGAGGGCAGTCCGTTTTTGTTTTTCGGCATCTACTTTTACGTATTCTGCTCCTTCCGGAGTATTGCGCACGTACCAAAAGTTGGCACTACCTTCAACCCAGCGTGGTGAAACATTGCTGTAAAATACGTGAGAAGCATTATACTTCTCACGCAATTCGTATGCACGGTTATAATCGTCCACAGTTCCTTGTGCCAGTACTGCACTTCCTGTGAGCAGCATGGCGGTTAATAACAGATTATTTTTCATGAGTAGGAGTTTGTTTGTCTGTCATGAAATCGGATTATTTTACTTCCCATTCAAACAAGCCGGAAGAGTTCTTGTCAGGCTGTACTACTTCCAGCTTGACAGCGGTTGTTTTTACCGGTTCAAAATCTACGATATTCGGATTGCCCTTCTTTACACCGTATTCGTTCAGATTTTGTACAGGTACCCATTTGCCGGCAGCATCTTTATAGTAGATTTTCCAAGACTTCGGAACACGGCATCCTCCCCATGGAGCATCATCATACCAGTAAACCGTAGAACTTGAAACAGTCATTTCTTCCGGGAATTCATATGAAATCCATTCAGTTGTACCTTCTTTCGGCCACCAGTGATAATAAGGAGCGGTGCGGTCGTTCTCGTCTTTCGGAACCAGTCCGTCGGTAATGGAACGTAAAGAGGTTACTTTATGTGATGCGTCGACTTTACTCTTAGAGGCAAGGGTGGGAATCGTAGCCGGACGGGTTGCACTTACTTCGTTAGGAAGCCATACAGCCATGTTTCCTGAACCACGGTGTGCCCATGCGTAATAAGGAATCAAGGTTAAAGTCTGATCTTTTGTGGTAAGGCGACCGCTCTCGTCATATTCCAAGGTTTGTGCCTGTGTCTTGATTTGGTTGAGACCATAGAGCAAGTCTTTTCTGCTGACCACTTCAAACTTGGGAGTACGGTTCATCAATACGCTCAATACGTCGAAGTTATTGTCCGGCCATTCTGCACAGTATACCACCGGACCTCTTTCGATGGCAATGCGTCCGCGGTCGGCTTCTACCTTGCTGTTTGCCTTTACGGTACGTACATTCATGTCGAAGTGAACTTCTACCTTGTCACCCTTTTTCCATTTGCGGTCAATGGTGAAATAACCTTGCTGCAAATCGGCTTTTACTTCTTCGCCGTTTACTTTCACGTTGTATTTAGGACGTACTCCGTCTGTATAAGTATAAAGGTCGCTTGGAACCACTTGGTTTTGTACCCATCCCGGGATACGGATTTTCATGGCAAACTGCCCGGCTGAGTTGCGGTCAACTATAATGTTTACATCGCCGTTCCATGGATAAGAAGTGGTTTGTTTCAAAGTAACTTTCTTGCCGTTCACTAGCAAGGTTGCATCGTTAGCCATGAAAAGGTTTACATATACGTCTTTATCTTTTACGGCATATACATAACCCGGGAGTGAAGGGATGAAGCGACAGATGTTTGAAGGACAGCAAGCGCATCCAAACCAAGGCTGACGTTGGTGTTGTCCCATAGACTCTAATGGGTTCGGATAAAAGAATCCGCCTCCGTCAAGTGAAACACCGGAAATCAATCCGTTATAGAGTGTACGCTCAAGTACATCGTAATATTTAGAGTCGCCATGTAGCAAGAACAAGCGGTAGTTTACATATACATTACCGATAGCTGCACAGGTTTCACAATAAGCTGACATGTTGGGCAGTTCATAGTTCTTTCCGAAAGCCTCTCCGTTATTGGTAGCTCCGATACCACCGGTGATATAGAGCTTCTTGGTTACAATGTTGTCCCAAATGCGGTCAATCGCATGAATGTAGGCTGTATCTCCGGTAAGTGCGGCTACGTCTGCCATACCGGCATACATATATGCCGCACGTACAGCATGTCCTACTGCTTCATCTTGTTTAACAACCGGCAGATGTGCCTGGCTGTATTCATCGCGGCGTGAGGTATAGCCACGCTTGTCGAGGAAGAATTTGGCTTGGTCAAGGTATTTCTGTTCTCCGGTCACCAAGTATAGTTTGGCTAAAGCCATTTCTGCTATCTGATGCCCCGGAACGCGGACTACTTGGTCGGGACCGTCACCGATTTCCCGGCAAACACAGTCGGCATAACGGATGGCAATATCAAGGAAGTTTCTTTTTCCGGTAGCCTGATAATGCGCAATGGCACCTTCAACCATGTGTCCCAAGTTATAAAACTCATGACTCAAATCTTCTACTTTTTCCCAGCGCTTGCTTCCTGCCCATTCATGGGGATGCTTCGGATTCATGGTGCGCATGGTATATAAGTAACCGTCTGGTTCTTGAGCGGCGGCAACAATAACCAATACACTGTCAATGTATTTCTTCAGTTGTTTATCCGGATAGGTTTGGAGTAGATAGCTGGCTCCCTCAATTGTTTTATATACATCGGTATCATCGAAAGCCAAACCTTCTACTTTATTCGACTCGCTGGGGTGAGCTGCCATTTCGAAGTTTTTGTATCGTCCGGTTTCTTCGCATTTGCTGAATGCTAACGGGATGGTTACTTCACGGCTCGCTTTCAGGCGTTGTCCCCAAAAAGCATCCGTAACTTTAACTGAAGTAAAAGGTACGGGGTCAATAGGATAACCATGTGCTGAAGTTTTTTCTTGTGCTTGTGCTCCTCCGCATATTATCGAAAAGAGCATGGCAGAAATCATTCGTTTATTCATATGTTTTAGTTTTTAAGTTTATTCAAGTTTCGAAAGTGCTCAACTTGTTAGTTGACAAGGCTTCAGATGACAAGTTGACGAGGTTTTAGAAAGCGTTTTCTTTATGTACAAAAGCAACCGGGTATTTCATAGCCTTGTTAACTTGTCACCTTGAACGCGAGCTTGAGAAACTTAAGTAAATTTATTAGTTATTGAGTTTATAAGTTTATAATACATTGTGGTTATTCTTCATTCCTCATTTTTCATAGGAATGTATTCGTCCCATAACTTGAGTGAATGTAAATAGCCACTGAATCCCCAGTTGCCTTCTGCATTACGTCCTAAAGTTACGAATTGTATCGGTTTAATCCCTATTTTAATATCTTTATTGCTGATTAACTGATCGTTTATATATACCTTTTCTATACGTCCATCGAAGGTGATATAAATGTGTTGCCATTTTCCCTCCAATGTTTTAGCTTCTTTGTATCCTGCATCTTCATACCATCCGTAGTGATTTATGATACCACATCGGGGCTCGGTTCCGTTGACTAACATGATTTTTTCTAATTCATCATGGCTGCTGGTAAAATCGGCTATACATTCATTTTCTGCCAGTTCAGGGTTTAGTACCCATGCTTCCAGTGTATAAGAAGCATTATCATGAAGTGTAGTGGGCAGAGGGAAGTTGGAGCGAAAATATTGTTTACCGTCAAATCGGAATGCTTTTTTCCCTTGCATTTCTTCTACAATTACAGGAGCTTCTTGAGCTTCAAACATGCCTTTGATTCCATTGTTTGGTATATACCCTACGGTATCGCCTGCTGCAAAGAGGTTTGCATCAAGTGAAACAACCAGTCCTTGCTTGTTTCGGTTTGCGGCTTCTACATATACCAGTTCGGTAGTAGCATCATATTGTTTCTCTATTTCTTCCAGTTCCCAGTTATAATAGCGTAGGTTGGTAAGAATAAGGCATTCTTTGCCTGATTCGATTTTGATACATCCTTTATTCAGGAATCTGTCGGCGTTTTCTGAGGTCCATTTATCTTGTTTATACACCCATACAGAAGCAGTATGGGGCTGATTAGGGTTGATGACCGGAGCGTGTAGCTCAAGTGTAGTCTCCGGATGTAGGACAATGGCTTCTTGTCCGGCAATACGTTTTTGACTTACTTGTCCGCTTGTCAATTGGAAGTAGCCATTCAGCATACCTCCGTTATTTTCCCAACTTGTACCGTTCCAGTCGGCTCCGGATACTCCAACCCATAATTGAGGAGAAGCTGTTTCGTACTCACCAAATACTTTGATGTTCCAGAGCGCACCTGCGAAACCATTCTTTTGTGTTCCTGTTGTAGTGAGGCGTATATAGCGAGCTTTTGTATTGCCAAAGTCAACCATCGGGCTTCCTGCCAGATAGTTTTTACGTTTATCAGCGAATATAGTCCATTTCTTTCCGTCAGTTGAGGTCTCTATTACATATTGGTAATAAGAAGTTCCATATTCAAATTGTGTCCAGATGGTTTTTACGGTCTCTGTTCTCTGTAAATCGATTTCAATCCATTCCTGCCCCATGGTGCGTGGACGCCATAAAGTTCCGTTATTATCATCGACAGCATATTCAGGCAAAAAGTTTTTGTCATAATATGAGGAGACTTTAACCGGCTTACGGTAAGCTAGGTTTTTTGACTGTACAGAGCTTGAAGCTAATAAACCTATACCTTTGTGTGTGCCCTCAATAGGCTGAATGCTTCCATCGGCATTGAATGTCAGTTTATCAATACATAACTGGCGATGGAATCCGCGTGTAGAATGCGGATTGTCATGGCGATGATATACAATGTAGTAATCATTCCCTTCCTGTAGAATACTATGGTGTCCCGGTCCGTGAACGGTTCCGTCGGCTGATGTTTTAAGTATTGTTCCTTTATAGGTGTACGGGCCTAATGGTTTGTCAGAGGTTGCGTATTGTACATGATAAGTACTGTCATGGCAGGAGTCGGATGAGTACATGAAGTAATATACTCCATTCTTCTTCATGACAAAAGGTGCCTCAAAGAAGTCGGTTACCTCTGTATTCGGAATTAACCGGGTTTCGGTGAACCCTTTAAGGTCGGGAGTCATTTTCCCGGCTCCACATCCAAATCCCTTGAATATTCCCCATGTACCCCAATACAGGTACACAGACCCGTCATCATCAATGAAGGTTTGTCCATCGAGGGTGATGGCATTCTTTACAAAACGGTCAGGAACTAAAACAGCTTCGCTTTCTCCCAATACATTTTTCCACGGACCACGCGGAGTGGTAGATACACCTTCGTATAAGTTGCAGGGCTGGCAATAAAAAAGACGATAAGTGCCATCACTGTGTTTCATTACATCGGGAGCCCAAATCCAATGGCTGTCCGGCCAGTTCATAGGCATGAGGGTCCAGTTTTCAAAATCTTTACTGCACCAAACCTGCGAAGGACCAAATCCGGCACCGCTTCCGTCGGTTGTAGCATAGACATAGTATGTATCTCCGAACTTCTTTACAGTAGGGTCGGCAAAATAACCGGGAATGAAAGGATTCCCTGCTCCGGGAGTATTCCACTTTATCTCCTGAGCTTGTGTGACGAATACAGAACTGGCTAATATGATAGTATAAAATAGTTTTTTCAGCATGATGGAAGATTGTTAAGGATGTACTTCATTATGTAAGTTTAAATCAATTTCGTAAAAATATTCTTTTAGTAAGTGATACATCTGCGGGTCATAGGCTTTCAGTTTGGTACGCCGGTTTACAGAGTTATGAACTCCATTCGCTTTTTCCACGTACTGATTACAGTTGAAGAACGACTGTACGCATTCAGCAAAATATTCTTCTTTGTTGCTGATGCAGTAGGTATCCTTCCATAGCCCGTTTTTTATGGCATTTTGTCTGCAAGCTTCCAGCCTGTTGTTAAAGTCGGGTTCAATTTCTACAATCCCTATGGTATGGATGAGATGAGCAAACTCATGTACCATGATACTTTCTCCTTTATAGCGGTCTCCGGGAAGAGCTAATACATTCTCTTCTCCAAAGCTGGCTGACAGTTCATCCTCGGGAGCCCCTCCGAAGCCACGGGCACGTTTGTTCCAGAAAGCAATGTTTTCGGGATTGTTACAGATATGGGCATACTCTGGCAGGTCGCACACTTCTTCATGCTCACCCAAAATCATGACATGACATCCTCTTTTAACCATCTGTTGTTTTACGTCCGGTCGTTTCGCCAGCATCAGTGAGACTACTTCATAGGCTTTTAGTAGGGCTTCATTGCGTACCTTATCAGAAGATACGATATATAAACCATCTACCGCCAAGTATTTTTTATAGAAATCCGGGATGTTTTTCCCTTCAGGAATGCCAGAGGGATGTATATCACTCAGGAATGTACGTTCGAGTTTCAGTGCAAATCCTCCTCCCGAGGCTAAATGAAGCTTTAATCGGGTATTCCGCGTTACGGTTATTTTTTCACACACATAGTCTTCTGCCTGTTTAGATGCATTTATACCATCCTTTATCAGTGTACAGCGATAGGTCTCTCCTTCGTTGAGGAATGAGAAGTCGATGGTAAGGTCTCTTTCGTCCCAATTAGTCATACCCCCGATATACCAGTTGAGGTCTTTTTTCCGTACGCTGACCATGTATTTTCCTAATTCGCCCGAAAGAATGAAGGTAGAGTCAACTTCTACCGGGATTGAACTGATGAAATCCGTACATTCTTTTTCTTGCTCATAGTTGGTCGGTGCATCACAAAGCATGGTAAAAGGAGAGTCATGTAAGATATATGCTGCTATTTGGTGAGCCCGTGTACCCATACTCATTGGAGTATAATACATCGGTTTGAAGTCACGTTTGGTGGCATTATGCATAGCTCCGGGAGTATAATCCACATAACCAGCCATCATACGGATGTAAGGGAAGGTTACATCGTATTGCGGCATGTTTTTGGCTACTTCACTCCATTTCACTTCTTCCATTCCGAATACACTTTCGTAGTTAATCACGTTGGGGTAGGTGCGGTTCATTCCCGTCGGTTTATAAATACCGTGGTAATCAAGTATCAGTTTGTATTCAGCTGCTTTTTCGGCAATACGATACGCCATTTCTACGGCAGTTTGGTCATCACGGTCGAGGAAGTCTACCTTAAAGCCTTTGATTCCCATAGCCGAATATTTTTTGCAAGCCTCTTCTAATTGGTTGTCAAGGACATTGAAAACAGTCCATAATACTAATTCCACTCCCTTGTTTTTACCGTAAGCTATCAGCTCTTCGAGATTCAGTTCAGGAATTACGGTTAGCATATCACCGCTCTTAGGGGCATACCATCCTTCATCGAGCACCACATACTCTAATCCCTGTTTAGAAGCAAAGTCAATATAGTATTTATAGGTTTCCATGTTGATGCCCGACTCGAAGGGTACTCCTTTTAAGTTCCAGTCATTCCACCATTCCCATGCCACTTTGCCCGGCTTGATCCAGCTAACATCACCGATACGGTTAGGCGATGCCAGCGCATAGACTAAGTTGTTTACCGGCATTTCTGTATCTTTCTCTGTAATTGCCAAAATACGCCATGGATATTCGCGCGAGCCTTGTACGCTGGCAATATAATTTTCGGTATCCGCTACATATTTCTGTTTACGCCACGAATCGTATTTATATTCTTTGGGATATGGTGCGAACACTCCTTTCAAGCTGTTCTTTCCGGAAGGTGTAATAAACATGCCCGGATACGCTTCCAAATCGGATTCCAGTAATGTTACTTTCACACTGCCACAATCTACCGTTGCCGGGAGAAAAGCGAGCTGTTCGGAAGCTTCCGATAGAGTTGACACTTCATAGGTGTTTTGAAACGCCATTGCCATGGGAACTTTCTTGTTAGTGGTATAAGGCAAATAAGCCGTATGGTCTGCCGTAAAGTTGAAATCGGCTGTTTCACCTGCTATTTTGATTTCTTTTTTTCCCCTGGCTGTTGTATAAAACCGGTAGGCTACGCCTTCATTGTAGGCGCGGAAAATGACACCACAATCGCCCTTCAACTTCAAGTTCATTTCATTACATTCGGTGTGAAATGACTTGAAGCGATAGAAAGGTGATTCTATATCCTGCTTAACATTCTTGGATTTGCTTGCAACCACTTTGGTCGCCTTCCCGGAGATGAGTGGTTTGTCCAGTCCTACTAATCCTATTTTACTATTGTCTAAGATAAGAGAGTTTTTATGATAAACAGAGTATGTTAGCACACTGTCTCCATCTGTTACTTCTACTTTTACTTGTTTATTGGGAGACCATACGGTATAGTCTTTACCATACATGGATATCCCGGCATACCAACCCAAAACTAATCCTATGTATATCGTCTTTTTCATATGTTTAAGTTGTTAAGTTTTCAGTTCTTATCTTCTCTTCAGTTTTTCAGTTCTTGATTTTTGAAGCCTGTCAGGCAGTCAACTTGCGAGTTTAAAAGCTCGGCTGAATCAAATTAACCGATTGCAAAGTAAAAGAAAAGACTCCTATTTCTATATCATAGGAGTCTTAAACAATACGAAAATAATCCGAATCTCATTTATTCTTATATTGATAATCAGGGTTTTGGACTATTTTGCTATTCTGTTGGACTATATTTGGGTCTTGACAAAGTACTGATTATATACAATTCCAAGTACAATAAGGGCTAATCCGATGTATGTAGTAAATACGATTTGCTCTCCTAAAATTACTGAAATGAAAAACAGTGACATGAAAGGAGAAAGGTAGCACAACTGATTAATCAGGGCGGGGTTGGATGTTTTTCTCATGGCCAGCCCGAAGAAAATAAAAGGAATACCCATTTCAAATCCTCCTACATACATACCCGATAAGACGCCTGTCAGCGTTTGTAAGTTTACTCCAACTACAGCGGCTCCTGCCAGCAAGTAAACCGACCCGAAAAGGAAGGTCATGAACAAGACTACGCTGCTGTCTGCTGAGTCTTTCTGTTTATTGTTAATCATCCAGTAAGTAGCCCATAATATAGCACTGAGTGCAGCCAACAGCAGTCCGGTTGGAGCTATGCTCATATTACCTGCACTTCCTGTCCCGACAGAGATGAGCACTACTCCTGCCAGAGAGGTAAACATTCCGATGTATTTCTTTTTCGGAATAGGCTGTCCGGCAAAGAGGGCCAGCAGAATGAGTAACACAATGGGCCATGCATAGTTGATGGGCTGAGCTACTTGAGCCGGGAGCAGCGAATAGGCACTGAATAGGCTGAGATAATAAGCCACCGGGTTCAGCAGACCCATTCCGGCAAAATATCCCCATTGCTTGGGTGATAAGTTGCATACGAGCTGCCATTTGCGCTGCAGTGTAAGCAAAACGGTAAATATCACCAGTGAAGTTAAACTGGCCACAAGAAGCAGTTCGAAATAGGTAAGACTGCGTAAAGCCACTTTAAAGGCTGTGGCAACGGTAGACCAACTCAATACAGCCAGACAGGCATATGCGATTGCTTTATTGTCATTTTTCATCGTAGTGCCTCCACTTCTTCGGTTGTTAACGGTATCTTTTTGCCTAAGCGCCGTGCTCCGGTTTCTGTGATTAAATAATCTTCCTCATTGCGAAGTCCGGTAAAGTCCCGATAGGTTTCCAGCTTATTATAGTTGATGAAATCGGCAAAACGCTTTTCTGCTTTCCAGTAGTCTATCAGTTCAGGAATGAAATAGATACCGGGTTCGATGGTCAATACAAATCCCGGTTCAAGCGGGCGAGCCAATCGCAGCGATTTGCGTCCAAACTGCGTGCTTTTAGGCTGTCCGTTATATCCTACCCATACTTCACCCAGATTTTCCATATCGTGTACATCCAGTCCCATCATGTGTCCTAAGCCGCAAGGGAAGAACATGGCATGAGCTCCGGCAGCTACTGCTTCGGCTGCATCTCCTTTCATAATTCCGAGATCTTTGAGTCCTTCGCAAATAACCCGGCAAGAAAGTTCATATATATCTTTGAATGGTACTCCCGGTTTTAATGCATTTACAGCAGCTAAATGTGAAGCTACCTGTATATCATAGATTTCTTTCTGCCGGGTAGAGAATTTCTTGCCGGCACAGATGGTTGATGACATATCGCCGGCATACCCCATCGGAGTCTCAGCACCGGCATCTACCAGCAGCATATCTCCTTCTTTTACCGTGTGACCGTGATAATGGTTATGCAATGTTTGTCCGCATACGGTAGCGATGGTGGGGAATGATAAAGTACATCCATTGGCTTGAGCCACAGCTTCCAGTGCAGCCGATACTTCATGCTCTTTCATACCGATGCGTAGGCAGCGCATTGCCGCTAGGTGCATTTCGGCAGTGACATCACATGCTCGTTCTATTTCGGCAATTTCTTCGTCTGTCTTGTAATTGCGCAGATTGACCACTCCTTTAATGAAGGAGATTGAGGGTTGTTCTTCTCCGGGCATTATGCTTAGCAGGTGGAGTAATTTCAAGCGGTGTTCAGCCCGGTAGGTGGGAAGATAATGGATGGTCTGTCCCTTTGCTGCAGCCTTTTCAAGATAAGTTTTCAGTTGGGATGCAGGTTTTGTGTCGCTGATGCCTACCCGTTGCGCTTTTTCGTGCAGAGTCGGCTGTGTACCCATCCATACAATGTGGTCAATGCTGAGTTCATCTCCGAAAATGATTTCCCGGTTCTCGTCAATATCGATAATGGCAGCCAGTCCGGCATACGATAAGCCGAAGAAGTAAAGGAAAGAAGAGTCTTGTCGGTAGGGATAGGTGTTGTCTTCATAGTTCATACCGCTTTCTTCATTTCCTAAGAAGAGTAAAATTCCGGAGCCGACGCTGTGCTTTAAGGCATTCCGGCGATTGATATAGGTTTCTTTTGAAAACATGGTTATGATTTTGAGTTTTTAAGTTTATCTGTTATATAGTACGGCAAATTTAGTGAAAATATATTTTTGTCGATTCTATTTTCACTTTACTTGAGCCGGCTTACGTTAGAAAGTAAAGTTAGAGTCTTTTTCAGGCGGCAGATAGCGGTTCAGTTCCATTTAGTTTGATGCGGTATGGCCATTGTGCATCTTTTTGACCGCTGTCTGGAGTTGGGTTCATCCAATGTTCGGTTGGTGCTCCCATAACTACAAGCCACAGATGTGAAAGCTGACTGCCTGAAGGTACAGTGAAACTTAATTTTCCTTCTTTATTACGGCTCATGTTGCCATAGATGCTTTTCCCTTCGCTGGTTACTGCCACAAACCCGTAACGCCATCCCGCTTTGGAAGGGTGTACTGAAGAATATTCGGACGAAGGCTGGGTAATTCCTTCGAAAGTAAGGCTGATTTTGCTTCCCGGTTTGGGGACAGCTAACGGAATAGCATTGAATCCATAGTTTTCAGGACAGTTCTCGGAAGCCACCTGATACCAGCCATTTTTTAAGTGGTTCATCTTACAGGTATATTGGTTGGCATAGGGGCGGGTGTTTTTCCATACACGTTCAAAGTCCCAATTAATGAAGTGCCGGCAGGCATCAAACATCTCATCGCAGAAAGCCTGTTGTGACTGCCGGTTCATTCGCTTGTACGTAATGACCGGGTCTTCACCTTTTTTCCCTTGACGGAACATTTCAGCAATAAAAGGACGTCCGTGTTTGGTACCCCAATATTCTAATACATAAGGAGAATGATAGATGTTTTCCAAGTGGAGGAAGGCTTTATGCGATAATCGGGTAAAAGCTTCCCAATGAAAACGCTCATCAGTCTGCCAGTCGGGGTTTACCTGCCACAGCATCCATTGCGATGTCATTTCAAAGAAACCGCATCCTCCCCAAGCATCCCCTTCACCATCACAGGTGATTTGTGCCTGAAAGCTGTGTCCTAATTCATGTGCTACACAGTTGAGGCGTTCGTCTTGAAGACGGTTCGGAGCGGCCCATAGTCCGCCGATAACTCCGTCATAGTCTCCTCCATAGGCTGTTCCTTCAAGTGAATAGTTCAGCATGACCATCATGCGATAGCGGTCACAGTTGGAACCGGGCTTTGAAAAGCCAAGGCTATCGCGGAAAAATGTATAGAAGTGTTCCAACTTCTCGGATAAGTTTTTCAAGTCTATTTTCATTTCTTTTCCTTCCAGCCGGGGAGGATTAGCCAAGTCGCTGCCAAATCCTTTTTGCCAGAAAATGGCTAAGTTGTCGGTGCAACACATCCGGTGGTAGCTCCATAGCGATGTGCTGTCTTGCAAATCCATTTTCTGCAAGTCTTTGGGGATGTAAATTTCTTTGCCCTTAAAGTTGCTGCAAGCATTCTTGGGGCAATAACCTTGTCCCCATGCAGAAAAAGACAACAGGCAGCATACAGCAATAAGTGAACACAGTCGTTTCATGGTATCTTGTTTTTAAGTTTATCTGAGGTGTAAAGGTAGAATGAAATGTTGACAAGAGATGGAAGAATAGTCCAAAGTTATAGTAAAATAGTCTGATGCAAGTAAAAAAGAGAAGTTTTTAAGGTAAAAGAAACGCCTTGTCGTTTTACTTGGAATGAATATTCATTTCGAGTCAAACGACAAGGCGTTTTGCCTAAGATGATTATTTGCAGCGGAGTTACTTCTGAATGTTGGCTTCCTCCAGCTTATATCCATATTTTTTGTCGGCAGCTTTTAAGGCAAAGGCTACTAACAGAGACAAGATGGCAAGTCCGGTGAAAATACACATAGGCAGGGTATAATCGTAACTGTTTGCTCCGGTTTCGGTTGTTCCTACAATACAGAATTTGTCGAGAACAATTCCGATGAGGGTAGGAATGCCCCACAAGCCGATATTCTGTATAAAGAAAATCAAGGCATAGGCTGTACCCAACTGATGTACCGGGAAAATCTTAGCCACTGCAGGCCACATGGCAGACGGAACGAGTGAAAAGGCAATTCCCAGTATAATCATCAGCACGATAGCAACCATTGAGCTTGTGATGAAAGGCATGGCATAGATGCAGTGTACACAGATAAGCATTCCAGCTCCTAACATCATGATAGAAGCCGATTTGCCGCGGCGGTCAACCATACCTCCAAAAACAGGTGTAAGGAAGAGAGCTCCCAAGGCCGGAAGTCCGGCGAAGAAACCAGCTACACTTTCATCAATCTGGTATTTGCTGATCATAAGTTCAGAGGCATACTTTTGGAATGGGAATACGCAGGAATAGAACAATACGCAGAGTAAGGCAATCAGCCAAAATCCCGGATTAGACAAAATGTTCTTCACGTCCTTAAAGGAAAATTTATCTTCGGGAGATTCTTCTACAGAATTTTCAATCTGCTGGTCCAACTTCTTGTCGAGTACGGCAAAAGCAAAGAAAGCAATCAGTCCGCCCACCAGACAAATCAGACCAATTAAAATAGGTGTTGTGATTTCGTATGCACGCGCAATAGGAATAGCTACTCCGTATGCAGCCTGCGAACCTACACGTGCCAAGGCAACTTGTACCCCCATGGCGGTTGCCATTTCTTTGCCGTGGAACCATTTTGCGATAATCTTGGTGACAGTAATTCCAGCCACCTCAGCTCCTACTCCGAAAATGGAATATCCGGTTGAGGCTATAAATACGCTGGCTTTATATCCTAAGATAGTGGAAGTATCGCCAGCCATTTGTGTCATGGCATAGTATTCAATGCCGGTACCTACCACCATAAGGATTGTAGCCAAGCGTCCGGTAAAGCGGATTCCGAAGCGGTCAAGAATCAGTCCTCCCCAAATCAGCATCAAAAAGAAGACATTTAAAAAACTGTAGGCTCCGGTGAAAAGCCCGAATTCACTGCTGTTCCATCCCAGATCGGTTTCAAGCATGGTTTTTAACGGAGCAGTAACATCATTTACATAATACGCTGCCATCATGGTGAATGCAACGATCGACAGTGCCCCCCAGCGGGTTGCCCAAGAGTCATTAAGTTTCCTTTGAATTTGTTCTTTCATTCTTTTTATGTGATTAAATTTTATCTGCTGTTGAAAAAAAACGTGACAAAGATACGATTTTTTTAGCCATTCTGCTTTTATGATACGAAATAAGTTTTAACTTTGTAAGTATATTGTAATAAAGAGATAACTTTAAAAGAGATTGAAAACCATGAAAAACTTTAAGAGACTTGCGGTTTGTGCCGTTTTGGGAGGCAGCTTGATGCTTTCTTCGTGTATAGGTTCTTTTGGGCTTTGGAATAATCTGAAAGGATGGAACCAGGGAATCGGGAATAAGTTTGTAAACGAAATCGTGTTTTTTGCATTTCATGTTATTCCTGTTTATGAAGTGGCTTACCTTGCCGATATCTTAGTGATTAACTCGATTGAGTTTTGGTCGGGTTCGAATCCGGTAGCTGAAATCGGAACCATAAAGACTGTAAAAGGAGAAAACGGAGAATATCTGGTGCGTACCAATGAAGATGGTTATACCATTACCAAGAAAGGAGAAGAAGACAAATCGTTGGATTTGGTTTATAATAAAGAAAACCGTACTTGGAGTGCAGAGGCTGACGGACAGAGCTTTGAGCTGATAACCATGAATGAAGACGGAACAGTTACATTCAAACAGCAAGATGGTACTCCGGTGACTGTAAATCCAGACTTGCAGGGTGTGGCAGAGATGCGTGCCGTACACGGAGCATCTTTGTTTTTTGCTGCAAGATAAGCTCTTGGCTTGCTGTCTGACACAGAAAAACAAACGAGGCGGGTACTGCCTCTGTGAAAATAAAAATTCCCTGTTGCAACTGCTGTAACAGGGAATTTTTTTATGGATTCATTAGAAACTGATTCCAAAAACAAAATAAGTATCTTCTGTGGCAGGGTTCCAGGTCAGTTTGGCTGAAACAGGAAGAGCATAATGTGAGGTTATTTTTATCTCTTTAGCCGCACTGATACTTACATCTGCCACTTCAAAGCCATTGGCTCCTCCCTTGTTGGTATTATAGTAGCTGTTTGCCCATGGAGTTGCACCCACTTCGGCTGTCCAGTCTAATCCACCCAGGCAGAAGGGTGCAGACAGTGAAATATACGAGGCATAAGCCCGGTTTCCATTAGCCGTCAAGCCATCATTCCCGGCAAAGTTTGTATACCAGTTGATGGCAAGGAAGTCGAAATCATAACCGATTTGTGCCTCAAAGGTATGATTGGTATTGGTTGCACCAAAATGGAAGAAACCCGGTCCGCCGTCATACCAATAGTCCGTAACCGAGATGCTGAATCCTTTATATTCATATCCCAAGGTTAAGTCTAACTCCTTTACATCTTCTTTATCAAATCCCACTGACCCCCATGCGGTTAATGAAAATCCTTTGTATCCCAGCGATATTTCGGGCTGGATACTGATGTTTCCCGAGTCTTGTCCGCGCCAGATATATCCGCTGACAATATCTGCTCCGATGTGAGCTTCTACTTTTTCTTGAGCTTTTAACGTGAGAGGAAGAGCGAGGGCGATAAAGATAAGCAAGAGCACCTGTTGAAAGTTTTTCTTCATTCTTTTCATTTTTAATTAAGTCCGTTTTATTTCTGAGTCTGCAAAATTAGCTGTTTTTAAATTAATACGAAATAGCCTTTATTTTTTATCTTTGTTTTCACGAAACAACATACAGGCTAAGAACCTTTCTGGTCATTGGCGTGTTTTATATATATCAGTAACCTTAAAAAACTACGATTATGATGCATGTAATGCCTGAACTTCCTTATAATCAGGAAGAATTAGCTCCGAAAATGAGTAAAGAAACATTGGAATTCCATTATGGAAAACATCTTCAAACTTATGTGGATAACTTGAATAAGTTAATATCAGACACACCGTTTGAGCATTGTGGGCTGGAAGAAATAATAAAAAAAGCCGATGGAGCCATCTTTAATAATGCAGCTCAAGTATGGAATCATACTTTCTTCTTTGAACACTTAACTCCCTCTCCGGTTGAAATTCCGGCTTGTTTGTCGGATGCGTTGGCACGTGATTTTGGTTCGGCAGAAGAGTTTAAAGCGCAATTTACGAAAGCTGCGCTCGGTTTATTTGGCTCAGGCTGGGTGTGGCTGTCTGTTGATGAAACCGGACATTTGCAGATTACAAGTGAGCCGAATGCAGGCAATCCGTTGCGTAAGGGACTTCAGCCAGTTCTTACGCTCGATGTATGGGAACATGCTTACTATATTGATTACCGTAACCGGCGTGCGGCTTTTGTAGAGGCATTTTGGAATTTGGTAGATTGGAAGAAAGTTGCCGCTCATTTGCGCGGATGAGTTAGAGGAAGACATTTTTTTCAAAAAAAAGACAGTTCCTGCTGCATTCATTTATAGCAGGAACTGTCTTTTTTGCGGCATAAAGATATATCTTTTTCTTTTTAGTCTGTGTTCGGGTAGAGGTGCGGTCAGTCAGCTGACTGTCAGCTGGCATCACTGCTGGTGGCTGCTTCCTCTATTTTCCGGTTGACAAAGCGAATCTTCAAATTAGCTTCATTCTGCTCTTTTTTGATTGCTTCGATACTGGATAAAATCTGTGCCAGCCGGCTCAGTTCTGCAATCGCTTTTATATCGTTTGGCTGCATCGTTGTTTTATAATTGCGGTCGCCTATAAACTCTAAGCGTATTCTTTTTTTATCCTGATTGGCTGTGATGAAAGCAATCACACCTCCGTCGGCACCTAATTTATAGTCGGCTTTTTCGATGACTTTTCCCAAATCGGTGGTTTCATAGCAGTCGGGAGAAAGAGGCGTTTCGGCAAACAGGTCATCCACGCTTACTTTCACAGCCCGGTGATGAAGTTTTCCTCCGGCGCAGTAAATAGAGGTGATAGACATTTCCCCCAGTTCGTTGACCTGTCCTCTTAAGAAAGACCGTCCAATGTTTTTTTCTACCGTCTGGGTAGGGTAGAAGTAATTTCCCACTTCTTGATAAGCTGTATCTTTTTCAAGTACAAAGTTTCCTTTGATAGAGTCAAGTGCTGCTTGCTTGATAGTCATTATGCTGTCTAAATAGACCAGTGTTTTTTGTTGTTCCTGCAAGTCTACCTGCTGCATAAGTTTGATACCGGCTTTTCTTATCTCGAAGGCTTTGGGATAAAGGGTGCGGATACTGTCAATCTGTAGCTTGGCCAGACTGTAATCACCTGTTGCGAAAGAAGATTCTGCGCGCTGGAATAGTTCTTCTGCTTTTTTTTCATCGCTGTTGCAACTGAACAGCGCCATAAAGAGAGGCAGAGCAATTAACTTGTTTAGTTTCATAGGGCATTTATCTGTTTGTCTTGTTGCGAAGTTAGTAAAAAAACAGAAGTAATGTTGATTTCTGCCGATTAAATCAGAACGAAACCGGTATTTCTTTTTTCATGAGAGAGAGATAGGGGATGAAAATAAAAAAAGCGTATGCTCTGTCTGAACACCCGCTGTCTTCCTAAAGAACCCCCCATTTAAGGGTTCTTTGCATCTTGTAGATTCGAATGAGGTTTTGTTATCCTAATCTTTTTTTTACCTGAAGTTTTTATTAACCTATTTCAAACCTATTCCTGAAAACTTTTACCTTTTAATCTAATACCTTTGTAAAACTAATAATAAATCTAATACCTTAATTTAATCTAATACCTTGTAATTACCTTAATCTTAATATAAGTCTAATACCTTTTTGTGTCTTAATTATATCTTGGTTTCACAACCACGATACAAAGGTATGCATTTTCTGTTATTTGGCAATACTTTGATATCTGTTTTTTATTAAACAGACCGTTTTCATGATTTATGTCAAGAATGCGCCTGCTGAGCCGCTTGAGGGGGGATATAAAAGCAGAAACATGCGCTACAACATAAAAACGGTCTGTTTGAACTTGTGTTTTTGTTAACTAAAAATGCTTCATATGAGCTTAAGTGTTAATTTCCCTTATGTTGACAATGCGTTGATTGCTGCTTCCTCTGAACTCCAGATGGGGGGAATAGAGCTCTTGCATGAACTTACCGTCTACTAATACGTCAATATATGCGAGCAGTTTACACCGCTTCAAGTCTTTTGTCAGCTCCTCATACGTGTATCCGGTATAGCACCAGATATTCATTCCGGTTTGTTCCTTTATTTGCTTTAGTACCGGCAGAAATTCTTCCGGATTATAAAACGGGTCTCCTCCGGAAAAGGTGACACCATCTAATAGCGGGTTGGCATTGATTTCCGCAATAAAACGGTTTAGCACGTCCGTGGTAAGCGGATGCCCGGCATGAGGGTTCCACGATTCGGGGTTGTGGCAACCTTTGCAATGGTGGCTGCATCCTGCCAAGTAAATGGAATAGCGGATGCCGTCACCATCGACAATGGTTTCCGGATACGTATATAAATAATGTAACATGTATGTCTGGCGGTACGTTTAGTTATGTTTTACCCGGTCATGCTCTTCAGCCCGCTTAGCCGAATTCCAACTATTCAGGTCGCCGGTTAAATATCCGGTAATGCGTCGCATGCGGAGAATGTTTTCGCTGCGGCATATCGGACATTTATCATAGATTACTCCTTTATATCCGCAGTTGTGACAAGTATCTACCGGATGGTTGATAGAGCCGTATCCGATACCTTCGTCATGCATCACTTTAACTATCTTGGCAATGGAACGCACGTTTTTCTGTGCTTCACCGTCCAGCTCTACATAAGTAATATGTCCACCTCGTGTTAAAGCATGGAAAGGAGCTTCGCATTTTATCTTTTCCATGATGCTGATGGGTTCTTTTACGTCTACATGGAATGAGTTGATATAATAATCGCGGTCGTTTACCCCTTTTATAATTCCATATTTACGTTTGTCCATTCGGGTAAATCTTCCTGAGAGCCCTTCTGCCGGCGTTGCTAAAACAGAATAGTTCAGATGATATTTTTCCTTATATTCATCGGCAACCTTGTTCATTTCCTCCACGGCTTCATATAGTGTATCCCATGACTTGCGGCTGTGTCCGTGCCCTTGTCCGTAAAGAGCTACCATGGCATTATGTCCTCCGATGAACCCGATGCCCAAGGTTCCCTGTTTTAATATATCGCCCACTTCGTCGTTTGGACTGAGTGCTCCTCCGCCTTTCCATACATTATTTCCCATCATAAACGGGAACTGGCGTGCCAAAGCCGTGCGCTGGTACTGATAGCGGGTATAAAGCTGTTCGGCTATAAGGACTGCCATGTCATGAACAGACTGCAGGAAAATTTCTTTTGCCTGTTGCTCAATGGCATTTGGATTATTTCCCTCTGTAAGACTTTCGGCTTTGATGCGGGCTTCGATGGCTAAGCGCGGAAGGTTCATGGTGGTAAACGACAGGTTACCTCTCCCTAACGAGGTTTTTTCACCGTTCAGATTTTCAAAAACACGGGTACGGCAGCCCATGGTAGCTAGCTCATAGCGGTAACGCTGAGGGTCGTTTGCATCCCATTTCTCATGTGTGTTAAAGGGGGTGTCTAAAAACATGAAGTTTGGGAAAAGTGCTTTGGCTGTAGTACGGCAGGCTTGCAGAAATAAGTCGAAGTTGGGTGCTTCAAAAGTGATTTTGCCCTCCATGGCATCATCGAAATGATTCATGGCGGCTTGATAGTCGGCTTCCGAATACGAAACTCCGTCTTTTATTTTAAAGATTTGAATCGGGAACACAGGCACTTCTCCTCTTGAGCCTAATCCTTCAATGGTAGCTTTCAAGAGTTCTTCAATCACCATACGTCCTTCGGCAGAGGTGTCTGTTCCATAGTTGATGGAGCTGAATACCACCTGGTTTCCTCCCCGTGAATGCATGGTGTTCAGATTATGAATGAATCCTTCCATAGCCTGATGCGTTTCTTTCCGGGTTTGGTTATAAGCCTTATGTAAGATATGTGAAAGTTCATCGTCAGTTAAGACTATTGAAAGCTGTTGCAAATCCTCTAAAAGGTTCTTTTTAGAAGTTTCGTCCGGGCGGATAGATGCCAGTTCCTTTCTTATTAAGCCAAGCAGTTGCTTGTCGTCCATGTCTATGCCTTTTATTTCCAATAAGAAAGAAAGGGTTGAGGAAACCGATTTCTGAAACGTTTTCAAAACTCCTTTTGCCATAAAGAAGTCGAATGCCGGAATAGCCTGACCGCCATGCTGTTCGTTTTGGTTGGTCTGGAAGATAATGGTAGCCAGTGTAGCATAGCTTTGGATAGACTGAGGTGTACGGATGCTTCCGTTTTTCGTGTGGAATCCCCGTTCAAACAAGTCATTTAAATCATATTGGATACAAGTGGTGGTCTTGGTTGGATAATAATCCAAGTCGTGAATATGGATATCACCCAACTGATGCGCTTCCGCATACTTTTTGGGCAGCAAATATTTATAAGTATAATCCTTGGTTATTTCAGAAGCGAAAGTCATCATCTGTCCGGCAGGCGTATGACTTGACATGTTGGCATTACTGAGGTTGACATCGTTTTTGTCAATCGCCACGATGCCATCCATGATATGTTTGATTTGTGTTTTGCGTTCGCGTTCCGTGTTTCTCCATTGCCGGTAGATGATATACTTTTTTGCAACTTCCGGTTGTACTTTCATCAGTTCCGTTTCCACGAGGTCTTGTATTTCCTCCACCCCGATGGTTGGCTTTTCGATGTGATTGATAACCTGTCGGGTGATATTTTCAATAACCTCTGTCTGATCGGTCATTCCGGTAGCCTCAAAAGCTTTGCCGATGGCATTGGCGATTTTGCTTGGCGAAAAGTCTTCCCGCTTTCCGTCACGTTTGATAATACAGATTTCAGCTAAATTCATCATGTCTGTCGATTTCTTGTTAAGGGTAAAACATTAAAATAAGCTTTGCTTTTGGCGGCAGGTCTTCTGACTGATCTCTCCCCGAAACTACCTTCCCGCAATGCGCATTGCAGTGGCTGTTATAACCGGTTCCGGTTCGTCAAGAATCACAGCAGCGGGTACTGTTGCCGATTTTCACGGCATTCCCTTTTGAAACGCTTTTGTTACCGTTCCGAAAAGCGAGGACAAAGATAAATAAAGAGTTGGAAAATAAAAACGGCAAAAATATTTGGTTTTCTAAATTGGATAATTTTGTTTTTCTAAACCTTTGTTTTAAGGCTTGTGGAGGGGTTAAATGGATAACTTGAATTTATAATGCCTTTTTTATTTTGGAGATTTCGAAAAGTTTTATATAAGTGGAAGGACTCCAGAAACTAGAAACCAGATTGCCGTCTGGATGGAGGTCTGGTTTCTGTTCTGTGTAGACCTGGTATATAGTCTGTATAGCCTGGTTGCTTGAGAAATTAAAGATGAACCGGAGTCAGTCCCATTTGCTTCGCTTTCTGTAGCATGTATTCAAAAGCTGCATCATGCTCGTTGGGGATTACCCCATCTAAGATAGCGTCTTTGATAGAACTCTTCAAGCTGCCGATTTCCCGGCAGGGCTGAAGATTGAATACGTGCATGATTTCCGCTCCATCTACAGGTGGCTGGAAATTACGGATACGGTCTTTCTCTTCCAAGTCCTTCAGTTTCTGTCTTACCAGCTTGAAGTTGTCGAGGAAACGTTGCTTGCGCGCTTCGTTTTTTGAAGTGATGTCGGCTTCACAAAGCATCATCAAATCATCAATGTCATCACCGGCCTCAAAAAGCAGGCGGCGCACAGCTGAGTCGGTAACTACATCGTCGGAAATAACGATGGGACGCATATGCAGGCTGACCAGCTTTTGTACATATTTCATCTTTTCATTCATGGGAAGCTTCATTTTCCGGAAAATTTCCGGAATCATTTTTTCTCCGATGAAGTTATGGTTATGGAACGTCCATCCCGCACGAGGCTCCCAGCGTTTGGTCCGCGGCTTTCCGATGTCATGTAATAAAGTTGCCCAGCGCAGCCATAGGTTGTTACTTACTTTGGATATATTGTCAACCACCTCTAACGTATGATAGAAATTATCCTT
The DNA here is from genome assembly GCA_958453305.1 of uncultured Bacteroides sp. Taxonomy (GTDB): domain Bacteria; phylum Bacteroidota; class Bacteroidia; order Bacteroidales; family Bacteroidaceae; genus Phocaeicola. Next base: position 59,019 of record CAUDXH010000006.1, on the reverse strand, counting down.
ATGCCCTCTTCCGTTTCTCACTTCTACGCCTTGCAAGGCAACCAGCTCTGGGAAAATCAGTTCCAGCAGCCCGCAACGGTCTAAGTCGACAAATCCCTTGGAGGGAGTGGGTGAGAGTAAAATCTTGTTCAGCTCGTCGGCGATGCGTTCCCGTGAAATGATTTTAATCCGTTCCCGGTTGCGTTCCAGTGCCGTAAAGGTTTCGTCTTCGATGTAAAAGTTCAGCTGGGTGGCAAAACGCACACAGCGCATCATGCGCAGCGGGTCGTCACTGAAGGTAATGTCCGGATCCAGCGGTGTCCGGATGGTTCTCTCTTTCAGGTCGTCCAGTCCTCCGAAGGGGTCCACCAGTTCTCCGAAGCGGGCCTTGTTCAGGCAAACCGCAAGGGCATTGATGGTAAAATCGCGGCGGTTCTGGTCGTCTTCCAGTGTTCCGTTTTCTACAATGGGTTTTCGGCTGTCGTGACTGTACGATTCACGGCGTGCTCCTACAAACTCCACTTCTGTGTCTCGATATTTCACTTGTGCCGTTCCAAAGTTCTTGAATACAGCTATATGGGCGCCTTTCCCTAACTTTTTACCGAAAGCCTGCGCTATTTCAATTCCGCTTCCCACCACGACGATGTCAATATCCTTGGAGGGGCGGTTTAAGAAAATGTCACGCACGTAACCACCTACGGCATAACATTCCAGGCCGAGTTCGTCGGCCGTTTCAGAAATCAGTCCGAATATTTTGCCTTTAAAGTGTTCTTTTAGTTCCATATTATATATGAATTGGTATTGGAGTGCAAAAATACGGAAATTCTGCTGAATAACCTTGCATAGTCGTTACTAATAACTGCGCTTGGTCGTTACTATGATTTCGCTTGGTCGTTACTAACGGCTTCGCTTGGTCGTTACTATGATTCCGGTGATTTGTGCCTGCGGAAACGGTGATTCCGCTTGATGCTGTATCAACAAAATACCCCCTTTATAAAAAAAACAGAACGTGTGCGGAAAAGGGATTTTTAGAAATCGAAAAAACTTTTTCCGCAAATTTCTCTGAAACTTTTTAAACGTTACTGTTGTTTTTCATTTCAATGAAAGATGAAACAGACAGATATTTGAATGAACTCATTGCATATCAGTGTATAATTTAAATAATGGTTTGGAAAAATCAATACAATCGCTTTCGTTGTTTTCCATGGGAAAGTATTGCGGAAAGTATAAAAATCACTTGCGGAACTTGCGGAAAAAAACGCCGTTTTTAACATTGCTTAACTACGGATTTCACGTTGCGAAACTTGCGGAAAAAGGCTGTTTTTTGCGGAAAAGTTTTTTTCTCGTGCGGATCTTCTGAACCGGACGCTTGCGAAAGATGGAGGAGTCAAGAACCCATAGTGCGAGTAGCTTGCTCTGCTTGTTTTTTTGTTTATGTTATTTGTTTTTTTCCTTGGTTTGTACTATCTTAGAGGGGAAGAAAGGGGGAGTATCTCATGAAGTCTATATTTTTTTTCTTGCTATTAATGGGTTTCTTCACGGCAAGTTGTGAAAGAACCTCTTCGGGAAGAGAGGATGGAGTTGCTCAGCTCTGCTCGGCAGATGCTGTGTGTATACATACTGATACTTTGGGTACAACGGTTCGTATGAAAATGATAGAGTCTTGCTACGAATTGGTTCCGGGAAAGTACCAGATTCTCCAGTCGTTGTGGGATGATAGACGGGAAATTAAGTTAAGTGCCGAATTTTGGATTCTAAAAAGATAGGTTATGCAGAGAAGGAAACATACTTTTGTTTGGCTGATTAGCTGTTTTTTCTTATTGGGGTGTACGGCTAAAGTAGATAAACGGCAAGATATTGCGGAAACGGATAGCTTGAGCATCCTGTCAACGCTATATGCAGATACAACGGGGCTGATGTTTGATTCAGTATGTCGTGACATCCCTTTGGGAGAGTTGCTTTCCCCCGAAGAGCTCTCCATGCATACGGAGTTTGATTATTATCCGCTTTCATCTAAAGAGATAAAGTTAGAGATAACCAATCATAGCGGTAAGAAATATACGTGCGGTGTGGAATATAGTCTTGTTTATTATGATGAAAAGAAGGTGAGGTGGGAGCCCTTGCCGGTCTCTCTCATGAGGAATGCTGATGTGGGAGACTTGCAGGTCAAAAGGGATTCCGGATACCGGCAGCAGATTCATCTGCTTACGGATAAAGTGCCGAACCGGGCAGGAAGGTATCGTATTTATAAGTCATTTAATCAGAATACGAAAACTGCTTATGCCGAATTTAGCATGGTGGACAAGAAAGGGGTACTGCGGTTGCGTAAGCAGATTGACGATTACTGGTCGGATAATTTGCAGAGGGCATCTGATACGGTGGCGGCAAATGTTTATTGCACCTATATAGGAGCCGATGAAGATACCATCTTTGTCATGCTGAATAATAATACACCACGCTATCAGGCTATGTTCCGAAGGAAAGTGGTGAGTTATTCAGCGGTAAGTCACGGGAAAATAATGCCACCTCGGGTACTGGAATCGCCTACTTATGCGGATACGGCGTTTGTACGGATGGAAACAGAGCGGAAAGTTTATCCGGTAGGAACGGAAAAGGTTTCGGTGGTATTGAAGAACAGAAATCCTCGTGCGCTGTTTTTCGGAACAGATTGCGATGTAGCGAGGAAAGAAGGAGACAGGTGGGTTATTCTTTATTCCAATCCTATTCATAATTCATTAGGTATTTTGGTAGAGAGTGGAGAAGACTATCATTTCGAAGCCTGGCTGAATCCGATGGTGAATGAGAATCGTCCGGGCATCTATAAAGTATTCAAGAAGATTGGCTTCGACGGAAACCGTCTGGATCAGGACTGGTTTATGTCGGCTGAGTTTCTTTTAGACGATAAAATGCAAGTGAGAGAAATTGATTCGTCGGACAGTAATATTCATGCGGATAGACGTCCTGAATATCCCGGAGGGATTACCGCATTGAATGAGTTTATAGCCAAGCATATCCGTTATCCGGAAGAGGCGATGGAACGCGGCATACAAGGGCGTGTAATCGTACAGTTCGTTATCGATGAACATGGAAAATCAACAAATGCCGAAGTTTTAAGGTCGGTCAGTCCGGAATTGGATAAAGAGGCATTGCGCATCGTCAGCCTTTTGCCGAAGTGGAATCCGGGAATACAGAGAGGCAAGCCGACCAAGATGAAATGGGCTTGGCCGATAGTGTTTAGGCTTCCGCAGGGAAACTGACAACTGACGAAATGCAACCTCCTCTTTGCAATTCAGAGCCGTTGCGGTTTAAAATAGTGAAATTTTTCCGTAATTAAAATAAATCCGCTGGCGGACGTTTATTTTTACCCTTTCAAAGCGGTGTTTTCAACAAGAACTTTTTTATCTTTGTAGCCGTGAACAAAACTTAAGAGCTTAGGAACTCAAGAACTTAAAAACTCAAGAACTTAAAAACTCAAGAACTTAAAAACTCAAGAGCTTAGGAACTTAAAAACTTAAGAACTTAAAAACTCAAAAACTTAAAAACTCAAGAACTTAAGAGCTTAGGAACTTAAAAACTCAAGAACTTATAAACACTTTTATAACATAACTTAAACAATAAGAATTATGGAATTTGTAACAAACGAAAAACTTACCATTGTTGGTGCTGCCGGTATGATCGGTTCTAACATGGCTCAGACTGCTATTATGATGGGTCTGACTCCGAACATCTGCTTGTACGACCCGTATGCTCCGGGTTTGGAAGGTGTAGCTGAAGAATTATACCACTGCGGTTTCGAAGGCGTAAACATCACTTTCACTTCTGATATCAAAGAAGCGCTGACAGGTGCTAAATATATCGTGAACTCAGGTGGTGCTGCACGTAAAGCTGGTATGACTCGTGAAGACCTGTTGAAAGGTAACGCTGCTATCGCTGAAGAATTCGGTAAGAACGTAAAACAGTACTGCCCGGATGTAAAACACATCGTAGTTATCTTCAATCCGGCTGACATCACTGGTTTGATTACTTTGTTGTACTCTGGCTTGAAACCGGGTCAGGTTACTACTTTGGCTGGTTTGGATTCAACTCGTCTGCGCAGTGAATTGGCTAAACATTTCGGTGTATCTATGGACGCTGTTGAAAACTGCCGTACTTATGGTGGTCACGGTGAACAGATGGCTGTATTTGCTTCAACTGCAAAAGTTAACGGCAAACCGTTGACTGACATCATCGGTACTGATGCTTTGACAGCTGAACAGTGGGCAGAAATCCAGCAGAAAGTAACTAAAGGTGGTGCAAACATCATCGCATTGCGCGGACGTTCTTCATTCCAAAGCCCGTCATACGTTTCTATCGAAATGATTGGTGCTGCTATGGGTGGTAAAGCATTCCGTTGGCCGGCTGGTACTTACGTTTCAAACGATAAGTACGATCACATCATGATGGCTTGGGAAACTTCTATCGATACTGAAGGCTGCCACTGCGCTGAATTGAACGGTACTGCAGAAGAACAGGCTGCTTTGGATAAGAGCTACGAACACTTGTGCGCTCTTCGTGACGAAGTAATCGCTATGGGCGTTCTTCCTCCGGTAGCTGAATGGAACAAATTGAACCCGAACATCAAGTAATTCTTGATAAGAAGGATATAAAAAGAGGAGAGAAAGTTTCGGCTTTCTCTCCTTTTTTGTTCATATTGAAGTTACTTCCGAGTGGCACGGCTCATCAGGCAGATTGATGGGTGGACAGCATGGAAAGAAGTTGGAGATTGTCAGTCTTGAGATCGTCCCGACAGCTGCTTGCACAGCTTTGCTCCGGCATAAATCAGTATCGAAACAAAGATGATGGCAGCACCTGAAGGCACCTGTAGCTGATAGGAAAGGAACAAGCCCCCTAAGCAGCTCATATATCCCAAGGCAATGGACAGGAAAATAATCCGTTTAAAACTGTGCGTAAACAAGTTGGCGGTCATCTGCGGCAGCGTAAGCAGCGAGATGGCAAGCACGATACCCACCATGCGCAGGCAGGAAACAATGGTCAAAGCAATAAACATCATCAGGATATACTCGAAGGCAGCGACCGGCATCCGTTGCGAGCGGGCAAATTCACGGTCGAAGGCGATAGCGATAATCGGCCGGAGGAAAAGAGAGAAGAATACGGCAAGTGCTATACTGAGCAGCGCAAGCAGCAGGATATCGGTACGGGTAATCGTTAGGATATTCCCGAAAAGGAACGAAGACAAGTCGGGTGTAAATCCGGGAGCAAGAAAACTGAAAATGATACCGATGGCCATGCCGAACGTCCAGAACACGGCAATAGCTGAATCTTCGCGCATGTCGCTTCGTTTGCTGAGCCATTCCACTCCGAAAGCCGACAGAATAGAAAAGAGGGCTGCAGTAAGCAGAGGAGAAACACCGCTGTAAAGTCCGATTCCGATGCCTCCGAAGGATGCATGGGTAATTCCTCCGCTGATAAAAACGAGCCGTCGGGTTACGATATAGGTTCCGATAATGCCGCAGGCAATGCTGGCGAAGAGGCTTCCTAACAGGGCATGTTGGAAGAAAGTGTATTGAAACAGTTCGGTCATTTCTTTTAAGTTCTTAAGTTTTTAAGTTTTTAAGTTCTTAAGTTTTTAAGTTTTTAAGTTCTTAAGTTTTTAAGTTCTTAAGTTTTTAAGTTCTTAAGTTCTTAAGTTTTTAAGTTTTTAAGTTTTTAAGTTCTTAAGTTCTTAAGTTTTTAAGTTCTTAAGTTTTTAAGTTCTTAAGTTTTGAGTTCTTGCGTTTTCCACAAACTTACAAACTCACAAACTAAACTTTAGTGTATTCTCCGTTCACCTACGATGAGAAACAATTCATCTTTCAGTTCATCCGGAAACTCAATACCTCTCAGTTGAAGGCTGCGGCACCATCCCGCCACCTCTACTTCCTGCATGGTAAACATTACGTTCCGGAACTCTTCTATTTCCTCTTCCGTATAGCCGTCGGACGGATACCCTCTGAAGCGGTCCAAATCCTCATCATCGTAATATTCTATCTGCTTGCTTACGGCAGCCAGCAGACTGTCTTTCTCACACGTTTCATGCTGTCCGCAACACTCACTGTCCACTTCTACAATTTCGGGAGCCTTGTCAAGCTCACCTCTTTCTATTTTCTTCTGAATGTTCCGGTTGTAGAAATACCCGGCAACTAATCCGAATATCACCACCCCAATCAATATAACAACAAGTATCCACATAATTCTTTATATTTCCATAATGCCAAATCCGGCAGTTGATAAATTTTCCCAGTAATGAGGATAGGATTTAGATACCACCTGAGGCTCATTGATAACCAGCTCCTTCAGGCAGAGAGCAGCAGGAGCAAATGCCATAGCCATCCGATGGTCTTCATACGTATCGATGGCAGGTGTCGCCTCCGCCTTGCAGCGTGTCCCGTCCCATGAAAGAACAGAGCCGTCGGTTTCCGTCAAAACATATCCTAACTTTTTCATTTCCGCTATCAAAGCCGCCATGCGGTCGGTTTCCTTGATTTTCAAGCTTTGCAGTCCCGAGAACCGGAAAGGAATATCCAGCAAGGCACAAGTCACCACAAACGTCTGTGCAAGGTCAGGCTGATTGATAAAATCATATTCCATCCGTTGGCATCGGTGCCCGTTCTTGGTCAGTAAAACCTGATTATCTTGATAGCAAGTATCCACCCCCAGTTTACGGAACAAGTCCGCCACCTTAGCATCCCCCTGAAAACTGTTTCTGTACAGTCCGGGCAATGCAATCACTGCCTCCTCACTCAATGCCGCCATTTCATACCAGTAAGAAGCAGCACTCCAGTCGCTCTCAATAACATAGTGAATGGAATTATAAGGTTGCGGAGCCACCTTCAGGCAGTTTTCTCCTTTCCATTCAGCCTTTGCGCCGAACTCCTTCATCAGCTGAAGCGTCAGGTCGATATACGGACGTGAAATCACCTCACCAGTCAAAGAAAGCACCAATCCCTCTTCCAGCATCGGAGCAATCATCAGCAGAGCCGAAATATACTGTGAGCTGACATTTCCCGGCAGAGAAGCCTTGCCCCCCTTCAGTTTTTTTCCGGTAATCTGCAGCGGTGGATATCCTTCGTTTCCCACATAATCAATCTGTGCGCCCAGCGAGCGCAAGGCATTTACCAGCACACTTATCGGACGCTGTTGCATCCGTGCCGTTCCGGTAATGACATGCGTTCCTTCTGTAATCGACAGGTACGCAGTGAGAAAACGCATCGCCGTGCCTGCCGCCATGATGTCGATGGTGGGAGGCATATTTTGCAGTGCCTGAAGCATGACGCGAGTATCATCACAGTCGGAAAGGTTATCAGGTAAGTTTTTTCCTCCCGCCAGTGCGTTGATAATTAATGCGCGGTTACAGATGCTTTTTGAAGAAGGAAGCACAATTTCTGTTTGAATATGCTTAGGAGGAGTCAGTTTAATCCGTTTCATGTTGTTCCAATCTTTATATGGCAAAGATATAGGTTTTTAATCAGTTGGCAAGACTTTTTTCTTATTAGTTGACAGAGCAGGCAAGGGCAGGCAAGTCTTGTTTCCCTGTTCTGGTCGCATCGGATTCCTGCCATATCGCTTCGGGGTAGAAAGAAACCTTGTCATCTTGTCATTTGTTTTATGGTGATAGACAAGTTAGAGAAGACCGTGAGAAAACTTTTTTCGTTAAATTAGCTATATATCAAATAAAAGGTTATTTTTGCACCGTTTTGTTAAACCTTAGAGCCTGTTGAAGAAAGTCAAGCAGGCTCTTATCTTAATCTAATTTTATGTATAAAATATTTCAAGGCTTCCATCTGGTGGAGGCATATCATGAATTGAAAAAAGCCAAGCGGTTGGCGAAGAATCAAACCGTGGCTCGCGGTATTAAGTTGGCAGTAGCTATTGTTGTTGCTCTTGTGTTGTGGTTTCTTCCTTCCGATGCGTTTGGAATTGAAGGACTGACGGTCATCGAACAGCGACTGATTTCTATTTTTGTGTTTGCCACACTGATGTGGGTGCTTGAAGCCATTCCGGCATGGACCACCTCCGTACTTATTGTCGTATTGCTGCTGCTTTCCGTGTCCGACAGCAGTCTGTGGCTGTTCACTCAGGGCATTTCGCCCGAAGAACTGGGACAGATGGTGAAATACAAGTCCATCATGCACTGTTTTGCCGACCCTATCATCATGCTGTTTATCGGAGGATTTATCCTCGCCATTGCTGCAACTAAAAGCGGACTTGATGTGTTGTTGGCACGCGTCATGCTTCGGCCCTTCGGAACCCAGTCGCGTTACGTGCTGTTAGGCTTTATTCTGGTAACAGCCGTATTCTCCATGTTCTTGAGCAACACGGCGACAGCCGCTATGATGCTTACTTTCCTTACTCCTGTACTCAAGGCACTTCCTGCCGACGGAAAGGGAAAAATCGGACTGGCCATGGCGATTCCCGTGGCTGCCAATGTGGGCGGTATGGGAACCCCCATCGGAACACCTCCCAACGCCATTGCATTGAAATACCTGAACGATCCTGAAGGACTGAATCTGAACATCGGTTTCGGTGAATGGATGAGTTTCATGCTTCCTTATACACTGGTTATCTTGTTTATCGCTTGGGTTATTTTATTGCGCCTGTTCCCTTTCAAGCAGAAAACCATTCAGCTGAACATTGAGGGAGAAGCAAAAAAAGACTGGCGCTCCATAGTGGTGTATATCACTTTTGCCATTACCGTGTTGTTATGGGTATTCGATAAGTTCACCGGAGTTAATTCGAATGTGGTAGCCATGATTCCGGTAGCCGTATTCTGTGTAACGGGTATCATTACCAAGCGCGATTTGGAAGAAATCAGCTGGAGTGTGCTTTGGATGGTGGCTGGAGGTTTCGCTTTGGGAGTTGCTTTGCAGGAAACAGGTTTGGCACAGCACATGATTGAAGCGATTCCGTTTGATACGTGGTCGCCTGTCTTGATGATTGTGGGTTCCGGGCTGATTTGTTATGCTATGGCAAACTTTATCTCACATACCGCCACGGCAGCCTTGCTGGTGCCTATCCTTGCCATTGCGGGAAGCAGTATGCGTGAAAACCTTGCAGGACTGGGAGGAGTAGAAACCTTATTGATTGGGGTAGCTATCGGTTCGTCACTGGCCATGGTGCTGCCTATCAGTACACCGCCTAATGCCTTGGCGCATGCCACGGGTATGATTCAGCTGAAAGATATGGAGAAAGTAGGACTGGTTATGGGTCTCATCGGCTTGCTCTTGGGATATACCATGCTGGTTATATTGGGCTCGAACGGATGGCTTTGATTTTTTAGTTGATAAGGCTTTTTTTAGTTGACAAGGTTTCAGTTGACGAGTTGACAAGGTTTTAAATACTAAAGCATTTTAAGACCTCGTCAACTCGTTCCCTTGTCCCCTCGTTCCCTGTTTTGTTAAAACATTCTAATAATAGGCAGTAGCCTTCTTAGGCTGAGTGCATTTCAGTTAACTTCGCAGCACACATATATATAAAATAATGGACGAAGTTATTATTATTATCGGGCTGATTCTGCTGAACGGTATTTTTGCCATGTCGGAAGTGGCACTTATATCAGCCCGTAAATCGCGGCTTTCTACCGATGCAAAAAAAGGAAACAAATCAGCGCGTGTGGCGTTGGAACTGGCGGGTGAACCCGACCGCTTTCTTTCTACCGTTCAGATAGGCATCACGCTTATCGGTATCTTGACAGGTATTTATTCCGGAAATAAAATAGCAGTGACACTTACCGGTTACATGATTGACTGGGGTGTTTCGGTGAAGTATGCTTCGGCTTTGGCGCAGGGAAGCATCGTGGTAGTGGTTACTTATCTGAGCATCATTTTCGGTGAACTGGTTCCCAAGCGGATAGGTATGGGACTTGCCGAGAAAACAGCCAAGCTGATGGCGCGTCCCATGAAGTTGCTTGCCACAATCGCCCTTCCCTTTGTCTGGTTGCTTTCGAAGAGTACGGCTGCCATCTTCAATTTGCTGGGCATCAAAGACTCCGACAGTAAAGTAACCGAAGAGGAAATCAAGTCGATGGTGCAGGAGGGAACGGAAGACGGTGAAGTGCAGCCGGTGGAACAGGACATCGTGCAGCGCGTGTTCTTGCTGGGCGATTTGAAAGTAGGCTCCATCATGACGCATAAAAGCGATATAGCCTGGCTGGATTTGAATATGACAGCCGAGAAGGTGCGCGAAACCCTTGCCGGACAGCTGTTCGAGTTTTTCCCGGTGGCAGAAGGTGGGTTAGACCATGTAAAAGGGGTAGTCGATTTAAAGGACTTGGTGCTTCATTTACATGAACCCGATTTCCGACTGGCTTCACTGGTGCATGAAGCGGTTTACTTTCATGAGAATATGAATGTATATAAGGCACTGGAGCAGATGAAAGCCCAGAAGATAAGCCGTGCACTGGTGTGCGATGAGTTCGGTACCTGTATGGGTATCATTACGCTGCGCGATATTCTGGAGGGGCTGGTCGGAACAGTGGAAGATGCTGGTGAAGAACCCGATATTATCAAGCGCATGAACAAGGAAGAATGGCTGGTCGACGGGCAATGTCCGCTTTATGACTTCCTGTGTTACTTTGACCGCCGCGACTTGTTTGAAAACTCCGATTACCACACCGTGGGCGGCTTGATATTGGATAAGCTGCAGCACGTGCCGCAGAGTGGAGAGTCTGTAACGTGGAATACGTTCCAGTTTGAAGTGGCAGATATGGACGGAGCCCGCATTGATAAGGTACTCGTTACACAAGTAGAGGCTCCATCCGAAGCGTAATCCTTTCCCGATGGGAGAGAGACATCTGTTTTTTTACAGAAAGAAATTAATTTTGACAAAAGTAGCCGGGGTGCTTATATAAAAGCGCTCCGGCTACTTTTTTTGTCTTTTCAGCAAAACTGCCAAAATGTAACCTCTTTGCAATGCTTTGCGGCGTAAACATCCCTTTTTAATGGACACAGTGAAAAAATAGGTTTATTTATTTTATTATTTCGGGGGAAAATACTAATTTAACCACAAAGTTGTGAAAGAATTATTAAAAAAACTAGAATAAGATAGAGGGGAAAAGAAGAGATGGTTGGAAATACTTTGACAAAATCAATAATAAATAATAACTTTAACGTATGAAAATTGGGTTGAAACTCTTAGTCGGGATGATGCTTTCCCCGTTATTCCTGCAGTCTTGCCAGCAAGAAGAACAGTTGCTGACTGGCGATGAGAGCAGACGAGAAATTGTATTTACCTCGATTATTGACGACAGTCACTTGTCGCGTGTAGTGGATGCATCTTGGGAGCAAGGTGATGAAATCGGGGTCTTCATGAAAAATGCCGAAACGGAAGAGGTGCTTAGGGCGAATGTGCCTTATGTTACCAAGTCGGGCAACGGAAACTTTGTGGGTAAAAACGGTCCGATGGAATTTCCGGAAGGCGAGGGGGTGAAGGTGGATTTCATCGCGTATTATCCTTACACCACTTGCGCAGAAAACTTCAAACAGTATGACATTGACCTGACAAACCAGCAGGACCAGCGGGCGCTCGACCTGATGAAGGCGGTGAACCTGGAAAATCGTGATGCAACTTCTCCGCAGGGCAATTTGCAGTTCCGCCACTTGCTCTCCAAACTGGTATTGAACCTCACTCCTTCGCAGGGTGCTTCGCTGAAAGGTATCAAGGCTACGGTGAGTGCACTGAAGGTAAAGGGTAATGCCGACCTTTCTGCCAATGGAACCATTACACTGGAAGATCAGACAGCTGCGGTAGAAATGTTTGTCAACGCAGAAGGTACGCAAGCCGAAGCGGTATTGCTTCCGCAGGATCTCACAGGCAAGCTGAAGATTACGCTGAAACTGAACGGACAGCAACGCGAGGTGACAACGAATATCTCTGATAAGCTGGAAGCGGGCAATAAGTATATTTGTAATCTGAAAATCAACTTCAGCGGGGGTGGACAGATTACGCCGGAACCGCAGGCTAAGTATGCCAGATGGGGAGAAACTCCTCTGATTACGGATGCCGACTTGGCTAATAAGAACTTGAAATACATCACGCATTATAGCGGAGAAAAATATACAAACTGTGCTTGGGCAGGTACGGAAATCCGTAACTACAGTATGCTTTACGATACCGACTTGAAGATGGCTTACTGGGTGGCTTATCCGCTGTGTCATTGGTACTTGAATGGAAATGCAGGAAGAACAGAAGCTTGGGGATTTGATACATCATTTGATACTTCTTTGCAGCCTAAAATGAAGAAAGGCCTCAATGGTTATGACCGTGGTCACCAGATTCCGAGTGGCGACCGTCAGCGCGATAAAAACGGAACACGGATGAATCAGCAGACTTTCCTTTATACCAATATGACTGCCCAGGTAGGGAAAAAGATGAATCAAAGTATCTGGCAGGAATTGGAAAGTGCGGTAAGAGACTGGTCTAGTGCAACGGATACCTTGTATGTAGTAACCGGTGCAATGCCAACCACTCCTACGGATAAGAACATCAAGTATACAAAAGATAACAGCGGAAACAACATTGCAGTTCCTAAGTATTATTTCAAGGCCTTGGCACGGAAGTCGGGTGGAAACTTCCAAACTGTTGCTTATAAGCTGGAAAATAGAGACTATCCAGACCGGAATTACGAAGTCGGTCGTATGTCAGTAAATGAACTGGAAGAACTGACCGGTTTCAACTTCTTCTGTGAACTTCCCGGAGTAACCGAGGAAATAGAGAATCAAAAGAGTGCATGGTAATCAGGAAGTAAGAAAGAATTCAGGTTGAGGAAACTAAAGCCTTGTCAACTCGTCACCTGATACCTTGTCACCGAAAACTCACAAACTAAAAAACTTATAAACTAAAACCCATAAACTCAAACTTATGAAACTTTCTAATTTATTGTACGCGGGGATGCTATCATCCTTAGCCTTAGTAAGCTGTACAGACAATGACGAAAACAGTGAATGGACTGGAAGTGAAGGCGTAGTGTTTACCACCTCTATTCAGTCGCGCGTAAGTGGAAACTCTTGGAATGCCAACGACGAAGTGGGTATTTTCATGACTCCGAACGGAAGCGAAATCGCATCGGCTACTGCTGCCAACAAGAAGTATCTGGCACAGACCAACGGCTCGCTGGTGGCTGCTCCGGGCGAAGGGGTTTACTTGCCGGCAACCGGTAAAGTAGATTTCATTGCGTATTATCCGTACTCAAATGCGTTGAGCGGAAACGTGATGGATGTCAATGTGGCAGATCAGAGCAAACCGGGTGCTATCGACTTGCTGTACTCAAACGAAACAAAGGGTGTTGAGGCTGCTAACGGAAAAACCATTGCACTGAAGTTTGTCCGTAAGATGTCAAAGATTACTTTGGATATGACCAAAGACGAAACCATCGAGTCATTCGAAGGCTTGAAGGTGGAAATGAAAGGTATTGCTACCGAAGGTAAGTTTGACTTGGCTAACGGAACCGTGAAAGCTACCGATGGTAAGAATACACAGGCTGTTGCCATGAATATCGGTAACGTGGAAGCTCATACCGCTATGGCTACTGCAATTATCCTGCCTACTGCTGCTGCAACCGACCAGACGAAGATGGATCTGACCTTCACGTTGGCTGGAAAGACTTTCACGCATTCTATTGCCGACCTTTCTGCATTTGAAGCTGGAAAGAATGTTACTTTCAAAGCTAAGCTTTCTGTAAACAACGGCAAACCGGTGGTAACAGTGGGTAACGCTACTATCGAAGACTGGGTAGGAGTTGCCGGTGGTGACTTCGATGTAAACTTTGATGGCGAAGGTGGCGGAACTGAACCGGGTGAAGAGAAAGTGTTGCTCGATGAGCCGTTTGATGCGAACCAAGGAAACTTTACTATTTCAGATATTAAGTTGCCGGAAGGGAGTACTTATGTATGGCAGTGGGGACAATTTGATAAGGATAATACGCAGTATATGAAGGCTAGTGCAAATATAAATAAAGTAAATCATGCTGCGGAAAGTTGGTTGATAAGTCCATCTATAGATTTAACTTCTGCTAAAAAGGCAACATTGACATTTGAACACTGTCACAAGTATGGTGCAGATAAGAGTAAAGAAATGACTTTGTGGGTAGCAGATGCTGGAACTCAAGCAAGTGCAGAGGCAACCGGTTGGACACAAGTGGTAATCCCTGCTTATGGCTCAGGTAATGATTATAAGTACGTATCAGCAACCATTGATTTGACAGCTTATGTAGGTAAGTCGGTTCAGGTAGCATTTCGTTATGTTAGTACAGCTGATGCAGCTGCTTTATGGCAGATTAATTCAGTGAAAGTAGTAGCCGATGGTAAGGGCGGTACAGTAGACCCGACTCCGGAACCAGAACCGGAACCAGAACCTCAGCCGCAACCACAGCCGGGAGCAAACTTATTGGTTAATCCGGGATTTGAAGATTGGACTGAAAAATTGCCAACAGCATGGGATAATACAACATATAATACTGGTGAAATAACTAAGGAAACTAGCATTAAGCATGGTGGCAACAATTCATTAAGACAAACTGGCGCGTCAAAAGATTCGCCAAATAAGACAAGTAAAGTTCAGCAGGAAGTTACCATCACAGGAGGTAAGAAATATAAAATTTCTTATTGGTTCTTAGATAATGATACCAAAGCAAGTTCTCGTTACTGGTTTGCATTAGTAGATGCTGGAAATCAGGCTATTAAAGATTTAAATAGTACACTTCAGCAAACTGATTATTCTAAGGAAAGTGCTGATTGGCAGCATGTGGAAATTGAATTTACAGCTCCTGCAAATGCGGTCAAACTTCGTTATGAAGTGCGTACTTACCGTAATGTAGATACTAATGAATTCGGTGGCTACATCTACTACGATGATATGTCACTGGAAGAAGTGAAATAATTTCTAGTTGTAGATTTTCTAAAAAAACGCCTAGGCGAACCCCCTAAAACACTTAGGCGTTTTAGGTCAAACGCCCAAGCGTTTTTTGCCGATGAAACAACAACCAGTTACTGAAACCCAAGCAAGAGAAATACTCCCTTGCAATTCAATAACTTAATTCTAAGAAAAGAGAACATGAAAGAGCTCTATAAAACTTTTTCATGCTCTCTTTTTTAACCCAATCCTCCTGATAGAAGCATGAAACGGCTCCAGAGGAAAACTTTTTAATTAAAAACCTAAACGTATGAAACAAAAACTACTGTTCTTCCTGGCATTCTTCCTTCCTTGTCTTGCCTTTGCACAAGGCAGCGTGAAAGGACGGGTAATTGGAGCAGTAAGCAGTGACCCCGTTCCGGGGATTATCGTGACCGTGACCGAACTCGACCGGCAGGTTACGACCGATGCCGATGGCTTTTTCACCATCCGCAATATAGCTCCGGGACGTTACGTCATTCAGCTTAACTCTGTATTGATTACGCCGAAAAGTGTAGCCATTGAGGTGGAAAGCGCGGGTGTGACCGAGCTGGAACCGATTCGGGTTACTGAACTGAATGCTACAGAAGATATTTCTATGATTGGTGTCATCGATGCCGGTATGGTGGACGATGATGTGGAAACTTCCGGACAGGACGTAAGTTCTACCGTGATTCTTTCGAACGACATCTTTTTGAACCGCAGTTCGTATCAGCTTTCTCCGGGACGCTTCTCTCCGCGTGGCTATAGCAGTACGCACGAGGTGAAGTATATCAACGGGGTGGAATTTAATGACCAGAACCGGGGCGTGTTTAACTATGCTTCGGTGGGAGCGTTGAATGATATGACCCGCAACGGCGATGTGACCAACTTTAATGCACCGGGTTCATTTACTTTCGGACGTCTCGGCGGTACCGAAAACATTAACATGCGTGCTTCGGCGTATACACCGGGCGGTAAGCTGAGCTTGAGCTATACCAACCGCAACTATTATCTGCGCGGCATGTTTACTTATTCTACCGGAATGAACGATAAGGGATGGGCGTTTACCTCTTCTTTGGGCGGACGTTACTCGCATGAGGGAGCTATCGACGGTACGTTCTATAAGAACTTCTCGCTGGCTTTTTCTGCCGAAAAACAATGGCAGGGTGGCCGTCACAGCTTGTCGATGGTGGCTTTCATCTCACCCGTACAGCGCGGACAGCAGGGTAACTCGTACCGTGAAGTGTATGAACTGACCGATAATTATCAGTATAACCCGAACTGGGGTTACCAGAACGGCGACAAGCGGAATGCCAAGGTGGTTACGGCTTTCGACCCTACTGCCGTGTTCTCGCACGTTTGGAAAATCAATGACAACATGACGCTGACCACCGGTGCGGGTTTCCATTATGCCCGTTACGGTAATACGGCGCTCAACTGGTATAATGCACCCGATCCGCGTCCGGATTATTACCGCTACCTGCCTTCTTACTTCGAGGATGAAACCATGCAGTTGAGATACCGGGAGCTTTGGCGTACGCGTCAGGCCGACTTTACGCAGATTAACTGGGATAAGCTGTATGAAGCCAATGCCAACAGTGTGCGTAACGGTAACGGAGCTGCCGTATATATGGTGGAAGAACGTCGCAGCGACTTGCTGGAAACTTCGTTCAACTCTACCCTCAATGCCCGCATGAGCCGTCACTTCGACATCACAGCCGGTATCGGTGCACGCTATACGCAGTCGCGCCAGTTTAAAACGGTGAACGATTTGTTGGGTGCCAGCTATGTGCTCGATATTGACAAGTTTGCCGAACAAGACTTCTCGGGCGATTCGGATAAGTTGCAGAATGACCTCGACCGTCCGAACCGTAAGGTGTATGAAGACGGGGTGTTCGGCTATAACTATCACCTGAATATCTACTCGCTCAATGCGTGGGTGGTGAATCAGTATCATTCGCGCTACTGGGATTATTACTATGGTGCGAAGCTGACTTATACCTCGTTCCAGCGTGACGGACTGATGCGTAACGGACGTTATCCGGACAGCTCTTTCGGAAAAGGGGCGCGTCACAGCTTTACCGACATCATGCTGAAGGGAGGTTTGACCTATAAATTCAACGGACGCCACATGATTAATGCGAATGTGAGCTATGGCAGTGAGGCTCCGTTGCCGAACGAAGCGTATATTTCTCCGCGTATTACCGACCACACCATCGAGAATATGGAGAGCGGACGTATCTTCTCGGCAGATATTAACTATATCTTCTCTACACCTCACTTGGCAGGACGTATCGGTGTGTTCCAAACTAATTTCTACGACCAGATGGAGCGTAACAGCTATTATGACGGCATTGAGGGTACGTTTATCAACCACGTGCTTTACGGGGTAAACCGCATTCACCGCGGTATCGAACTGGGAGCTACGTATAAACTCGATGATCACTGGAGCTTCGACTTGGCTGGAACCGTGGGTGAGTATTATTACAGCAACAATCCTGACGGGGTGAAGCATTCGGAAAACGGAAAGATGGTGGAAAAGGAAAAGGTATACATGAAGGATGTGTATGTGGGAGGTCTGCCGCAGTTTGCCGGTACTTTCGGTATCCGTTACTTCATCGACTACTGGTTCCTGGGTGCCAACGTGAACGGCTTCGGACGTAACTACATTGAGGCAGCTCCGCTTCGCCGTCTGGCTTCAAGCTATGAACAGGTTACTCCGTATAACCCGTATTACGATGCTTACCGCCAGCTTACTACGCAGGAACGCTTCAAGGAAGCGTTTACGCTCGACCTTTCTGTGGGTAAGATTATCTATTTGCGCAACCGCCAGTCGCTGAACTTTAACTTGACGGTAAACAATGTGCTCAACAAGAAGGATATCTGTACCGGCGGATATGAGCAGGGACGCTTCGACTTGGAAAAACCGAACCGCTTCGGTGGTAAGTATTTCTATATGCAGGGTATTAACTGCTTCTTGAATGCAAGCTATAAGTTCTAGTCAACTAAATAAATATCAACTAAAAAACTGACATTATATGAAAAAACTAAGAAATATCGCGCTGCCGCTTCTTGCTTCACTGGCTCTCTTTGCCTGTGAGAAAGATTATGATGCTCCGCTTTTGACCGAGCCTGAATATACGGGACCGGAAGCGAATATTACGATTAAAGACTTGCGTGCACAGACTGCGGCTGCTACTGATAAAGCTCCTGTGGTGATTACGCAGGACCAAGTATTGAAAGCGGTGGTTACTGCAAACGATGAATCGGGTAATATCTTCAAGAAAATTTATCTGGAAGATGCAACCGGTGCCATTGAAATGGAAGTAGATCAGAGTAGTGTTTATAACTATTATCCGGTGGGACAGACTGTTTATATTGACTTGAAGGGATTGAGTATCTCAGTTTATGGCGATGAACAGCAGTTGGGACATCCCGAAGGCTATCTGTACCGCACCCCGTGGGAGGAGTTTGAAAAGCATGTTATCAGAGATGGATGGGCAAATCCGGAAAATGCAAAACCGCTTGAACTGGATGATATCAGTGTGATTAATGCGGATCCGGAAACGTATAAGTTTAAACTGGTTACTCTGAAGGGGGTGACTTTCCAAAATGGGGGAACGGCTATCTTTGCTCCCGAAAGCAGCACGGGGCATGAAGAAGCCATTACCGATGCGCACGGAAATACGTTGGTGGTGCGCACCAGTGGATATGCTAACTTCGCAGCTAATAAGCTTCCGAAGGGAAAAGGAAACTTGACCGGTATCTTGGGACGATTCAGAGGCAGCTGGCAGTTTACCATCCGTACCGCTGAGGATATCAAGGATTTCGTGGAAGTGCCTGAAGAAGGTGGACAAGGTGGTGAAACGCAGCCAGGAGTTACTGAAACTGTTTTTGAGGAAACATTTGCTACAGGAGTAGGAACATTTACCATTGAAAATAAAGAAATGGCAAGTGCGTTGACTTTTGTGTGGAAACATGATAATTTCAAGAATCCGGGATACATGAAGGCTAGTGCATTTAAAGATAATGTTTCATATGCTTCTGATAGTTGGCTGATTTCTCCGGAAATAGATTTGACAGCAGCTAATGCAGCTACTCTGACTTTTGATCATGCAATTAATAAAGGTGATGTAGCTTATGTAAAGACAAACCATCTTGTAAATGTATCTAAGGATAATGGACAGACTTGGAATACATTAAGTGTATCTTATCCCGCTGGAAATTCTTGGGAATTTTCAGGATCTGGTGATGTGAATTTATCTGCTTATGTAGGTTCTAAAATAAAGATTGCTTTCCAATATAAAAGCTCAGATGGAGTCTCTGATACTTGGGAGGTTAAGAATGTAAAAGTAACAGCTACAAAAGGTGGCAGCGGAAGCGGTGACGGAGGAAACGTGATCGAACCGACCCCTAATGAATAATGAACGATTAAAAGTTGGCAGGGCTTCTTAACTGAAGCCTTGTCAGCTTAACCGATAAAAAAAGAAAGTCATGAAGACACGAAGAATGATTCTCGCGCTGTTCATCACCTGTCTGTATGCTTCCGGCTTGCTGGCACAAAACCGACTGGGAGTCTATGCAGCCGCTTTCTATAATGTAGAAAACCTGTGGGATACGGAAGACGACCCGAATAACAAGGGCGATGACGAGTTTACTCCTAATGGTCCGTATGCATGGACACAGACTAAGTATGAGCAGAAACTACAAAATGTAGCCAAGGTATTGGCTCAGCTCGGTACGGATTATTGTCCGGCTGGTCCTGCCATTATCGGTATTTCGGAAGTGGAAAACCGGAAGGTGCTGGAAGACTTGGTGCAGACGGCTCCGCTGAAAGGCAAGGGCTATGAAATTGTTCACTTTGAGTCGCCCGACCACCGTGGTATTGATGTGGCTGCTCTGTATAATCCTCGCTTGTTTAAACTGGTGAATGCCCGGATTTATCCGTTCCAGATGCCGGAGAAACCGAATTACCGGACCCGTGACATCTTGCTGGTAAGTGGTGTGATGGCAGGTGAACCTTTCCATATGATTGTAAACCACTGGCCTTCGCGCTATGGGGGGTCTGCTTCATCGCCGCTCCGTGAGTTTGCGGCAAGCATCGTGCGTCATATCGGCGACTCGATTCATGCCGATAATCCGAATGCGAAAGTGCTGATTGTGGGGGATATGAACGATGACCCTTTCAACAAGAGTTGCGCGGAAGTATTGGGTGCGAAGCGTAAAGCGAAAGATGTGAAACCAGACGGGTATTACAATGCGACCTGGAAATTGTATGATCAGGGTATCGGTTCGCTTTGTTATCAGAATCAGTGGAACCTGTTCGACCAACAGATTGTTTCGGGTAATTTATTGGGTAAAGACCGTACGACACTGAAACTGTGGAAATGTGAGGTATTTAACCGTCCGTTCCTGATTCAACAGGCTGGCAAGTACAAGGGGTATCCGCTGCGTACGTTCTCAGGAACTACGTTCCAGAACGGATACAGTGACCACTTGCCTACGTTGACTTACTTTGTAAAGGAAATATCCAGATAACGAGGCATTTCTTTCAAGAGACTAGGCTTCAGATACCAGATACTAGGTTTCCGTCCGGAAGGTAATCCTAGTCACCTCGTATCTGAAGCCTAGTCAACTTTATTTGAACAACTTTTCCAGTTCATCCTCTTTAATCACCGTAAGGATGGTTTTCCCGTCGGGCGTATAATTCGGAGTTGCTACAGCAAAAAGTCCATCTACTAAGTTGTTCATTTCTTCATTGCTTAATACTTGTCCCGGAACAATGGCAGCCGCTTTGGCCAGCGAGAGAGCCAACATATTCTGCACTTCCTCTTTTACCTTGCATCCCTTTTCGATGGCAGTTTGCACCATGTTTGTAATCAGCGTTTCCGGGTTCAGCCCTTCAATGCCGGCAGGAATGCCATTAATAGAGTACGTTCCGTTTCCCAAGTCACTCAAGTCGAAGCCCAGCGCATTCAGATCGTCCATCACTTCATTTAACACCGGAATTTCTGCCGGAGAAAAATGCACCATATCCGGAAATAAGATACGCTGCGAAACATGTTGCCGTTGTTCTATCTGCGCCATATATTGGTCATAAAGAATACGGATATGCGCCCGTTGCTGATTGATAATCATCAGTCCGGATTTTACCGAGGTCAAGATATAGCTTCCTTTATACTGATAGTGCTGCGCACTTTTCTCTGCCACGCTTTCGGTTGCAGGGCTGTCGTATAATCCGGAAGGAGTATTTGGGGCAACCGGTTCCTGCGGATACATTTCTTCTTCAAACGGAGCCGTATCGTCTTCCGGCCAGCTTGGCTGTGATGCATTCTTCTCTAATCCATGAAAGACCGGTTCCCAGTCAAGGTGCTGCTTCGATTTATAAGAAGAGTAAGACGAAGGCGAAACCGCAGTGGTATTAAACGGATTATACGTGGGGTCATAGGAAGTCTGCGGCGGCTGCACACCAGCGTAAGGCGTGGAGTCGTATGCCGGAATGTCGGGCAT
Source organism: uncultured Bacteroides sp. (assembly GCA_958453305.1). GTDB lineage: Bacteria > Bacteroidota > Bacteroidia > Bacteroidales > Bacteroidaceae > Phocaeicola. Next base: position 37,626 of record CAUDXH010000006.1, on the reverse strand, counting down.
TCCTTCGGTATCGAAGTCAATGGAAGGTACGGCATTGAAGCGTCCTAAAGTTTCCTTGACTGCAGCCGAAAGAATCTGCCAGATGGCTTGCTCGTTTTCAAATTTAATTTCGGTTTTGGTGGGGTGAATGTTTACATCAATGTGTGCCGGGTCGACCTCAAAGTAGAGAAAGTAAGAAATCTGTTCACCTGCCGGAACCAAGTTCTCGTATGCATCGGTTACTGCCTTGTGAAAGTACGGATGACGCATAAAGCGTCCGTTGGCAAAGAAAAACTGTCGTGCTCCTTTCTTGCGTGCCGTTTCGGGGCGTGCGATGAAACCGTGGATTTTCACCATGGTGGTTTCAATTTCGAGGGAAAGCAATTCTTGATTCAGTTTTTTGCCAAACAATCCCATGATACGCTGGCGAAGCTGGATGGCAGGGAGATTCAGCAGTTCGGTTTCATTGTGATGAAGCGTAAACGAAACTTCCGGATTTACCAGTGCGATGCGTTCAAATTCAGTTAAAATATTGCTTAATTCCGTTTGGTTCGACTTGAGGAACTTGCGCCGTGCCGGGATATTGAAAAACAGGTTTTTGATAGCGAAGTTGCTCCCTTTCGGACAGGCAACCGCTTCTTGTTTTTCAATCTTCGACCCCGACAGGGTGATGGCAGTTCCCAGCTGTCCTTCTTCCTGGCAAGTACGCAGCTCCACTTGTGCCACGGCAGCGATTGAAGCCAGTGCCTCACCGCGAAATCCCATGGTACGCAGTGCGAACAAGTCGGCTGCTTCTTTTATTTTTGAAGTGGCATGGCGTTCGAAGGCCAGGCGTGCATCAGTATCCGACATCCCTTTCCCGTCGTCAATGACTTGGATGCAAGTTTTTCCGGCATCGGTTACAGAAACATCAATATGAAGTGCGCCTGCGTCAATCGCATTTTCGACCAATTCCTTGACCACAGAAGCGGGTCTCTGGATGACTTCGCCCGCCGCAATTTGATTAGCCACGGAGTCGGGCAACAAACGGATGATATCGCTCATAGTGTAAATTCTCCGGTGATAAGATAATGTAAGATATAAAGTAATACAAGGATAGCTATAAACATAGTGGCATAAGAAAGTGGTTTACGTCCGCTTTCCTTGCGCCGTTTGAGATATGTGGTTCCCTCAACGAACTTTCCCCGTATATCTTCCGGTGAAAATTCTTTGGGAGGAAGCATACCTAAGTCGCGCTTGGCACTCTCTTCTATCTTTTGCAGTTTTTCCTTACGTTCGTCCACGTAAATATATTCATGGTGATAGCTACGTGGCTTTCTCATTGAAAACATTCCCATAAAGCTATTTCTTTTTATGTTCAAACAAATGTTGGTTGGGCAGTTCCACCGGCGGGCGGGTGCTTTTCTTCAGCTGGTCTTCCACTTTTTTGCTTCGCCAGTTGAAAATATCTTCCTTGTTCAGCGGACGTATATAGTCAAACCATACGAAGTTTTGCAGCCGGTCTGCTCCTTCGGGTATTTTGCTCATCGGGTAAAGTGTTCCGTTCGATTTCGGACTCATGACCATGCGTTCCAGTTTCTGGTCTTTCAGGTAGATGTCGAGCTGGCTGGTTTCGGATACGTTCATGCCGATGAGGGTACTGTCTGAGTCCATCGGGTAATAAACCAAGCGTACCGAACCGATGACTTCTGTTTTATGCATCTGTCCGTTGCGGAAATAGGCTTTCATCTCTTTTCCGGTAACCTGATTATAGGTTACTGAATCAATCTGTTCTACCGATAAGGCCTGATTGATGATATGCGCCCAGTCGACGGTGCTGTCGTTCATGTAAATCTTGACCTCTTCGCCCACCAGCTGCTGTTGTTTGTTCCATAAGATAGGGTCTTTATACAGGGTGAGGCAGCTGTCGGCACTGGAGAAGACCAGCGAATCGGCCACTCCCTGCAGGTCGCTCCGGTAGAAACGGACTTTGTGGAAAGCGCGCATCTCGCGGTACATGGAGTCGGTATTCAGATGCAGGGTTTTCAGCATGAGTGTGTCGGCATGCAGGAACAGGCTGTCTCCTTGCGAATAGTCGATGGCCATGGCTTTTTTTGTAGCAAACGCATATTTGGTGTTTTCGTTATAAAATCCGTAGTCGCCGGTCATCATATTCTTGTTGATGGTGTCTTTCATCACCATGTTATGAAAGGCTTCTCCTACTCCGGTATTGCGGTCGTAAAACAGCGTGTCACCTGTGAGCTGTTTCCCTTCGTTGGTCAGCACCGAGCGGTTATATAGGTCGGCCTTTCCGGTAGCCGTATTATATACTCCCCGTTCCGAATAGATATGATTGGCATCGCTAACAATATCCGACGGTCCCACAATGTCTGCCACTTTGCTGGCTGTATTATATCTCAGCGTATCGGAAGTAAGGGTAAACTGCGGGTTGACCAGCTTTACATTATAATTGAATACCGACTGTTTGGTAGAAGGGTTATATTCTCCCCATTCAGAAGTCAGTACGTTTTGTTCGTCCATCAGTGTACCTCCGTCGAAGAAATACCCCAGATTATATACGCGGTCATAGTTCAGGCTGTCGGTGAGCAGCGTTGTGGTGCGGTTCTCCATGCGCACGTTCTTGCGCATTTCGGCTATCTGGGTCATTCCGTCGTAATACAAGTGGTCGCCATAGAGAAACAAGGTATCTCCCTGCACCATCTTGACGTTGCTGAAAGCTTCGAAAGAACTGATTTGGTCATAATAGTAAGCGCTGTCGCAATACATATAGATGCTGTCATGGCGGAATACCACATTTCCCACCACCACTTGTGCGTCGGGGTGTCTGGAGTCTTTACGGAGCAGGTCGGAGTGCAGCAAGAAGACTTTGCTTTTCTGCTTGGGCTGTTCCCGTTTCTTTTCGGGAGTCTGAGCGAGCAGGCAAAAGCCGAACAGGCATAGGATACTTAGTATGAATACCCTATGCCCGCTCAAAGAGATATGTTGTTTTTTCTTTTCAGACATATGTTGTTTATTTAATCCATCCCGGATATTTAAATTCACATTTTCTCCAGTTCGGATTGATGCGTACGTATGTTTTCTTCTGTTTTTCCAAGATCCATTTCTGAAGTTTTTCTTCGCTGCGCTTTTGGGTTACAATCTCTTTCAGTCGCTGATAGTCTTCAGAGATGGTGGCTTTATGACCGTCAATGCGGTTTTTGAGCTTCACGATGGCGCAAACTTCTTTTCCGCCTTCTACCATTACCATACGGAACGGTTTGGATATTTCTCCAATCTGCATATTTTCAACCACCTTGGCAAGTTCTTGTGAAACCATACCTGCCAGCTGCTGCATTTCAAAGCGTGAGGTGGTACTCTGTGGATTGGCAAGCAGTCCGTGGTTGTTTCGGGTCTTTTTATCTTGCGAAACCCAAGTGGCAGCTTCATCGAATGTTACCTTTCCTTTTCGTATGTCGTTGGCAAGTGTGTCAAGGCGGTGAATTTCGGTATCAAACTCTTCTTCGTCGATTCTGGGCTTGATGAGGATATGGCGGTACCGGATTCGGTCGCCGCGCTTTTCAATGAGCTGGGCAATGTGGAATCCGTATTCGGTCTGGAATACTTTTGAGATTTTCTTGGTATCGGTCAGGTTGAAAACCACATTGGCAAACTCCGGTGTCAGCTCGCCTCGTCCCTGAAATTTTTCATATTCACCTCCCATACGGGCTGAACCCGGGTCTTCTGAATATAAACGTGCCAGAGTAGAGAAAGTGGTTTCTCCTTTATTGATACGTTCGGTAAAGTCGCGCAGTTCTTTCTTGACGCGTTCTATTTCTTCCTCTTTCACCTTCGGCTCACGGGTAATGATTTGCACTTCCACCTGTGTGGGGATAAACGGAATACTGTCTTGCGACAGATTGTTGAAGTAGTTGCGCACTTCAGAAGGAGTGAGCTTGATGTCGCCGACAATCTTTTTCTGCATTTCCTGTACCATCAGCCCTTCGCGTACGTTTTCGCGCATGGTTTCACGAATCTGTGTAGAGGTTTTGTTATACTGCTCTTCCATGCGTTCTTTCGAGCCGATAACTTCGGTCAGCCAGGCAATGCGCTGCTCTACGTCTTGGATGACTTGTTGCTCAGAAACTTCCACACTGTCTATTTCTGCTTGGTGAAGAAAGAGTTTCTGCACGGCAAGTTCTTCGGGAATGACACAATAAGGGTCGCCGTCAAAATGTCGTCCTTCATATTGGGCATTGAGACGTTCGTTTTCCACATCCGACTTCAGGATAGCTTCATCACCTACTACCCATACCACTTCATCGATGACATTGTCTTGTGCATAAGACGTAGTCACAGCCATTACTAACAGGCATAAACAAGCGTAGAGTCTTGTTGCATTTAATTTATTCATTTGAGTTTACTTATAATAAATTATATCATTATCTTCTGAAGCTTTCTCATACAGATCTTGTTTCATCTTGTTGATAAATTCAGCTCGCTTCAGATTGGTTAATATTTCTTTTATTTCATCTCTGGCATATTCCAGCGGTAGTTGTTCTCCTTGCGGGAGGAAGTTTTCTACGTGCAGGAAGTAATGAAAAGCCGTATCGCGGACCTCCACGTCCCGGTGCTGGTTTAAGTAGGTCCGGTTGGCATCGATTTCTTTCATCGGTATTTTAGCCGAAAACTCGGATACGGGTTTCCATCGGTCGTAAAAATAGTCATAGCTTACAGCATTGCCGATGCTGTATTTTTCCAGCTTGTCAATGTTGTCGGGCGTATATTTCTTTATCCAGTTCCGCACTTGGTTCAGCTGGGGGGCATGAAGCGGAACTTTCATGAAAAGTCCTTGGATATAAGGTTGCCCGGCACGGAACAATGCGGCATTTTGCTGATAGTATTGTTCGATGTCGGCATCCGAAATGGCATTGCTTAGGGTTTGGTTTATCAGTTCTTCCTGATAGGTATGCATAATCAATGCCCGGCGGAAAGCATCTACCCGTTTTTCTATTTTGTCATTGTCGGGGATATTGCCTTCTGCTTTCTGACAAAGAAGTTCGTCTTCTATCCAGTTGCGTATATAATTGTCGGCAAGCCGGGTGCTGTCTTTTCCGGTAATTCCAACGGGAAGTACAGTCCGTAAATCTTCCTCATATAAAAAGCGGTGATTTACTTCCACAAGAGGGGTTTTACCTTTGTGGTCAATGGTTTTGCTGCATCCGGTGAGCAGGAGTAGCGCAACCCCAAGTATATACCAACTTCTTTTTTGCTTCATGAACAATATTTTAGTGAACGAAGATACGGTTTAAATTAATTATTTCCGCTACAATTAACGGTTTTTAAAACGTATTGATTGATTTCTACGTTAAATTGTTGCCTTAAGTGGACGTTTTTTGCTGCTTTAGCCTGTTTCAAATAGTCTTTTTCAACCGATTCGCGTACATCCGTATATTTTTCGGGTCCTTTCTTCAAGCGTTTTCCTATTATAAACGTGTGAGGTAATTCCGGATGAGCATGGAGGGTTCCACATTTGAAAGCCAGCTTGTCAACGTAGCTGTTGCTTCCTATCTGGAAGAGTCCGGTTTCTATTTGAGCCTGAAGTTCCGGATGGGTCTTGCTTAATTCGGCAAGTCGGGCTTTCCAGCTTTCTTCCGGCAGTTTTTTAAGGTATTTCTTTATTTTTGAGGCGGCTTTCTTGTCTTTGCAGTGTATGACGGCTCCCCGGAAGTGGGGAAGTTCCCACTGGTAGTTGGCTTTATGTTTTTTGAAGTAGTTTTCTAATTCTTTATTGCTGGGTAAGGTGGGCTCGGTTTCCGGGAAGCAGACATCATGATAGGTGGCAAGCAGACCTTCATAAAGTTCACGGAAGGGAAGGGTATGTGTATCAAGTGTTCCTGCTAACCATTGTTTATAGAGTGGCTGCTTTAAGAGTGTATCAAACTTGTGTTGCATGATGTAATGCGACAGCCATGGGAGGTACTCTTCGACGTTTAATGAGCTTTTCTGTCCATTGAGTTTGACAATGTGAATGCCTAATGGAGAATAGAAGGGCTGTGAATAGCTATCCACGGACAAGTGGGATAGTTGTTGGGCTATTTCATCGAGCAGGCGTGACTTGGGTTGCCAGATGGGGGCTTGGTTGGCTTTTGCCGAATAGACTCGGGTTAATTCTGAAAAAGAAGCTCCTCGGTTGAGGGCAGCATAGATAGAGTCGGCTGTTTGCCGGGTTCTTTTCTCTTCAGCTGCTGTAGCGTGCTGTGGAAGACGGAGGGTGATAATTTCTACCTTGACCCAGTCTTGAAGGGAAAGCCGTGAGGCTTGTTGGGTATAAAGTGAATGACACAGTTCGTTTTTCCGCACTTCATCGGTCAGTAAGGACTTGAGTAAGGCGGCTTGTAAAATCCTATATTGGTTTTGAAAGTCGGGTAGGGTATCCAGTTTCATCCGTTTAGCTTCGGCCACTTTTAGCTTAAAGTCAAGGAAGCAGGGAAAGTACTGTTCCGGAGTCTGTCCTTGTTTTTGTGCCGAGCGTTGGAAATAATAGGTAAATTCATCAACAGAAATAGCATTTCCGTCAATGCGCAGTAAGGTCTTGTTTGTCTCTGCATGGAGAGATAAACAGGCTGCCAGTGATAGATAGAGGGAGAACAACCGGAATCTTGTTTTCATGATGACTGAAGAATGAAATCAATCTTTTCGGACCGACTTGCTGTAAGATGTTATTGAAAAAGGCAGAGACACATAAGCACCGAGCTGGTTTTTACCGATGAGGCTCTGTGTTTCTGTGTCTCTGTGACAGATGGAAGCAGCAGGAGTTCCTCCTGTTTCCATGTATAGTTAAATGAAACTTTTCACTTATTGCGGACGGCTATAGTTCGGAGCTTCGCTTGTGATAGCTACATCGTGCGGGTGGCTTTCAAGTACACCTGCATTGGTGATGCGAGTGAACTTGGCATTGTGAAGCTCTGTGATGTTATGTGCACCGCAGTATCCCATACCGGCACGTAAGCCACCTGTCAGCTGATAAATCACTTCGTACAAGGAACCTTTATAAGGAACACGGGCAGCGATACCTTCCGGAACCAGTTTCTTGACATCGGCAGTTCCGCTTTGGAAGTAACGGTCTTTCGATCCGTTTTCCATGGCTTCCAGTGAGCCCATGCCGCGGTATGACTTAAACTTACGTCCGTTGAAGATGATGGTGTCACCCGGAGATTCTTCTGTTCCGGCAACCAGTGAGCCGATCATTACGCTGTATCCTCCGGCAGCCAATGCTTTAACTACGTCGCCTGAATAGCGCAAACCTCCGTCGGCAATCAAAGGTACACCCGTTCCTTCCAATGCTTTTGCTACGTCATAAACGGCAGTCAGCTGAGGAACACCTACACCGGCAACTACACGGGTGGTACAGATTGAACCCGGACCGATACCTACTTTTACAGCATCTGCTCCGGCTTCAACTAACATCTTGGCAGCTTCACCGGTAGCGATATTACCTACTACGATGTCAATGTTAGGGAAACGTTTCTTTGCTTCTTTCAGTTTCTCGATTACGTACATGGAGTGTCCGTGAGCGGTGTCGATCACAATCGCATCGGCTCCGGCATTAACCAAGGCTTCCATGCGGTCGAATGTATCAGCGGTAACGCCTACACCGGCAGCTACGCGCAGACGGCCTTTTGAGTCTTTGCATGCCATTGGTTTATCTTTTGCCTTTGTAATGTCTTTATAGGTAATCAAACCAATCAGCTTGCCGTCTTTGTCAACAACCGGGAGCTTTTCGATTTTATTTTCCTGAAGGATTTGAGAGGCTGTTTCCATGTCGGTTGCCTGATCGATGGTAACGAGGTTTTCTTTGGTCATTACTTCATCGATGCGCTTGTTCATGTCTCTTTCAAAACGGAGGTCGCGGTTGGTTACGATTCCTACCAGATATTTTTCATCATCTACTACAGGAATACCGCCGATTTTATATTCTGCCATTAAGTCGAGCGCATTTTTTACGGTAGAACCACGTTTGATGGTAACGGGGTCATAAATCATTCCGTTTTCAGCACGTTTTACAATGGCTACTTGGCGTGCCTGCTCTTCAATCGGCATGTTTTTATGGATAACACCGATACCTCCTTCGCGTGCGATAGCGATGGCCATCTGTGCTTCGGTAACTGTATCCATAGCTGCGGTTACGAATGGGATTTTCAACTCGATGTTGCGTGAGAACTTAGTTGAGAGCTCAACTGTCTTAGGTAAAACTTCAGAATAGGCGGGGATTAACAATACATCATCGTAAGTCAATCCGTCCATTACTACTTTATCTGCAATAAATGACATAGGGCTTTTAATGCTTTAGATTTTATTGCGTGCAAATATACGCATTTTATTCAAAACTCAGTGCATGGTTAACATATTTTTTCAGCGAATCTTGTCATGGCAGGGACTTGTATTCCTTCTTGGTTGCCGTGGCTGAATCGGGGTAGGGAAAGATTGAAAAAGCCGGCATGAAGGGGTGGTTCATGCCGGCTGATGATGTTAAAATGAAACTCTGCACATTCTGTGCACTTTCCACTTGTCTGCTGATGAAGTTTTGGCCGGTGAAGCTTGTTGGCTTGTATCTTCCGGCAGGTAAGTGATCAGAAACGGTGAGGCGGGCGATGTCCCTGTCGAAAGCCCGGGCCTCCGAAGCCCGGACCATCCATGGGCGGGCGGTTTCCTTTGCCTCCGAATAAGTTGAGCCGATAGATAAAGTGTACCATACAGAAGCTGTAGATGGCATTATATTCTGTATCGCTCCGCATGGCGGCGCTGATGGTTCGGCTGATATTGCTTTGGTTTTGCAGAATATCGTAGAACTGGACACTGACGGTAGCGGCATTTCCTTTCAGGAAGTCCTGTGAAATCTGAGCATTCCAGATTAGCTCGTCGCGGTTCATGCTGGCATCGGCATATCCGCGTCGGGAATTTTGGGAGATATCGGTAGCGATTGACATATCCCATGGCAAGCGGATATTGGTACTTGCTCCGTAGGTAAAGTCATACGTATCCATATTGTTCCGCTCTTGGTAATTGTTCCGCGAGTGGGTGTAATTCAGTGAACCGTTTAGAGAAACCTCCCACCAGTCTGTACGATAGGTTCCGCGCAAGCGTTCGCCCAGGCGAAGCTGACGTGTTTTGTTCTTGTCGCTGTCGGTGGTGTTCTTTTTATCGCTGATATAGCTCACCATATTATTATAGCCTCCGTTTGTGAAGGTGTTGATGGTAAATTTCTTGTTGCGTAAAGCCGTATTTGTTCCGAACATTCCGCTCAGATTCCAGTTGCCGTTAATATTTTCAGGGCGGGTAATATATCCACCGGTACTTTCATTATAGGTGCGGCGGCTGCTGATGCTGTTCATCGTGTTGTTAAACGAGAAGTGAGCCACCATGCCGCGCTGGGTCTCGGTATTGAACGTATTGAAGAATGTCCAGAACGAGTTGGTGAATGCCGGTTTCAATCCCGGATTTCCCTGACGGATGTTCAGCGGGTCGGATGAATCTTCGATAGGCAAGAGGTCGGTCATGCCCGGCTGCAAACTCCTTCCCCGGTAATTTACCCGCAGTTGGCTTGTTTTGTTAAATTTATACCGGAAATCGAGGGTAGGAGTAAAGTTGAACACATTGCGGATCGTAATCGTGTCAAGGTCTCCTTTCTTATACGAGAGTTTGGTTTTCTGCGGTTGGAAAGACATACCCACGTTCAGGCTCATCTTGTTGCGAATCCACCGTAAGGCGAGTTCCATTTCATGATTATAATAGGTGTAATGTGCGCTTTTGCTATTTTCCGGGTCCAGAACTCCGTTTCCTTGATAGCCGTCGGCTATCTGCCATTCATCGGGCATGGTATACGTAGAGTTATCCGTTGTAGAGTATTTATACTGGAAGTTATAGCTGAGTTGCAGAAATCCTCCTTTAAAAATCGGTTCCGTGTATGAAACGCGTGTGCTGAAGTTGTTGTTCAAGGTGGGTGTCGTGATATACCGGTTCAGTACATCCGTACTGTCGTTTCCGTAAAACACACTGTTTGAAGTAGAAAACTGTTCACTGCTATTGTTCGTATAGTTATAGGTTCCCCGGAAGGTGATGTTTCTTCCCGGTTTAGCCAGACGCCGGTTAAACATCAGCGAGCCTCCTACATTAAAGTTGTCCGCCCGGCTGAGGCTGTTTCGCAGAATGGTATTGATAACCGCATCCTTCCCTACTAAATCAACAAGTCCGCCTTCAGCATCCTGTACAGCTGAAATGATTTCGTCTGTAGGAAGCAGAGGGTCTTGGTTGAAGGTTGCCGAAGCAGAGTTGGTTGCATTATCTGTGTCGTCATACGAGATGCGCGGACGGAAAATCAGCGTAGACATGGTATCCGGTTTCCATTCGATACGGAAATCGGCGGTGAGCTTGATGCTGCGGTTGTCGTTTCGGATAAGTGCGTTTTTAAAAGAACTCTGTGCAGACGAAACGAATGTTTCAGAAGCCTGTTTGCTGATGATGTCAGCATCGCTGTAGCGGTAGTTCACGCTACCCCCCGTTTCTAATTTTGTACTTGTTGTACTGAAGTTGAACCCCCCGTTCTTATTGGCGGTCAGCCCATTTTGGTTTCTTCTCCGGAATCCGCCTCCGCCTCCGGGAAATCCCATATCGTTGACATTATTCATTGAGCCGATAACTGTAAACTGGTTATCTCCAATGAGCCGGTTAATCATAGCCTTTCCGCTGTAGCGGTCCTTCGTTCCCCCGGCAAGGTCGGCATTGGCAATCCATCCTTTTTTCATTTCAGGCTTCACGCTTAAGTCGAGTACGGTTTCCTCTTCCCCGTCATCAATACCGGTAACGCGTGCCAAGTCTGATTTCTTATCATAGGCGCGTAATTTGTCAATCATATTCACCGGCAGGTTTTTCATGGCCATATCCGGGTCGTCGGCAAAGAATTCTTTACCGTCAATCATGATTTTTTTGATTTCTTTCCCGTTGATGGTGATTTTTCCGTTCTCGTCGACTTCCGCTCCGGGCAGTTTCTTTACCAGCTCTTCCAGTGCTGATCCTTCGGGCACGCGATAGGCCGAACTGTTATACACCAGCGTATCTTCAGATGCGGTCACTTCGGGAGCCTGAGCCACTACCACCGCTTCAGCCAGCATGATGGCATCTGATTGCAACTCAATGGTTCCCACGTTGAGGCGTGGCTTGCCATGGGTAACCGTTACTTCTTTCAAAAAAGGAGTATATCCGATGAACGATACCTTTAAAAGGTATTTACCCGGACGTACCGGCATGGAGAAATTTCCATCCAAATCGGTTACATTTCCTTTAATCATTGTACTGTCTTTCGGCGACAAGATTTGTACGGTGGCCTGCATTACAGGCGATTTGTCGCCTCCGTCAAGGACTGTTCCTGAAACAATCCCTCTACTGCGACCGCTTTGTGCAAAAGCAGTAAGTCCACACAAGGACACCAGCAGTATTCCCAAAACCCATTTTTTCATTCTTTTGCTCTATTTTGATATAATGATGCCTATATGATTGTGTTTATGTGCAAAGGTTTAATCTGGTAAACAGATTTTAATCATTTTCTTTTAAATGTCTTTTCGATGCGAGCTTTCTGGAGCAAAAATTCAAAGCAGAGAACGTTGAAAACCATATAAATGATGCCGATGGAATTGTCGGCCAGATTGATGTTTCCTTCGAAAAAGGCTTTAATGAGCAATATTACATAGCAGATTCCCCAAAAATAAAGTGCAAACTTCATGGCCTTAGAGCGGAAACCGGCTGTTTCTTCGCTCTCATCTTTTATTCGTGAAAGAAAAATCATAAACAGGGAAACCCAGATGGAGAGTTTCATTCCCAGTTTGATGAGCAGCAGACTTTTATCGTGCACCAGTCCGAACATAGATAATAACAGGGGGATAAACACTGATAAAATTAATAAAGCATAGCCTACGGGCTTGCATACGTGTGGAAATAGTCCTTTCATGGTTTTATTTGTTGTATTAATTTGCGGGCAAAATTAATTAATTGTAAACGTTTATCCGAGTTATCCTGACTTTTTTTTAATTTTGCGCGTAAAATGATAATCTTATGAGTAAACAAGAAGTAGTCATCTGCCGAAATCTGGAGTCGGATTTGACGCAGGCCGTTTTAAAACATTCATACGATAAACTGTTTGTATTAACCGATGAGCATACCCGTGAATTATGTCTTCCCCGGATTGCGCATCTTCCTTTCATGGAAGGTGCTATACAGCTGTGTATCGGTGCAGAGGATGTACATAAAAACATTGAAACGCTGGCTTATGTGTGGCAACAGTTGAGCGAACAAGGAGCTACCCGCCACTCGCTGCTGATTAACCTGGGCGGAGGCATGGTAACCGACTTGGGTGGTTTTGCCGCAGCAACTTTCAAGCGGGGAATAGCTTATATCAATATACCTACCACGCTATTGTCGATGGTGGATGCGGCTGTCGGCGGAAAAACCGGAATCAACTTCAATGGCTTGAAGAATGAAATCGGTGCCTTTGCTCCGGCTGCTTCGGTCTTGATAGATTGCAACTTTCTGAAAAGTCTGGACCACTTTAATATTTTGTCGGGCTATGCGGAAATGTTGAAGCATGGGCTGATAAGCAACGTAGCGCATTGGAGTGAACTGTTGGCTTTCGATATGGAACACATCGACTATGCAAGCTTGCAGCAGCTGGTAGGAAAGTCGGTTATGGTCAAGGAAGAGGTAGTGAAGCAAGACCCTTTTGAAAAAGGACTGCGCAAGGCTTTGAATTTGGGGCATACCGTGGGACATGCATTCGAAAGCTTTGCATTGCAGAAAGAACGTCCGGTACTTCATGGTTATGCTGTGGCTTGGGGGCTGGTGTGTGAATTGTATTTCTCTCATCTGAAGACAGGCTTCCCGAGCGAAAAGATGCGTCAGACCATCCAGTTTATCAAGGAGAATTATGGCAGACTTTCATTTACCTGTAAAGATTATGATTGTCTCTATGAATTCATGAAGCACGATAAGAAGAATGCAGCAGCCGGTGTAATTAACTTTACGCTCTTGAGTGAGGTGGGGGATATTTGTCTGGACCAGACAGCTTCACAGGAAGATGTGAACGGCATGCTTGACTTTTACAGCGAAACCATGGGCTGAAAAATGATGTTTTTTTGAAAAATAATGGCAAAACGCTTGCGAATTAAAAATAAAGCACTACCTTTGCACTCGCAATTCGGGGTGTAGCTCAGCCCGGTTAGAGTACGCGTCTGGGGGGCGTGTGGTCGCTGGTTCGAATCCAGTCACCCCGACTGAGTAAGAAGCATTGATAATCTGATGATTGTCGATGCTTTTTTGTTTTTATATAGTTTATGTGTATATAACTTAAAGCATAACATATAGTGATTGTTGAGTGAGATGACAAAAAGTATCTTTCTATAGGCATAAAACCTCCTTTCTCAGTTCATGAACTCAAAACAAAGCCTTTGGCTGTAAAAACAAAGCTTCTGTTTTTACAGCCAAAGGCTTTGTTTTTACAAACAGAGATTCTGTTTATAGATTTTGTCTGCAAAATTCGGTTTTTATGCCATAGGAAAATGATATTTATACGGGGGCAAGAAGAAACAAGAAAGCAGACAGGAAGACGTTAACATAAGCCGCAAACCGGAGATTTCTTATGCAGTAACCGGTAAAAACTTCTTAAATTGGGCTTCTCCTTGAAAAAGTCATGCGATGCAGTTAAAATATCTTATGTAATGTAGGTGATATTTTTATGATAATTGTTATATTAGCGGCTAAATAATAAAATGGTGTTATAATACTATGGAAATGGAGCAAGAGCAGAAACAAACATGTAAAAGAAGTCCGATAACTTGGGTTCCTACGGCCTATTTCGCCATGGGTTTGCCCTTTGTGGTGTTGAATATGGTAACAGTGTTGATGTTTAAGGGATTAGGAGTAGAAGATAAGCTCATTACTTTCTGGACTTCACTTATTTTATTGCCATGGACTTTGAAACCTTTATGGAGTCCGTTTTTGGAACTTTTTAAAACGAAGAAATTTTTCGTGATTCTTACTCAGCTGGTTACCGGTATCACGTTTGGACTGGTGGCTTTTTCGCTGAATCTGCCTCACTTCTTCAGCATAGCCATTGCTTTGCTGGCGGTGATTGCTTTCAGCGGTGCTACGCATGATATTGCTTGCGATGGAGTGTATATGAGCGAACTTTCAACTTCCGATCAGGCTAAATACATTGGTTGGCAGGGCGCTTTTTATAATATCGCCAAAATCATAGCAACCGGTGGACTGGTTTATCTGGCTGGTTATTTGATTGAACAATATGGAGGCGGTGAAGGTGCTGAGGCTTCGGCTGTGCTGTCTGCCAATCAAAATGCATGGATGATTATCATGGCCATCCTTTGTGTGGTGATGGTGTTGTTAGGTATTTATCATATATTCATGTTGCCTTCCGGAAAGAGCAATAAGTCTGCCGATTGCCGTACTGCCGGTCAGGTAATGACAGAGCTTGGAAATGTGCTGCTTGATTTCTTCAAGAAACGCCATATTGTATATTACTTGTTTTTCATCATCCTGTATCGTTTTGCCGAAGGATTTGTGATGAAAATCGTACCTTTGTTTTTGAAGGCGAGCAGAGAAACCGGCGGATTGGGCTTGAGTGAAAAGGAAATCGGGCTATACTATGGTACCTATGGTGCGGCAGCGTTTGTGTTGGGCTCCTTGCTTGCCGGATATTATATCTCAGCAAGAGGACTGAAACGTTCGCTGTTCTCCTTATGCTGCATTTTCAACCTTCCTTTCATGGTATATGCCTTTTTCGCATTCTCACAGCCTGAAAGCGGTATCATTATCTGCAGCGGTATCGTGTTTGAGTACTTCGGATACGGTTTCGGCTTTGTGGGACTTACCTTGTTTATGATGCAGCAGGTAGCTCCCGGAAAGCATCAGATGGCGCATTACGCTTTTGCTTCGGGCATTATGAACTTGGGAGTGATGCTTCCGGGTATGCTGAGTGGATGGGTATGTGAGCAGTTAGGAGTGTGGTTTAATAAGCCCGGAGGGTATGAACCGTTTTTCATCTTCGTACTCTTTGCTACCATACCTGCCTTCTTGATTACTTATTTTGTCCCGTTTAAGTATAAGCAAGACGGAACGCTGATTGAAGGAGAGAGAGACTGATTTCAGGGCTATGGCTTCTGAAATCTGATGGGGGGGAGAGTATCTTCTCCACTCGAAGCCGGCTGCCAAGCAGGAGAAAAGCGGTCGGTATAAAGACTAAAAACAGATTAACTAAATAAAAGAAAAAACTAACCAACTTAAAACTGAAAAGAATATGACAGAAAAATTTGTTATGCCGTGGGAAGAACGTCCGGCAGGTTGCACTGATGTGATGTGGCGTTATTCACAGAATCCGGTTATCGGACGTTATCACATTCCTACCTCAAATAGTATTTTCAACAGTGCGGTAGTTCCTTTTAAAGGAGGTTTTGCAGGTGTTTTCCGCTGCGATAACAAGGCGGTTCAGATGAATATTTTCGTGGGCTTCAGTAAAGATGGTATCAACTGGGATATCAGCCACGAACCGATTAAGTTTAAAGCCGGAAATACGGAAATGATTGAATCGGAATATAAGTATGACCCGCGTGTGACTTGGATTGAAGACCGCTATTGGATTACTTGGTGTAACGGTTACCATGGACCTACTATCGGCATTGCTTATACGTTCGACTTTGAGGAATTCTTCCAGTGTGAAAACGCTTTTTTGCCGTTTAACCGTAACGGAGTGTTATTCCCGCAGAAAATCAACGGAAAGTATGCTATGTTGAGCCGTCCGAGCGATAACGGTCATACTCCGTTCGGTGATATTTATATCAGCTACAGCCCGGATATGAAGTACTGGGGCGAACATCGCTGCGTGATGAAAGTGACTCCGTTCCCGGAAAGTGCATGGCAGTGTACGAAAATCGGTGCCGGTTCGGTTCCTTTCCTGACTGAAGCTGGATGGCTGATGTTCTATCATGGAGTAATTACTACTTGCAACGGATTCCGTTATTCAATGGGTGCAGTTATCTTGGATAAGGATAATCCGGAAAAGGTATTGTACCGTACCCGTGACTACTTGTTGGCTCCGGCTGCTCCTTATGAACTGCAGGGTGATGTGCCTAACGTAGTATTCCCGTGTGCTGCGCTTCAGGATGGTGAGCGTGTGGCTGTATATTACGGTGCTGCTGATACTGTGGTAGGTATGGCATTCGGCTATATTTCTGAGATTGTAGAGTTCGTTAAGAAGCACTCTATTTAATATAATGAATATCAGAGACACACCGGAAGTGGCTTCATGTCGGCTTCCGATGTGTCTTTTTTGTTGAAGAAAGAATACATATGAAAAGATTTTTGACTTTGGTGGTGGCATTCCTTTTGGTGCATGCCCTACAGGCTAAGCAGGAACCGGTGGATTATGTCAATGCGTTTATCGGAACCACGAACTTTGGTACATGTAATCCGGGAGCCGTTTGTCCGAACGGGCTGATGTCGGTGGTACCGTTTAATGTAATGGGCTCGGCTGATAATACGTACGATAAGGATGCGCGCTGGTGGTCTACTCCGTATGAGTATACCAACAGTTTCTTTACTGGTTTTGCGCATGTGAATTTGAGTGGGGTGGGATGTCCTGACCTCAGCTCCTTGCTTTTGATGCCTACAACGGGCAAGCTGGATGTGGATTACCATAACTATGGCAGTAAGTATGAAGGAGAAACGGCTTCACCGGGCTATTATTCTACCTTCCTTACCAAATATAAAGTGAAGGCAGAGGCTACGGCAACACCGCGTTCCGGATTAAGCCGTTTTACATTCCCGAAGGGGGAGAGCAATATCCTTTTAAATCTGGGTGAAGGATTGACCAATGAGAGTGGAGCTTTTATGCGTCGTGTGGGCGACCGTGAAATAGAAGGTATGAAGGTGCTCGGTACTTTTTGCTATAATCCGCAGGCTGTTTTTCCTATTTATTTTGTGATGCGGGTGAGTAAGGCTCCGAAAACTGTCGGATATTGGAAGAAGCAGCGTCCGATGACCGGAGTAGAAGCTGAATGGGACCCGGATCAGGGGAAAAATAAGCTTTATACTAAGTATAACCGGGAAATTGCCGGTGATGATATAGGTGCTTGGTTTACTTTTGAAACAGAAGAAAACGAGCAGATTGAAGTGGCTATGGGAGTTTCGTTTGTCAGCATAGCCAATGCGCGTGAAAACTTGGAGAAAGAACAGCATGGACGTCATTTTGAGGCCATCCATCAGGAGGCACGCACACGCTGGAACGATGATTTGGGACGCATTTTGGTGGAAGGCGGTACGGATGAGCAGAAGACTGTGTTCTATACCGGACTTTATCATACGCTGATTCATCCGAATATCTTGCAGGATGTAAACGGCGAGTACCCGCAGATGGAGGGTGACAAGGTGATGTCAACGAAAGGAAACCGATATACGGTATTCTCTTTGTGGGATACCTACCGTAATGTGCATCAGTTGTTGACTTTGGTTTATCCGGAGCGTCAGATGGATATGGTGCATACGATGTTGGATATGTATCGGGAGCACGGATGGCTACCGAAATGGGAATTGTATGGCAGAGAAACTCTGACGATGGAAGGCGACCCGAGCTTGCCTGTGATTGTGGATACTTGGATGAAAGGCTTGCGCGACTTTGATATTAATCTGGCTTACGAAGCGATGTATAAATCGGCTACGCTTCCCGGAAAGGATAACCTGATGCGTCCGGATAATGATGATTATATGGCAAAAGGCTACGTACCTTTGATGGAGCAGTATGACAACTCGGTTTCTCATGCGCTGGAATATTATATTGCCGATTATTCGCTGGCAACGCTGGCTGAGGCTTTGGGAAAGAAAGATGATGCGAAGATGTTTTATAAGCGTGCCATGGGGTATAAGAACTATTACTGCAAAGAGTTTGGTACGTTGCGTCCTATCTTGCCCGACGGTACATTTTATTCACCCTTCGACCCGAAACAAGGAGAAAACTTTGAGCCGAGTCCGGGATTCCATGAAGGAAATTCATGGAACTATACGTTCTATGTGCCTCACGATGTAACCGGATTGGCTAAGCTGATGGGTGGAAAGAAGAAGTTTATCGACAAGCTGCAGATGGTATTCGATAAGGGATATTATGATCCAGCCAATGAACCTGACATTGCTTATCCGTATCTGTTCAGTTATTTTAAGGGAGAAGAATGGCGTACGCAGGTGCTTGTAAAACAATTGTTGGCGAAGTATTTCACTACCAAGCCCGATGGTATTCCCGGAAATGATGATACCGGAACCATGTCAACTTGGGCAGTGTTCAGCATGATGGGATTTTATCCTGATTGCCCGGGAGTTCCTGAATATACGTTGACTACTCCTACCTTCGACAAGATAACCATTAAGTTGGATCCGAAATACCACGGACGTGACAGCTTGGTTATTACGAAAGAGGGAACGACTGAACTGATTGATTATATCCGCATGGGTGACAAGAACTGTGGTTACCGCATCAATCATAATGACTTGATTAAAGCAGGCTCTTTGACTTTCAAGCAGAAAGCTGCAGTAGAAATGAAGTAGATAAGAGCTTGAATCAGGCTATTCATAAATAGAAAAAGACACCGAAAAGGCGAGGATTGAACCTTCGTTTTTTCGGCGTCTTTTTTTTGAATATGCTGATTTAATCAGAGGGCATTGCAAGGAGATAACATGGAGTCGCGAGTGTAAAGGCTGTCAATGATACCATCCGACAGACCGATGACAGGAACATAAATGTAAGTCGCTTTGATAAGGTCGGCTATGGTCAGAAATATATGTCCGGCCGGTACAATCACGTCCGCGCGGTCGGGCTTCAGATTAAACTGCTCCATCCGTTCCGCTACCGATAACGCACTCAGTGAATCATGGAGTTGGTGGAGGGTATTGACCGTCATGCGCAGCTGCTTCTTGTCTTTCTTATCAGCCAGGCGGTAAAGCTTGTTGATGTTTCCTCCCGAACCGATGATATTAATTTGTGGATAAGAAGCGGCAAGTTCGGTCATATCTGTTCTCAGCCGTTCCCACTCACTCTCTTTTACTGCCTGGTTCAGTATGCGTACCGTACCGATATTATAGGACCGGCTGCAAACCAGCTCACCTTGCGAAAGCAGGTTGATTTCGGTGCTTCCTCCTCCCACATCTACATACATGTAGTTTCCTTTCCGGTCTTCCATCTGTTCGATGTGGTTGTTGTAAATCATCTTGGCTTCTTCCTGTCCGTCAATGATTTCAATAGGAATATCCGTTTTCTTTCTGATACGCTTGATGATGTGCATCCCGTTTTCAGCATCACGCATGGCTGAAGTGGCGCAGGCACGGTAACTGTCCACATCGTATATTTTCATCAGATGGCGGTATGATTTCATTAAGCGGATCATATCCTTTTCTTTTTTTTCTGAAATCTTTCCCATGGCAAAAACGTCGAACCCTAAACGGAGCGGTACACGGAGAAGCAAGACTTTGGAAAAGTGAGGCGTTCCGTTGGCGTCTTCTTCCACATGTTTTATCAGTAAGCGGACTGCATTTGACCCGATATCAATCGCAGCATAATTGATACCTCCGTCGGGTATTTTCATTCCTTGTGTTATCATTGTGTTACGTATTTAAGTTTATTCTTCGTTCTCGCTTGCATAATAATTATACAGTGCCTCTTGCGAACGGAAAGGTTGCAGCTCTTCTGAAGACCAGAATTCGTTTTCTCCGTTTCCGTTGACTATACGTCCCTGCAAGGTGTCTTTCAGCCCATACTCTACGATACGTTTCATTTCCCCCTTTATGGCAGGATCATAAACAGGGGTAATTACTTCGATACGGTGGTCTAAGTTGCGGGGCATCCAGTCGGCTGAGCCTAAAAAGATTTTTTCTTCCCCTCCGGCTGCAAATACAAAGATACGTGAATGTTCCAAATATCGGTCGATGATGCCATGAATTTTTATATGGTCGCTCACACCGGGTATTCCAGTGACCAGTGAACAGTTTCCGCGTACCACTAAATCTACGTCTACTCCGGCTTGTGAAGCCTCATAGAGTTTATTGACCATGACGGGGTCGGTTATATGGTTGATTTTTATTTGGATGTAAGCAGGTTTTCCGGCTTTCTTGTTTTTGATTTCGTTATTGATCAGCGTGATAAATTTCTTCTTCATCTCGTTAGGCGAAACCAGCAGCTCTTTGAATTTGATGGGGCTGTAGGGGCGTTCGATGAAGTCGAATACATGATTGACCTCTCTGACCAGACGTGAATTGGCAGTCATTAACATGCAGTCGGTGTACATACGGGCATTTCCTTCATGAAAATTACCCGTGCTGATGCAGGCAATATCGGGTCCGGTTTTCATTCCGATATGAGTAATTTTGGAATGGACTTTCAGCCCTTCCACTCCGAAAATAACTTTAATTCCGGCATCTTGCATCTTTTTAGACCAGTCAATGTTTGAAGCTTCATCGAAGCGGGCAAGCAGTTCGATAACCACAGTTACTTTTTTCCCGTTTCTGGCTGCACCGATTAAGGCTTTTACTACTTTTGACTCTTTAGCTAAGCGGTAAAGTGTAATCTTTATACTGGATACCTGTTTGCTTACAGCAGCTTCTTGAAGTACACGGATAAAGGAATCGAAATGATGATAGGGCACATGGATGAATCGGTCTTGTTGTTGTATCTTATGCAATATGCTGTCGGTTCCATCTAATTCTTTTTTCAGAATAGGAGTCCATACGGGATATTTCAGGTTCTTTCGTGCGCAGTCGGGAAACTTCATCAAATCTTTATGATTCTGATAACGTCCGCTCTCAAGTATGGTATCCAAACTGTCTAAGTCAAGTTTCTTGAGCACACGTTTCAGTAAGTCCTTAGGCATCTCATTGTCATAGATGAAGCGTAAGGGTTCTCCGCGACGGCGACTTTTTACTCCTTTTGATATTTTTTGTAAGGTACCCGTACGTAAGTCATTGTCTATTTCCATTTCCGCATCCCGGGTAAACTTGAAGGCATACCCTTCGAACTCGGTATAGTTCAGACCTTCAAAAACCAGAGGAAGGCAGCACCGGATGACATCGTCAAGATACATCAGGTAGCTTTTCCCGTCGTGGTCGGGCAGGCGTACAAAGCGACCGCACACGTTGACTGGCAGTTCCAGAAAGGCATAATCGGATGAGGCTTTGGGATGACTCCGGCTTACTTTTACAGCCAGATAGATGTTTTCGTCGTTTTCGCAGTCGAGCAGTTTGATGGCAGAAAACCATACGGGAACAATCGAGCCGCTCAGTTTTTCTTTATAATAAGACTGAACAAACTTTAATTGCTCAGGAGTAAGCTCTGTATCTGATACCAAGCAGATATTTTCATTATTGAGTTCTTTAATGACTTGAGCCACTGCTTCCGAGTATTCTTTTACATAGCGGGCATTGAGCTTTCCGATTTGTTTGATGATTTTCCGGGCATGCTCTCTTTCATGCGTTGCCGACTTATCAGTACATTCGGCAATGCGGCTTTGTGAGGCCATGCGGACACGGAAAAATTCATCTAGGTTATTGGAGTAAATGCCTAAAAAAGACATACGCTCCAAAAGAGGAACGTGAGGGCGGGTAGCTTCTTGCAGGATGCGCCGGTTAAAGAACATCCAACTGATGTCTCTTTCCAAATAGGGGTTTGCTTTCTTTCTTTGTACCATAATGTATCAAATTCCTTAGATTCTGCGAAGGAACGAAAAATATGTTACAATATGATTTCAATGAAGAAAAAATCTGAAGTTAGATGAAATCTTCCACCATATACATGTGCTGTAGCGTGTCTTGTGTTACAAATTGCTCTAATTCATTCAGAATAACGTATTCGGCCGATTCCACCCAGCGTACGAATGACGGGTTGGGCTGATATGCCTTGGCAAACTTCAGCAAGTGTTCCAAATTGAAGTCCCGGTCAGTAATTCCAGCTCCGTTTTCCATGGCATCAAAAGCATTGCATTCTTGCTCGATATGTGCCGGAACCATCAGAATCGGTTTCCCGAGATACATTGCTTCACAGATTGATTCGAAGCCGGCTGTGCTGGCATAGGCACGGCATCCGGCCATCTGGCGGAGAAATTCGGTATCGTCTAATTGGTAGAAAGAGAGGGTTTCATCTATTTTCTTTATTGGGTTCTCGTTCCAGTGGTCCCAGAAAAAGCGGAGAGGAACTTCCGGATGGGTATGATGCCACTTGAGTACGCTTTCAGAGAAGCCGGAGTTGACCATATAGCCGTGTATATAGTTTCCGTCTTGTTTTTCCTGATAAAATACGTCTTGGCGCAGGAGGGGAGGAACCACTTTCAGATTGGCTTCGTTTTTCATGGGGCGGAATGACAAGGCTAACCGTTGTGAAGCTCCTAAGGCGGTGAGACGGGTGAATAGTTTCAGGAAAAACAGGCTGCATCGGTTGGTTTTTGGAAAACGGAAATCTTTATGGAGAAACAAATATTGATGTCCGATGCAAACCTGAGGCGTAGAAGGGCGGAAGAATGCATAAACCAGTCCCGTCAGTAATTCGTAGAAGTTGATGACAAGGTGAGCTTGGGTTTCCTTGATGCGCTTGTGAATGAAATGGATACTTTCCATGTATTCAGGGATTTTCACCAGGTTATAGAGAACCGACAGGGGAATATTAGCTTGCTTGTTGGCAGGGGTAGGAAGGAAGTTGGGGCTGATAAACTGTTTGATTGGCGCCTGGATGCTTCGGTTGAAAAATCCCGGCAAGCGGTGAGATTCACTTTTTCCCACGAGTACTTCTACCACTTCGTGTCCACTTCTGGTAAGTAATCTTTCTAAAGAGATGGCTTGAGTAAGGTGACCTCTACCTTCACCTTGTACAATGAATAAGATTTTCATGATGCAATGGGTATTAATGGAAATGTGTTGTCGATAGTTTGATGAGCTGAAGCTTCAAAATCAGAATAGAAGGCGATGTTCCATTCCCCGTTTGTATCTTCGGTCAGTGCGGAAAGCGTTTCAACCCAGTCGCCGGAGTTGAGGTAATGTATTTCTTCTATCATGCGGTTTTCAGGGTGATGGATGTGTCCGCAGATAACTCCTTCACATTGGCGTGAGCGCGCATAGTTTACTAAGATTTCTTCAAAGTCGGAGATGTAAGATACGGCTGTTTTTACTCGTTGCTTAATGGTTTGCGACAGTGAATAGTAAGGCTTTCCTTTTCGGGTGCGGTATCTGTTATATAGGTTGTTCAGATGCAACAGGATGGTATATCCTATGTCACCTAATTGAGCCAGCCATTTCATTTGAGTCGTTACCTTATCGAAGAGGTCTCCGTGGGTTACAAGAAAATGTTTTCCGTTGCTTTCTAATATATAATCTTTTACGATGTGAAAATTGGCAAAGCTGAGCGGTATGATTCCATCAAGAAAGTCGTCATGATTGCCGCGTACATAGATAACTTCGGTATTTTGCTTCTCCATGAGGTTCATGATGATTTTGAAGAAGCGTGAGTGTTCTGGCTTCCACTTCTTTATTCCTGATTTTTGCAGTCCCCATCCATCAATGATATCCCCATTGAGGATAAGTCGGTCGCAGTTTATTGAACTGAGAAAGTGGTTTACTTGGTTTACTTTCGAGTGGGTTGTTCCTAAGTGGATGTCTGAAAGTACAACCGTACGGTAATGAGTCCGATATTCCATAAATTCCTTTGATTTAAGTACTGCAAAAGAAAGGAAGATTTATTACGGGGTAATGTCTTGAAAATGACATTTTTGTTTCAGAAAATCAGACGAGATGTTCCGGCTTTTGTTCCGGCAGCTTTTTGGGGAAAGGGCGGGCATAAAAAACAGAAACTTGAATAGGTAAAATGGTTTTATAG
Organism: uncultured Bacteroides sp.; assembly: GCA_958453305.1. Lineage (GTDB taxonomy): Bacteria > Bacteroidota > Bacteroidia > Bacteroidales > Bacteroidaceae > Phocaeicola. Next base: position 13,715 of record CAUDXH010000006.1, on the reverse strand, counting down.
CCTTTTACCTGATCAAGTTTCTGCGTTTAGATTTTATCTTTTAAAAAGAGAATCGCTTGGGCGTACTTCTTTATTATAGCTTATATCCCCATTGGTCGAGTGCAAATGACCAGTTCTTTTCAACCAGTTCTACTGTTTCCGGTTTATATTGATATTTGTTTTTCTTATATCCTTTCTTTTTATTAACATAAGCTTCAATGCTGGCGCGTGCTTCATCAAATCCCGGGATATTTAGTTTCTGATAAATTTCCTGAGTGAGATCGAAAGCATTGGTTTCATAGTCTTCAAATTTTACCTCAACCAAATTTCCTTCCGGAATAAAATGTTTGTCAGCTTCATACTTGTGGTATAGTTTGGCATAAACGGAAAGAATATTTTCCTGAATTTCTTCATTTGATATATCTTGTAGTTTAAGCGGCTGAATTGTATTAGTAAAGAAGCTTCGTGTTGACTCAAATACGGTATACGGATTACGCATCAAGTAAATGAATTTTGCATTTGGGAACATTTTTACCAGTTCTTTTACTCGTCCGGTGTGCGGAGGGTTCTTGCTGAGGAACTGACTTCCTCCGGTGTTCCACAACGAGATTTTTATCAGTTTGGTAAATGTTTCTTCAAATACTTTCAGTTCATCTTCACTGATATCATCAAAGAGTAAGTATTTATCGGCATACTCTTGCGTCTGTTTGGGCAGGAACCAGAAGTTATAATACGTATAAGGCATCATGTTAGCCAGTGCGAATTCTTCCTCTTGTGGAAGGTCAACTGCCAGTTCCATGTTGTCAGTCGGACGCTTGTCGGGCATGAGCCAGCTCATATTTTTCTTGAAGAACGGTTGTCCCCACATCATCAGATGAGGGAATACAGTTTGATAAGTGGTATTATATCCGAAATGCTTGTCGCACGAAAATACATTATGCATGAATGTAGTTCCGCTGCGCCAGTGCCCGAGGATAAACACAGGGTCATGCTCCAGTGGCTGGTTAGCCAGCAATTTCTCGTAACGCTTGTCTTGAAGCGGTTTCAAGGTAGCAAGCAGGCGGCATACGGCTTTGGTCAGACGGTACTTTCCGCGATAGGCGGGGTCGATGGTACGTCCGGCTGTAACTTGGTTGAATGTTTTCCAATCGGCTCCAACCAATGTGTTTATCGGAAGTTTACTGAATTCAAGTAATCCCATTATTTTAGTTATTAGTTTTCAACTCAATGTTTATACCTTGGCGGGCAAGGTCTTTAACTGCAGTTCTGATAGCATCATAGTGTTCAGGGGCAATACCTAATTTAGGTAAGTTGAGCACTGGAATTTCCATTGTGGTATGCATATCCTTATCTTCTATCTGATTGATAATCATACCTACTGCGCTGGTGTTATTGGTTATCGGGTCAATAAGGACGAATGCGCCGGTTGCCTTGTTCTTTGTGTAAGGGTCAAAGAAAAGTTCTTTTGAAGAAGCCAGTACCACGTGGGCTATCTGGTTCAGCTGCATGGGCACATCATCTTTGGTCAGACGTCCGTTCTCAACAGACAGATGCTCCATGGTATTGATATCTACCTTATATTTGATGCTGTCAATACGTGTGCGGCTGGTGTTGGTAGTTTGTTTCAGGAAGAATGATTTTTCCATATCCATCTTTTCCTCATCCATCCATACCAGCATGGCTTCAAAGTTACGTCCCACCATGGGCAGGTTTGAAGGATGAACCAGCATTTCACCGCGGGATACATCGATTTCATCTTCCAAAGTCAGCGTAACAGACATGGGAGGGAACGCATAGTCAATTTCTCCTTCATAGGTTACGATACTTTTTACGTGCGATTTTTTACCGGAAGGTAAAGCCATCACCTCATCTCCTTTGCGGATAATACCTGAAGCTACCTTACCGCAGAAGCCGCGGAAATCCAAGTTCGGGCGTAATACATACTGCACCGGATAACGGAAATCGTTCAGGTTATGGTCATTGCCGATATGTACTGTTTCAAGATATTCAAGTAGAGATACTCCGTCATACCACGGGGTGCGTTCCGATTTTTCAACTACGTTGTCTCCGTCGAGTGCTGAAAGCGGAATACATTGTACATCGGGTATGCCTAACGGGGCAATGAATGATTTATATTCAGATACGATTTGATCAAATACTTCTTTAGAGAAGTCAACCAAGTCCATCTTGTTTACTGCCAGCACCACATGTTTGATTCCAAGAAGTGAAACCAGATAAGAGTGTCGGCGTGTCTGAGTAATGACTCCGGTACGGGCATCTACCAGAATAATGGCAAGATTGGCGGTAGAGCCTCCGGTAATCATGTTGCGTGTATATTGCTCGTGTCCCGGAGTATCGGCAATGATAAACTTACGGTTGTTTGTTGAAAAATAGCGGTAAGCCACATCAATCGTAATACCCTGTTCACGTTCAGCTTTCAGTCCGTCCAGCAAAAGGGCATAGTCGATATGCTCGCCGGCATTCCCCATACGCTTGCTGTCTCTTTCCAGTGCGTCCAGCTGGTCTTCATAAAGTTTTTTGCTGTCAAAAAGCAGTCGTCCGATGAGGGTAGACTTTCCGTCGTCTACTGAGCCGGCTGTAAGAAAACGAAGCAAGTCTTTCTGTTCGTCTTTTTTCAGAAACTCTTCAATAGACATTGCACCTCGGGCTTCCCCTTCCATCGGGTTCCCAGATTGGTTTTTATTTAGTTCTTCCATGTTCATTCAATTTTAAAAATAACCTTCACGTTTCTTTTGCTCCATACTTGCTTCCTGATCGAAGTCGATCACGCGGGTGGTACGTTCACTTTTGGTGGTAGTCATCATCTCTTCTACGATTTTTTCAATCGTATCGGCTTCACTTTCTATTGCTCCGGTCAGGGGCCAGCAGCCAAGCGTGCGGAAACGGATTTTCTTCATTTCTATCTGGTCGCGGTATTTTTCAGGAAGGCGGTCATCGTCAGGCATGATGAGCTGTCCGTCCATATTGATTACCGGACGTTCCTTGGCAAAGTATAATGGAACGATTGGAATATTTTCCAGACGGATGTATTGCCAGATATCAAGCTCGGTCCAGTTGCTTAAAGGGAAAACGCGGATGCTTTCGCCTTTGCGTATGCGGGCATTATAGATGTCCCACAACTCCGGGCGCTGGTTTTTGGGGTCCCACTGGTGAAATTCGTTTCGGAAAGAGAAAATACGTTCTTTTGCACGCGATTTTTCTTCGTCGCGGCGTGCTCCTCCGAAGGCGGCATCAAACTTGTATTTATCAAGTGCATGTAAAAGAGCCTGAGTTTTCATCAGGTCAGTATGTACTTTACTTCCATGCGTAAAAGGTCCGACTCCGGCATTGAATGCTTCCATATTGCTTTCTACAATCAGGTTCCAGCCATATTTTTTGGCATAGTCATCGCGGAATTGAATCATTTCCTTGAATTTCCATTTTGAATCAATGTGCATGAGCGGAAATGGTACCTTTCCGGGAGCAAATGCTTTTTCAGCTAAGCGTACCATTACCGATGAGTCTTTACCTATACTGTATAGCATGACCGGATTTTCAAATTCGGCAGCCACCTCGCGGATGATGTGAATTGATTCCGCTTCCAGCTCTTTCAGGTGGCTCAGTTTATATTCTTCTTTCATTGTTGTTATGATGATTATTTATTGACACATGAGCGGTCAACCTTGGGCAAGATAAGGTTGAGCAGCAAGTTTACTGATTCTTCGACTGACAATACAGAAGTATCGAGCGACAAGTCGGGATGTTGTGGAGCCTCAAAAGGAGAAGATACTCCTGTGAAATCTTTGATTTCCCCCCGGCGGGCTTTTGCATACAGACCTTTAACATCACGTCGTTCGCATTCTTCAATCGGGGTACTGATATAAACCTCCATGAAGTCTTCTTTGCCGATGATATTGGCTGCCATTTCGCGGATGGCATTGTTCGGGCTGATAAAGGCAGCTACAGTAATGATACCTGTATCTACAAACAGCTTGCCGATCTCGGCAATACGGCGGATGTTTTCAATGCGGTCTTCGGCTGAGAACCCTAAGTTATTATTAATACCACTGCGGATGTTGTCTCCGTCTAAGATACGACAAAGCAAGCCTCTTTTTTGAAGTTCCCGTTCCAAGGCAATGGCAATGGTACTTTTTCCTGAGCCGCTTAACCCTGTAAACCAAATCATGATGCCGCGTTGTTTCAGCAGTGATTCTTTGTCGGAACGGCCCAGCATTTTGTCGAAAATAGGATAGATATTGTTTTTTATTTCCATAATTCTTTATGTTTAAAACGGCCAGATTTGAGGAATGACGAATACTGAAATCAAGAATGTGATGATGTTCAGCGGAAGGCCGATTCGCACAAAATCTGTAAATTTATAATTCCCGATACCTTGAACAATCAAGTTGGTTTGATACCCTATCGGAGTAGAGAAGCTGGCAGAAGCTGCCATACAGATTACTACAAAGAAAGGCATGGGACTTACTCCCAGCTGGCTGGATATAGAAAGAGCCAGCGGGAAAGAAAGAGCCGCAGCCGCATTATTCGTAATCAGTTCGGTAAAAATATTGGTGATGATGAATAATACAGCCAGCAAGACATAGGCTCCATAGTCATGGCTGAGGCTGATGATGTAACCGGCCAGCAAATCGGCCACACCGGAGTTTTCCATCGCCTTGCTGATGGCAAAGGCACATGCAATGGTAATCAGAATATCCCATGAAATATATTTGGTATATTTCTGGGGAGGAAACATTTTGGTCCATGCCATGATAACGGTTGTAATCGCAACGAAGAAAAACATATCCAGTTTAATCCCTTCCGGCAGCATTTTCTGTATAGCCGGCAGTTCACCGATGGTTGCTCCTACAATCATAAAGAGCAGCAAGAAAATGGCAAACCAGCGTTTTTTCTTTCCTGCAGGCTCATAGTCTTTTCCGTTGGCAAGCATCAGGAAGACGGAAGATTCTCCCCAGGTCTGTATGAAGCTGTCGTCGGTTAAAACCACCAAGGTATCTCCTTCACGGAAACTGACATTCTTGAAATCGGTGTACGTGCGTCCGTTACGGCGTATTTCTTTTATCTCAGCTCCGTAGTGACGTTTAAAATCAAAGTCGAGGACTTGCTTGTTAATACCGGGGAAGCGGGCTCCGATGACGGCTTCTACGGGGTGGAGATTGGTATCATCGTCTTCGGCAGTCACTTCCGGACGGTCAGAAGGAAGAAGTTTGCTTGAGAAGACGAACAGATAGATAATTCCTATAATCGCAATGAATATCCCCACTTTACCTAATTCAAACATGCCGAATCCCTGCATCCCTGCATCCAAAATCATGCTGTGTACAACGAGGTTGGTTGAGGTTCCGATCAGGGTACAGATTCCTCCCAGTATCGTTACATAAGAAAGAGGAATCAGAAAAAAAGTGGCAGGCTGTTTCACATAATTAGCCCAGCGCTTGATTATCGGAGCAAAGATAACTACCACCGGCGTGTTATTAAGAAAGGCAGAGATGAAAGCAATGATAGGCAACATGCGAATCTGTGCTCTAAATACACTGGTCTTTTTTTGCGGCAGCAGCTTTTTTATCAACTCGGTTAATGCTCCGCTTTGACGCACCCCTTCGCTGACGAGAAACAGCATGGCAACGGTAATCATCCCTTTATTGCTGAATCCTTCCAGCATTTCTTTCGGGCTCAGGATTCCAGTGCATAAAAAGATGACAACAACCGAGAACAGAATCATTCCCGGACGCATTTTATCCATAATCAAAGCTGCTAACATGGCAGCCAGTGAGAGTAATACGATAATAACTTCTAATGTCATGAGTTTTGTCTTATTCAGCGATAAACCAAGGATTCAGCAAGTCCGTTTTGTTATATTGAAGCGGAAGCGGACTGTTGGCTTGGTATACTTCTTTTCCGGCAGCGCGGATAATGGCATGACCGGCCGCTGTATCCCATTCCATGGTTGGTGCAAACCGTGGATAAACATCGGCTTTTCCTTCTGCTATCAGGCACAATTTTAAGGAACTTCCGCTTGAAATAGTTTCTACGCGGGCATGTTTCTGCTTCATCTCTTCAATGTAAGCCTCGGTTTCCGGGCTGAGGTGTGAACGTGAAGCAACGATGATGAATGTATCTCGCTTATGGCTGTCGCTATACGGCAAGCGGGTGGCTCGTGTAAGGAGCGAATCGAATGTTTCGTAATCGTCCAGCACTGTTATATTACATAATTTATATGCTCCCGTCTCGCAATCGGCTATATAAAGCTCTTGCTTGACCGGGATATAGATTACTCCTGCCTCAGGAGTGCCGTTTTTCACATAAGCGATATTTACGGTGAATTCACCATTCCGCTTTATAAATTCTTTTGTTCCGTCAAGCGGGTCAACAATCCATAATTCATTCCACGCCTGACGCTCTTCTGCGGCAATTTTTTTCCCTTCTTCGCTTAAGATGGGATAGGGAGTTGCTTTCAGAATTTCTGCAATAGCCTCATGTGCTTTTTTGTCAGCAATGGTCAGCGGTGAATTATCTGCTTTTCTTTCTATTTCAAAATCAGCGTTGGGGTCGGTGTACACTTCCATGATTTTCGCTCCGGCTTTTACAGCAGCCCGGATGGCGAACAATAGTATATTTTTATCCATAATAGCGTAAATTGCTGTAAAATAACAGCTTTTCTGATAATTATAAGTGGTTGATTACTCGTTTTTTTTGTTCTTCCCTCTTATTTATAACTTCTTTTAAGAAAAAAGCCCGTGTGCATGTGAGTGTTTCCATGTGCGCCACATGTAATAGGCACAATGGGTGAACGCAAAGACGAAGGATATAATCAGCAATGTCTTGTCTTCGTTCCATCCTACGGTTTGCTGATGCCATAATCCGGTTATGATGCTTAATACGCTAAGCACCATGCCTAAAATATTTAATACGATGTCTCCTTTCCGGTGTTCTTGACCCGATTCCAGTTTGCTGTGTCTGATTCCGTAGCATGCATAAATATCGAGTCCGATCAGCATCCACAACACGAGTCGTATCCAAGTATCTGCCGGCAGGAAACACATCATGCACAGACAGGTCAGAATTCCCATGATGGGTACGAAGGGCACAAATGGGGTCTTGAAAGTTCGGTGTATGTGTGGCATGGTTTTGCGGACAATCAGTACGGCTGCACATACCAGCGTGAAGGCGAGCAGGGTACCGATGCTGGTCATTTCGCCTGCCACTTCAGCCGGAACGAAACCGGCAAGCAGACTGACCACGACCATGAACAGCAAATTGCTGTGTAAAGGCGTACGGAAGCGTTCGTTGATACGTGAGAAAAAAGGAGGAAGTAATCCGTCGCGGCTCATGCTGAGAAATACGCGGCTTTGTCCGAGTAGTGTCACCATTATGACGGAGCAATAGCCGAACAGGATGGCAAGTACGATAGCCTTGTTGAGCCACGGGTAAGCCGGTGCTATAAATCCGTTTGCGTCTGGGGTTCCCATCTGTTCGATGGCAACAGCTACGGGAGCAATTCCTACTTGTCCGGCAAAGTCGGTATAATGGGCCACTCCGGTCATGACATGGGCAAAGAGGATGTAAAGAACCGTGCATATTAGGAGGGAAGCCAAGATGCCGATAGGCATGTCGCGTTTCGGATTTTTAGTTTCTTGGGCAGCTGTGCTGACAGCATCGAAGCCTAAGAAGGCAAAGAATACGATGGCTGCTCCGCGCAGAATGCCTGACCAGCCGAATTCTCCTAATCTTCCGGTGTTTTCGGGAATGTAAGGTACATAGTTTTCCGTTTGGATGAACTGCCATCCTAAAATAACGAAAACCAGAATGACGGCTATTTTAAGGAATACGATTAATCCGTTAAAGAAAGAGCTTCCTGCTGTTCCCCGCATCAAAATCAGACTCATGAGTATGACAATCAGCATGGCTGGGATGTTGATGATACCGCCGTCCCATGGACAGGCAGTCAGGGTATGGGGAAGGTGAATGCCGATGCCTTGTAAGAATACAACCAAGTATCTGCTCCAGCTGATGCTGACAGTAGTTGCGGCTACGGTATATTCTAAGACCAAATCCCATCCGATAATCCACGCAATCAGTTCACCCATTGTGGCATATGAATAGGTATAGGCACTTCCTGCAACTGGAATCATGGAGGCAAACTCGGCATAGCATAAGCCGGCAAAACAGCATCCGATGGCTGCAATGATGAAAGATAAGGTAATGGCAGGTCCTGTATAAGTGGCTGCTACGGTTCCGGTTATTGAAAACAAGCCGGCTCCGATAATTACTCCTACTCCTAATGCGACAAGGCTGACCGGACCTAATACCCGCTTGAGGGTCTTGCTGCCCGACTCATTTGCTTCTGCCTGCAGCGCGTCTATACTTTTTCTGATAAATAATCCCATTTCTGTTTTTAGGTTTGATGCATAAGAGGGTGCAAAGATACAAAATAAACCGACAGATGAGGATGAAAGAAAGAGTAGAAACGGTGCTTTTGTAACTTTTCATTCGAACAGACCTATAGCTTTTTTTAAAATATACGGATAAAAAGGAAGTTTTTGACTGTGCGGGCTCTCTTTAGCGGTAAAACAGAAGGTAAAAAAGGAGAAAAATGTTTGAGGATGAAAGGGGAATATGTTACCTTTGCCGCTCGATTTTGTAAATATGAAAAAGGTAATAGTAGAAGTTTCTGATGAGTTGAGAACAGCGTGGCCACAGTTTCGTGGAGTTGCTGTTTTTGCAGAAGTGACTAACTCTGCATATAACGAATCGTTGTGGAAACGCATTGAAGCATTTACGGAAACATACCGTCAGAAATATACGGTTGATTCCATAAAGGAGATGCCGGCTATTCAGGCTACGCGTCAGGCTTATAAGAAATGCGGAAAAGACCCAAGCCGCTACCGCCCTTCTTCGGAGGCGCTTTGCAGGCGTATTTTAAGAGGAATTCCTTTATATCAAATAGACACTTTGGTGGATTTGATAAATTTGGCATCGATTTATAGCGGACACTCGATTGGTGGTTTTGATTTAGATAAGATTCAGGGCGACCGCTTGGTGCTGGGTATTGGCAAGGCTGGCGAACCTTATGAAGGAATAGGCAGAGGGGAACTGAATATAGAAGGCATGCCGGTTTACCGGGATGCAGTGGGAGGAGTAGGGACTCCTACCAGTGATAACGAACGTACCAAAATATCAGAGCATACCTCTCACTTGTTGGCTATTATGAATGGATATAGCGGTGAAGAAGGGTTGGAGGACGCTGCAATGTATATGGTAGATTTATTGAAAACTTTTGCTGAGGCTCGAAACGTTGAGCTGGTTTATTTTAAATAACAACTATGGATATAGAAAAAATTCTAACAAGCGGAATTGTCTTTAAGGGAGGCAAGTCGCCGTCTGGAGCCAAGGAAGAAAAAGTAAAGACGAAGGCTAAGAAAAAGACGTATATTACGGGACTGCATGGTTCCGGCTCGGCCAAGATGAAGGCGGAGTACCGTCGACGTCGTGCTGCCCGCCATAAAAACGGGTAAATCAAGGCTTCTTTTGTATTATCGCATTTTTATTTATCACAAAACTATAAACTTAATTTAAACAATTATGATTATGAAGAAAATTTTATTGGTAGTTGTTGTGTTGTTTACTGCATTGGCAGCTCAGGCACAGGAAATGTATTTGGGTGGTGGAATCAGTTTGTGGAGAAACACTGATATTGACAAGACTTCTTTCTCTATCACTCCTGATTTCGGTTATAATCTGAACTCAAAGTGGGCTATCGGAGGTGAACTGGCACTGGCTTTCAATGGTTATGATGGTATTTACGAAGCTAAAACTACTTCTTTTGCTTTGGCTCCTTATGCTCGTTATTCTTTTTATGAAAACAAAATCGTTCGTCTGTTCTTGGATATGGGATTTGGTTTCTCTGTTGTAAGTCCTAAGCATCATGATAATATCAGCGGTTTCGAAATCGGTATCAAGCCGGGATTGGCTGTGAAATTGAACCACAGATTGAGCTTTGTTACGAAGCTTGGTTTTGCCGGATACCGTGATGACTACTATAAGAACATGCACAATGACGGATTTGGTGTAACTGTTGACAGTGAAGATATTTCAATCGGTATTCACTGTGAGTTCTAAGATTTGAGAATCCCTATTCGTATTTTTATAATGAAAAGAAGTTGTAATGTAAGTTACAGCTTCTTTTTTTGCTTTTTGTTTGCCTGTATAAAGAAACTTCATACATTTGTATGAAGGTAGTCCTTTAATTGCTTCAAACTGTGTACGGTTGAAATGCAGCTCTGCAACAGACTGTATGGATAGAGAAGCGGAGGTGAACGGCATCGGTACAAGCCGTTTTTCTTCTATGTATGTTTACGTGTAATCTAATATAAATTATTTGCTTATGAAAAAGTTGATTCTTTTAGTTGTATGTATATGCTCTATGTTTACAGCAACTGCACAGACAAAGGTGTCTTGGAGTATGGAACTGGGTCTGGGAATGAGTACATGGATGGGAAAGAACGCAGATGGAAGTAATCCGCTCTTTAATACGAAAGTGGGAGTGGGGCTTGATGTTCCTTTGACCGGACTGGTTTCTTTTCAGACCGGATTGGCTTGGGTCTCTAAGGGGGCAAGTCTGGATGTTGACCTTACCGGTGCTGATTTGGGGTTAGGAACTGACATCGGCGTGGTTGATGCGCATGTGAATCAGAATTACTTTGAAATGCCTTTACTGGCAGCGTTCCATGTAGGTACGGCAAGTAATTTTGATATGGTGTTTACGGTAGGTCCTTATCTGGCGTATGGAGTAAACGGTAAAGCGTCAGTAGAGGTGGATGACTTGAATGTTTCGGTTAACTCTTTTGGCGACTCGAAAGTTTTGGGGCAGAATATTGAGGGCTTGAACCGTTTTGATGCCGGCTTGCAGGCAGGAGTTGCCCTTGATTTTGCGAAATGGACGGTAGGCTTAGACGGAGAATTTGGGCTTTGCAAAATAGCCAGTGGAAAATCACCGAAGAATCTTGCTTTTTTCTTTACTGCAGGATATAAATTCTGACAGAGAACCTGAGGCTGGTTTTCTTTAAGATAGAAAAGAGGTGTAAAAATGCAGCGCAGCTTAAGCTGTCAAACTGTATTTTTACACCTCTTTATATATTTAGTCAGGACTGATTAATGATGGAACAGGCGGATACCGGTAAATGCCATGGCGATACCGTATTTGTCGCAGGTTTCAATCACATGATCATCACGTACCGAACCTCCGGCTTGGGCAATGTATTCTACTCCGCTCTTGTGGGCGCGTTCAATGTTGTCTCCGAAGGGGAAGAATGCATCCGAACCTAATGAAACACCTTTCAGTGTATCAAGCCAGGCACGTTTTTCTTCTCTGGTCAACACTTCTGGTTTCTCGGTAAAGAACTGCTGCCAAACTCCGTCGGCCAATACGTCATCATGGTCTTCGCTGATATAAATATCGATGGTGTTGTCGCGGTCGGCACGGCGTATTTTTTCAATCCAAGGTAGATTTAACACCTTCGGATGCTGGCGCAAGTACCAGATGTCGGCTTTGTTTCCGGCAAGGCGTGTACAGTGGATACGGCTCTGCTGTCCGGCTCCGATACCGATGGCTTGACCGTCTTTTACATAACATACCGAGTTTGACTGTGTATATTTCAGTGTGATGAGTGCAATCATCAAGTCATGCTTGGCACTTTCCGGGAAATGCTTGTTTTGGGTCGGGATGTTTGCAAACAGCTCTTCTCCGTTCAGTTTGATTTCATTGCGTCCTTGCTCAAAAGTAACTCCGAATACTTCTTTTGTTTCAATGGGTGCGGGTGTATAGTTCGGGTCTATTTTGATGACATTATAAGTACCCTTGCGTTTGTTTTTCAGAATTTCCAAAGCCTCGTCAGTGTATCCCGGTGCAATAACACCATCTGATACTTCTCGGTTAATGAAACGGGCAGTGGCTTCATCGCATACATCACTTAGGGCAATAAAGTCGCCGTATGAAGACATACGGTCTGCTCCGCGTGCGCGTACATAGGCATTGGCCAGCGGTGACAGGGGTAAGCCATCCACGAAATAAATCTTTTTCATGGTTTCATCCAGCTCCAGTCCGATAGCGGCACCTGCGGGACTAACATGTTTGAATGAGGTGGCTGCAGGCATTCCTGTAGCTTCTTTCAGTTCTTTTACTAACTGCCATCCGTTTAAAGCGTCGAGGAAATTGATATATCCGGGACGTCCGTTTAAAACCTCAATGGGCAGTTCTCCTTCTTTCATAAAAATACGGGCTGGCTTCTGGTTGGGGTTACAGCCGTACTTTAATTCTAATTCTTTTGCCATAATTATTTGTTGGTTTGAATTTTCTACAAAAATACGTATTTTTAAATTGAAAACTGAATATCGGGAATTTAAAAATATGTACTTTTGCTTTTGTCAACTGTTAAATAAAGAATTATGATAGACGAATTGCTTGCATATAATGCTTCGTTTGTGGCAGAGAAAGGGTATGAAAGGTATATTACCAATAAATATCCGGATAAAAAGATTGCCATTGTTACCTGTATGGATACACGTCTTACCGAATTGCTGCCTGCTGCGCTGGGTATAAAAAATGGGGATGTGAAGATGATCAAGAATGCCGGAGGAACGATTACTCATCCTTTTGGCAGTGCCATGCGAAGCTTGCTGGTTGCCATTTATGAACTGGGAGTGAAAGAGGTTATGATTATCGGACACTCTGATTGTGGAGCGCAGCATATGGATAGTGATACGATGTTGCGGCACATGCGTGAACGTGGAGTTTCACAAGATCATATTGAAATGATGGAGTATTGTGATATCAACCTGAGTACCTGGCTGAGCGGATTTGATGATGGAAGGGAGGCTGTGCGTAGAAGTGTGCATATCGTTAAACATCACCCTTTGATTCCGCATGACATTGTGGTAAGGGGCTTTATCATTCATTCTACTACGGGTGAACTGCAGGAGGTGGAAGAATAAGATGGGATGTTCTTGAGTAAGGGAGCAGGTGCTTGTCTGCTTTTTATGCTTCAGGGGTATTTCTTGCGTGGGCAGTTTTTTTTACAATAAATTCGCTTCGGCATTTATTTTGATACGCTTCGGTGTTTCAACTCAAATGCCGAGGTGTTCTGTTTGTTGCGTTTAGGTGTTTTGTTCAGGAGTAAAATCTTGAATATCGAAATGTTTTTTCCTCTTTTAGAGGAGGAGGCTGGCTATTGATTTGATGCTTGGGTTAAAATATTTTGTCATTCAGAAACGTGCTTTGAATCCTTTTTTTTGTCTTTTTTCAAGTGTCCCGAAGGTGAAAATATTCCAGTCTGAGGGTTTCCCGTTTTTTGTCTGCTGCTTTTCCGGTGGTATGGATTATCTTATATCATGCTGTTTCCTTATTTTTTTCTTTGCTTTATTTTCTGTTCAACTCGGAATTTCACTCAGTCTGTTTTCTGGGAAATCGTTTTTTTTCAGTATTATGTTGCCTTTTAGTCCGTGTAGCTGCATGTTTGTCCGCATCCGATTTCCTTTTTTTCTAAATTAGTATGCCGTATCCCTTCTTGTCGGGGTAATGAATTCTCTTCGCTGAGTGTCTCTATATATAATAAAGGTGTAAAAACCGTTTCTGTTTCCTCGTTCATAAAAAAACATGCTGTCTAACATATCTGATAATCAGCCTATTTGTATGAAAGAGAGAAAAAATCTGAAAAAAA